>CAVBST010000005.1:0-3000 GCA_963598325.1 uncultured Prevotella sp. | reverse complement strand
AACAAGTACAGCGCCACCGGCACGCTTGATGGTAAGACTGCGCTCGTTGGCGCTAAGGTGCTTACCGGTCGCGACTGGGAGGCAAGCGATTCCTTCAAGTTCACGTTGAAGAACGCGAATAATGAGGTGATTGACACGGCCACCGTCGCAAAGGCCGATGCCAAGGCTGGAGATGAGGTTGCTTTCAGCTTCAACAACATCACCTATAACACCCCAGGCACATACACATACACGATTACTGAATCTGCTGATGGTAGCAGCATCAATCCCGGCGTAACCTCTTCGAAGGCCAGCTATAAGGTTGTGGTAACCGTTACCGACAGCCATGATGGCACCTTGAAGGCCGAGAGCTCTATGACCCAAACCGCCGATGATTCTGGCACCAAGGTGGAAACGGCTGCAACTTCCGCTAAGTTCACCAATTCCTACGCTGCCGAGCAGGTCAGCTACGATGCTTCGGCCGCCTTGAAGCTGAGCAAGATGCTCACCGGTCGCGAATGGACGAACGACGATAGCTTCACCTTCGATATCACTGCCATCGATGGCGCTCCCGCAACGCAGAAGAGCTCCGTGACGGTAACTCAGGCGAATCTGGTTGATGGTAAGGCCGCTATTTCTTTTGGCAGTGCAACCTACACCAAGCCTGGTGTGTATAAGTACGAGGTGACCGAGAAGGAAGCCGGCCATACCCACGACGGCGTTGCCTACAGCTTTAACGTTGCCAAGTTCACCGTGAACGTGACCGACGTTGATGCTCAGGGCACCCATACGGGCAAGCTTGTTGCTACGGCAACGCTCGATTCAGGCACCGCCACGTTCGAGAACGTGTACAAAGAAGAGGAAGCTACGTACGATACCGCCGCTGCGGGCATCAAGAAGGTGCTTACCGGCCGCGATTGGAAGGACGGCGATAGCTTCACCTTCAAAATTGTTGCCGTTGATGGCGCTCCGTTGCCCAAGGATGCCAGCGGGAAAGACGTTAGCCAGGTGGCGGTGAACAAGAACAATGCCACGAACATCTCGTTCGGCAAAATCACCTATGCCCAGCCTGGTGTGTACCAGTATAAAGTGACCGAGCAAGAAGGCAGTGCGGGTGGTATTACCTACGATAAGCACACTGCCACCATCAAGGTGACGGTCGTCGACAACCACAAGGGCCAGCTGACGGCGTCTGGCCAGGTGGAAGACGGTGCAACCTTCACCAATACCTACAAGGCCGATACCGGGAAGAATCCGGCAACCATCACTGCTAACAAAGAGCTTACTGGCCGCAGCATGGTTGCTGATGAGTTCAGCTTCGGCGTGAAATATGCCAAGGGCGGCGACACGCTTCTTTCGGCAAACAACGCAGCCAATGGCGATATAAACTTCGGCAGCTTCAAATACAGCACCGATAGCCTTGCCCAGCTGGTGGAGAAAGGCTACGCCACCAAGGATGGCAATGCCTGGACGGTGAGCTATGTAGCCTACGAGAAGACCGATGGCCTGTCGGACAAAGGCATAACGCCCACCGTTTCGTCGGTTGCCTTCACCGTGAAGGTGACGGACAACGGTGACGGCACGCTTTCGGCGGCAATGGACAGCCCCGAGAAGATCACGTTTAAGAACCAGTACAAGGCAGCTTCTGCCAAGGTTTCCCTTTCCGGCGTGAAGGTGCTTGAGCACGATGCCGGACTTACGCCTGGCGATATAGCCGACAAGTTCACCTTCAAAATCCAGGCCGCGACTGAGGGTGCTCCGATGCCGGCGAAGGTGACTGCCACCAACGACGCCAACGGCAACATCGCTTTTGACGAGATAACCTTTACGTCTGAATCGCTTGGTGGCGCTACCTCCAAGACCTTCACCTATAGCGTCACGGAAAGCGGCAGCGCTCCGGGGGTTACCAACGACACGTCCGTGAAGACGATTTCTGTTACGGTAACCGATGATGGAAACGGCAAGCTCACGGCAACACCCGAGGGCAATCCTTTCAAGTTCACCAACACCTATTCGGCTGATTCCGTTACGGCGAGCGTTACCGACCAGGTGAAAGTAACCAAGAAGCTCACCGGTCGCGATTTGACCAAGGGCGAGTTCAGCTTCGAGTTGCTTGATGCCGATGGCAATGCCGTGGCAACGGGCACCAATGACGCAGATGGCAAGGTGGAGCTCGACAGCATCGAGTATACCAAGCCTGGCGAGTACCACTACACCCTGCGCGAGGTCAACGGCGGTAAGACCATCGACAACGTAACCTACGACAGCGCCACCTACAGCGTTGTGGCTAAGGTCGTCGACAATGGCGAGGGCAAGCTGGGGGTAGACTTCCAGATCGGCGACCTTGACGGCCTGACGTTCAGCAATACCTACGTTGAGCCCGAGCCTGATCCTGCGCCCACGCCCGAGGTAGACCCGAACGATCCGGCCGGTGGGGAAAAGGTGGTTACCACTACCACTACGACCACTACTACCACCACCGCGACCACTACTGCGAAGACGGCTAAGACCGGCGATAGCTTGGCTTGCGTTGCCGGGGTCGCCATGGTCGTGGCAATTGCCGCAGGCGCCTTCGCGCTGCTGGCAAGAAGGTTCCAGCGCTAATCCGCGGTGAGCATACCTGGGGGCAGGTAGCTCCCAGAGCCGGGATGGCCCGCTTAGGCGGGCCGTTCTTTTTCTGGGCGCCCGTTTGGCGCAGGGCGCTTGCCGATGTTGCTGCGGCAGCGTCGGCCGGGCCGGGTCCGCGGGGCGCCCCAGATCGAGCAGGGACAGTCCCTCTTTAGCGTGCTAAAGTGCAGGGCCTGCCTGAGTCGTTTTGGCGTTGGCACGCGGCGCCTGCCGGCGCTTCCCATGGATTGTCGGCCGAGGCGGGCCTGTGGCGCACCTTGGCAAAGAAGAAGGGGATCCTCGGATCCCCTTCGTGCGTTGGTGGTGTTTTGGCTTTGGCGGACAGCCGCCGAAAGGTTCCTAGTAGTTCTCGGCGTGAACCTCGAAGAAGCTCTGCGGATGAGCGCATACGGG
>CAVBST010000004.1:0-85692 GCA_963598325.1 uncultured Prevotella sp. | reverse complement strand
ACTTCAAGTACCGCGACGCCGTGACGGCGCGCTACCCGAGCGGCAACTTCCCCGTTTTCGAGGGGTTCGACCATATGCAATACCAGATCCAGGACCCCGAGGGCTTCGCGCGCCTGCTTGAGTCGGTGATTCGGGAAAACAGGCTCCCTAAGCTGCCGTTCCTTCGCTAACCAAAACGTCGCTGCGGGGCGGGCATTGACGCTGCCGGTAGTCACGAGTCGCCAATCTGCTAATGAACCTCGGTAGCAGATTGGTGCTTTGCGACCACGGCGGCCTTTGAGCCTGCCCTAACCGCACATACAGCCTGCATTCGTGCATAAAAAACGCGGAGGAAGAGCCGAGATCCTTCCCCCGCGCATCGATTGCGAGCTATGTCACGGCCCCACCGGGCCGATCGCAGATCCCGGGAGTGCCGTAGCTGCGCTCGGGATCACGCTCAATCGCCGTATCTCTACGCGATGTCCTCCTTGCGGGCCATGGCCTGCTCGTAGTCCCTCGTTCCAACGAAGACCTCGTGCTTGTAAGGGTTCACGCCCAGCTTCTTGGCGCGGTACGCCACGTAACCCACGGCGGCGATGTTGGCCGCCAACGCGATCACACTGATGACCAGGTTGACGTTGGGGTCGTTCACGGACTGCACGGCAAAGATGGAGTCGTTTGCGAACATGGGACAGATCTGGCAGAACATGCACCACAGGCTCAGCGTGAAGGCGCGGTTTTGAATCCAGCCGCCCTTGTTCCAGAGGAAGTTCGCCACGGTGGGCGCCAACAGCAGCGCCAGGCCGCAGTACCAAGAGTGCGTGGGTAGACAGTTGTAGGTGTAGCAGAAGTTCCAGATGTCATAGGAGATGATGAACACCCAGGTCATGTCCGGCCACAGCATGTCCTGCTTCTTCTTGGACACGTAGATGCCCCACCAGCCGGTCATCACGAAGATGTTGAGGATGCCGGCCACGCCGTTGAACACGTTGTGCCAACCGCCGTTGAGCAGCACGCCTTCGCTGGAAACCCAGCTCGTCCCAAAAGCGCGGAAGGCGCTTTCGAAGTCGCTCACCACGGCGATCAAGATGTTAATGGCCACGATGATGAACGGGAAGCACTTGAACCACTCGCTCTTACCCAGCTTGCCCCAGTGGTATTTGAGGATGAGGAAGCCGATACAGCCCGCCGTCGCGGCGTAGAGCTTGGCATAGTGGAACCAGCTGTTCATGTACAAGTAGGTGGGGTTGTTGAGCGCCCAATCCGCGCCGCATGCCGCTCCCACGTAGATGGAGATGAAGTAGATGGTCAGTATGGCAGGAACCACCAAAAAGCAGGCGATACCGCCGGCCTTGGTGCGACGCGCTATCTCGTTGAAGCCGATGAGCGCAAGGAACACGATGAGCCAGCCGGTCCACTGGTAGACGGCGGCATCGCCATATACGTCAAATAACATGATGCCCTTCCTTTCTTTGCGGCGCGGGCCTCGCGGCTCCCAGAGCCGGGCACTTCCCGCGTCCAATCTATCCCCTCTTGCTATGCCAAGGCCTCGTACTCGCCTGCGGTTGCGCTTACCGCGGGCGGGACGTTAAGCCTTTTGCACATCCTTGGTCGCCACTTGGCTGGGAACGTTGCAGCCGCGTTCCATGTGCAGCGTTTGGGCGATGATGTCTTCGAGCACGTTGTCGCAAATGTCGCGATGCGTGCGGATGTAGCCGCAAATCCCCAAAATGAGCATGTAGAACGTCTCGTACACATGCTTGATTTTCACGTCGTGGTGCTGCGCGTAGTCGCAGACTGTGGTCTCAACGAAGAAGCGCGCCGTGCGATCGGCCACGCGGTTGATGAACTCCAGGTAGAGCGAGGCGTTTTCCTTTGTGTCAAGCGCGTGCCGGAAGCTCGAGCCCTCGAACACCGCCAAGCGCATGACCTTCACCACACCTGCGAGGGCATCGTCGATGTCGCCCGTGACGCGCTCGGCGTCCCAGAGCTCCAATGACTCGATGTAATCTGAGACGTAGTCGTCCAGCACGGCGCTGGTGACGGCGTTTTTGTCCGGAAAGTAGTGGTAGAAGAGCGTGCGGGTCATCTTGCAGCGCTCGCTGATGTCCTTGACAGAGGTCTTGGAAAGCCCCTGCTCTTCATAGAGCTGGCGGGCTGAATCGATGATCATCTGCTTGCGCTTGTCGCTCATCGCCCGTTCCCCCTCTGTTGTAGCACGGCACCCGACCGCGCTTTGTGACGCATCGCATGAAAGCGGAGCGCCTGTTGACTTCAATCCCCTCGTGCCAACATGTTCACCATACGGCTGAATTTGACGCTATGTCAAGTTACACTTTTGCTGTTTCGTCAAAGATAATTTCTAGAAATAGAGCTAGTTTTCGGCAAAGGGTTAGTTAACCCCTCGCAGTTGCACCACTTGGCGCCTTGATCCTTGCGCTCTTGCTGTGCGACGAGCATCTGTGCGGCGGTTTCTTACCATTGCGGCGAATGCGCCGCCGTCCATACGGCAACTGGGATCTATTTCACCCCTGTTCGGCCGAGCGGCTGCCAGCAAGCTCGCGGCATGGCTCTAGCTCTCCGTCTCCCCAATCAAGCCAAGCTGAAAGCAATACGCCGCTGGCGGCATCGACGACTGAACGGCCTATCGTGCCCGCAGAACCGAAACGGCGTCTTTCCTGCTGATCGCGATAGTTGGAATGAGATACCCAAGAACCATCGTGACAACCCCCAGCGCCAACAGGCAAACCACGTGCCATGGCTCGAAGAGCATAAGGTTGAAGCCGATGCTTTCTGTTGTCGATGAATTGACCGGCATGCTGATAAGCGCGGCTATTCCCAAGCCAACGGCCGCAGACAGCAGCCCGATAACAGCACCTTCCAATATAAGCGTCAAGAACACCGTGGAACGGGTTGCGCCGAGAACCCTCATAACGCCTGTTTCGCGCCAGCGATCGCGCGAACTGAAGAAGGTGATGGCACCGATAGTCAACATCGTCACAATGCCCATCAGCAGCAAAAGCACAAGCGATATCAGGCTTACAACCTTGACTATGCCCATCGAGATATTGGTAACGGTGTCTACCAAGTCGTAATAATCGATGTGCTTTGAAGAATCGGCGCTGACCGAGTCGTTGTAGCTGCCGATGAGGTTGTTCAAAGCGATTCGATCCTCATAGCTTGGCGTATAGAATCGTATCGTTGCAGGCGTGCTGAAATCCGAATACCCAAGGGTTCTCATGTTGAGGGAATACGTGTTCTGCGTTGTAGTCGCCATCTTCACGAGATAGTCCAAGAACTTTTTCGTAGAAGGATCCAGTTGGGTTGAATCATCGGCCGTCGTGCTAGCGCCGTCGCCCTCCCCCGATGTCCCGTCAAGCGCAAGAAGGCTGTCCAGCTCTTCGTACGTGCCCGACAGATCGAATCCCTTGAAGAAGTCGTTCAAGGCCGTGTCAATCCCCAGCGAAGCGAACACGTCATCGCTCGTGAGCTTGTGCAGCGAATCCTGAAAGTCCTTCAAAGGCTTATAGGTACCTGCCTTGATTTGCGCTTCGATATACACGATGTACGCGTCATATTCCTCCTGCACGTAATCTAGGAGGTACGGAAGAACCTGCTGCTCGATAAAAGCGTCGAGCTGCTTCTCAGTTTCCTCGTCTAGCTCAACCGTAATGAAAGCCTTGTCGATTTCCTTGTTCAGCTTGTCGCTGACCTCTTTGTTTGCCAGGTAATTTACCAGGTCATCGCGCGTCGGGGTCTTACCCTTCGAGATAGCGTCTGTCAGGTAGTCGCTGAGTGCATTGAGCAACGCCTCGTCGATTGCATCTTCGTCAACACCGACAACGATCTTGTTGTCTTCTGGCGTTGTTCCCAGAATATCCCCCCAGTTAAGGGTAATGCTGCCATCATCGGCATAGCTACTGTCCGTGCTTTCGTCGGTAAAATCGAGCTCAAAGCCCTCGTCGAGGGCAAGGCTGCCAAGCTCACGCTCGATGTCGGCGAAGGTTTGCTCGAGGGCTGTGTTCAGCTCCTTCTCTATCGAGGAAAAGGCCGCATTGATGCTTGCGGAAATGCTGTTTGCCAAATCGTCAAACGTGCGCCCTTGGCTATCGAAACGGATCCCCGTGAATACGTCAACGTCCGGATTGGCCATTTGGGCTTTGACGACCTCAGACTCACCTGCCCGTTGGGAAATGTAGTCTTCCAAAGAAGGGAGATACCACAGGCCGGAGGAAAGCGTTTCGTACGCTGCGTTTTCCGACGGCGCAACAACGCCGACGATTTTCAAGTTCTCGGAATTCGCAACGATACCCTTCATGAAGTCTTCGTTTGACGACATGTTTTGCCAGGAACTTCCGTCTTCGCTTTGCGCATAGCATTCCGCAATCGAAACCAGCTTGAGGTCGAGATCCATGTAGTCCTGCAACGAAAGGCTGAACGACTCAACGGTACCGTCTTCCGAAAGCTGGCCCGTTTTGAAGAACGTCATGGTGTTGTTGAATCTTTGCAAACGAGCTTCGGCTGAATTGGAGGTTAAATCCAGTCCGGGAACAGAGCGATCGCTTGGAAGCACAAGGACAAGCTCGTTGTACTTTTCCGGCCATCTGCCTTGCACAACGTCATATTGCGAAGTGTAGTTTTCCGTCTTCGCATCCAAACGTCCCATTGTCGTGAAGCCAGCTGGCGAGGTGAAGCTGGCCGTGTACGAGCTGGAAAGATCCGACATGGCGGACGTTCTTAGGGAAACGGTGCCGCCGCTGGTGTCGGACACGAACACCTGCGGCGTGATGCCGTAGTCGTAGTCAATGAGCTCAGTACAGTCGGAAAACTTGTCCTTGTTGCCTTCGATATGAGACTTGAGCGACTTCAGATCGTTGTTCTTCGCCGAACGAATGGTTTTCGTTATGAGCTCCGATGTGGAAAGCTGCGAAGAGCTATCGCCTGAAAGCGCTTCCGTGACCTCCGTCGAATTGAAGGCAAGCGTACCGATCTGAAGCGGCTGCTGAGACAGGCTGTCGCGGTTGTCGGTGTCGATGTAGGTGGTAATCCCGTTCGAGACAGCCAAGACGAAGGCAAGGGCAACGATCCCAAGCATCGCAGACAGGCCTAAAAAGAAGCTTCTTCCGCTTCTATTGCGCAAGCTAACGTGAACAAACCCCAGTTTAGACGAAAGGGACACAGGCACCGCACAGGGTGTAGAGGCCGAAGCATGGCTGGAGGGAGCGCCGGCAACCGTCGATTCAGTATCCACGTGATCGACAACGCCATCTTCTATGTCGATAACAACAGCCTCGAGCGCCGCGGCAAAACCGGCATCCCTCGTTGTCACAACAACCAAAGAGCTCGTCGAAGCGCTCTTTATTTCTTGGATCAAGCTGGCTCGCTCGCCTTCCGTCAAACCGACTTCAGGCTCGTCGAGAAGCAAGACTTTCGCGCCTTTGCACATTGCGCGAGCGAGAGAGAACCGTCGCAGTTGATGTTGCGAGAGCTGCTCGGGAAGACAATTTTTGAACTCGAGCAATCCCGCACGCTCAAGGGCGGAGGTTGCCTTTTCAACAACCTCGCACTTGGGGAAACCCGACAAGATGAACGAAGCCTGCATGTTTTCAAACAGCGAAGCATGGGCAACCAATTCATCGTTTTGAAAAGCAAACCCAACATCGCGCGCAGTAAAGCCGCAACGTTGCGAATCGCTGAACTGCGAGGTGTCCCTGCCTTCGATCTCGATAGTGCCCTTGTCGGGCGCAGTCAAGCAGGAAAGCATGTTCAGAAGGGTCGACTTTCCGGAGCCGGATTCGCCAACGATAGCAAAAAGCCCGGTGTTTGGCAGGTCAAGATCCACCTGCCTAAGCGCAGTTCTGCTAATGCCTCTTTTCTTGTACGACTTCTGAATACCGCGCAGTTTATACATTCCAAAACCTCAGTTTAAGGTGGTTTGTTCATATAGACGCGGGATTTGATTTCGAGAGAGATCCCGCGCTATCTAGCATGGGCCGCCAAGGCTGCCATTAACCTCGAATGATACCACTCGCAAGGCGCGCCTGTTGGCACGGCAACCCCCTACTCCTCCAGATCAAAGAGGCTCTTCATGTCGGTTTCCTTCATGGGGGCGCCGGCCGATGGCAGGCTTGCGGCACGGAACTTCTCTACCGACGCCTTGCCACCCAGGAAGTCTTCCGCCGTACCGACTGAGACCACGGTGCGCCCGCCCTTGGCGGTAAGCGCCTGCACGCCTTGGGTGCTGGTGGAAGCCTTGGTCTTCAGCAGCTCGGTGTTGAAGTTTACCAGGCGGTAGTCGCTGGAAACAAGCGCCAGGTCGCGGTCTTCTTTCAGTACCTGGGCGAACAGGAGCTTGCTGCCGCCGTAGATGGCGTTCTTCAGCTTCTTGCGGTTGGTCTTGGTGGCGTATCCCGAAAGCGCCACGCGCGCAACGCGGCCGTTCTCGAACACGAACAGCGCGTCGGCCGAGTAATCGTCGGGGTCCAGCACCCAGATGACGTTTTCTTCAGGCGCCATCTCCAAATCGGTTGCCAAGAACGAGCCCAGCTGGGCCGACTTGGTGTCCTCGAACTGCGATACCTTGCACTTGTACACCTGGCATTGGTCGGTGAACACCAGCAGCTCGTGCGTGTTGCTGGAGGGGAACTCGATGAATGGCTCGTCGCCGTCCTTGTACTTCAGCGTGGTAGCCTTGCGCAGCACGCGGTCGGTCATCTTCTTCAGGTAGCCCTGGCGCGAGAGCATGATGGTTACCGGGTACTCTTCCACCTCGGGCTCCAGGTTAACCTCCACCACGTCGGCGGGCGAAACCAGGCCGGTCTTGCGCGGGGTGACGTATTTCTTGTTCACCGCCGCAAGCTCGTCGCGGATAACCTTCTTGATGCGTTTTTCGCTGGCCAGGGTCTTGTTCAACTCGTCGATGTCGCCTTCGAGCTTGGCGATGTCCTTCGTGCGGTTGAGGATGTACTCCTCGTTGATGTTGCGCAGCTTGATCTCTGCCACGAACTCGGCCTGGATCTGGTCGATGCCAAAGCCCTTCATAAGGTTGGGCACGACCTCGACCTCAAGCTTGGTCCCGCGGATGATCGCGATTGCCTTGTCGATGTCCAGCAAGATGGCCTCAAGGCCGTGCAGCAGGTGCAGGCGGTCGCTCTTCTTTTGCAGGTCAAAGGTAATGCGGCGCCGGGTTGACTCCATGCGCCAGGCAACCCACTCGCCCAGGATCTGACGCACGCCCATGACGCGCGGATAGCCGTCCACCAGCACGTTGAAGTTGCACGAGAACGTGTCCTGCAGCGTGGTGGACTTGAAGAGCTTGGCCATCAGCTGCTCGGGGTCGGTACCGCGCTTGACGTCGATGGCGATCCGCAGGCCCGAGAGGTCCGTCTCGTCGCGGATGTCGGCGATCTCGCGCACCTTGCCCTCCTTGGAGAGCTTGACGATGCGGTCGATGATCACGTCGGTCTTGGTGGTGTAGGGGATCTCGTAGACCTCGATGATGCGCTCGTCGGGCAGGTAGCGCCAGCGCGAGCGGATCTGGAAGCCGCCGAGGCCCGTCTCGTAGATCTTGTCCATCTCCTCGCGGCGATAGATGATCTCGCCGCCGGTGGAGAAGTCGGGCGCCGGCAGGTACTCGTGCAGGTCGCACTCGGGGTCGTCGAGAAAGTGCATGGTGGCCGTGCAGACCTCGTTGAGGTTGAAGCCGCAGATGTCGGAGGCCATGGCCACGCCGATGCCCTTGTTGGCCGAGACGAGGATGTTCGGGAAGGTCGTGGGCAGCAGGCGCGGCTCCTTCATGGCGCCGTCGTAGCTGTCCATGAAGTCGACCGGGTCCTTGTCGATGTCCTTGAAGATCTCGGCGCAGATGGGCGACAGCTTGGCCTCGGTGTAACGGGAGGCCGCGTAGGAAAGGTCGCCCGAATAGTACTTGCCGAAGTTGCCCTTGGACTCCACAAACGGCGTGAGCAGGGCCTCGTTGCCCGTGGCGAGACGCACCATGGTCTCGTAGATGGCCGCGTCGCCGTGGGGGTTCAGCTTCATGGTCTGGCCCACGATGTTGGCGCTCTTCTGGCGGTCGCCGTTCAGCAGACCCATCTTGTACATGGTGTACAGCAGCTTGCGGTGCGATGGCTTGAAGCCATCGATCTCGGGGAACGCGCGCGAAACGTTGGTGCTCATGGCGTAGGGCATGTAGTTCAGCTCCAACGTTTGCGTGATGGGCTGCTCGGTAACCTCGGAATGCAAGCCGATAACGTTAGGGTTTTCCACCCGCTTCTTCTTCGTTTCCTTTTTCGTCTTCTTTGCCACGGTTTCCCCTTGGTGCTTCTATTTGAGTATCGCGCCTCGGCGCGCTTGGTTCGATCTTTTCGCGGTAGCCGGTCGGACGCCCTGAACATCCCCGACGCCTCAGGCCCCGAGCCCGAAAGCGCAGGGCCAGCCACCGCCGGCTGCCTTACTGCAAGTCCAGCTGGTCCAGGTATTCCTTGCCATGCTCGGCGATGTGGCGCTTGCGGCCCTCGTCGTCGTTGCCCAGCAGCAGGTTGAACATGGCCTCCATCGTTGCCACGCTTTCCGGCTCCACCTTGATAAGGCGGCGCGTTTCGGGGTTCATGGTGGTGAGCCACATCATGTCGGGGTCGTTTTCACCAAGACCCTTGGATCGGTTGATGCTGCACTTCTGGTCGCCGATTTCCTTCATGATGTTGTTCTTTTCCAAGTCGGTGTAAGCAAAGTACGTTTTGTCCTTGCAGTTGATCTCGTACAGCGGCGACTCGGCGATATAGACGTACCCCTCGTTGATAAGCGTGGGCACCAGGCGGTACAGCATGGTAAGGATAAGCGTGCGGATGTGGTAGCCGTCCACGTCGGCGTCGGTGCAGATAACCACCTTGTTCCAGTTCAGATTGTCCAGGTCGAAGGTACCCAGGTTCTTCATGCGCTTGTCTTTTACTTCCACGCCGCAGCCAAGAACGCGCAGCAGGTCCATGATGATGTCGGACTTGAAGATGCGCGGGTAGTCTTCCTTCAGGCAGTTAAGGATCTTGCCGCGAACCGGCATAACGCCCTGGAACTCGGCGTCGCGCGAGGTGCGGATGGCGCCTGCGGCCGAGTCGCCCTCTACGATGTAGATCTCGCGGCGGGTTTTGTCCTTCGAACGGCAGTCGATGAACTTCTGCACGCGGTTGGCCATGTCGGTTTTCTGCTGCAGGTTGGTTTTGATGCTCTGGCGCGTTTTCTCGGCGTTCTCGCGCGAGCGCTTGTTGATAAGCACCTGCTCCATGATCTTGCCGGCAGCTGCCTTGTTCTCTATCAGGTAGGTTTGCAGGCGCTCCTTGAAGAACGCCGTCATGGCCTGCTGGATAAACTTGTTGTTGATGGCCTTCTTCGTCTGGTTCTCGTACGAGGTCTGGGTGGAAAAGCAGTTGGTAACCAGCACCAGGCAGTCCTGCACGTCCTGCCATTTGATGGAGCTCTCGTTCTTGTTGTACTTGCCCTGCTGCTTGATGTACGCGTCGATTGCGCTGGTAAGGGCGCTGCGCGCGGCCTTTTCGGGCGAGCCGCCGTTTTCCAGCCACGATGAGTTGTGGTAGTACTCCTGCATCTGGAAGGTGCGCGAAAAGCACAGGCAGGCGGTGATCTTCACGTTGTAGTCGGGCAGGTCCTCGCGGTCGCGGCCACGGCGGTCGGCCTGGATGAAGAACGGCTCGGTTAGGTAGTCGGAGCCCACCTTTTCCAGCACGTAGTCTTCGATGCCCTTGGGATAGCAGAAGTCTTCTTCGGTGAAGCCCTCTTCGCCTTCGATGCGCAGGCGGAAGGTTACGTTGGCGTTCACCACCGCCTGACGGCGCATGGTTTCACGGTACCAGTCGGCCGGGATGTCGATGGAGGTGAACACTTCCAGGTCGGGGCGCCATTTGATGGTGGTGCCCGTGCGGCTGGGCTCTTCTGCGGGCTCTACCTGCAGGGCCTTCTTCTTGGCGCCCACCACTTTGCCCTTCTTGAAGTGCAGCTGGTACTTGTTGCCGTCGCGCCACACGGTAACGTCCATGAACTCGGAGGCGTACTGGGTTGCGCACGAGCCCAAGCCGTTGGTGCCCAGCGAAAAGTCGTAGTCGCCGCCCTGGTTGTTGTTGTACTTGCCGCCCGCATACAGCTCGCAGAATACCAGTTCCCAGTTGAAGCGCTTTTCGGTGGGGTTCCAATCCAGCGGGCAGCCACGGCCGTGGTCTTCCACCTGGATGGAACCGTCGGCGAACGCAGTGAGCGTAATAAGGTTGCCGTAGCCCTGGCGAGCCTCGTCCACCGCGTTGGACAGGATCTCGAACGCGGCATGGGCGCAGCCGTCCAGCCCGTCGGAGCCGAAGATGACCGCGGGGCGAAGGCGCACACGCTCTTCGTCTTTCAGCTGACGGATGCTGTCGTTGCCGTAGTCGGCGTTGTTCTTTGCCATGCTCGTTCTTTCAGTGGTTGCGTTCTATGGTTGCCGCAGGTGAAGGTGCGGTGCGCCCTGCCCGCTTGCGCAGATGGAGCCGTAGCGACACAACGGCTGATAGCGAAGGGGAAAGGAATGTTTCTCGATTTTGAGACTTTACCACAACGCCCAACCTGCGCCGCCGTGCTCACTGCAAATACATCGAACACACGTTCGCTGTTCTGCTAGCAGGGTTCAGGCGGACGGCAGTGTCAAGATCCAAAAGTGTTGGAATTCCAACAGAATTCGACGAGCATAATCGGTACAAATTAAAGCATGCCCGAAGAAGAACCGCCGCGCCAAGGGCGGCACGAAGCGATGGGAGACGCCATGAAACGACGGATCATCGAAATAGACCAAAGCAAATGCAACGGCTGCGGGGCCTGCGCCGACGCCTGCCATGAAGGCGCCATCGCCATGGTAGGCGGCAAGGCCACGTTGATGCGCGACGACTACTGCGACGGCTTGGGCGATTGCCTGCCCGCCTGCCCCACCGGCGCCATCACCTTCGTGGAGCGCGAAGCCGCCGCCTACGACGAAGCAGCCGTTGAAGAGAACAAGAAGAAAAGGATGCAAGCCATGACCAGCCAAGAGCCCACCCTGCCCTGCGGATGCCCCGGCAGCAAGGCAAAGGCTATCAACCACACCGAATGCGCCAGCACGCCGGCAGCCCCCTACGCCGAGCCCATCAACCGCCTGCAGCAATGGCCGGTGCAGATAAAGCTGGTTCCGCCTACGGCGCCCTACTTCGACGGAGCCAAGCTGCTTATTGCCGCAGACTGCACCGCCTTCGCCTACGCCGCCTTCCACGAGCGCTTCATGAAGGGCCACATCACGCTTATCGGCTGCCCTAAGCTCGACTTCGTGGACTACTCCGAGAAGCTCACCGAGATCATCCGCAACAACGACATCCAGAGCGTAACCATCGCGCGCATGGAAGTGCCCTGCTGCGGCGGGCTCGAGGATGCAACCAAGGTGGCCCTGCAGAACAGCGGGAAGTTCATCCCCTGGCAAGTGGTTACCATTTCCTGCGACGGCCAGATCTTGGACTAACGTCTCTTGGCCCCACTGGCCTAGACCGGAAAATATCGACAAGCCGGCTTTTCAGCATCGAAAAGTGGTGTTGACCTGCATCAACACCACTTCCAGAGACATGCTCTATGCTCTATAAGCCAAAGAACAGCGCCCGCCCTGAACAAGCAGTCGGGGCGGGCGCTCGTTTTGCTGCAGTTGAGCCAAAAGCGATTCGCTAGTGGCAATTCTGCCGGATAACCTTAATAAGCTGCTTGGCGTCGAGCGGCTTGGACACGTGAGCGGTCATGCCGGCATCGGCACTGCGCTCCTGGTCGTCGGAAAAGGCGTTGGCGGTAACGGCAATGATGGGCATCGTCTTGGCGTCGGGCCTGTCCATCAGGCGGATAGCACGGGTAGCCTCGGTGCCACTGAGCACGGGCATCATCTCGTCCATCAGAATCATGTCGTAGTAGCCAACGGGCGAGCGCTTGAACTTATCCACGGCTTCCTGACCGTTCGAGGCGGTTTCCACCTGTATGCCCTCTTGCTGAAGCATGAACGTGGCGATCTCGGCATTGAGCTGGTTGTCTTCGGCAAGAAGAGCGCGCCTGCCCGACAAGGACACGCCGGTTTCCGCAGACGAATCGGCACAGGCGCCGGCGTTGGCATCCACCTCGATCTCAAGCTCGATGGTAAAGGTGGTTCCCTGGTCCTTGACGCTTTCAAGCTTGATGCTGCCGCCTAGCTGGTCCACGATTTCCTTGCTGATGGCAAGGCCCAGGCCCGTGCCCCGATACACCGCATGCGAGCTGGAATCTTCCTGGGCAAACGCCTCGAAGGCGCGCTCCTGGAATTCCTCGCTCATGCCGATGCCGGTATCCTGGCACACGAAACGCACGCGCACGCGGCCGCCGCCATAGGAAACCTCTTGACAGTCGAGTCGGGCCGATCCGCCCGCACGGTTGTACTTGATGGCGTTGCTGCCCAGGTTCTGCAGCACCTGCTTCACATGCAGCGAGCTTCCCACAACACAGGAATGCTCCACTTCCACAGATGAGGAAAGCGAAATGCCCGCATTGTCGGCCTGAACCTGCAGCACGTCTACCACCGACTGGACAGCGCTGCGCAGGTCGAATGGCTTCATCTCGAAATGCATCTGACCGCTTTCGAGCTTGTTCATGTCCAGCGCGCTGTTCACCAGCTCCAGCAGGAAGCTGGAAGCCTCCCACATCTTGCTGCGGCATTCGGCCTGCTTCTGCATGTCGTCGGCGTAATGATCGCCAATGGCCAGCATGCCGCGAATGCCGTTGATGGGGGTTCGCACATCGTGGCTCATGCGACGGAGGAAGTCGGTCTTGGCCATGTTGGCGCGCTGCAGGCTTTCGGCGTACTCGTGCTCGCGGCGAAGCTTGGCGTTCTGGGCGTTGGTGCGCACCACGAACACCACCAAGGCCAAAACCAGGTACAGGCCGAAACCGCCCGCCAGCATCATGTCACGCTGGGACATCACCGATTGAGCGGGGAACCAAACGTAGACGTCGTAGCCATTCGAGGTTGTTTTCAGCCCAAAGCAATCGGTGCCATCGAAGCTGCCCCGCGAAAGGCCATGAGAGCCCACGCCGGCATCCAGGGAAAGCAGCGAGGCAAACGAATCCCTGGGCATATCCCAAAGCGAGGAAACGTTTGAGGCCAGAACGCATTCTTCATCGGCAATGGCGACGGATCCGTCCTTGCCAAGCACGTAGTTGTCGAACATGGCATTGAACAGCGCCCGACTGCTGCTAAGGTCGCCCTTTTCCACATGGCTTGCCCCTACCAGCACGCCACCTGAAAGGTGTTGGGTTGAACAGGCGGCGAAATCGTAGGTGTTATCGCCCTGGGTGATTCGCGCAAGGTAGTTCTTAGACGGATACTGCACCAAGTCGGTATAGCTATCGCCATCTTCGAGCGCAGCGGCAACCGCGCTTACCGCATCGGCATCCCCAACCTGGCTCACAATCTGGCCGTTGGAGTCCATCAGGAACACCGCCCGCAGGTTCATCTTGTCCAAGTACTCCTGAATGGCGGTTTCATCGGAAGCCGTGGAAACATCAAACCGGTTGTCCAGCTCTTCGAGCTTTTCCCACACCGCGGTTTCGCTCCTGGTTTGCGAGCTGTAGATGTTCGCCTCGTTACGCTGGATGCTTTCCCTGGCAAACGCTACGGTGTTCTGCGCCGTTTGGGATGCGCTGCGCAGGGCTTGGTCGGTAAGGACGAAATAGGCTGCCGCGAACAGCACCACCCCAACTGCAATCCAGACGGCAAAAAAACGCAACGGCCCTTTTCTTGGCTTTCGGGGATTCAAGATCGGTAACGTTATCGATCATTGCTTACCCCCCCACAACTAATTCGGGGTCAAGCCCGTAGCTTTCCACCACGCGCGCAACCGTTCCATCATTCAGCATGTCGCCCAGCACTCCGTTCAGCTTCGAAACGAATTCCGAATCGCCGCGGTCCTTGTCGAACGCAACGCCGATCTCCGTGTCGTAGAAGCCTTCAGGCAGCATAGTGAACAGACCGTCTGAATTCTTTGCCAGTATGCTCATGGGGCCAACGTGGCCACTGACGGCCTCGACGCTTCCCAAGCGCAGCGAGGCGGTGGTTTCATCCATGGTGGCGAACACCAGCACATCGGACGCCTGCGGAACCACGCTGCCCGCATGGTGCACCCAAGCATCTTCGCTTTTCGTGGTGGCCTCCACGCCAACGCGCTTCCCCTCAAGCTGGGAAAGCGATTCTATCCCGCTGTCGGAGCGGACCAATGCCGCCTGGTAGCTTTTCATGTACGGACCGGCCCAAAGGTACTTGCTTTCGCGACCCGTAATGCTGTAGCACGACCACAGGCAGTCGATTTCGCCCGAAGCCAAAAGGTCGTTCTTCTTTTCCCAGGAAATGCCGATGAACTCGGGGGTATAGCCCAAACGGCTGCAGGCCTCCACGGCAAGCTCGTAGTCGATGCCGGTAACCTGGCCGCTGTCGTCGTAATAGGTATACGGCTCGTAGATGTCGATGCCGATCTTCAGAACAGGCTTGTTCGAAGAAGCACCGCCATCCTGCCCGAACGGGGCAGCTGAGCAGCCAAAAGCGAACACGCTCAAGGCAACCATGCACAGCAGGACAGCTATTCGCTTCACTGTAGGACACGCTCCTTGGAGTGGGTTGATTACGAAGCATTCATACTAACACGGGAAACCGCCGCAAAGCGCATCGGCCGTAACGGCGGCAATGCCGGCGCATGGGTCCGGCAGGTCGCACGGGGGACCGCTGCCCAGCACATCAGCCCAGCAGGTCGTACATCTTGCCGATGAGCATATCCACGTCTATGGGCTTGGCGATGTGCCCGTCCATACCCGCAGCCAAGGCGGCATCGCGGTCGCTGGAAAACGCGTTGGCCGTAACCGCGATGATGGGGATGTGCGCACGCGCCGCATCGGGAAGCTCGCGGATGGCGCGTGTGGCCTCGTAGCCGTTCATGTTGGGCATCTGGATATCCATCAGCACCACATCGTAGGCGCCGGGTGCGCTCCGCGAAACCTTTTCAACCGCAACCGCGCCATCATCGGCGGTGTCTACCTCGAAGCCGGCGTTTCGAAGGATCTCGAAGGCGATCTCTCGGTTGAACTCGTTGTCTTCCACCAACAGGATGCGCTTGCCTGCCATGGTCTGGGCGCATTCCGCGCTGGCAGGTTTGCCGTTCGTCTGCGCAGGCGCGCTTTCGGGCTCCACCGTTTTCAGGTGCAGCGTTACCACGAACTCGGAGCCTGCGCCCTGCTGGCTTTTCAGGCTGATCGAGCCATCCATGATGTCTACCATGCTCTTGGCGATGCTCAGCCCCAGGCCCGTGCCCACAACAGAGCCGTCAGAGCCCTCCCGCTCGCGCGAGAACGCCTCGAAGGCATGGGCAGCGAATTCCTCGCTCATGCCGATGCCCGTGTCGGAAATGCGGAACACGAAATGCGCGTAGTCGGAAGAACGCAGCTGGCGCTCTTCCACCTGGAATGAGACCTTGCCGCCGGGCTCGGTGAACTTCACCGCATTGCCCAGGATGTTCATGAGCACTTTCTTTATCTTCAGCTCGTCGCCCACCACGTTGAAGTGCTGAACCTTCGCGGTATCGAAGGAAAGCTGTATACCACCCGCCTGCGCATTGCCGGCGGTGATGGTGTACAGCTCGTCGAACAGGGCAGTCAAATCCATGGGCGCTATGTCCTGCTTCATCCGGCCGCTTTCGATATGGCTCATGTCCAACACGTCGTTCACCAAATCAAGCAGATGCTTGCCCGAGATAGCCACCTTGTCCAGGTAGCGCAGCACCATTTCGGGGTCGTCTACGTGGGCGCGGGCCAGCTCGTTGAAGCCGAGGATGGCGTTCAGGGGCGTGCGGATGTCGTGGGACATGTTGGAAAGGAACACCGATTTATCGGCACTGGCCTCTTCTGCGGCACTCAACGCCGTTTTCAGGATCTCCTGCTGTTCGCGCTCCTGTGCGATGGTGGCATCGATGTTCTGGAAGCCGGCAAGCAGGCCCTCGTTGTTCTCGGCCGCAAGGTACTTGAACTGGTAGTAATGCGTTTCCCCCTTATCAACGACGCGGTAGGTGCCGATGTACTCGGGCGCGTTGGCAAGCTCGGCCTTCACGGTTTCAAGCCGCAAAGCGTCGTAGAGGCGCTGCTTATCTTCGGGGTGCACGCGCTCTTCGATGTAGCGGCCGTACGTCAGCTCGTACGGGTAAACGGCATCGGAGCTGGCGGTAAGGCCGGAAGTTACGAAGCCGTCGAGCTTCAGCACGTTTACCGTGTCGTCTTCCGGGTGCACCAGGAAGACGTTCAGGTAGTCCTTCGCAAGCGAGTTGAACAGGGCCAGGTGATGATGGGCGCGTTCCTCCAGGGCCTGGCGCTGGCTAACCTCTTCCGAGATGTCCATGCCGTACAGCACGCATTCCAGGTGGCTGGTTGCGGGGTTCTGCATCACGCGGGCAGTCAAGCGAGCCCAGCGGATGCTGCCGTCGTCGAAGTACGACTGAACGTCACGGTTCTGCTCTACTGTCCCGCTTTCATACGCCCCAATCAAAGCTTCGCGGTTGAACTGGGCAAACGCTTGTTCTTGCTCGTCTATTTCGGGGATGAACGAAAATACTTGGGCAAGCGTGGTGTTTACCGGCACCTGGGATTGCACGCTTTTAAGGTTATTGGAGGCCGCGCCGTTCACAGTGATGCAGCGGTCTTCGGTAAGGTCGAAATGCATGATGCCCTGCGCTTCGGGGATGGAGCGCAAAAGGGTTTGCATCTGCGCCTCGAAGCTCTGCTGGGCACGGCGGCTGGGCGTTACATCAACCGCATACTCGACGAACGCAGGACGGCCTTCCCATTCGCCGGTGATGGTCTTCACCGAGAAAACCTGAACGCCGTTGTCTACTTCGCTGCTGCATCCCGAGCCATCGCCCTGAAGAAGCGGGCAGAACGGGCACTGATGATCCAACCCCATCATGTACTCGTAGCAATGGCGGCCCCGATGGTCTTCGCTCCCACCACGGAAAGCCCTGGCCGCAGCGTTCACGTACACCATGGTAAGGTCGTCCAAGAACGACATCTGAACCAGCTGGTCAGACTCGTCCAAGATGCTTTCGAGCATCTTGGCCTTCCGGGAAAAGAATTCGGGGCGTTCGCTTTCTGGCGAAGTTGCGGTCATAGGGCTGATCCTTGCTGCCTCCGTTAACGGCGGGGCGCCTGTTGGTTAATCGGGTACGCAAGGGCTAACTTTACCACCATCAACCAAACGTTGAATCAAGCAGCAGCCGCATTTCCGCGGAAGCGCCCTGCAGGGCGGTGAACAGCGCGACGCTGCATGGCGTACAGGGTGCAAGCTTTGCTGTATCGGCCCGAAGACGCACCTTGGCAATGCATCAGCGCAGCTGCGGTGAGCGTTCAGCCAGTTAGCCTTACAAGCTGAGGGCACGACCCTGGTGCCAGGAACAAGGCACGTCTTACAGCTGGGCAGCCTGCCGTTTGGCGGGGAACGACGCTGTGAACACGGTGCCGCCTTCGGCAGAGCTTTGCGCCGAAAGGGTTCCGCCGTGCTCTTCCACGATGCTGCGGGCAATGGAAAGCCCCAGGCCATAGCCGCCCTTTCCACCGGTACGGGCCTCATCGGCCCGCCAGAAGCGGTCGAACACATAAGGCAACTCGCCCTCAGGGATGGGCGTTCCGGTGTTGCCCACGCGCAGAAGGGCATGCTTGCCCGAATTGCAGGTTTCCACCCAGATGCGGCCGTTCTCGTTTGCGTACTTGCAGGCGTTGTCTACCAGCACGCCCAGCACACGCTCTATGTCGCCGCGCACGCCATCGATGCACACGCCGGACTGGCAGCGGTCCTCTATCAGCACCCCGCGCTCGAACGCCACCGCCTCGAACTGCAGCGCCGCACGCTGGGCCGCATCGGACAAATCGACAGGCTCCCGCTGCTTCAACGAGCCTTCCAAGGCGCCGGCCTCGGCGGCATCGTGCTTGGCCAGCGCCAACATGTCTTCCACCAGGCGCTGCATCCTGCGCCCTTCCCGCTGGATGCCCTCTATCCATTGGCGTTGGCTCTGCACCGTTTCGTCTGGGTGCCCCAAGGCGATGGAGCTGTCCGCCAAGATGACGGTAAGGGGCGTTTTCAGCTCGTGCGAGGCATCGGCGATGAACTGCCGCTGAGAGCGCCACGCCTGCTCGGCCGGGCGAAGCGCCCAACGGGAAAACAGGATGGATATAAAAAAGAACGCAACCACCACGCCAACGCCCACCAGCGCAAGCGTTGCCGCCAAAGACTTCCAGCCAGAGGCCGAACCTGCATCGGCGAATGCCAAGTAGGTGGTGCTGCCCTCGGTGCGCTTTTCGTACAGAAGCCCCAAATCGGCGATCTCGCCCGTGCCCTCGGCTGCATCGACCAGGCGCTCTACGGCTGCGCTCAGCACCCCTTCGTCGATAGAGGCGGTGCCGAAAGGCGATGCCGTCGGCGTGGCCGAATCGCCGATAAGCGAGTACACCGCAACGGGGATGCTCTGCCCCTGCCCGCCGCCGATCTCGGGTGCGGCAGGGCCGCTGCCGCCAGAGGTTTCCCCCGCCTGATCTGCGGCTGCTTCTTCCCCCGAGGCTTGCGCCAACTGGCCGGCCTCCGAAGAGCCGCCTTCGGCCGCTGCGCCCTCGGCAGCGCCTGCGCCATTGGCATCGGCATTGCCGAGCGCCTGGGAGCCGTCTGGCCCTTCGGACTGGCCGGGCACGGCGGGGCTAACCACGTTGGCGCCGCGGCCATCCTGCCCCTCGTTGCCCGAATCGCCGCCCGCCTGGCCATCGGGGTTCGGGGCTTCCTGGGCGGCAGGCGCGGAATCGGCCTTCTTCGCATCGCGCTGGGCTGCCTGGGCTGCCGCATCGATAGATGCGGAAAGCGACTGGGAAACCTGACTCGTCTCGTGCGAGTAGTCGAAATAGCAGATAGCAGAAAAGGCCAGCACCACCACAACGGCGACGCAGGCCATGTTCAGCGCTACGAATTTGGTGCGCAGGCGGGAAAACACCCCCGCCTGCCGGGAAAGCGGCTTACGCATGGGCGCCTTCTACCAGGCCGTAGCCCACACCGCGAATGGTCTCTATGTGGGCTTCGGCGCCCAAAAACCGCAGCTTCTTGCGCAGGAAGGAAACGTAGGCTTCCACGTTGTTTTCCTCCACCAAGGCAGCCGCTCCCCATACCTTTTCGATGATGGTGGCCTTCGGCACGGTTTTGCCCGCGTTCGCCATAAGCACGTGCGCAAGCGAGAACTCCTTACCCGAAAGATGGATGGATTCCGCCCCATGCCGCAGCTCGTGGGCGTTCAAATCGAGCGTGATGCCGAAGGCCTCTATGGTCTCGAACTCAACCTCGCCGCGGCGGCGGGTAAGCGCACGCAGGTGGGCCATAAGCTCGGCGGGAGCAAACGGCTTGGTCATGTAGTCGTCGGCGCCGGAATCAAACCCGCGGATCTTGTCGGGCACGGCATCGCGCGCGGTGAGCATCAAAACAGGGGTGGAAACCCCTTCGCGGCGCAGGCTGGCAACCACATCGAAGCCGTTTTTCTTCGGCAGCATCACATCCAATATGGCCACGTCGTAGGTACCTTGGAGCGCAAGGAGGTAGCCGGCCTCGCCGTCGTTAGCCACATCCACCGAGTTGCCGGCTTCTTTGAGTATCTGCGACAGGGCGCTTGCCAGGCCTTCGTCGTCTTCGACGATCAGCAGATTCATGGCGTGCCGCCTTTCATGTTCCTGGAAAAGCCAGGCGCGCGGGTCTGAATGCCCAGCCAAGCGCCCAGCCAACAGCTGTTCGTTGGGTTCCATTCTAATGGCCCCGCTGAAAGGAAGCTGAAAGCCAAAGCGGCCTTTCAGCAAGTTTTCAGGGTTGTTTCCTAGCATTGACGCCGTCAACGAAGCATATCGCCCACGATTGGAGCACAACATGGCTGAATATACCGGGACGTTCAAGCGCAAGGAAGTGAAGTACCGCCTAACCGCCCAGCAGGCCACGCTGATGAAGCGAGCCCTTGCTGCGCATATGGCGCCCGATACCTACGGGCAAACGGCCATCACCAGCCGGTACTACGACACCGCACGCCGCGACATGATATCCCGTTCGCTGGAAAAGCCCCTGTACAAGGAAAAGCTCCGCCTGCGCACGTACGGCGAGCAAGAGGCAGAGCGCATCGTGTTCGTGGAGCTGAAGAAAAAGCATCAGGGCATCGTGTACAAGCGCCGCATCGCCGCAAGCGAAGGCGCCGCGCAGATGCTGATGGACGGGCACCCCTATGAAACCGCCCTTGCCATGTACCCGCTGGCAAACGAAGAGCTTCGGGCAGAGGCCCGTTCGGCCCAGAGCTTCCAAACCGCGGCAGAGATCTCTGCCTGCGTGCACCGCAACGGCCCGCTGCTTGCCTCGATGGACATCCTGGTAAGCCGCGTTGCCTGGGCTCCCCTGCCCGATTCCCGCGGGGAGTTGGCGCAGGGCGTGCGCATCACCTTCGACGAGGACATCCGCTACCGCGATTTGATGGGAGCCGGTGCATCCAAGCAAGTTCCGCTGCTCCAATCCGGCGAGGCCATCATGGAGGTGAAGGTGCCGGGTGCCTACCCGTTGTGGCTGGTAGATGCCCTGAACGCCTGTCGGGCCTTCCCCAGCTCGTTTTCCAAGTACGGCGAGGCGTATCTGGCCTGCGAGGGAATGCGCGCACCGCTTGCCTACCGAAAGCAAGCTGAACTCGATGCCCAGCTAGCCGCAGTAACCAACCCGGCGCGGCCCGCGGCGCAGCCGGGCACCTACGAACCCGCCAGCAACCCCGCCCGCAAGGGCAGCAGCAGCAACGCCGACACGCAGAGCGGTCCGGCAACCCATGGCGCGCACGCACGGCGCACCATCAGCCTGCCCGAAATCGTGGCAAGCGCCTAACCCCGCCCAACCTGAACAGACAAGGAGCACAACAACATGTTCGACCTCGTATCCACCTCGATCTTCGGAACCACCGATTCCGCCATGGCAAGCATTTCCACACCCGAGTTCCTGATATGCTGCCTAACCTCCATCGTGTTGGGCATGGCCTGCGCCGGCATCTACATGTTCCGGCACAACCACTCCAAGAACTTCGTGGTAACCCTGGCCCTTCTGCCGCTTATCGTGCAAATGGTTATCACCCTGGTGAACGGCAACCTGGGCGCGGGCATCGCCGTAATGGGCGTGTTCAACCTGGTGCGCTTCCGCAGCATCCCGGGATCGGCGAAGGACATCGGCAGCGTGTTCTTGGCGATGGCAATCGGCCTGGCAACGGGCATGGGCTTCATCGGGCTGGCCGTGCTGTTCACCATCATCGTGGCAATCGTGAACATCGTGTACGTGTGCACTTCCTTCGGCAAGCCGGCAGAGCCCGGCAAGCGCCTGTGCGTTTCCGTGCCCGAAGACCTGGAGTTCGACGGCATGTTCGACAGCACGCTGGAACGCTACACCGCCAGCCACGAGCTGGTGGAGATCCGCACCACCAACATGGGCAGCCTGTACCAGCTTGAGTACGAGGTCCGCATGAAACAGGCCGGCCTGGAAAAGCGCATGATCGACGAGATGCGCACCATGAACGGCAACCTGAAGATCTCGCTCGGGCGCGCGCCTATGGTGAAGGAGGTTCTGTAATGCTGAACCCTAAACTGTTGAGGAAACACCAGTCAACGAAAACGTTACTGAAGAAGCCGCTGTTTGCGCTGTTCGGCTGCTCTACCGCAGCGTTGCTGGCCATGACCGGCTGCTCTGCCGCCACCAGCGCCGATACCAGCCAGAACACCGAATACTCCAGCTTCGAGGAAGTGGCGGCCGCATTCGATGCTTCAGCCTTGGATCTGGACTACTCCAAGCGCGACATGGATGCCTCCTACGATGCCGATTCGGCCACCGCCATCACGCTAGCAGGATCCGGAGCAAGCGTTTCCGGTTCGGGGGCCGCAGCCGATGGGCAGACGGTTACCATCACCGAAGCGGGCACCTATGTGGTGTCGGGTCAGCTCACCGATGGGCGAATCGTGGTTGCCGCCGGCGAGGAAGACAAGGTGCAGATAGTGCTTTCCGGCGCGAGCATCACCAGTTCGAACGGCCCGGCCATCCAAATCGACCAGGCCGACAAGTGCTTCATCACCCTGGCATCCGGTACGCAGAACACGCTGGCCGACGGCGCCACCCATGCAAGCGAAGACACGAATGCCTGCATCTACGCCGCCTGCGACTTAACCGTGAACGGCGAAGGATCGCTTGCCGTTGCCGGCAACTACCGCCACGGCATATTCTCGAAAGACGACTTGGTGGTGTACGGCGGCAACATCACCGTGAACGCGGTGGAAGACGGCCTGCACGGCAAGGACTCCGTGAAGATCGGCGCTGGCGTGCTTTCCGTCACCGCCGGCGGCGACGGCGTGAAGTCCACCAAGGATTCCAACCCCACCAAGGGCTACGTGTATGTTAGCGGCGGCGAGGTTTCCATCGATGCCGAAGACGACGGCATCCAAGGCAAGACCTACGTGGAGCTTGCCGGCGGCACGGTTTCCATCGAAGCGGCCGACGACGCAATCCATTCCGACCTTGAGGGAACCGTGAGCAACGGAACCACCACGGTAAGCTGCGGCGACGATGCGTTCCATTGCGAAACGGCGTTTACCATGAACGACGGATCGTTCACCGCCAGCACTTGCTGCGAAGGCTACGAGGCCGAGGTGGTTACCATCAACGGCGGCCAGACGAACATCACCGCAACCGACGACGCGCTGAACGCCTCCACAGCCGATCTGAGCGACAGCGATTCCGATACCAGTCAAACCGGCGAAGCGAACGCCCAGCAAGGAACCGCGCCACAGCAGCTGCAAGGCCAAGACGGCGCAGGCCAAAACGCAACCGCACCCAACGGCACGCAGGGCACCGACCCCGGCGCAGCCCAGAACAGCACGGGCACTACCCCGCCCGAAAAGCCCAGCGGCGATGCGACGCAAGGAAGCGGCGGGCAAACTAACGGCTCTGACCAAAACGCGGCGGCCGGAAACACGGCGCAGCCTTCCGAAAACGGCCAGGGCAACAGCCTGCCCGGCGACGACATGGGGGGCCAGCCAACCGATAACGGGCAGGGCAACGCCGGGCAAATGGGCGCCGACACCAACTGCCTGGTGCAGATCAACGGCGGAACCGTAGTGCTGGATTCGCAGGGCGATGGCATCGATTCCAACGGCAACGTGGAGATCACCGGCGGAACGGTGCTGGTGAACGGGCCTTCCAGCGGCGGCGACGGCGCCTTCGACTACGACGGGAGCGCAACCGTATCCGGCGGAACGGTGCTGATGGCAGGTTCCACCGGCATGGCGCAGAGCTTCACCAGCGCCACCCAGGCCTTCGCCATGGTGCAGGCCAGCGGGCAGGCAGGTAGCACCATACAGGTAACCGACGGCAACGGCAACGTTGTGGCAACGCTCACCGCAACCAAGAGCTTCGGATGCGTGTTGGCAAGCGGCAGCACCATCACAGAGGGAAGCACGGTAACCGTCACGGTAGACGGAACCTCTTACACCGGCACAGCCACCACCAGCGGCACCGCAGGAATAGCGTTCAACGGAACGGACAGCGGCACGAACCCCGGCGCAGCGGGCGGAACCCAAGGCGGCAGTATGCAGGCACCGAGCGGCAACGGGCAAGCCAACAACACCCAAGCCGCCTCATCGGCCATTATCTAGCCAGGTCGAAGGCGTGCTGAAGCGGCACCAAACAAGGCGCGCGAACCAGGCATAAAGGCTCGATGCGTATCCAAATCGGGAGGGCATCGCAAGGTGCCCTCCCGTTTCGTTTCGGGCATGTTCACCGCAACGCTGCAGGCATGCTCACCGCAAGTAAGGAAAACCCGCACATTGCACCCCTGAACCTTTTCTTGAACCCCCCTTTTATGGTAGAAAATTATCTGTTTTGCGTAAAAACCAACCCGTAAGGAACCAGGAAGAAGGTCGCTCGGAAATGACCACCGATGCCCAGCCCGAAAACGAGCTAATCCGCGATTTCCAACTTGGCGTTTTCGACCAATGCGATGTCGCCTTCTGCGTCATCCGCCTAGAGCTCGACCCGGCAGGCAAACCCGTCGACTGGACCTTCGCCTATGCCAACGAGGCCCTGGCCAACATGGAGGGCTTCCCGCTCGATAGCCTGCTGGGCAAGCGCTTCTTCGACCTGTTCCCCAACGGCGATCGCAAATGGCTTGAGTATTACTACAAGGCCGCCTTCGAAGGGGAAAACTGCAGCTTCGAAAGCATTTCCGAAGAGATAGGCCTGTACCTTCACGTCAACTGCTGGCCCGTTGGACAGCGCGGATACTGCGCCTGCATCCTGCGCGACATCCACGAGGAAGCCATCGAGCGCAAGAACACCAACCTTGCGCTGCAGGAAGCGCTTATCGCCTCCGAGCGGGCCAGCGAGGCGAAAACCGCGTTCCTTTCCTCCATGAGCCACGATATCCGCACGCCCATGAACGCCATCATCGGCATGACCGCGCTTGCCGCCGCCCACCTGGGCGACGACGAGCGCGTGGGCGACTGCCTGAAGAAGATCTCGCTTTCCAGCAAGCACCTGCTCAGCCTTATCAACGAGGTGCTGGACATGAGCAAGATAGAAACGGGCGGCGTGGTGCTCTCGGAAGACGAGTTCAACCTTTCCGAGCTGTTGGACAGCCTGGTTATCATGATCAACCAGCAGCTGGAAACCAAGGCTCACCACTTCTCCGTTTCCTCGAAGGACCTTATCCACGAGCACGTCATCGGCGACTCCCTGCGCATCCAGCAGGTGTTCGTGAATGTTATGAGCAACGCCATCAAGTACACGCCCGATGGCGGCAAGATCAGCCTGAAGATCACCGAGAAGCCTTCCAACCAGGCCAAGGTTGCCTGCTACGAGTTCGTCTTCGAAGACAACGGCATCGGCATGGACGAAGAGTACCTGCAGCACGTCTTCGAGCCGTTCAGCCGCGAAGACGACGCGGTGGTAAGCCATACCCAGGGCACCGGCTTGGGCATGCCCATATCCCGCAACATCGCGCGCCTTATGGGCGGCGACATCGTGGTGGAAAGCAAGAAGGGCGTAGGCTCGCGCTTCACGGTAACCATCCGCCTTAAGCTGCAAGACCGCGAGGTGGAAGACGACTTCACCAGCTTCGTGGATTTGAATGTGCTGGTGGCAGACGACGACAAGGCCAGTCTGGATTCCACCTGCCATATCCTAGACGGCTTCGGCATGAAGACCACCGGCACCACCAGCGGCAGTGAAGCAGTTGAGCTTACCGTTGCCCAGCACGAGGTGGGCAAAGACTTCTTCGCCTGCATCCTGGATTGGAAGATGCCCGACGTCGACGGCGTGGAGGCAACCCGCCGCATCCGCGCCGCCGTGGGCGAAGACGTGCCCATCATCATCGTTTCCGCCTACGACTGGAGCACAATCGAAAAGGAAGCGCGCGAGGCCGGCGCCAACGCCTTCGTTACCAAGCCGCTGTTCCGTTCGCGCCTGGCCAGGACGTTCCATGCCATCCTAGACGATGCCACCGAGGAGATTACCACGCTCAAGCCCATCCAGCGCGTCGAGAAAGCGAACTGCGAGGGCAAGCGCGCCCTGCTGGTGGAAGACAACCTGCTGAACTCCGAGATTGCCAAGGAGATCTTGGAAATGGGCGGCCTTGAGGTGGAATGCGCCTACGACGGTGCCGAAGCGGTGGATCTGATTTCCGGCAGCCCCGATGGCCACTACGACATCGTTTTCATGGACATTCAGATGCCCAAGATGAACGGCAACGACGCAACCCGCGCCATCCGCGCCATGAAGCGGGAGTGGTGTCGCACGTTGCCCATCATCGCCATGACGGCCAACGCCTTCGCGGAAGACATCCAGGCAGCCAAGACCATCGGCATGAATGAGCATATCGCCAAGCCGCTGGACCTTTCCCGCCTAGCAGCCGTGCTGGACAAGTGGCTGTCGTAGCGCAAGGCGCCTGCCAAAGCTCACCTGGGCACAACCTTGCCTGCCAAGCCCCTTTCGCTTTGCGCAAAGGGGTGTTAACCGCCGCTGCGCGAACAAGCGCCTGCCCCCTCTACCCCAGCTGCGCCTACGTTATAGAATGTAGCTAAAGCTCAGCGGCGATGCTGCGTTAAGGCAGCTTTATAGGGTTCGCCGCAGAACAGCGAAGCCCGGGGAAAGGGGTACCCATGAACTTCGGCAAGGCACTCGAGATCGCAACCGAGTACGCTTCGAGCGACGCAGCCCGCAAGGCAGTCGAGACGTACGGCCCGCGCATCCAAACGGTTTCTACCATAAGGAAGATCACCGATTCCGAAACGCCGTACAACCTGTACGCGATGGATGTCAAATACCCTTATGACTTGGACCGTCTTATCGGCCGCGGGCTGGGCGACGACCAGGGTTGCATCGATGCCATCCTGGCCGAGGCGCTTCCCTACCTTCCCGTGCACATGCAGGCCCCGCAGTTCGGCTGCAGCGCATTCACGCTAAGCAACGGCGCCGATTCGCTTATGGGCCGCAACTACGACTTCAAGCTGGATACTTCCGCCATGCTGGTGCATTGCGCACCCGAAGGCGGATACGAGTCCATCGCGTTCGCCGCATTGGACAACCTGAACGCCAACGACGCCCTTGCCAGCGCGAAATCACGCATGGCATGCCTGGCAGCCCCGTTCGTGTGCCTTGATGGCGTGAACGAGAAGGGCGTGTCCATCGCCGTGCTCACGCTGGACAGCACGCCCACGCGCCCCGCAGGCAGCAAACCCGTGCTGGCCACTCCGCTGGCCATCCGCCTGGTGCTGGACCGCGCCGCCACCACGCAGGAAGCGGTGGACCTGATGCTCGGCTACGACATGTTCGCCACCAGCGGGCGCGACTACCACTTCTACATCACCGATGCCACCGGCGATGGGCGCGTGGTGGAATACGACTGCGACAGCCCCGAGCGCACACCCGTGGTTACGCCTTCACGGCAAGTGACCAACTTCTTCGTGATGCATCAGGAAAAGGTGGCGCCGAACCAGAAAAACGCCCACTACGGGCACGGGCGCGAGCGCTTCGACGCCATCGAAGAAGTGCTCGACGGCGCACCCGCCAATGAAGCCGCGCATGAAACGGCCTGGCGCGCCCTGCGTGCGGCTTCGCAGGAGCCCAACCCCGAAGACATAACCAGCAACACGCAGTGGTCCATCGTCTTCGACAACAAGAACCTTACCGCCGACATCGCACTGCGCCGGCGCTGGGACGACGTCCACCACGCCGACATCCACGGAGCCGTGAACTAGCAGCTTCGCCCGCGCGAACCACAAACCTGAACCGAAAGGAACCCTATGTCCAACCAACGGAAAATCGGCATCATCGGGCTTGGCCATGTTGGCGCCCATGTTGCCAACAGCCTGCTTCTACAGGGCATCGGCGAAGAGCTCTACTTCGTAAGCACCGATGACCAGAAGAACATCTCGGAAGCGCAAGACCTGCACGATTCCATCAGCTTCGTGCCCTACAACACGCGCATCGTGAACTGCAGCGACCGCTATGAGGATTTGGCCGATTGCGACATCATCGTCAATTGCGCCGGCAACGTTTCCCTGGTGGCCGAAAGCCGCGACGGAGAGCTGTTCGCCTCCACCGAATCGGCCCGCACTTTCGTTGAAACGATACTGGATGCCGGCTTCAACGGCATCCTGGTGAACGTCGCCAACCCGTGCGATGTGGTTTGCACCGCCATCTGGCACCTTACCGGCTACGACCCGAAGAAGATCATCGGCACCGGCTGCGGGCTGGACTCGGCACGTCTGCGCTCCGAGATATCGAAGGCCACCGGCGTCAGCCCGAAATCCATCCATGCGCATATCATCGGCGAGCATGGCTTCACCCAGGTTGCCGCATGGAAGTCGGCCAATATCGCCGGCACCCGGATCGATGATTTGGCGAAAGAGTTCCCCGAGAAGTACGGCTTCGACCAAGCCGAGGTGGAAGAGAAGGCCCGCCAGGGCGGCTACGTAACCTTTGCCGGCAAGGGATGCACCGAGTACGCGGTTGCCAACTGCACCGCCCGCCTGTGCGCCGCCATCCTGCACAACGAGCATGCCGTGCTCTCGGCCTCAACGCTCCTTACCGGCGAATACGGAGAAGAGGGCGTCTACGCCTCGCTGCCCTGTCTGATAGGCGCCAGCGGCATCGAGCAGGTGTTCACGCCCGAGCTTTCCGAAAGGGAGCTGGCAGGCTTCAAGGCCAGCTGCGACCACATCCGCGATAACATCTCGAAGCTTCCCTGGTGGTAAGCCAGGGATTTGTACGGCAAATAGCCCCAGAGACAAAAGAGCGGCCCGGGTTCACCCGAGCCGCTCTTCGTTTATCGGTGCGTGCAAAGCCTTAGCGCCAAACAGCCTAGCCGTTGAACTTCTTATACAGGCGGTTGTTGGTGTCCAGCCAGCTTTCCACCGTGCCGGTGTCGAAGCCGTCTTCCGGATCGATTACCAAGGCGTACATCTCCTCTTCCTTCAGGAGCGCATCCAGGGCATCGGTGAGCTGGATCTCGTTACCGGCGCCGGGCTTGGCATCGGCCAGAAGCTCCATCACGCGGGGCGTAAGCAGGTAACGGCCGAACACCGCAAGGTTCGAGGGAGCATCTTCCACGGCGGGCTTTTCCACCAGGGAGTTCACCTTCCAAACGCCCTCGGACACCTGCTGGCCATCGATAACGCCGAAGCGGTCTACCTGGTCTTCAGCAACGGGCAGCACCGCGATGACGCTGGCGCCGTTGTGGGCGTCGGAGACTTCCTTCATCTTGATGAGCATCTGGTTGTCGGGCACGATAACATCGCCCAAAAGCACGAAGAACGGCTCATTGCCCGTTTTCTCGGCGGCGCAATGCACAGCATGCCCCAGGCCCAAAGGCTCGTCCTGATACACGTAGCTCACGTTCAGGTTGCCGGCATGGGCTACCTTGTCGGCGTACTTGTCCTTGCCGCGGGAACGCAGCTCGGCTTCCAGCTCGGGGTTCGGAGTGAAGTGCTCTTCGATGGACTTCTTGTCGCGGCTGTTGATGATAACAACCTCATCGGCAGCGGAGGCAAGGCCCTCTTCCACCACGTATTGGATAACGGGACGGTCTACCACAAGGAGCATTTCCTTGGGTTGAGCCTTGGTTGCGGGCAAGAAACGGCTGCCCAGGCCAGCAGCAGGAATGAGTGCCTTCATGAATCCTCCTGATCGATGTTCAAACGTACCTATATTAGCAAATGCCAGCAGGTTTCCCGCGCCGGTGGGCAAGGAAACACCTTGACAGCGCAGGTTGGCTGCTGTTTAATCATTACTCGCTGGGGATGTAGCTCAGTTGGGAGAGCGCAACGTTCGCAATGTTGAGGTCGTGGGTTCGATCCCCATCATCTCCACCAGTAAAAATCAAGCAGGTACACTAATGTGCCTGCTTTTTTGTTGTCCTGTCGTTGTGGGGATCGAACCGATGAGGTGGAATTCCGTAAGAAAACGTGCCTGTGACACGTTTTTAGGAATTCGCCCGACCGAGCTTGCGAGGGAGGGGCAGAGCGCGAGCGAAGCGAACGCTCGATCCCCATCATCTCCACCAGTAAAGAACTAGCAGGTGCGGAAACGTACCTGCTTTTTTAATCTCATCTTGCAGAGGGGATCGAACCGATGAGGTGGAATTCCGTCAGAAAACGTGCCCTAATGTCCACCGCCGTGCATCATGCTTACGGCATGGGGCAGAACACCCACCACGCCTTCCCAATTCTCGGCCGCAGCCTTCTTGCTACCCGGCAGATTGATTACCAGCGAAGTGCCCCGCTGCATGCACAGGGCGCGGCTGAGCATGGCGCGCGGCGTGATGGCCAGACTGTAGGCACGCATGCCTTCCGCAATGCCCGGCACTTCCCTATCGCACACATCGCGCGTAGCCTCGGGCGTAACATCGCGCAGACTCAGCCCCGTGCCGCCGCAGGTGAGCACCACATCGGCCTTCATCTGGTCGGCGGCATGCACGATGGCGGCAGAGATGTCGGCGCGCTCATCGCGAACCAGCTCATAGCTGGCACATTCCCAACCCTCTTGCGCGATACGCTCCTTCAGAAGCGCACCTGCCGTGTCGTTTCCCTCATCGCGCGTATCCGAGCAGGTGATTATCGCAAAGCGCAGCATGGCTAAAGCACCGTCCCCTCGGGGACGTCCAACAGCACGCAATCGAGCAACGTGCCATCGGGAACAGGGTTTTGGCTGGTGCCCTCGGGCAGAATAGCCAGGCAGTTCGCCCGCTGGATAGTACTGAACAGCCCCGAGCTTTGGTTCTTGGCGGGGGCAACGGAAAGCGAGCCGTCTTCGTTTCGGGAAAGCACCGCGCGAAGGTAGATGCGGCGCGGGTCCTTCTTCTTGCGGTTGCCCACCAAACGCGCCTTCACCGTAGGTCGCTCGCATACCGCAAAACCCTGCATCTTACGCAGCGCCTGACGCACCAGAACCTCGAACCCGCAGAAAGCCGCTGCGGGGTTGCCCGGCAGGCCGAACACCGGCGTGCCGTTGACCAAGCCGAAGGTCTGCGCCTTGCCGGGGCGCATGTTCACCAGCGTCATATGCAGCGTTCCCAAACGCTCGACCACCGGTTTGATGAAGTCGTAGTCGCCGTTCGAGGCGCCACCGGTAGTAACGATGAAGTCGTAGTCTTGCGAGGCGTTCTGGATAACATGGGAAAGCTCGTCCAAGTCGTCGGCCACGATGGGAAGACAGGCGGGAATGCCGCCGGCCTCGGCAACGCAGGCAGCCATGGCATACGAATTGCTGTCGCGGATGCAGCCGGGAGCCAACGGCTGGGTGGGCGGAAGCAGCTCGGAGCCAATGGCGATAACCGCAACCCGGGGGCGGCGGTACACCGGCACCTCCACGATGCCGCAGCTGGCCAAGAACCCGATCCCGGCAGCGCTTACCGCTTCGCCGGCGTGGATGGCAACATCGCCCTGGGCAATCTCCTCGCCCTTGGAACGGATGTTTTCGGCGGGCTTGGCGGGCTGGCTGAAGGTTACCGTGCTCCCCTGCCGGCCATCGTCTTCGCCGTAATCGACTATCTCGTACTTCACTACTGCATCGGCAGCTGCGGGCACCGGGGCGCCGGTCATGATGCGCACCACCTGGCCCGGCTCGATGGGGCCGTTGTATACCGAGCCCGCAGGAACCTCGGCAATAACCTGGCACGATACCGGGTTCGTCTCGCTGGCCTGCGCCAAGTCGGCCGTGCGCACCGCAAAGCCGTCCATCGCCGCATGGTCGAACGGCGTGATATCGCAATCGCTTACCAGGTCGGCAGCGGCGACGCGCCCTACCGCCTGGAGCAGGGGAACCGTTTCAACATCCAGCGTCTCGATACGGGAAAGCAGGCACTCGCGCGCCTCTTCCACGCCCATCATTTCCGTTGCGTCAGCCATTACAGCACCTCGTAATACGAATTCCCCGCGCAGCTGCGGCAGATCACCGCACCGCGCCCTGTTTTCACTTCACGCCCGTCGGTAATGTCTTCGCCGCACACCGCGCAGGTAGCGTGGACATGGGGTTTGCCGGGCTCATCGAATTCGGTGAAGTTGACCTTCACCTTCTGGATGCTGAACAGGTCCTCGTCGCTGCGGGCGGCGAACCACGCCTTCACGTCTTCGCCCTTCGGGCACTTCGGCGCCACGTTCACCAGGCGGATGGCCTCGCGTTTGTTCAGGTCGAAGAACGTTGCCGCCTGCTTGCCGTAGTCCATCACCTTCATGCGGCGCTTGCCGGGATGGCAGTTCGTTACCACCATGATGGCATCGGTAAGGCAGCGGTCGCATTCCACGTACACGATAAGGTCACGGTACGTGTCGGCATCCTCGATGCCAAAATATTTCAACGCATAACGACCCATACGCACGCCGGTGAGCTGACCGCCGCAGAGGTGCCCATGAAACGAGATGGCACGCTGAAGGTCTTCTTCGAATGATCTGACCATATAGATATCCTTCCTAAGAACTACGAGGCGATACGGCATGAGCAGCACTGGGAACAGCTACTTCGGCTCGGAGGAGCGTGCTGAAGGAGGCCTGCCACAACGCCTTAGGCCCATTCACCGTACCGCGCCAAAAGGGACCTGCCACGGTGCACCCTACGCCCGTTCGCTCCACTGTGCTAAAGAGGGACTGTCCCTGCTGGCACGCTGGCATGCCGCCTGCGCTCCCTTGCCGTCACACGTCCCAGCTGATGAACGCCCAGGGCACATCGCGCGGCTTGTCCAAGTGCCAACACTGCCCGCCTTCTGGAAGCTGCTCGCTAACCAGATGAACGGCAAGCCAATCCTTGAGCCGGGCGGAAGCTGTATCGGCGCTTACCTGCTGCGCCGCATCGCCGACATATTCCATTGTTTTCAATAGAGAATAATACGCTTCGTCGGGTGAGTCGTAGGTCTTCATCCTTGGTGAATGGATGTAGGAAACGGTGGGCTCATACCCCAGGGAAGAAGCGATGCCGAACACGAACAGCGCATCGTTGTGTCGCTGAAGGCTCAGCCCCATCGCCTTGGCAACCCGTTCGTCCACGCGTGGGGAAACGCCGGTGCCGGCCGTCACGCACACGCGCTTGCGCGCCGTAGCGGAAAGCTTGCGGATGGAATCCTCAAGGTCGTGCGTGATGATGGAACGCGATGCCAGGGCAACGTCTACCGCACCTTCGCCCAAGCCGAACTGCGTCCAATCATCTTCCCAGCTCATACACAGGGGATAAATCGCGCCAGCGGGCACTGCGAACGCACCCTGCACCGCCGGTTCCGCCACCGGCATCCCGCAGGTAGCAGCATTTTCCCGCACGCGCTCGAGCATGCCCTCGCTGAAATCGGCGGCAACAACCCCATGCCCGCTTTTCGCCAACGGAACAGCGAGCGACCCGGTACCGCAGCCCATGTCCAGCACGGACTCGCCGCCGGCAAGCTCCATCTTGGCAATGAACGAGCGAACGTAGTCGTTCGGGGCATCGTAGAAGGAATAGGTTCGTGCACGTTTATCCCAATGGGCCTGGGCATCAGGTTTATGGCGCACCTCATCGAGCTTGCGCCATTCCTCGGCTAAATCCAGCATGTTCCAACTCCAAACCCCTATGCACGTCTCGTGCCCAATAGAAAAGCGGCCCCGTAAGGCCGCTTCCAAGTGTAGGACGAACTGCTAATCTTGCGCCTGGAACTTCGGGTCGCGGGCAATGGCATCGAGCCTTGCGGTAACCACTTCCTCCACCTCGTACGAGAAGGGGCGCAGCGCGTCTTCCATGAACACGGTGCGCGTGTAGCCGCCGCACTCATCGCACTTGTAGATGCGGTGGGCCTCATCGCCCTCCACGTTGAAGTAATGCAGGTGCTTCGGGTTCTGCGTGCCGCAACGCGCGCAACGGATGCGCTCGAACGCCCACTCGGTTCCGCACTGCTGGCAGTACAGGGTACGGCCGCGGCCGTCGGTGGGGCTTTCGCCGCCTACCTTGGCAAGCGCCGGAGCACTACCGCATACCGGGCAGGTAAGCGGGTTATGGTTCATCTTGTTGATGGAGCGCTGGCGCTTCACCACTTCCCTGGCCACCAATTCCAAGTCGACGCGCAGGGCGAGCATGCCCACCAGGGCAACCATATGGGCAGCAGCATCAGGCACCTCCTGCTCGTAGGCGTTGGAAAGCAAGCCACCGATGAACGCTTCAGGGTCGGATGCGGCAAGCTCCATGTCGCCCTGCTCAACGATGGTGCGGAAGTTCACTTCACGGAACGCCTTCACGTCTTCCTCGGGCAGGCCGCCTTCTTCGCACACATATTCACGCAGGCTGTAGCAGATTGCAGCAAAGCGTTCCTTCGAAAGCTTCGGCGGAGCAAACGAGAACACGGGCTTATCGGCGATCCAGGCTTCTTCAAGCTGCTCTTCGGAAGGAACCGTGTAGTGCTTTTCGGCCGTGGTGGGACCCTTCGACCAACGGTCCATGTCTTCCCAAAGGCCGTAGAAGAACTCCAGCCGCTTCTTATCGCCTTCTGAAAGCTCTTCGTTGTAGGACTTGATAACGCGATCAATGAGCTTCAAGTTCATAGGTAACTGCTCCTCGCTGTGTTTTCATCTAGTTCGATTTTCGTTCAACAGCTGCGATTTGCCAGCCGCAAACCCCGCCATTGGACGATTCTTCCCAGCAAAGGGAAAGCCGCCGAGCCAATATGGCCCAACGGCTTTCCAACTACGCGATCAGAAATCGCGCAACGTGCTGGCAAGAGCTACTTCTTCCCCTCGTCCTTCTTGCGGACGATGCCGTTGTCGGACTTCAGCTGCTCACGTGCCCAATGGCCCCAGTGATACAGGGCGTCGGACTCGGAGATAAGGCCGTCTTTCCACATCACCTTCCACATGCCGCGGTACGGCTGGAAGATGCCCGCGCCCAGGAAAATATGCGCCAGGGCGAAAATGAGCATGATGCAGAAGAACAGGTCGTGGAGGAACAGCAACCACGAATGAACGCCAGTGCCCATAGGCAGAACCGTGGAATTCAGCAACAGGAGCAGGCCGGTGATGGCCATGATGAAGCCGGAAATCCACAGAGCACCGTCGGCCACACGCTGACCGGACTTCTGCTCGTCCTGGTCGGGCATGTGGGTCCACTTCGCCGTGAACAGATACGGCAGGAACAGAAGCATCCACTTCTTGTCGTCTTCCGTCCACTTGCACACGTTGTTGTGCCAGATGTGCTTCACACCGGCCGGCGCCGCGATGGCGCTGACGATGGGAACCACTATGAACAGCACGCCGATAACGCGGTGGCTCATGCGGAAGCCGAACACCACATCGGAGCCGACGGCCTGGGCCAAGGGCGGCACGAACACGAACGCACCCGAGATCATCAGCCAAATGCAGCAGATGACCGTGATGCCATGCGTCCAGCGCGCCTGACGGGAATGGCGCTTGATGTAGCGCTCGCCGCCGACGGTGCGTCCACGCAGGAACGCCTCGTTGTCGGCCTGCTCGCGCTCGGAGATGTTGAATTCAGCATGCTTACTCATGGTCGTTACCCCCTTCCTTGCCGTGCTTGCCAATGGGCAGGTTCTCGGTGACGGCCTCTTTGACCGTGCGCTCATCAGGGCCGTTGCCCTGCTTGACGACCTCGCCGGTTTCCAGGCTGATGGTGTCGCCCGTGCCGTCGTTGTACACCAAGGTGTCGCGCTTGTAGCCGTGGGCAAGGCCGAACATAGCAGCCAGGCCAAGCACCGTAGCGCCAGCGCCGACGGCCGTGATGGGCTTCATGATGCCCGAGAGGAATGCGGCAGCCGGGATCTGCGGATCCTTCACCGCGCCATGGGCATCCATGCCATGCTTCAGAACCTGGATCACGTGCAGGCCATCCAACTCGTCTTCGCCGTAGACGCAGGCGTTCTGGTAGCCGTGATCCTGCAGGAAGGCCAGACGCTCGTGTGCGAGCTTGACCATCTTGTCGCGCTCACCGAACTGCAGCGCGCCGGGCTGGCAGGTGGTAACGCACGCCGGCATCATGCCGTGCGCAACGCGGTCTACACAGCCCGAGCACTTGTTGATGACGGTCTTGCCGCCGCGATCCTCGTAGCGGGGAACGTCGAACGGGCAGGCCGCCGAGCAGTTCTGACAGCCGATGCACTTGTCCTGGTCGTAGGTGACCATGCCCGTTTCCTCGTCCTTGCGAAGGGCTCCAGCCGGGCAGATGTTCACGCAACCGGCGTTGGTGCAGTGCTGGCACGCGCGACGGCCGAAGGCCCAGCCCACGCGCTTCTGCGAGTTGGTGTCCTCGAAATCCTGGAACGTCATGATAAGGCGCGTGCAGGAGTTCAAGTCGGCCGGATGGGTGAACTTACCGTCCCAGTTCACGGAATCGTAAGGGTTTTCCGCTGTGGGCTCGGAGGGCAGGTCGTTCCAGCATTTGCAGGCAACCTGGCAACCCCTGCACCCAGTGCAGCGAGACGAATCGAACAATATAGCCATTTCAGTCATCTAGGGTCACCTCCTCCTAAACCGTAGTCTTCTCGATGTTCACCAGGAACGCCTTGTACTCGGGCGTCTGGCTGTTCGGGTCGCCGACGTTCGGCGTAAGGTCGTTCACCGCACCATGGGTGGTAAGGCCGAAGAGCTTCGACCAGCTGTAATGGTGCGTCAGACCGATCTGGTGCTGTGTCTTGCCGTTCACAGTGAGCGGACGCAGGCGCGGCGTAACCACGGCCGTGACGACCACCGAGGCGCGGCGGTTCCAAACGCGGATCTTGTCACCGGTCTGGATGCCCTTCTCCTTGGCCAGCTCACGCGACATCTCGATCATGTCGCCAGGCATGGCCTCTACCAGCGCGGGGCAGGCACGCGTCTGGGCGCCCGTCTGCCAATGCTCGGTAACCGAGTACGTGGTGGCCACATACGGATACTCGTCCACCGTTGAATGACGCGTGGAGTCGTCTTCGTACTGGGTGCCCTTGCGCTTCTTGCCGGCCGTTTCCGGACGACCAAGGAAGCAGGGGCTGTTCAGGCGGCCATTGAGCAGGTTCTCGGACATGGGGGTCTCGAAGGGCTCGAAGTGCTCGGGCAGCGGGCCGTCGACCATGCCGTAGCTCTCCAAGCGGCCGTTCTGCTCCCACAGCATGAAGAACGCCTTGTTGTTGGGCTCTATCTGCTGGGTGGTGCCGTCCTTCAACGCCTTCGTTGCGCTGAAGTCGGGGATGTCCATGCCGGCCTTGTAGCCGGTGATCCACTTCTTGGCCTCGGTGTCCCACTTCACCAGTGCCTTGTCTGCCGCCCAAGGCTGACCGTTCATGTCGGCCGAAGCGCGGTTGTAGATGACGCGGCGGTTGTTGGGCCATGCGTATGCCCACTCGGAGTTCAAGCCCAAACCGGAGGTGTCCACCGTGTTGCGGCGGTACACCGGCTGGCTCTCGGCCGAAACCGGGCTGGCGTTGTTGCTGTAGAAGCCGGAGTAGATCCACATGCCGCAAGCGGTGGTGCCGTCGGCGGCAAGGTTGGCGTAACCGGAGAGCAGGTCGATCTTGCCGCTGGAAAGCGTGGCATCGTCGGTGCTCTTGAAGCCGCTCTTCCAGTCGGAAGAGGTGGTCTTGTAGCCGTTCAGCGCCCAGGCAACAGGACGCGGGTCGATCTTGCCGTTGAGGTAGTAATCCCACTTCAGCTTCAGGATAGGATCGGTTGCCACGCCGCCTTCCTCCTGGTACAGGCGAACGATCTCGCGCCACAGAAGGTCGCAGATCTCGTAGTCGGGCTTGGACTCGTCCCAAGGCTCGACTGCCTGCTGGCGCCACTGGATCCAGCGGCCGGAGTTCAGGATGGTGCCCGGCTTCTCGTAGATAAGGGCGCAGGGCAGGAAGTAGACCGTGGTGCCGATTTCTTCCGGCTTCATATCGGGGGCATCCCAGAACGAAGCCGTCTCGGTGATTACCTGGTCGATGACTACCGACCAGTCCAGATGGGCCATGGAACGGCGGACGTTGCCGGTGTTGGGCGCACTGTGGCAGGGATTCATGCCCCATGCGAAGTAGCCCTTCATGGTGCCTTCCTTCATCTTCTCGAACGAAGACATCTCGGACCAGTCGGAGCCGTCGTGGCTGGGGACCTTCGGCCACCAGTCGTAGCCGTAGTCGTTTTCCACGGTGGCGTTGTCGCCGTAGAACTCCTTCAGCTGGGAGATCATGAACTTGGGCTTGTTGGTGTAGTAGCCATCGGAATAGGTTTGGCTTTCCAGCCAATGCGCCAACGTGTCGCGGTCGGTGGTGTTAGACCACTTCAGGTAAGCAGGCTGCTCGTTTACCAGCATGCCCATGTCGGTTGCGCCCTGAACGTTGGGCTCGCCGCGCAGTGCGCAGACGCCGCCGCCAGGAACGCCGATGTTGCCGGAGAGCAACTGCAGAACCGACATAGCACGCGTGTTCTGCGCGCCGTAGGTGTGCTGAGTCTGGCCAAGGGCGTACAGGATGGTGCCGGCCTTGCCCGGAGCACACGAGGTTGCCCAGGTGGAGTACACCAGCTCGAGGTCGGCCTTGTCCATGCCGCAGACCTTGCAAACCGTGTCCATGTCGTAGCGGGAGTAATGCTCCTTGAACTTCTGGTACACGCAGCGCTCATGCTGCAGGGTTGCATCCTTCTTGGGAACGGTGAGCACCGGCTTCTCGAATGCAGGAACGCCTTCCTTCACCGACCAAGCGTAAGCGCCGTTCTCGGAGGTATCCCACTGCTCTTCGTGGTCGGTTTCGTAATGCCAGGAATGCACGTTGTACGTCTCGGATTCCTCGTTCCAGCCGCTGAACAGGCCGGTTTCGGGGTCGAAGGAATACTCCTCGTCCAAGATGTAGGAGGCGTTGGTGTAGTTGATGAGGTACTCGAAGTTGTAGTTGGCAGGATTCTTGCCCGTAGCAGTGTACTCGGCCAAACCAGGCTCGATAAGGTTATCGATGATGTACTTGTACAAGCCGCCGTAGAACGCGATGTCCGTGCCGCTTCGGATGGGGCAGTAGATATCGGCTTGCTCGGCCGTACGGGTGTAACGGGGGTCTACAACCATCCACTTCGCGCCCTTGTCGTGCGCCCTATGGAGCCACTTCGAGCTTACGGGGTGGTTTTCAACCGAGTTGGATCCGATGTTCATGATGACATCGGTGTTTTGCATGTCGCACCAATGAGTAGTCATTGAGCCGCGACCGAATGATGCCGCCAGACCGGCGACGGTGGGGCCGTGTCAAACACGGGCTTGGTTATCGATTGCCACGATACCAAGCGCTCTCATCATCTTCAGGATGAGGTACTCTTCTTCAGAGTTCTGTTGGGAACCGCCAAGGCTGGCAATGCTCTCGCAGCGGTTCACGGTAAGGGTCTTGCCCTTTACCTCTTCGGTTTCAACGAAGCCCGCATCGCGGGTTTCCTTGGTTTTCTGGGCGATTTCCTTGATGGCATCTTCCCAGGTGATGGGCTCCCATTTCTTAGAGAACGGGCGGCGCACCAAAGGCTTGGTTTGGCGAACCTTGCTCTTCTCGATTTCGTGGGTTTGGGGGTTCACGACGTTGCGCAGTTGGAACATCGTGGCGCCCTTGGGGCACAGGCCACCCTCGTTGATGGGATGATCGGGATCGCCCTCCAAGTTGATAAGCTCGCCGTCGCGCACCTGGCAGATAGAGCCACAGCCACCTGCGCAATAGCAGCAGATGTTCGTGTACTCTTCGGTGTTGACGAGCTTCCACTCGGAGGAGGATTCCACTGCCAGGGCTGGCGACGGCTGCATGAACTCGAAGGCCATGCTGGTCGCAAAAGCGGCGCCGGCTGCCTTGAAGAAGCCGCGGCGTGACAGTTCCATTTCCCACACTCCTTTCAGTTGCTCTCCTTCCCTGCCTACTAGGCAGGGCTCTACTGGTTGCATCGTAGCGGCAAGCGCGGCCCTGCGCGGCGGTTGAATCAACGATGCCCGTGAACCAATCGCCGAACGGTCGAAAACGGTAAGATCTTCTTAGTTGGAAATAATTAATAAGCCCAGATTGTATACAGAATTATTCTTATTTCTGAATAGTTCAGAGCCGCTGGCCGCAAGCCCCCGATTGATATACTTGAGCAGACCGAAAGGAGGCCTTATGTCCGAGAAAGAGGAGCGCATCCGCTTGACGCAGCTCACCTCGAAAGGTGGTTGAGCAGCCAAGTGGGGTCCGGGCGACCTTAAGGAAATACTCTCTTCCCTATCCCCCGCCGGCGCACCGCCGAAAGACGCGCGTCTGATACTCGGATATGAGACCAGCGACGACTGCGCGGTATGGCAGATCAACGAAACCACTGCCGCCGTGCTCACCGTCGATTTCTTCACACCTGTGGTGGACGACCCGTACGAGTTCGGGCGCGTGGCCGCAGCCAATGCGCTTTCCGACGTGTTCGCCATGGGGGCACAGCCCCACGTTGCCTTGAACCTGCTGGCGCTGGACATAAACCTGGGAACCGAAGTTGCCGCCGCCATACTGCAGGGCGGCGCCGATGCCGTGGCGCAGGCAGGTGCGTTCGTTTCCGGTGGCCATACCATCGACGACAACGAGCCGAAATACGGCCTTTCCGTGTTCGGCACGGTAGACCCGAACCGCATCGTGCGCAATGAAGGCGCCCAGCCAGGAGACGTACTGTACCTTACCAAGCCCCTGGGCACGGGAATCATGAGCGCGGCGCTGAAGATCGACCAAATCGATAAGGCGGCCATGCGCCCGGTGGTTGAATCCATGATGGAGCTCAACGCCGCCGGCGGGCGCGCCATGGTTGCCGCTCAGGTGCATGCCGCCACCGATGTGACGGGCTTCGGGCTGGCTGGCCACCTGCACGAGATGTTGGAAGCCAGCGGATGCTCGGCAACGATCGACTTCGCGTCGTTGCCGCTGTTCGGCCCCGTGTGGCAGCTTTCCTGCGACTACTGCCGCCCCGGGCGCACCTTCAGCATCATGGACGACCTGGAAGGCTTCGTGATGCAGGGCTCGCTGGACGATGACGAGTTCGACAACCGACTGGGCGTTGTGTGCGACCCGCAGACGTCGGGCGGCATCCTTGCGGCCATCCCGCCCGCACAGGCCGCGGTGTTCGAGGCTGAGTTCGAGCGCATGGCGGGGCGAAAACCCACGCCCATCGGCATCATCACCGAGGGGAATGCCGGCTGCATATCCTTCGCAGACGGCAAGTAACGCGAAACGAAAGCGGGATACCGAACGGTTTCGGTATCCCGCTTCTTCATTACAGGTTCTGGCTCCTGGGCCGGCTAGCTGCCTTCTTGGACGAGCGAACGGTAGGAACCCTGCTCCTTAGCCAGCACCGCCTCTATGTTCGGCGCAACATCAAGTTCCTGCGCCAATCCGCTTACGCGCTGCAACGCGGCTTCATCAGAGGGCGCGAAGAAGCGCAATGCCATGCCGCAGCCCGCACGGACCTTCGGGGGAACCGGGACGAGCGAGCCATCCTCCCCAAATGCCGCCTCGAACGAAAGCGCTGCATGGGTAGAGCCGAAGGCGACCAGATACTCGGCCATGCTTACAGCGTGATGGTCTTCGAGGATTCCTGCATACGGCCCAGGATGTCGTACATATTGGACACCTCGCCCACGGCAAGCTGGTCTTTCACGCCGTAGAAATCAAGGCAGGTGCCGCACACCAGAACCTCGGTACCTTGGGCAACGAGTGAGCTCACGCTGTCGACAACCGCCTGCTCGCCGCCGGCAACCAGCTTCACGCCGCTGTTCATGAACAGCAGATGCGCTGGCGGGTTGCCCGATTCGGAAAGGGTGTACAGGGCCATCTTCATCAGGCTCTTGCCCAGAGTTTCGTCGCCTTCGCCCACATGGTCCTTGCCCACGAACACGGCGTAGGGCTCCTTCACCAGGCATTCGCAGGCAACAGAAGCGCCCGACTCGTCCTGGGGACCGGCTCCGAAACACACATCCCAGTAGCCTTCCTGCTGAGTAACGCTCGCTTCGCGGCCCAAGCGCTTGGCCAAATGGGAAAGATTGGAAACCGCTGCCTCGTTGCTCACCTTCACGGTAAGCTCGCCGCAGCCCGCGTCCAATTCCTTCTTCGCCATCATCAGGGGCTTGGGGCACTGAAGCCCACGTGCATCGAGTTCCTTCATGGTCTCTTTCCTTTCGTTGCGCTCGCTTTGGATTCTACTCAACGGAGCGCCTTCACGCACTCCTTCAGGGCATGGAGCCCCGCATCTATTTCCTCTTCGGTGTTGAAGTACGAGAAGCTGAACCGCACCGCACCTTTTTCCTCGGTGCCCAGGGCCCGGTGCATCAGCGGTGCGCAATGGGCACCTGCGCGGGTGCATACGCCGAAATCGCGCGCCAGGGCATCGCCCAAGAGCGCCGGGTCAATGCCTTCCACATCGATTGCGACAACCCCGGTACGGCCGATGCCACCATGGCCACCCAGGACGCGCAAGCCATCGACTGCAAGCACGCCTTCCTCGAATGCGCCGGTGAGCTTGGCAACCTTTCCATGAATGGCGGAAACCCCCTCTTCCTCGATGAAGCCCACACCTGCAGCCAATCCGGCAAGCCCATGGGCGTTCACGGTGCCCGCCTCCAAGGCCTCGGGCATGTAAGGAGGATGGCGCTCATCGTAGGTATGGGTTCCTGAACCGCCTTCCAGCAGCGGATGCACCTCAACTTGCGGAGAAACGCACAGACCACCGGTGCCCTGCGGCCCGAACAGGCTCTTGTGCCCCGTGAAGCACACCACGTCGGCGCCGATCTCCGCCTGCGACAAGGGGATGGCACCCGCTGTTTGGGCGGCGTCCAGGATGAACAGGGCACCATGCTCGTGGGCCAGGCGTGCCATACGGGCCACATCGTACACATCGCCTGTCAGGTTCGAGGCATGGGTTGCGGCCACGAAACGTACGTCCCCTTCGGCGAGCATACGCTCATAGGTCGCAAAATCAAGGCTGCCATCAGGGTTTATGGGCGCCACTTTGATGGCGCACCCCTGCTCATCGCGCAGGCGGAACAGGGGGCGCAGCACCGAGTTATGCGATGCTGCGGTAGTGAGCAAAGTGCTGCCCGGCTTCGCCAAGCCCTGCAAGGCTATGTTCAACGCCATGGTGGCATTCAGCGTGAAGGAAACGCACGATGAAGAAGGTGCGTCCAGCAAGTTCGCAACCTGCCTACGCGCATCGAACACGGCACGCCCCGCCCGAAGCGATGCGGGGTGCACACCACGCCCCACCCCTCCGAACGTTTTCATGCCGCGAACCACGGCCTCGGCCACCGCCGGCGGCTTCTGCATGGTGGTTGCCGCATTGTCGAAGTAGATCAAGGTGCTCACCCCTTGCAAAACGGAATAACGAGGGAAACAAAACGGGAGGTGAGCCCCTCCCAGGTAAGCGAATGCATGTCGCCGGCAAAGGACGACATCGAAGCAGCCTGCTCGATGCCGCGGGCGATACGCTCGGAGAAGGCCGACAGGTCTTCCGGGAACGGGTCGTCGCCCGTGCGCATGCGGGGCGGCTGCACGAACACGACCGGTGCATCGGACACATGGCCCTCCAGCCAGGGGCGGATACCGGGCAGATCGCTTACCACCACCCGGCAGCCGCAAGCCAACGCCTCGACCACAACCAAAGGCAGCCCCTCGAAAAACGATGGCAACACGAACACTGCGGCATGTTGGTAAGCGTCCACCAACGCGTCGGTTTCCAAACGACCGGCGAACTCGACCTGCGCCGCACACGAGCTGGCCTGCTTCTGGAAGCGCTCGTACTCGGCAGCGTCGTTATGACCGCCCACCAAGCGCAGATGGATGCTTTTCCCGGGAACGCGAACCTGGTCGAGCGCATCGAGCAAGCACCCGACACCCTTCTTCTCCCAGATCTTGCCCACATACAGAAGGGACAGTTCGCCGCAATCCGCGGGGCGCCGGCTCGGCATGGTGAACACCGCGGAGTTGTAGCCGGTACCCAGAACCTGCACTTTGCCTGGCTCGCATCCGTAAAGGGCGATGATCTCGGCACGCTGCTCGCTGTGCAGGGCGAAGATCCCGGTAAGCCCGCAGATGCCGTGGATGATCTCATCCCGCTCAAGGCCGTGCGAGCGCATCTGGCGAAGATCAGTGGAATGGCATATGGCAAACACCGGGATATCCGAAACCAATTTCCGCACCAAAGCGGTAAGAAGATACAGGTGATGGCATACCACCACATCGGGATTGAATTCCCCTACCGCACGCTGAATGCGCTCGGCAAACGCAGCACGGAACTGCGCAACCATCTGCGCATCCATATCGCGATAGCGCGTTGCGCGATAGGGCATCTCGTCGGACATGCCGCACACCGCAAAGGGCACCTCATCTGTTTCGAAGTAGACGGGGTACGCGCAGACGCCTTCGGGAAACGGCAATGGGTCACCCGGCGCAATGCCGCAGACAACCGCCGCAGCGTGGCCCGCCTGAACCTCGCAACGCACCATTTCGGCGAGGTACACGCCGCTTCCCGTGCTGTCGGGCTTCTGTGCCGTGATGTTCAAGATCCTCACTGCTCGTACACCCCTTCGCACTCCAGGTGCTGTTCGGCCAGGAATCCCTCTATGCGGCTTCGGGTTTCCACTGGCGCAAGCCACGCAAAGCCGCAGCCCGCCGAAATAGTGCGCGGAATGGTACCCAAGCGCCCGGGAAGGCCCACGCGCTTCGCAGCTTCTTCGAAGCCGAACGCATCGGCCGTGGTATGGAATGCAACTATGATCATGGAGAACAGCTTATCTTCTTGGAAGCCGGTGCTAGCGGGAAAGCGGCAAGACCAGCCGAAAAGGGTGTATACGGAAACGTTGCCGCTTGCGCCGCGGGTGGCGCGCTTGCAAGACTCAGCAAAACCTGTCCCGCGAAGGGTCGATGGCGCCTGCAATCTCAACGATCCTCTCGATGGGGTACGGGGCGGCCTCGATAACCCCACGCGCCCGATCAACGTCTTCGGGGTCGAGCATAACCGATGTGCCGCAGCATGCCTGCATGCCGTGGGGAGCAGGAGCAACGCGCGCCGGCACGCCCGCTGAGCGAATGCGCTCGTACAGATCGAACGCCTCGGTGCTTGTCCGCACCAGCACATAACATGCGTCCTTCGCTGCCATCGTCAAACACCAGCTCCAATGCATGCAGCGCCGATGGCCCCCGCGAAGCGAGCCTCCGGCGCCGTTGCGACCGTGGTGCCCAATACGGCGGAAAGACGCTCGACCACAAACGCATTGGCACACAGACCACCCGTAAGGAACGTAGGTTGACCCGCTGCGCTCGAGGCCATGGCGGCAACGCGGCCCACCACCGAATCGATCACCCCGCGGGCGATGTTCTCGCGCGACTCCCCTCGCCCGACAAGCGAGATAACCTCGCTTTCGGCGAACACGGTGCACATGCTCGATATGGCGGTGGGCTTGCCGGCGCGGGCCAATCGCTCAAGCTCTGGCTGATCGACCGTGAGCCTATCGGCCATAACCTCCAGGAAACGCCCCGTGCCGGCAGCGCATTTGTCGTTCATAAGAAATTTCTTAACCGATCCGTTGGCAAGCCAGATGACCTTCGTGTCCTGCCCGCCCACGTCGATCACCACGCCATCGCGACCGAAAAGGCGCACGGCGCCCTTGGCGTGGCAGGTGATCTCGGTAACCGCCTTGTTGGCATAGGAAACGGCATTGCGCCCATACCCCGTTGCGATGATGGCGCGATCGGAGCCCAGCAAGCCCTCCTTCTGAAGCAGCTCCTGCGCAGCACGGGCCGCCTCGACGCTGCTGAAGCCGGTGGGGTACATCCAGGTTCCCACCAATGCCCCCGACTCGTCTATCGCAGCCACTTTCGTCGCAGTGGAGCCAATGTCTATTCCTATTCCCAACATGCCCGAACCCTTCGTCAGAAAAAGGCCCTTGCCGGGCAGGGACTGTGCCCCACCCGGCAAGAATGCCTTCTAGCCAAGCATCTCGACGAACGCCTGGATGCGCGTACGCAGCTGCTCCGCATCGTTGTCGGTGTAGTCGGTTTCAAGGCCAAGGCAGGGAATGCCCTCCGCCTCGAGCGCGGCGGCAACCGAGCTCTTCTCCACGTTGTACGTGGTGCAGAACTTCAGGTTGGCATCGATAACGCCATCGACCTGGTACTCGCGGGCAAGGCGGATGATGTCCTCGATACGTCCGGGATTGGGGGTGAAGCAAGCGCAGTTGTTCAACATGTAACGCTCGGAAAGTGCCTGGAACTGGCCTTCCAACGTGGTCTGCGTCTCATCGACCAGATGCTCGAAGTAACGCGTGCCGGTGCACATCTCCTCGCACACCACGGCAGCTCCGCTGGTTTCGATAAGATGATGCAGCTTCCAGTTGGGGATGGCCATGGGCGTGCCGGTGATAAGGATGCGCTTCGTTCCCTCGGGGAAGACGCTTACCCCATCGGCGACGCGCTGCTCAAGCTCGTCTGCCAGCTCGTTGGCCTTCTGGGCGCAGCGCTCGGGATCGTCGAAGAACGCGATCTGCGTCATGAGCAGGCGGTCCTTGCCCGAAATCGGAATGCAGTCCTTGGTCTTCGTCGCCGCAAAGACACGAGCTAGGGCACGGCGCTTGGCGTTCACAACCTGGATGGCATGCGCAAGGTTTTCGGGAGTGAGCTTGTTGCCAGTGAACTCCTCTACCTCATGGGCGAAGTCGGCGATCTCGCCCGTCCACTTCTGAACATCCTTCTCGCGCTTCATCTGGGGCATGTCCATAACATAGGTTCTCTTGTCGGCGCCCAGGATCTCGTAAGCCTTCTTCTTAGCATCGCAGGTGGTTTCGCCCACGTACATATCGGCAACGCTGAAATACGGGCATGTCTTGCCGAAATGAGCGCCGAGCGAGGCCTTCACCAGCGGGCAGGTATCGGAGGGCAGGACCTTCTCCCCCTCCGGCACCCAGAACTGGGAACCGCCGCACAGGCCCGTCACCGCTCCGCCGCAGGCGATGACAACCTCGTCGGGCACGTACACGCAGAACGTGCCGAACACCTTGCCGCCCTTCTTCTGCAGCTCAATGAGCTCTGCGGGGCGGATGCCGTGGATGTCGGATACCACGTAATCGTAGAACGCCATAGCCTCTGGACGGTTTTCCTGGCTTAGGTACACGTCGCCGAAAGCGCTCGGCAGCACCGCGCACAGCTGATCGTGCGTTTCCAGGTCCATGCCAAGGCTCTTCCACATCTCATGATTGTCGGCCATTGCTCTCTCCCTTCATTCGGGAGGCACCACCTAGGGCTGCAGCGGCCTTCGGTCGATGCCCCTTGCTTTTCAATAGAGGTGAACGCTTCCTCAAACCGGCCTTCCAGCAAACCCTCGGGCTAAGAGGCGCCTTTGGCCGACTCGATTCAAGCAAAGGCGAATGCCCCGGCAGGGAACCAGGATATTCGCCGCGCCCGCAACAGGGCGCCGCCGCCAAGCGGCAGCCCCATTGCGGGCAGGTGTTTCCATCAACCGATGGTGATGGTGAATACGCCTTCGGACTCGACAACAGAAGCTGATAGCTTCTTGCGGCGAGCCAGGCGCAGGATGTTGTCGCGCGGAGACGCACTATCGACCTCGACGACTATTTGCTCGCCGGGGTTCTTCTTCAGGGCCTCCTGAACCATCATCAAGGGCTGGGGGCACGAAAGCCCTTTCGCATCTATGCGAACCATGGCCTGCCCCTAGGAACGCGAACGCTTCAGGTTCACGAACGCGATGACGAACAGGACAACGATGCAAACCACCGTGGCGATCTGACCGGCTTCCGTGGTGCCCTTGGCGCTGGAGGCAATGCCGAAGTTGTGCGCGAAGGCAGCGCCCACCAGCAAGCCCACGAAGGTGACGGCAGCATCGCCGTTGCCGGAGCCCGCAAGCACCAGCTGGCGAAGCGGGCAGCCGCCCAGCAGCGTGGCGCCGAAGCCGACCACGTACATACCCAGGATGTTCCACAGGGCCTCGGTATGGGCGATGGGCTGATCAGCGAAGGAAAGGTTGAAGTGGCCCGATGCCACGTTGTAGATCAGAACACCTGCGAACACGATGCCGATAACCACAAGCCCCCAGCCGTCGCGCACCAGGAAAACGTCACGCAGGCCGCCGGCGAAGCACAGGCGGGTGCGCTGGGCAACGATACCGAAGGCGATGCCGCCGATGATGGAGAGCACCACAGGGGCGTGCATGCTGCCCGGGCCGGACTGGGAAACGGCGAACACGGTGGTGGTAACGCTCAGGATGAACAGGGCGATGACCACGATGGGAAGAGCCAAGCCCTCGGCCTTCTTCAGGCTCTCAGCCTTGCCCAGGGTGAAGCCGTTCTTCAGGAACAGCACGCCTGTGCCGATACCAGCGGCAAAGCCGATAAGGGCAACCCAAGCGTTCAGATCGCCGCCGGCCATGCGCAGTACCATGCGAAGCGGGCAGCCCAGGAAGATAAGGCAGCCGATCATCACGATGAAGCCCAGGATGAAGCGCGTGAACGGGGACGAGCCGGCCTGAGCCTTGAACTCCTTGCCGGCGAACGCCATGATGCAGGCGCCGATGATGATGCCGATAATCTCGGGACGCAGGTACTGAACGGTCTCATTGGTCTGCAGCTTCATGGCGCCAGCGGTATCGCGCACGAAGCATGCGATACAGATCGCCATGTTGCCCGGGTTGCCGTTCGAGGCAAGAAGCACGGCAACGATGGCGGCAACCACGCCGCCTACAGCCAATATGATGTGCTCTTTCTTAGTAGAGTCCATTTCTACTCCTTCAGGGGGATTGGCATACCATGCGAAGAGATAGGGAGGGGCACGGCACGCCGACAACAGGAAATGCCGCTCGGTGGCGGCTGCAGAAAAGAAGGAAGCCCGATGCAGATAAGGGCTTCAGAGGGGTGGGTTGGAGCCCCGGATCAAACGCCCACGAGGCGATCGGATGGCAGAATCATCGTGCTCCCGGGCGTGCGATCAAACGGATTATAGCCATTTTGCGCGGCATTCCAAGCCGTTTATCCACCTCAGTGACTAGATATGCCCGCTCAGCGGACGCGAGCGGCGCGTTGCGGTTCGTGAACCTATAATCCCTGCTTGAAAACAAGACTGAAAGGAAGCGCATGCCAACCGATTCCCTCAACGCAGCACTACGCAAGCTGCCCTCGGTAGACGAGGTCTTGAACGCCTTGCCCCTAGGCGCCCTTGAGGGCAGCCTGCCCCACGACTCGCTGGTATCCTGCATCCGCGCGCAGGTGGATTCCTGCCGCGCCGCCATCCTGGCCGGACAGGCAAGCGCACCCAGCCTTGACGCCGTATGCAGCGGGGTTATGGAGCGCATCCGCAAGCAAAGCAGCCCATCGCTCAAGCGCGTCATCAACGCCACCGGCGTGGTGGTGCATACCAACCTTGGCCGCAGTGCGTTGGCGAAGGAGGCGGTAGAGGCCGCCGAGCAGGCAGCAAGCGCGTACTCCACGCTCGAGTACGATTTGGAATCCATGCAGCGCGGCAGCCGCCACAGCCATTGCGAGAGCCTTATCTGCTCGCTCACCGGCGCAGAGGCCGCCATCGCCGTGAACAACAATGCCGCAGCGGTACTGATGGTCCTGAACGAGTTCGCCAAGGGAAAGCAGGCCGTTATCTCCCGCGGCGAGCTTATCGAGATCGGCGGGTCGTTTCGCATCCCCGACATCATGGACTTCTCCAACGCGCAGATGGTAGAGGTGGGCACCACGAACAAGACCCATCCCTCCGATTACGAGCGCGCCATCACGCCCGAAACGGCCATGCTGCTTAAGGTCCACACGTCCAACTACCGCCTAGTGGGCTTCACCGAATCGGTGAGTGCCAAGGAACTCAAACGCGTGGCCGAAGCGGAGAACGCGCGCCGCGCCCAAGAAGCGCCCGAGGCGGAACCGCTGCTGGTATACGAGGACCTGGGCTCTGGCATGCTCATCGGCCTTCCCGAGCTGGGAAACCACGGAGAACCCACGGTGGCAGAGGCGCTGCGCGGCTGCGACTTGGTTTCATTTTCAGGCGACAAGCTTCTCGGCGGCCCCCAAGCCGGCATTATCGTAGGTGCAAAGCCCCTGATAGACCGTCTGAAGAAGAATCCTCTTGCCCGCGCGCTGCGCCTGGACAAGATGACCATCGCCGCGCTCGAGGCAACGCTTCGGCTGTACCTGGATCCGGAAGCGGCGAAGAAGAGCATCCCCACGCTGCGGATGCTCACTGCAAGCGCATCAGAGATGGAGGAAGCCGCCGACAGCTTGACCAGCCTTATCGATTCCACCTGCAAGGGGCTTTGCCACGCTGCCACCATCCCCGACGTCTCGCGCGCCGGTGGCGGGTCGTTGCCCATGGTGGACATCCCCTCGTTCGCCACCGAAGTAACCCTTGAACGAGGCAACGCGCAGGAATGCATCGCGTTCCTTGAGCAGCGCTGGCACATTCCCATCATCGCGCGCATCGGGCACGAGAAGGTCGTGTTCGGCGTACGCACCCTGCTAGGCGTTGATGATGCTGAGCAGATAGCCAAAGCGCTCACTGCCTATCTCGAGCAAGCGCAAGCCCCGGAAAAGGAGTAGCCATGACCGAAAAGGGAAAGAACCGCCACCTGATCTTGGGCACCGCCGGGCACATCGACCACGGCAAATCAACGCTTATCCAGGCGCTTACGGGAACCGACCCTGATCGCCTGGCGGAAGAGAAGCGACGAGGCATCACCATAGAACTGGGCTTCGCCGAGCTTCCCCTGCCCGATGGAACCACGATGGGCGTGGTAGACGTACCCGGCCACGAGCGCTTTGTAAGGCAAATGATATCGGGCGCCACCGGCATCGACCTGGCGCTGGTATGCATCGCCGCCGACGACGGCATCATGCCCCAAACACGCGAGCACCTGGCCGTGCTGGAGCTTTTGGGCGTAACCGACTGCGTCATCGCGCTTACCAAGTGCGACCTGGTGGATAAAGAATGGGTCGAGCTGGTTTCCGGCGAGATCGCCGACGAATTGGAGGGAACCCCCTTCCAGAACGCCCCCCTCGTGCCCGTTTCCGCCCGTACCGGCGAAGGACTCGACAACCTGCTTGCTGCGCTGGCCGAACAAGCCGCCAAGGTGAAAGAGACCACGAAAACAGGCAGCGTTCGCCTGCCCATCGACCGTGTGTTCACCATCAAGGGCGCGGGAACCGTTATCACCGGCACCCTGTGGCAAGGCACCGTGAAGGCGGGCGACGAGCTTGAGGTTCTGCCTTCCGGCCTGGTAGCGCGCGTGCGCACCGTTCAGGTTCACGACCAGGAAGTTGACCAGAGCGTTGCCGGTAACCGAACCGCGCTGAACCTGGTGGGCTTGAAGACCACCGACTTGGATCCGGGCGATTTCCTAGCAACCCCCGGCACTCTAGAGGCCACCAACCGCTTCGATGCGCGCTTCACCTACCTGCCCACCCTACCCCTGGAACGGCCGCTGGAAAGCGGGGCCCGCGTACACGTTTCCCATGGCACCCGCGAGGTTACCGGGCGCCTGCTGTTCATGGATGGGAAGGCCCAGGTAAACCCCCACGACACCGTGTATGCGCAGGTTCGCCTGGACGCTGCGCTCCCCGTTTCGCATGGCGACCGTTTCATTGTGCGCTCGTTTTCGCCCGTTCACGTTATTGGCGGTGGCAGCGTGCTTAACAGCCAGCCCCGGCACCGCACCAACCTCGACGATGCCGACCGCGCACTGCTGGAGGCGCTTGCCCAAAGCGACAGGCTTGCCATGTGCCACGCGGCCATAGATGCCGATACCGTCCCGGTGAGCGCAGAGGAGATCGGCCGCATAACGGGGCTTGCCCCCTCCAAGGTAGGGGAACTGCTGCACAAGGAAGAAACGTCCTCGAAGAAGCCCGCCTACGTGCACATCGGCGAAGGGGCACAGTACTGGGCAAAGCCCGCAACCGTGCAGAAGCACGTTATGACGATGGAGAACATCCTGCTGAAGTTCCATGCGCAGAACCCAGCCGCAACCGGCCTTGCGAAGGCCTCGCTGCAGCAACAGTACCCCCGCCACCTTTCCGATGGCTGTTTCGAAGCGCTGTTCGCCCAGGCAGTGGGTAGCGGCAAGCTCGTGTTCGCAAAGGGAGAGGTAAGCCACCCCAAGGCCGGGGCCGGCGCTCGCAACCTGGAGAACCAAACCGCAGAAACGCTGCTGAGCGCACTGAAGGAGCAGGGCACCGCCCCCCTACCCCTCGATGCGGTGTTCGAGGAAGCCGGGCTCACCAAGGCCCAGGGCAACAAGGCTGTTCTTGTTCTGGAAGAACGCGGGCAAGCCCAGCGCATCGACCGCACGTTCTGCTTTGCAGCAGAGGCGCTCAGCCAGCTGCAAGCAGCGCTGGTGTCGTACCTGCAGGAAAACGGCAGCGCCACGGCAGCCGAGCTGAAAACCGCCATGGGCACCAGCCGCAAGTACGCCATCCCGTTGCTGGAGTACTTCGATGGGAGGAAGGTAACCAAGCGCGAGGGAGACAAGCGCGTGCTGTTCGCAAGCTAAACGTTTGCTGGAAATGAGAAATTATTCTCGCTCACGGATAAATCCAATCCCGTCCGCCGAAACAGACGGTCGGCGGGTTGGTTCGCGGCACAGCTAACGCTACGATAGCAACGCTTTTACAAAAGGAGACGAATGGGTCCTGGTGGGCCCCGCGGCCTTCAAAGCCGTTGTGAGGCGCGCAGAACGTCTTGGGTGTGTTCGATTCGCACACGTCTCCGCCAAACCATCCAGCGCCGCTCCAACCAAGGGGCGGCGCTTTCGTTTGCACAGCGAATAGGGGCATTTCCTAATGCTCCTCCTTTGAGCTTGCCTATGCATCAAGGCCATCTGTCATCTTCAGAAATTGAACTTTTTGGTTCAATTTATCCCTTTCGTTCAATATAAATTGAACTCTTGAACTACAATCAGCAACATGGTTCAAAACAAATTGAACTTCAAGCATCAATCATCGAAGCGGCGGGCACGCACCCGGCGCATGGCAAACGGAGGCTCCATGGAACAGGGAAACTTCTCGCAACGCCTTAAGAAGGCAATGGCAGAAGCAGGCTTGAAGCAGGCCGATCTTATCCATGCCGCACAAGATCAAGGGGCGAAGCTGGGCAAGAGCCAGGTGAGCCAATACGTCAGCGGCAAAACCATCCCCCGCTCCGATGTCATGGCTACCCTGGCCAACATCCTAAACGTTTCGCCTGCTTGGCTGGCAAAGGGCGCCGGCGAAAGCGGGCTCGGCGCTTCGCCCGGCGAAGGCACTGCGCCGGCAACCACCCCCACGCCTGCCGCCAATGCCGCGCCTACAGCCTCAGCCCCAACGAACGGCAGCGCTGCAACGCCAGCGAACGGCGCTGTCGGTGCACCAACGAGCACAGCCGATGCCGCGTCTACGGCCACAGCGCCGTCTGCAACCAGCGCCTCATCCCATCAGGCCGAACCCCACACCAAGCCCACACCCAGCCAAACCCAACACCAAGGAAGTGCCCCCATGCGCCAGTTCAAGAAATCCTCCAAGCTCGACAACGTCCTGTACGATGTGCGCGGCCCGGTGGTTGACGAAGCTGCCCGCATGGAGCGCCAGGGCACCCGCATCCTGAAGCTGAACATCGGCAACCCTGCCCCCTTCGGCTTCCGCACGCCCGACGAAGTGGTGCAGGACATGCGCCTGCAGCTGCCCGACTGCGAGGGCTACAGCGACTCGAAGGGGCTGTTCAGCGCTCGCAAGGCCATCATGCAGTACTCGCAGATCAAGGGCCTTCCCAATGTGGACATGGACTGCATCTACACCGGCAACGGCGTAAGCGAGCTCATCAACCTGTGCATGCAGGCGCTGCTAGACAACGGCGACGAGATCCTTATCCCCAGCCCCGACTACCCGCTGTGGACCGCATGTGCCACGCTCGCCGGCGGCAACCCAGTTCACTACGTCTGCGACGAACAGGCCGAGTGGTACCCCGACATCGCCGACATCGAGAGCAAGATCACCCCGCGCACCAAGGCTATCGTCATCATCAACCCGAACAACCCCACCGGCGCGCTGTACCCCCGCGAGGTGCTGCAGGAAATCGTGGAGGTTGCCCGCAAGCACCAGCTGATGATCTTTTCCGATGAGATCTACGATCGCCTGATCTTCGACGGAGAAGAGCACGTTTCCATCGCCAGCCTGGCACCCGACCTGTTCTGCGTCACCTTCAGCGGCCTTTCCAAGAGCCACATGATCGCCGGCTACCGCATTGGCTGGATGGTGCTTTCCGGCAACCGGGCATGCGCGAAGGACTTCATCCTGGGTATCGACATGCTCTCGAACATGCGCCTGTGCTCCAACGTACCTGCGCAGAGCATCGTGCAAACGGCGCTCTGGGGCCACCAGAGCGTGCAGAGCTATGTGGTTCCCGGCGGCCGCGTATACGAGCAGCGTGAATACGTGTACAACGCACTCAATAGCATCGACGGCATCACTGCCGTGAAGCCCAAGGGCGGGTTCTATATCTTCCCCAAGATCGATACGGCGAAGTTCAACATCACCAACGACGAGCAGTTTGCACTGGACCTGCTGCACCAGAAGAAGATCCTTCTAGTGCCCGGCAAGGGCTTCAATTGGGGCAAACCCGACCACTTCCGCGTGGTGTACCTGCCCCGCATCGAAGTGCTCTCCGAATGCATGGAGAACCTTGAGCAATTCCTGGCGCACTACCGACAAAGCTAAGCATCCCTAAGCCGCAACCTAAGCCGTAGAACCCAGCCGACGCGCATCACAAGGCCCCTTTCAGCACTGCTGAAAGGGGCCTTACTAGTAAGGACTGCGCAGCAAACCTAAGAGATCGAAAAGCCACCAGAGGGTAGCGCCAAAGATCCACCGGCACACAGATAGCGCATTGCTAAACACGCGGCTTCACCACCATTGCTCCAACGTGGGCGGCGTCGTAACCGGCACAAGAACAAAGAACCGAACGACGATTGGCGAAACGACAAGATATTTCACGGCAATAGCAAAGCAATTACCTGCATTAACGCAATGTTGCAACACCATAGTGACATTATTCATTAAAGTCTCTAGCCATATTTAGCAATGACACTATAATGTCTTTATTGACGTTCAAGGAGGATGTACATGGAAGAGAAAACCGATCTGCGTATCATCAAGACGCAAGAAGCCATTCATGCATCCTTCGAAAAGCTCGCGGAGGAAAATGAGCTTTCCGCTATCTCCGTTGCCGAGCTTTGCCGCGAAGCGCGCATCAGCAAGAAAACCTATTACCGGCACTACCCCGATCTGAACGCTTTGATCGCTGAATACCAGGCCCTGCTTCTGCAGACGCTGCTAGAGGAAACCAAGGAGTTCTCCCTGCCTGACAGAACCGCTGAATTTGCCCGGCGGTTGGTGGTCTCGCTCTGCGAGGCCGGCAAGCAAAGCCGCCTGAACGAACGCGTGGTGTGCTATGCCCGCAAATCGGAATTCTGCCAGCAGATGATCGAAGAGGAATTGAAGCTCGGGTACGTGAACGACCGTGGCTTCGGAAGCCTTTCCGGCACCGAGATCTCGGCAGTGCTCGTGTTCGTGCACTCCACCTGTGTGACGCTGTACCAGCATTGGGTTTCCGGAGGCAAGCGCATGAGCGCCAAACGCCTTTCGGAAATGGCGGCCACGCTGGCCACCAAGGGCACTACCTCCTTGGGCTAGTAGGCCTGCGCCTTGCCGCTTTGCCCTTAGCAGCCTGCAGCTGAAGGGTTTCGAGCTGGCTTTTCAGATAGTCGTAGTGGATGCTCTCTTCCCTGCTCCAGGCGCCGAAAAGAACCTGCTCAAGCGCATCTGACGCCTTTCCTTCAAGCCCCTCTTCCGGATAGAGCACTTCCTTGGCACGGTTCACCAGGTATATGCCTTCAAACAAATCGCTTTGCTCAAGAACGCGCATATTGGAAACAATCTGCCGGATGATGAGGTTGTGGTGCTCGGGATCGGTTGCGCGCGGCACCGTGCCGGCAATACGCATCTGCTCATAACGGATCTGGCAGCTTACCAGGGATATCTCCGGTTTCACGGCCATCACCGCAAGGAACACCCGGTAGCCGCGCTCTTTGAGCAACGTAGCTGTTTTGGTGGGGACCTCTGCCGTGCGCAAGGTTCCCTCTACCGCAAGGTTGTATCCAACCAGGGAAAGAGCCTCTACCACGGCTTCGGTCATAGAGCCTGCCCATTTTGCGGTGTAGTTAACCGATTCAGGGCCATACTCCTTGTCGAGCTGGCGGTATCGAGGATGATACGAGCGGAAGCCGTCGCCGTTCACAGTGACCTGATTCCCTGAGAAGTAATCCCTCATCAAGCCATGGAGCGTAGTTTTTCCAGCCCCACTTTGGCCACCCAGCAAAACCGCTATCGGATGAAGAGAAGGAGCCAGCCTCGGTTCCATGGTAAGCGCTGACAGTATAGATTCCTTAGCCTTCTGGAATTCCTCTTCGGAATAGGTGCCGGGGTCTTCGATCGTTGTTTTTCCTTTTCCCATAAGACCCTACTAAGCCGCACGCTTCATGCAGAGGTCGAGCATTTTGCGGTAACAATCAACCTTCCCCCGCAGCTCTGCCTGCTTTACCTTATTGGCATTCTCCCCATCAACGATCGTCGGCTTCAGGAGCGCCAGCTCGCGGATGATATCTTGCAGGATGATCATGCGCTCTTTGTTGTTCTGCACCTTTGCCTTTTCCAGGGCACGGAAGGCATCGGCCAGCACCAGCGAGACCTTTTCGTTCAGGATTTCCTGGTCGAGCGTGATCATATAGATGTCGGTCATGTCCATAACCTCTCCGTCCTCGTCAAACGTGAGCATTGAGTAGATGATGCTTTGAGCTTCCTCGCACTGTGCCGCGGAAATCTGACCGCCATCGCGATCCAGGCAATCCGCCATGAACTCAGGATCATCCGCAGCGCGAAGCAGGTTCGCCATCGCCTTGGTAGGTTTCTGTCCCTTTTCGTAGCGGGCTAGGCTGGCTTCCCCAATGCCCAAAACCTTCGCAAACGCCTTTTGCGTCATATGATATTTATTGCGGACTCTTTTGATGTATTCCGCGTTCACCTCTTCGCACATATGTACCTCCTGCACGTGATTTATGGTCACCTTAGCGTATCGTTTGGTCTTTTGTCTACTATCGTTTGATAGCTGGATAGTCAACAGCGCAACCGACGATTTATAAACCTACAAAATTAGTCGGATTTAGCCCGATATCGCTTTCAGCTTGCGGCCGAACACGCTAGGATAGGGAAAACAACGCAGGTGCGCCCCGCCGAATAGCGCGCGCAGCAAAACCGAAAGAGGCATCATGTTCAACGAAAACCTCGATTCAATCGTTGCGGGCATCGCCCAGAACTACAGCGCGAAGGAAATCTTCTTCACCGACCCCGATCGCCACTTCCCCAACAAGAAGGCAATCACCAACGTGATCAAAGACCTTCGCCGCGTGATGTTCCCGCGCTACTTCGGCGACGAAACGCCCACCGGCACCAACCCCGAGTACTTCATCGGCGAAACGCTTATCCGCATCGAGGACTCCCTGCGCCGCGAGCTTACCGAGGCGCTTCTGTTCAAGAACCCCGATGCCTCTTGCGAAGAAACGCGCCAGCGCGTCGATGAGATCTGCGCCCATTTCTTCGGTAAGCTGCCCGAGATCCAGCGCGTGCTGCTCACCGACGTGCAGGCCGCCTTCGACGGCGACCCGGCAGCGCAGAGCAAGGAAGAGATCATTTTCAGCTACCCGGGCTTCTTCGCCATATTCGTGTACCGCATCGCCCACGAGCTGTACACGCAGAACGTGCCGCTTATCCCCCGCATCATGACCGAGTACGCCCACAGCGGCACCGGCGTGGACATCAATGCGGGCGCCCAGATCGGCGAGTACTTCTTCATCGACCATGCAACCGGCGTGGTAATCGGCGAGACCACCATCATCGGCAACCATGTGAAGATCTACCAGGGCGTAACGCTCGGCGCCCTTAGCACCCGTGCCGGCCAGAAGCTTGCCGGCGTGAAGCGCCACCCCACCATCGAAGACAACGTCACCATCTACTCGAACGCCAGCGTGCTGGGCGGCGAAACCGTAGTTGGCGAAGACACTGTCATCGCCGGCAGCGCTTTCGTTACCGAGAGCATCCCTGCGCATTCGCGCGTGAGCCTTGCCAGCCAGAAGGTGAACGTGCGCCAACCGCACAAGAAGACGGAAAGCAACTGGGCTTCCGAGTAGCAGCGCCGAAGGCGCTTCAGGCCGGCCGGGCAAGGCACCTACCTGCCTGAAGGCAGCACCGGCAACAACGCCGCCGCAAACCAAGGCGCCCGATCAAGCAACAAACAAGGGGTGGGAGAACAAATCTCCCACCCCTTTTCATTACGCCAAAACCGCAATGGCTTCCCAAGCAGCTGCGGCAGCCACAGCCTCTAGAACAGCCCCAAGCGCTTCTCTATCGCCTCGTTGATGATGCGCAGCGCCTTCACGCGGGCATAGTACTTGTCATCGCTTTCTAGGATGATCCATGGGGCATTGCGGGTGGAGGTAAGGCGGAACATGTCCTCTACCGCCGCGCGGTACTGCGGGTACTTGTCGCGGTTGCGCCAATCCTCCGCGGTTATCTTCCACCGCTTTTCAGGGTTGTTCTCGCGCGCCTCGAAGCGGGCAAGCTGCGTTTCCGGCGATATGTCCACCCAGAACTTCAGCAGGATAGCGCCCCATTCAACCATGTCGCGCTCAAACTCGTTGATCTCCTCGTAGGCACGGCTCCACTGCTCGGTGCTGGCAAAGCCCTCTACGCGTTCCACCAGCACGCGGCCGTACCAGCTGCGGTCGTAGATGCCCACGTGACCCGCCTTGGGCAGGCGCGTCCAATAGCGCCACAGGTGCGGATGCAGAAGCTCGGGCTTGGTGGGCGCCGGACTGGGGAAGATGGTGTAGGAGCGCGCGTCGAGCGCCTGGGCAACGCGCTTGATGCTGCCGCCCTTGCCCGCGGCGTCCCACCCCTCGTACATGATCATCATGGGAACACGGCGGATGTACATCTCCAGCTCTATGCGGCGCAGGCGCTCCTGCTCGGCCTTCAGCTGCAGCTTGTAGTCTTCCCGACTAAGCGCCAGGGTATGATCTACCTCGTCAAGCGAGGGGATATGCTCGCTTACGGCGAAGCGCGTCATCAGCGGGGCATGCGCACTGGCGGCCCGGGCATCGCGTTCGGCCTGCTGGCGAAGAAGCAAGTTCTGCTCGGGGGTGCGCTGGCGCTCGTCGCCCACAACAGCGCCCGCAGTGGCCGCGGCGGAATTCTCCTTCGCCTTGTTCTCGGCCTCGATGGCAGCAGCACTCTTGGGTTTGTGCAGCTCTTTTTCCAGTGCATCGACGATAGCCTGCACCACGCGCAGGTTCACCCGGCGCTTGTCGCCGGCATCGAGCAGGATCCACGGGGCCACCTTGAAGTTGGAGCGCTTCACCATCTCGTCGTAGATGCGGTAGGTCTGCTTGTAGCGATCAAGCTGGGCCAGGTCCTTCTCGGTAACGCGCCACTTGGTGGCGGGGTCGGAATACAGGCTGATAAGGCGCTCGCGCTGCGTCTGCTCGGAAATGTGCAGGAAGAACTTGATAACCAGGTAGCCATCGTTTCGCAACTGCGTCTCGAAATCTTCCACCACAGGAACAGCCTTGGAGATGCGGGCTTCCAGGCCCAGACGCTCCTTCTTGGACATCTTGCCCTTCTTCGGCAGCTTGTTTATGACGTGCTGCGCAACCACGGAATACCAGCCACGGTCGTAGAACGTCATGCTGCCGCGCTGCCCGAGCGACTTCCAGAACTGCTGCATAACCGGGTAGTAGCCGGTTGCGCCGAAGCCTTCGTCAAGGACCAGGCTGGCTTCTTCCTCGTCGAAATCTTCGGTGACGTAAACGCTGGTGTCGCGGGCATCCAGGTTGTACAGCAAGTCTGAGATGCGGCTGCCCTTGCCGGCGCCCTTCCATCCCTCGAACAGGACGACGACGCCAACTTCCTTGCGCTTGGCCTCCTGCTGCAAAACCACCAGCTTCGAGACAAGCTCCTTGAAGCGCGCCTTGTATTCCTTCTTGGACACCTTCTGCGAATCCATGCGAACGGTTTCGAGCATGGCCTCCCCTTTCCCCTCGTATGCCCCTAGCCAGCGGCCACGCCGCTGGGCATCAACCAAGCGAAACGGCTCGATTGAGCTGCTGATTCCAATGGTAAGCCAATACGCGCGCCTTCCCGGGGAAATGTAAAATAATGTGTCATAACACGTCCACTTGTGCAGCAATTTGCCCGATATAGTTAAATCAGTGTTGCGCAACCCGCGTTGCAACCATTCGTCAAGGAGCGTCACATGGCCCGCTACGGCATCATCGATCTGGGATCGAACACCATCCGCCTTTGCATCTACGAGGTGAACTGCGCGCCGCACGAGCCCCTTCGCGCCAAGGACATACGCATCCTGCTGAACTACAAGGCCATGGCCGGCCTGGCATCCCATGTCAAGGATGGCACCATGACCAAGCAGGGCATCCGCCGCGCTGCGAAAACCATCAACGCCCACCTTGCGCGAGCCAGCCATTTCACGTGCGACCGCATCGATATCTTCGCCACCGCGGTTCTGCGCAACTGCAAGAACTCGCACGAGGCCGCAGCGGAAATCGAGGCCGCGGTAGGCAAGCGCATCGCCATCCTTTCCAACGAAGAGGAAGCACACCTGGGCTTTTTGGGCGCCAGCCTGAGCCAGAGCATGCAGAACGGAACGCTGGTGGACATCGGCGGCGGATCCACTGAGCTCACGCACATCAAAAACGGGCTGGACCTGGCAAAAACCAGCCTGCCCCAGGGCTCGCTTTCCTCGTTCGCCAACCACGTGAAGGGCCTGCTTCCCACAACAGGCGAAGCGCAGCAGATAGCCGCATCGCTGAAGAAGCTCGCCGAGGCCGCCAACGTAAGCCTTTACGAGGCAGAGCGCCTCTACGGCATCGGCGGCGCCATCCGCTCGGCGGCGAAGGTCTACGGCGACCTTTGCAACGAGGGCAGCCGCTTCGACTTCATCCTGCCCGAGCACCTTGATGCCCTGCTCAGCCTGTACGAAAAGGATCCGGACGCCTTCGCCCACCAAGCGCTGCGCACAGTGCCCGACCGCATCCACACCTTCCTGCCAGGCTGCATCATCATCCGGCAGGTGTTCGACCTATGCCACGCCCAGCGGCTGGACATATGCAAGTACGGCGTGCGCGAAGGTTATCTGGCCGACCGGGTTCTGGTAAAGCCCGTAGCGGCAGCCTCATAGCCCGACTCATAGCCCAAAAGGCCAAAAGCCGCAAAATCACCGTTCAACCTGCGCATCAAGCAGCATTAACGATTACAATAAGGTTGGGGAATTCGAATACATTCAATCCTTTCAAAAGGATCTCTAAACCGAGGGGGAACAATGGAAGCAAAGAAAGACGCTGCAGCAATTTCCGCAGAAGTCAAATCCATGCAGCAACGCCAGAGCGATCGCCACGTGCTGCCCTACATGCAGAACCGCGAGCTTTCTTGGCTGACTTTCAACAAACGCGTGCTTGATCAGGGCGAAGACCGCAACGTCCCGCCGCTCGAGCGCCTTACGTTCGTATCCATCTTCTCCAGCAACCTGCAGGAGTTCTTCATGGTGCGCGTGGGCAGCCTCACCGACCTTTCGCTGGTGGATAAGGACATGCGCGAGAACAAGACGCAGATGACGCCCGACGAGCAGCTGCTTGCCATCTACGACCGCTGCCACGACCTGTACCCCGAGCAGGAGCGCATCTACAACAAGATCCTCAGCCAGCTGGCAGAGCACGACATCCACCAGCTGCAGCCCGAGGACCTTTCCAAGGACCAGGCCGCCTACCTGCACACTTACCTGCGCGAACGCGTGGTGCCCTACCTTTCGCCCCAGATCATCAACTCCCGCCACCCGTTCCCCCATTTGGAGAACGGCGCACTGTACGTGCTCTTGCGCTTGGACGAGGAAGCCAACAGGGAAAAGACCAAGGCGAAGAAAGATGCCAAGTCCAAAGACGGCAAGAAGGAAAAGAAGAACGTCGGCGCAGACGATGCCACGTTCGGCCTGATCCCGCTGCCCCATCAGGCCAACCGCGTTATCAAGCTCCCCGGCGAGGGCACCCAGTTCATCCTGCTGGAAAACGCCATCAAGACCATCGTCGACGAGGTGTTCAACATGTACACCACCAAGCGCGCCAGCGTTATCTGCGTAACGCGCAACGCCGACATCGACCCGAACGATGGCACCGAGGAAGATTTGGACTACGACTACCGCGAGCACATGAAGCGCATGCTGAAGAAGCGTGCACGCCTGGCTCCGGTGCGCCTGGAATCCGACACCCCGCTTTCCAGCGTTACCGAGAAGTTCCTGCTCAAGCGCTTGAACCTGAAGCCCTACCAGTGCTTCGTCACCAGCGTGCCGCTGGACATGGGCTACGCCTGGGGCCTTTCCGGCATGGTGGATTCCGAGGTTGCGCGCGAGATCACCAACGAGCCGTTCACCCCGCAATGGCCGGCCGTGTTCGACAAGAAACGACCCATCATCGAGCAGGTATGCGAGCGCGATGTGCTGCTGATGTACCCGTACGAGAGCATGGACCCGTTCGTGAAGATGCTCAACGAGGCCGCCAACGACCCCTCGGTGTTCAGCATCAAGATCACGCTGTACCGCTTGGCCAGCCAATCGCACCTGGCCGAGGCGCTGGTTACCGCGGCCGAGAACGGCAAAGAGGTTACCGCGCTCTTCGAGCTGCGCGCCCGCTTCGACGAGTCGAACAACATCGAGTGGAGCCAGCGCTTCGAAAAGGCCGGCGCCAACGTGATCTACGGCTTCCACGACTTCAAGGTGCACTCGAAGATCTGCACCATTGCCCGCTACACCGACAAGGGCATCCAGTACATTACGCAGCTGGGTACCGGCAACTACAACGAGAAAACCTCGAAGCTCTACACCGACTTCAGTTTCATCACCACCGACGAGGCCATCGGCAAAGACGCCGCCGTGTTCTTCCGCAACATGAGCCTGGAAAACGCTTCCGACAGCTACCAGAAGCTCTCGGTGGCACCGCTGCAGATAAAGCCGATGATCCTCAACAAGATCGACGAGCAGATAGAGCTGGCCAAGAAGGGCGAGCCGAACGGCCTGGTGTTCAAGACCAACTCCATCACCGACAAGGGCATCATCGACAAGATCGCCGAAGCTTCCCAGGCGGGCGTGAAGTGCACGCTTCTGGTGCGCGGCATATCCTGCATCGTTCCCGGCGTGGAAGGCTATACCGACAACGTTGAAGTGGTCTCCATCGTTGGCCGCTTGCTTGAGCACAGCCGCATCTACGGCTTCGGCCCGCGACCCCTCGGTGTTCAGCATCAAGATCACGCTGTACCGCTTGGCCAGCCAATCGCACCTGGCCGAGGCGCTGGTTACCGCGGCCGAGAACGGCAAAGAGGTTACCGCGCTCTTCGAGCTGCGCGCCCGCTTCGACGAGTCGAACAACATCGAGTGGAGCCAGCGCTTCGAAAAGGCCGGCGCCAACGTGATCTACGGCTTCCACGACTTCAAGGTGCACTCGAAGATCTGCACCATTGCCCGCTACACCGACAAGGGCATCCAGTACATTACGCAGCTGGGTACCGGCAACTACAACGAGAAAACCTCGAAGCTCTACACCGACTTCAGTTTCATCACCACCGACGAGGCCATCGGCAAAGACGCCGCCGTGTTCTTCCGCAACATGAGCCTGGAAAACGCTTCCGACAGCTACCAGAAGCTCTCGGTGGCACCGCTGCAGATAAAGCCGATGATCCTCAACAAGATCGACGAGCAGATAGAGCTGGCCAAGAAGGGCGAGCCGAACGGCCTGGTGTTCAAGACCAACTCCATCACCGACAAGGGCATCATCGACAAGATCGCCGAAGCTTCCCAGGCGGGCGTGAAGTGCACGCTTCTGGTGCGCGGCATATCCTGCATCGTTCCCGGCGTGGAAGGCTATACCGACAACGTTGAAGTGGTCTCCATCGTTGGCCGCTTGCTTGAGCACAGCCGCATCTACGGCTTCGGCCCGCGCGAGAACCGCGAGCTGTACCTTTCCAGCGCCGACCTGATGACCCGCAACATGGAAAAACGCGTCGAGATCGCCTGGCCCATCTATGCACCCGCGCTGAAAGAGCGCGTGAACAGCTACCTGGACGTTTCGCTTGCCGATACCGCCAAGCTGCGCATGCTGAAGAGCGATTTGGAGTACACGCCGCTCGAGTTCTTCGCATCCACCGAGGCCAACGGGCAGGAAGATTCCTTCGATTCGCAGGCGTACCTTATCAAGAAGGCGCGCGACGACTACCATCGCTCCGTCGAGCGCCGCGAAGAGGAAGCCTCCCGCAAGGCCGAGATCGCGCGCATCGAGCGCATCAAAGCCGCCCAGAAGGAAGAAGAGGAAGCTGCCCACGCCGCCGAAGCAGCCGAGCAAGCAGCCGAACAGGCACAGGAGGCCCAGCCCGAAGCAGCCATCGAAGGCGCGACCGAGGCACAGCCTGCCCAGCCCGAAAGCCCCGAGGTGCCCATCGCAAGCGACAAGGAGCTAACCGCCAAACCGGTTATAGTTCCTGAAAAGCCGGAAAAGAAAGCGCCGGCACACACTGCCACGGGCTCTTCGGCACTCGGCCTTGAAGAGGTAGAGCCTGGGGTGGCCGGCCCCGCCATCGGCTCTGCCGCGCCTTCGCCCGAGCCTGCACCGGAAGTGCTTCCCGCCGCCGACCAGGCGCCTACCGCCTCCCAGCAGGACAACCAGGCGATTCAGCTGGTGCCGAAGAAGGCCAGCCTCTGGCAGCGCATCAAATTCCTGTTCACCGGCAGGTTGTAGCGCATCGCTGAACACCTGCATCCGCCGATGAGCACGCAAGCAATAGCGAAGGAGCCTGACAATGTCAGGCTCCTTTTCGTTTGTTGGCAACTAGCCTTCTTCCCCTAAGGACGAAAGCAGCTGCCCCACCTTTTCCTCGAGCTTTTCGATAAGCTCATCATTCAGGCGCAGCACCTTCTGCAAGTCTTCCTTGGTTGCCCCCTCCACGTGGTAGCCGGCGCTCGCCGCACACGGCACGCCGAAACGGGTGGCAAGGGCTGCTGCAATGTCGTGAGCAGGGATCTCGTCCCTATGGCAGGGAACCGCCAACAGGCTTACCGTTGCCGTGCGGCCAGGCTCTGGCCTGGGGATGGCCTGAGCTGTGGCACCCACATGCGCATACCCTGGCGTGCAGGCGAAGACGACGATGCCTTTGGGGGCCACAGTCGCAACTGCTTCCAACCTGAATTCGCCCTGCCCCACAGCAACAACATCCGTACGGTAGCTCATGGCGTTCTCCTTAGAACGAAACGAACGGCCACGCGCATTGATCGCAGCCCTATCGCTAGCCTAAAGCAAAACTCCCTTCCACCGCGGCAAATGTTGGCCCGGGAAAGGGAGTTTCTGCTTGGCTCTGCTAGACCAGAATCGACAGGCCTCAAGCCGCTCCAGCAAGCCTCATGGACATATCCGTTCAACTAGCGATACGGGAGATAGGATCCACTAAGGACTCGAAGGCACACCACCGTATGTAAATCTTGGTCTAACAGAGCCTTTTGCTAGGCCAGCAGCGGGAGCAGTGCCGCTGCCGCCCGCTTCGGGCATATTGCCGCTAGGAACGCTTGGCTCGGTTCGGCTTCGCGGTGCGCTGGGCGTTCCTGCGGCGCGTAGACCCTTGGCCGCCGCGCGAACGCTTGCCCTTGCCGCTGGAAGCCGAGCCTTCTGCAGGCGCATTGCGGATGCCCGAAGAATGCACGCCCGGGCGCAGACGCGGCTTGGGCTGAGCCTGCGGCACCTCCACAGCAGCCTTGTGCTTTCCGGCCTTGGGCGCCGGCTTCGCCTTCTGCTTGGCCGAGGCCTTCTTCTTGCGCTTCTGCTCCTGACGGCGCAGTTCCTCGCGCACTGCCTCTACCTCAGGGTCTTCGGCAGCAGGCTTGGGCGCGGTGCGCTGATTGGGCTTGGCCTGGGCCTGCTTGCGCTTGGCGGAACGGCGCTTCTTCTTAGCCATCTTGCCAGGTACCTTGGCGGCAGGAACGCGATCGGGATCCAGGTAAACCGGGCTCTCCCCTACCTCGATGCCAGAGCCATCCCAAAGGTCAACCGTCTTGCCCATAAGGGCCTCGATATCCAGGAACTCGTCGATATCCTGCTCGGTAACGATAGTGAGCGACCAGCCCACACCGCCGCCGCGGCCGGTGCGGCCGATGCGATGGATGTAGTCCACCGGGTCTTCCGGAACGTCGAAGTTCACCACGTAGCTCACATCGGTGATGTCGATGCCGCGGGCAAGCACGTCGGTGGCAACCAGCACATCGGTGTTCCCATCACGGAACGAGCGCAGGGCGCGCTCGCGCTGGGCCTGCGAGCGATCGCCATGGATGGCCGCGCACGAGATATCGGCACGCGTCAAACGCTTGCGGCAGGCGTCGGCACGATGCTTCGTGCGCGTGAACACGATAACGCGCTGCGTACCGGCCTTTTTCAGGATTTGGGCCAACGCGGCGTTCTTCGCTTCCAGGGAGACGGGCAGCACGTACTGGTCTACCGTTTCAGCCGTAGAGGTGGCCGGGGCGATCTCGATGCGCTCAGGTTCGTTCACCAAGTTGGTGATGGAGCCAACGGCGCCCTCGTCGAGCGTGGCAGAGAACAGCAGCGTCTGCCTTTTTTCGGGCGTTGCAGCAACGATGGTGCGGATAGCCGGCAGAAAGCCCATGTCCAACATGCGGTCGGCCTCATCGAGCACCAGCACCTTAACCTGGTCCAAGGAAGCAGAGCCCTGCTCCATAAGGTCTATCAAGCGGCCAGGGGTTGCGATAAGCACGTCGCAGCCTTGCTTCAGGGCGTTGCGCTGAGGGTTGTAGCCCACGCCGCCCACCACGGTAACCGAGGTATGGCCCGTATGCTTGGAAACGGTACGGCACACCTCCTCTATCTGCTGGGCAAGCTCGCGGGTAGGGGTTACCACCAGCATGAAGGGGCCTTCACCGTTGCCCTTGCCGCGCACGCGACGCCTGTTGGCATGCGGAAGGTTGTTCAGCGACGGCAGCAAGAACGCCGCCGTTTTGCCTGTGCCCGTTTGGGCGGCAGCCAGCACATCGCGGCCGGCCAGAACCGCAGGAATCGCCCCAGCCTGAACAGGAGTGGGCACATCGTAGCCAAGGTCGGCCACCGCGGCCATGACCTTGTTGCCAAGGCCTAGCTCGGCAAATGCAGGGGCTTCGCCCTGCGCATCATCAAAAGACATATAAACAGATCCGATCTTCGTGGCGGAGGGCCGCAAGATGGAAGCCCAGCGCCAAGCACAAAAAATCCCTGCTCTGCGGCAGGGCCTACTAAATCTTGGCTATGATAACCCAACGAAGGCATCCATACGAAAAGACGGGCGGGAGAATCGCTATCTCCCGCCCGTCTCCATATGAACCTGTTTCAAATGAAACTAAGGAAGCAGCAGCTGGGCAATCTGAACGGCGTTCAGGGCTGCACCCTTGCGGATCTGGTCTTCAACGCACCAGAACGAGATGCCGTTTTCCACGCTGGCATCCTTGCGAACGCGGCCGACGTACACATCGTCGCAACCGGCCAGCAAGCCAGGCATCGGATAGCCGTTTTCGGCCGGCTTGTCGTTCAGGGTAATGCCCTGTGCAGCTTCGAAGGCTGCACGAGCCTGCTCGGGCGAAATAGGGCCGTCGAATTCCGCATTCACATACTCTGCATGGCAACGCAGAACGGGAACGCGGGCGCAGTTGGCGGCAACGCCCAGTTCGGGATGGCCCATGATCTTCTTGGTTTCCACGACCATCTTCCACTCTTCCTTGGTGGAGTCGTCTTCCAAGAACACATCGATATGGGGAATGATGTTGAAGGCAATCTGGTCGCTGAAGGCCTTAGGCTCAAACGGCTTGCCGTCCAGGTAGTCGCGCGTCTGGTCGAACAGCTCGTTCATGGCGGCAACACCGGCACCGGAAGCGGCCTGGTAGGTGGAAACAACGACGCGCTTCAGGGGCGCAACCTGCTCGAGCGCGTGCAGGGCAACCACCATCTGGATGGTAGAGCAGTTGGGGTTGGCGATAACGCCGCTGTGCCAGCTGATGTCCTGCGGGTTAACCTCAGGCACCACCAGGGGCACGTCTTCTTCCATGCGGAAAGCACTGGAGTTGTCGATCATCACCGCGCCGGCATCCACGACGGCCTGGCGCATTTCCTTGGAAACGCCGGCACCTGCGCTGAACAGGGCGATGTCGACGCCCTGGAACGATTCGGGGGTCATCTCCTGCACGGTAAGCTCGCCGGCGGGAACCTGGCCGCAGCCCTTGAACGGAAGCTTCTTGCCCGCAGAGCGCTTGGAGGCAAGCGCGCGAATCTCACTTGCAGGGAAATCGAGATCGTGCAAGACCTCAAGGAATTCGTTGCCGACGGCGCCTGTGGCGCCTGCAACCGCAACTACCGGGTTTGCGGGCATTTCCTTCGTCCAGGACATTAGAAGCTCCTTTTATGTTGGTTACTAGCGGCATCATGATACAACGCTTTGCCGCAACCTTCTTCCCGAGTTAACAAAAGTCGAGGAACGGTTGTGATAGCATCGGAAACCGTACAAATGATATCTGGCTGTCCCGTTAAAGCAGCCAGCAATCCACCCGAAAGGAATGCCATGTTCTGCGCCAAATGCGGCAACGAGATTGCCGACGACAACCAGTTCTGCCCGAAGTGCGGCACCAAGGTAGAGGCCGCGCCCGCTGCCGACGCCGCACCCACGCCCGAGCCCGCTCCTGCTGCACAGCAAGGTGCACCGGTGCCGCCCGCAGCCTCCGAACAGCAGGGCACGCCGGTGCCGCCCGCGCCTGCTGCGCCGAACGCTTCCCAGGCGGGGTACCAGGCTCCCCCTGCACCGGCAAGCGCACCTGCCGCCAATTCTGCAGCGGTATACCCCATGTCCAGCCAAGATGAAACGCTGCGCCTTATCGCATTCATCCTGAACGTCATCAGCTGCGTTGCCCTTTGCTGGCTCATCATCCCGCTTGCCTGGCTTGTTCCCATGACCGTGCACAGCTGGGGCATCTACAAGGGCACCAAGCCCAACACGGTGGCCTTCGGCGTATGCACCCTTATCTTCGCCAGCCTCGTCGCCGGCATCCTGCTTCTGGTTTCCAAGAAGGACAACGAATAGGGCTTCCGCCAACTCGCCTACAACGAACGAGGGCCGATGGATCACCATCGGCCCTCGTTGTTTATTTGCACGAAAACGCACAGGTACGCTCCCGCACCTGCGGGATCGTACGGAAGTGCGAGCGTTTCCTAGACCAGCCTATACACCCAGCCCCTTACCTGGGCGCCCACCGAGCCCTTCGCCTCGCAAGACGCTTGAAAGCAAGCCCGCAAGCACCCACAAACACAAAACAGGGCGGCAAGCCCTTGCAGGCTGCCGCCCCGAAAATGCTGGACAAGCTTGTGCTAGCGGCCCTTGGCCATCTTCGCCGCAATTTCCTCGGGGGAAAGCTGGGTTTCCTCGAAGATGGTGTCGGAGTCCAAGCCGAACGCCGTGTGCAGGCAGCGAACCGCAGCATCTACCTGGCTGCCTTCCACCACAACGGAAAGGCGGATGGGGCTGGTAGAGATCATCAGGATGTTGATGTGGTTCTCTGCCAGGGTGGCAAACGCCTTTGCCGCCACGCCGGGGGTGGACTTCATGCCCGTACCCACCAGGGAAACCTTGGCGATGTTGTCGTCGGTAAGAACCGTAGCGCCGTACTTGCGCACCAGGGAGTCTACCGCTTCAAGGGCCTGCTCCTTCTGGCTGCCCGGGAACGTGAACGAGATGTTCGCCTTGCCGTCACTGGTGGTGTTCTGGATGATCATGTCAACCGAAACGCTGTTGCCGGCAAGGATGCTGAACAGCTGAGCGGCCATGCCAACCTCGTCGGGAAGGCCACGCAGCGTGATCTTCATCTCGGACGTGTCGTGTGCGATACCGGAAATGACTGCCTGTTCCATTGAGGGAACAACCTCCTCGATAAGCGTGCCCTCTGCATCGGAGAATGCGGAGCGGGAATGGATTACAACCTTGTACTTGCGGGCGAACTCTACTGCGCGCGACTGGAGCACGCCTGCACCGCCGCTGGAAAGCTCCAGCATGTCGTCGTACGAGATGCGGTCGAGCTTCTTGGCGCGGGGGGCAACACGCGGGTCGGCCGTGTAGATGCCCTCTACGTCGGAATAGATCTCGCACACGTCGGCACCGATGCCGCAGGCAAGGGCCACTGCCGTGGTGTCGGAGCCGCCGCGGCCGAGCGTGGTGATGTCGCCGTCGGGCGAAATGCCCTGGAAGCCCGCAACCACCACGATGGCGCCGGAATCAAGGGCATCACGGATGCGGTCGGTGTTGATGTCCTCGATCTTGGCGGCCGAAAACGCATCGTCGGTGGCGATGCCGGCCTGCCAGCCCGTGAAGCTGACGGAGCTGTACCCAAGCGCCTGGATGGCCATGGCCAGAAGGGACATGCTTACCTGCTCGCCCGTGGAGAGCAGCATGTCCATCTCGCGCTTGGAGGGATGATCGTTCAATGCGGCGGCAAGCCCAACCAGTTCGTCGGTGGTTTTGCCCATGGCCGAAACCACGGCAACAACGTCGTTGCCCTGCTGCTTCATGGCGATAAGGCGCTTGGCCACATTCTTGATGCGTTCTGGGGATGCAACGGAAGTGCCCCCGAACTTGGAAACTATAAGAGACATCGTCTTCTTTCCTTGATATGAGACAACTCGTATATCTTAGCAAAACGCGCCGATGCGAACGCGTACAGCATCAATTCGCTCCAAAGTGGAAACATACCCGCCGCCGACGGAAGCACCGCGGAAAAGGCCAGCCGACCGCCGAAAGCGAAAACGCCCCGGGTTCGACTCCGCACAGGGAGCCAAACCCAGGGCGCTGGTTGCAACGGCAGCCCGAACAAGATGCCTTAGGCGTACTTCACCATCACCATGTTCATCTTGTTGGCAACGGTCTCGCACTGGTCTACGCAATCCTCCATGGAGCTGAACAGACGCGTCCATACCATAACGCGCACCGGATGCTCGCGCTCGGCGGTGTACAGCTCGCGGATGATGCGCAGGAACATCTTGTCGGCCTCGTCCTCGATGTCGTTCACGCGGACGATAAGCTCCTTGAACTTGCCGGACTTCTTGCAATTGCGGAAGTCGGCCATGGCATCGGAAAGGGCCTCGCAGGAACGCACGATGAGCTTGACGAACTTCTTCGCATCGTCGTGCATGAAGTGGATATCGAACATGTAGAAGCTCTGCATGATCTCTTCGGTCATATCGATGAGCTCGTCGAGGCTCTCGGCGATGGCGATGATGTCCTCGCGGTCGAGCGGGGTAACGAAGTCGGGCAGCAGGGCCTCGAACACGCTATGGCAGATGCCGTCGGCCTCGCGCTCGATGGCATGTGCGTGCCCCAAGGCAGCCTCCAAATCGGATGCGGAAGAGAAGTCGTCCACTACGGCCTTGAGCAGCTTGGCCTCCTTTACCGCCAAGGCAACCTGCGCATCGAACGCGTCGTAGTAGTTGAATTTCTTCTTCTTGTTCTTCTTCTTGCCAATGCCAGCCATAACCCCTCCATTTCGGTTCCCGCGCCGGCAGCACCCGCGCGGCAGCTTCGTACGGTAACACCCAATCCAGCGATTGGGCGGTAACTTCCAGCGTTAACAGTAATATGCGAAAACCCGCTTTTGCTCATCGGCGATGGTTGTAAGCGAATTGTGACCCGGCAGCACCAAGGTGTCGCCCGGCAGCTGCGAGAGCCTGCGCAACGAGGCGCGCATCTGCTTGTCGTTGCCGCCCTCGAAATCGGTTCGGCCGATGGACCCGCAGAAAAGCGTGTCGCCTGAGATAAGCACGTTGGCCCCATCCAGGTACTTGCCCGCATCCGATTCCAAGAACAGGCAGATGCCGCCCGGCGTGTGGCCCGGCGTGCCGATAACGCGCCAAACCATGTTGCCCAGGCGAAGCTTCCCGCCGTCATTGAGCAGGGTATCAACCTTGCACGACTTCGTAGGGGGGAATCCGCCAGCGGGCTGATTCTGGATGATGGGCGCATCGATGGCAGAAGCGTACACCGCAGCGCCCGTCTTCTGCTTCAGGTCGAGCAGGGCGCTGGTATGGTCGGCGTGGTGATGCGTTACCACGATGGCATCGAGCTTCTTGCCGCCGAGCGCCGAGATGATGGCATCGGCGCTGTGCGAAGGATCCACCACGAAGGTGGCCGCATCGTCGGAGATGATGTAGGTGTTGTTCTCGATAGGGCCCAACACCAAAAAGCTGACGTCCACGGCGGCGCCCGTTACCTTGTACGTGCGCCCTTCCCTTTTCACTGAGACTTTCATGCTATTCGCCTTTCGTTAGTGCTTGGAAGACGTTGTGCCCGGCATCATGCGGCGCGCGTCGAACACGCCTTCGACCCCGCGGATGCGCGAGAGGATGCGGTCGATGACCGTCGTATCGGATATCTGGAACAGAAAGCGCATCTCCACCATGCCATCGCGATGCGTAGTGGTGTTCACGGAAAGAACGTTGGCGCCCTGGTCGGCCAACACCGAGGCCACATCGATGAGCAGGTTCAGGCGGTCGAGCGCCTCTACGAAGATCTCCACGTTGAAGGAGGTATCGCCCGAAGGGCCGTCTTTTTCCCAGAACACCTCGATGATGCGCTCGGGGTGCTGTTTCAACTCGGCGGCATTCGGGCAGTCGTCACGATGCACCGATACGCCGCGACCGCGCGTTACGAAGCCCACGATCTTGTCGCCGGGAACCGGGTTGCAGCAGCGCGAGATGCGCACCAGCACATCGTCGATGCCGCGGACCACCACGCCGTTGGAGGAATGCGTCTCGTGCTTCTTCGGGCGCTTCACGCTGGTTATCATGGGCGGCATCTTGCCGGTAGAGGAAGCCGACATGCCGATGTTGGGCTTCTGGGCTTCCTCGGTGCCGGTATCCACCAGGATCTTCAGCATGCGGTTGGCAACATGGGTGGCGTTTTCCTTGCCGGTGCCGATGTTCACCAGCATGTCGTCGGCTTCCTTGTAGCCCATCGATTCGGCCACCTCGCGGATGGCGCGGGTGCTGCGGGCGTTCGAAATACCCAAGCCGTGCTTGCGCATTTCCAGCATCAGGGCGTCGCGGCCCGCCTGCAAATCGTCCGAGCGGCTCATCTTGCTGAAGTAGGAGCGGATCTTCGAGCGCGCCGAAGGGGTTTTCACGATGTTCAGCCAGTCGCGCGAAGGCGTGGCGCTCTTCTGCGTAAGGATCTCCACGCGGTCGCCCATCTGCAGCTTGTAGGAAAGCGGCACGATGGATCCGTTCACCTTCGCGCCCACGCAGCGGTAGCCCACCTCGGTGTGGATGGCGAAGGCGAAATCGACCGGGGTCGAGCCGAAGCGCAGGCTCATGGCCTTGCCCTTCGGCGTGAAGACGTAAACCTCTTTCGGGTCCAGGTCGGTTTTGAGCGACTTCAGGAACTCGCGCGAGTCCTTCGTCTCGTCCTGCCAGTCCACCATCTCGCGCAGCCAGGCTATCTGCTTGTCGAAGGCGCTTTCGGCGCCCTTGCCGCCCTTTTCCTTGTAGCGCCAGTGCGCCGCAATGCCGTACTCGCTCATGCGGTGCATTTCCTCAGTGCGGATCTGCACCTCGAGCGGGCGGCCTGCCGGGCCGATGACGGTGGTATGCAGGCTCTGGTACATGTTGAACTTGGGCATGGCGATGTAGTCTTTGAACCTGCCCGGCATGGGGTGCCACAGGCTATGCACCGCGCCCAAGGCCGAATAACAGTCCTTCACCGTAGTGGTGATGATGCGCACGGCGATAAGGTCGTAGATCTCGGAAAAGCCCTTGCCCTTCTTCGCCATCTTCTGATAGATGGAGTACAGGTGCTTCGGGCGGCCCATGATCTGGGATTCAACGCTGATCTTGCCCATCTCGTCGTGAAGGATGGAGATCACCTTCGCCAGGTATTCCTCGCGCTCGTGCCGTGTTTCGGCAACCATGCGGGAAACCTGCTTGAACTTCGTGGGCTCCAAGTAGAAGAAGGCCAGATCTTCCAGCTCCCATTTGATGGAGCTGATGCCCAAACGGTGCGCAATGGGAGCGTAGATTTCCAGCGTCTCGCGTGCCTTGAAGATGCGGCGGTCTTCGCGCAGGGCCGAAAGCGTGCGCATGTTGTGCAGACGGTCGGCCAGCTTGATAACGATGACGCGGATGTCCTTGCTCATAGCGATAAGCATCTTGCGGAAGGTCTGCGCCTGCTCGTCGGAGAGGGTTTCAACCTCGATCTTGGTGATCTTGGTAACGCCGTCTACCAAATCGGCCACGGGCTCGCCGAACAGCTCTGCCACCTGCTCCTTGGTTGCCACCGTGTCTTCCACGGTGTCGTGCAGCAGGGCGGCGATGAGGGTTTCCACGTCCATGTGAAGGTCGGCCAAGATGATGGCCACCTCTACGGGATGGATGACGAACGCCTCGCCCGACTTGCGCTTCTGGCCGGCATGCATCTTCTCGGCGTAGCGGAAGGCCTTTTCCATCAGCGCAAGGTCTTCTTTGCCAAGATAGGCGCCGGCAAGCTTTTCCAGAACGCCGAAGCGCTCTTCGGGGTCGGACCCAACCGGCGCAGACGTGGCCGATTTGATGGTGGGGTCAACCGAAGACATGACCAGGCCAACCGGATGGAATTCGTTTGACTCTGTCATGGCTATTGCTCCTCAATCTGTGCGGTATCGGGAAGAAGCGGGCGCCTGATGCGATCTTGCAGCTGCTGAACCGAGCTGGTAAGCACCCAATCCCTGAAAGACGCAAACGACCCGCGCTCATCGATGCCCTCGCGATAGCGCACGCTGTCCTCGAGCTCGACTTTTCCCCTATAGTCTACGACATTGATGCTCAGCCCTTCGCCCGAAGAACCCACCTTGCCGCAGGTTTTCACCAGGCCCAGTTCCTCGAACACGCCAACGCCGCATTTGACCTGCGCCGGAGTGATTATCAAGCCAAGAAGCTCCGAGCAGCGCTTGGCGGCCTGATCTGCATCGAGGGCGAAGAACCCCTCGCCCTTCTTGCGCTGCAGCACGCGCAGGCCGCGGTAGATCTGCGCCATGCCGTCGTGGTCGGGGGCGACGTCGTTTAGGATCGAGGTGTTCAGCTGCGCGTCTTCGCCGCCGAACAGCAAGTGGATCCACGCCTCTTCCCCATCGCGGCCGGCGCGACCGCTCATCTGGTTGAACTCCACCTCGCTGAAGGGCAGGTGGTAGAGCACCACATGGCGCACCCCGGGGATGTCGATGCCCTCACCGAAGGCCGATGTTGCCACCAGCACCTGCAGGCCGCCTTCGCGGAACAGCGTTTCCACCCGCTCGCGCTCGGAGCGGGAAAGCCCTGCGTTGTAGAAGCCGATGAGCGATGCGATGTGCGGCTCCTGCTTGCGCAGCTGGCGTGTAAGGGCGATGGTTTCCATGCGCGAGTTCACATAGATAAGCGTTTTCTGCCCCTGGGCAACCAGGTTCACCAGGTAGCGCTCGCGCTTCTTCAGGTTGCGCTGGTCTGCCACCTGGAGGTTTCGCCGTTCGAAGGTGTCTTCCACCACGCAGTTTGCGGTGATGCCGAACGATGAGCAGATATCGCTTGCCACCTGGGTGCTTGCCGTGGCGGTAACCGCCAAGACCTGCGGGTTGCCCAGCTTTGCGGCCGATTCGCCCAAGCGCGCGTACAGGGGGCGGAAGCCCGCCTTCGAGGTGCCCACATGATGCGCCTCGTCCACCACCATGAAGCCGACCCTGCCGGTTTTGGCGAACTCTTCGGCATGGAAGGCAAGGTACTCGGGCGTGGTGAGCACGATGTCGGCCTCCCCATCGGCCAAGGCAGACATGATGCGCTTGCGCTCTGCGGCGTCGGTGGCGCCGGTAACCACTTCGCAGCGCACGCCGAACGAGCCCAAGGTCCTATCCAAATGGAACGCCTGGTCGGCCACAAGGGCGCGCAGGGGGTACACGAACAGGCTGGCCTTTCCTTTCGCCAGCGCCAATTCGGCGGCATGCAAGTGGAAGATGAGCGACTTGCCGCGGCCCGTTCCCATGATGGCCAGCGCGGATTTACCCTGGTCAAGCAAGCCGAGCACCTGCTGCTGGGAATCGTGGAGCTGCCCTTGGCCCAAGAAGGCCGCAACCATATCGGCGCGAAAGCCCGCCGGGTCGGCCTTGGCGCGCTCTTGCCACAGGGCGCGCTCCTCAACGGACGCCACCAGGCTCTGGGCGTCCTCGCCTTGGGCCTCGTCGTCTTCATCGTAGGCAACCAGGCCCGAAACGAATTCCTTGTCTTCGCCCAGGCATTCCTCGAGCGCGGCGCAGGGCGAAAGCGGCTTCAGGCTGGAAACCACCGCCTTCACCGAACGGCGGCCCTTCCACGTGTCTATCTGCAGCTCGAACACCGCGTCGAGTGCGCATCCGCAGTTCAGAAGGCCGGAAACGTCGGGGCAATGGAACATGATGCTGGAAAGCGAGCTGAGCCCATCGGTAAGGGTGCAGGAAAGATGGTTCTTGTCGGCACCCACCGCACGGCCGCCGGAGATAACCACCCCATGGGCTAGGAAGTGCGGGCTGGGGTTTTCCTGCCCGAAGGGGGCCAGCAAATCGAGCTTGCCCACGTTTTCCAACGTGAGCTCCGCCAAGTCGACGGTGGCGTCCACCTGGATGCGCGGGATGAAGTCCTCGGGCGGAAGCTGGTCCATGTACGCGCACAGGCGCTCGGAGAACTCGGGGAGCTTTTCGGCGGGAAGGGTTACGCCCACCGCCGCATGGTGCCCGCCGAAGCGCGTGAGGATATCCTGACACGACGAAACCGCCTCGAACAGGTTGACGTCGCCCACGCTGCGGCCGGAGCCGTGCGCTTCGTCGCCTTCGATGGTGAACAGGATGGCAGGAACGCCGTAGCGGTTGGTAAGGCGCGAGGCCACGATGCCCTTCACGCCCTCGTGCCAGCCCTCGCCGGCAACCACCAAGGCGCGCTGGCCGGCGAACACCTGCTCGGCCTGCTCGGAGGCAACCTCGGCAAGCTCAGCTTCGATGGTGCGGCGCTGGGTGTTCACTTCCTCAAGCTGGCGCGAAAGATGGCACGCTTCGGCGTAGTCGTCGCAAAGCAGCAAGTCGAGCGCCAACTGGGCATTTCCCATGCGACCGGCGGCATTGAGGCGCGGGATGATGGTGAAGCTCAAGCTGGAAGAGGATACGGGCTTGTCGTCGAAGCCCGATTCCTTCAGAAGCGCGGCGATGCAGGAACGCGGATCCTCGTTGAGCATGCGCACGCCACGGCTCACTAGCGCGCGGTTCTGGCTTCGCATGGGCATAAGGTCGGCAACCGTGCCAAGCGTTGCCAGATCAACCAGGTCAAGCCACATGTTGGGCAGGCCGAAACGGCTGCCAACCGCCTGCACCACCTTCAGGGCAACGCCGGCGCCCGCCAAGATGGAACTGGGGTTCTCGCCGCATTTCGGGTCCACAACCGGCACCCCCTGCGGCACCAAATCAGAAGGCTCGTGATGATCGGTGATCACCACATCCACGCCTCTCGCCTTCAGCACCTCCACCTCGTTCTTGGCGGCAATGCCGTTGTCTACCGTTACCAGCAAGTCGGGCTTGTGCTGAAGGGCACGCTCGATGGCGGCCTGCGAAAGGCCATAGCCTTCCTCGAAGCGCAACGGGATGAAGGGCGTCACCTTCGCCCCGCAGGCTCGCAAGCCCTTGGTCATAAGAGTGGTGGCGGAAACGCCGTCAAGGTCGAAGTCGCCGAACACCAAGATGTGCTCTTCGGCCTTGATGGCGTCTTCGATGCGGTTCACCGCCGCATCCATGCCCTCTATTTCGTACGGGTTCAGCCAATCCCGCTCTAGGGATGGGTTCAGGAATTCCCGGGCCTTTTCAACGGAATCGATACCCCGGCCAACCAGGACGGTGGCAATGAAATTGGGAAGCCCCAGGTCGGCTGCAAGCCGAAAAGCCGCAGCCGAATCGGCCGCAGCGACGTTGATGCGCGCACTCATAGCAATACCTACTTACTTCTTCTTTCAAGCAAGTATTGTAAGGGATGAACCCCCGACCGCTGCGGGAAAGGGCATGCGGGCATTTGGCGAAGGCCGATGGCGAAGGCGCCAAGAAGGCAAACAGCCGCCCGCTCGCCCGCAGGCTCGCCGTGGGCCTGCGGGCGCCCTCCTGTTTGGGGCGATTTTCAGCGGTGGCGGAGCTGGGCCATTTGGGCTCTACCGGTTCCAGGCCTTCACCAGCTCTTGGGCTGCGGCCTGCGGGTCGGCCGCTCCGCATACGGCGGAAACCACGAAGAAGCCTTCCACTCCCGTGCTCTTCACCAGGGGGATATCGGCCAGCTTCACGCCGCCGCCCACCACGATGGGCACCGGGCTTACCTCATGCAGCTCGGCCAGATCGGTTAGGCTCTTGGTAATCACCGTGCCGTCGGCAGCCAAGCCGCAATCCTTCTTGGTGGGCGTCTCGTGCAAGGGGCCCACGCCCAGGTAGTCCACCAAGCTCATGTCGGCGGTCTTCACGTATTCCAGCATCTCGTCGGCGCGGGCGGAAAGCCCCACGATGGCATCGGGGCCCAGCAGCTTGCGGCACACTTCCACCGGAATATCGGTCTGCCCCACATGGATGCCGTCCACCTTCACACCCTGCTCGCGGCAAGCCAGCACCACATCCAAGCGGTCGTCCACCAGAAGCGCCACCTGCCCGGTTTTGCCCGCTGCGGCGATGACTTTTGCAGCCTGGACGGTGCATTCGATGAGCTCGCGCGCCGAGCATTCCTTCGAGCGAACTTGGACGCAGGTGAAGCCCGCATCGATGGCCTGGGCTATGACGTCCGCCACCGGGCGGCCCAGGGTGTTTTCGGGGCCTATGACCAAATAGGCCGAGATGTCGAGTACCTCGCGGATGCTCATGGGCGCACCTCCCCTTCCAAGATCTCGTCAACGGCGGCTACCTTGCGCTGCATCATGCCGGTGCGCCCTGGGCGGATATCGGCCTTCAGCACCACTTCGGTGCGGATGCCCTTTTCGGCAAGGACGAACGTGGCTTCCTTCACCACCCGCATGACCTCGTCCCACTCGCCCTCGATCTCGGTGAACATGGAGTACGTGCGGTTGGGCAAGCCCGATTCGCGGATCACCTTCACCACTTCGGCCACTTCGGGGGCAAGCTCTTCGCCCACCCCGAACGGGGCAATCGCCACCGCTACCAGCGTGTTCACTTATGCCTCCTCAAGTTCCAGGGGGTTGCCGGCGATGTCGGCCGCCGTGGCAAGGTAGAGCTCGTCGATGAACTCCAGCTTGAAGCTGGCCGGGGCGTCGGCATTCTGCGCCGCGCGCGTCCCCGCCAGATTGTAGTGGGCCACTCCGGCAACAGCAGCCGTGAACGGGTCGGTTGCCGTTGCGTACACCGCCAGCACGCCGCCCTGCGAGCAGCCGAAGCCGGTGACCTTTTCCATAAGGGCGCTGCCACCGTGCAAATGCGCCACCGACTCACCGTCGGTTACCAGGTCGGTCTCGCCCGAAACCGCAACCGCACCGCCGGTATAGCGCGCCAGGGCAACCGCAGCGCCACGGGCAGCATCCACCGTGTCGGTGCTGTCAACACCGCGCGGGCCGCCCTCTTCGCCCGCTTCTTCCTGAAGGCCCCACAGCTTCGCCAAGGCAATGATTTCCGAGGCGTTGCCGCGCACGATAGCGGGCCTGTACTGCTTAAGCTCCAAAAGCAAATCGGTACGCAGCTGGCCGATGCCGATGCCCACCGGGTCGAGCACCCAGGGCTTGCCGGCCGCGTGTGCCGCCGCCGCCGTGCGCGGGAGCGTTTCGTGGTACACGGGCAACAAGGTTCCCATGTTCAAATACACCGCGCCGCCGGCCGCCACCAGCGTTTCGCCTTCGTCGGGCAAGTACACCATGGCAGCGCTGCCCCCTACCGCGAGCTGGGCATTCGCCACGAAATCCATGGTGACGCCGTTGGTCACCGAACCCGCCAAGGGGTTTTCCTGGCGAACCTTGGCCACTGCTTCCTCGATACCGCTTTTCAACTGGTCCATCCGTACCATGCGCAATCCTTCCACGCAAAACAAAAGGGACGCCAGCCATAGCGTGCGCCCCAGAATGAACCTGAGATGCTCCCTACGCCAGCACTAACTGACAGGTTCAAAGGGTTGGGCAAACGCCCTCTCAGCCAAGCGCGGAAAACCGCCAAGGCACCCCTGCATCGAATCTGTGGTTGTCATTTTGCAGTTGCAAGGCACGGATCGCAACATCGTTTCCGGGCAACGGCACAAGCCGGCAGGCCAGCTGCTGGTGGGACGTCAGCGCGTTTGCTCTTTGGCGGCCTCTATCTCGTCGGTGCCCTTGTTCAGCAGGTAGCAGCCACCCACCACCAAGACCAATCCCAGCACAGTGAACACCGTGAACGGGTCGTTCCACACCAGCACGCCCACCAGCATGGTTGCCGCAGAGCCGATGCCGCCCCAGATGCCGTACACCAGGCCAAGGGGCAGATGCTGCAGGATCTTCACCAGCAGGAAGATGGAAAGGCCGTAGCCCACCGCGGTTGCGATGGTGGGCAGCACAATCGTGAAGCCCTCGGATGCCTTCAGGCAGATGGCGCCGGTAACCTCGCAGCAGATGGCGATGGCCAGCAGGAAGAAATAGAACCGCTTCGAACGGGCCTTTTCCTTCACCGAAGCGCGCTCTTCGTTTTCGAACCCCATCTTCTACACCCCCAACTTCAGCAGGACAACACCGGCGATGATGGCTATGAGGCCCGCGATCTTCTTCGCATTCATCCCTTCGGCCCAAAGAATGGCGCCCACCACGGCGGTAAGGGCAATGCCCAAGCCCGTCCATGCGGCGTATACCGGGCCCAACGGCAGCTCCAACAGCACCTGCGACATCATCCAGAACGAAATGACATAGCCCACCACAACGCCCACGATGGGCAGCTTGCGGCGGAAGCCGTCGGATAGCTTCATCATGGTGTCGGCAAAAACCTCGAATACAACCGACACGCAAATCATCAGATACGGAAGCATACTCACCTCTTTCAGAAGAAAACCCTCTTCAACGATCCCTACAATATAACGGCGCCGGCACCCCAGGGCACCGGCACCACGGCGCAACCGAAACCGGCCGCCAGCAGAAGCGAATTCCTAGAAACGCAAGGAAAGGCAGCTCAGGCCGCCATCGATCTTGCGGTACTCGGACGTGTCGACCGTAAGGGTCTTGTAGCCCAGGTCCTGCACGGCCTTCAGCACGGCAGGATAGCCCTCGGGCACGATAACCGTGCCGTTCACCCAGATGCAGTTGGCGGCATAGGCCTCTTCCTCGGGGATTTCCACGCGGTTGTACTTCTGGAAATCGGGCTTTTCCTTGAACTCGCCGGAAACAAGCATGTTGTTGTCTTCCAGGTAGTTCACGCCGGTCTTCAGGTGCAGCACATGCTCCAGCGGAACCTCGCTGCCGGAAAGGCCCCAGCCTTCCAGGATCTCGATGAACTGGCGGATGCCCTCTTCGTTGGTGCGGGCGGAACGGCCCACGTAGAAGTGGTCGCCCACCATCATCACGTCGCCGCCTTCCAGGGTGCCCGGAGCGGTGATGTGGGCGATGTGGTCATCGTCGAAGAACTGGCGGATAGTGGGCTCCATCTCGGCGGCCTCGCCGTTGCGGGTGCCGGCGCCGGGGTTGTCGATGATGGCGCCGCAGCGGGTGATAACGGCGGTATCCTCGACGAAGCAGGCATCGGGGTACTCGTCCAGCGCGGGAAGCACGGTTACCTCTACCCCGCACTGCTTCAAGGCCTCGATGTAGGCATCATGCTGCTGGATGGCCTTCTCGTAGATGGGCTTGCCCAACTCGGGGGCGCTGGTGATGCCATCGCACAGCGACTTGCCCGGACGGCGAACTATTACGTGGGTGAACTTTGCCACGGTTGAACCTTTCTCTTTGCGACTGCCGTACAGCAGTGAAACTCAAACCAATTGATTGTAGCCCCGAATCCGCGAACCTCCAAAGCCGCTGGACGAGAGGGAAGCACACGCCGCCCATTCCCTAGGGCCCACCGCAGAGGCATTGTTGGCAACCGCCGACCGAACGGGGGTAAAATGGTGTTCTGTTGCCGCACGGACGGCGGCGCATTCACCGCAATGGGAACGAGGAGGCTCGGCGCGCCATGCCAAAGTCAGCCGAGGGGAAAGATTCGAGGGTCAAAGACCCCAAGCGCAATAGAACTCCGTTCGCGCGCAGGAGGGCTGGCGCCTACTCCATGATCCTACGCTACGCCGTCGAGATCGCCCACTCGAACCTGGCCACGCTCAAAGTTGCCAGCATAGCCGGCATCGCCATCATGTCTGCCATGCTCGTGCAGCGCTTCGTGATGAGCAGCGTCCTCACCTATAGCATCGTGCCGTTCGTTATAGGGATCCTTGTCATGGGCGCCATGCTCGCCGTTGCCGGCCGTAACTGGCCCGACCACCGCGCCGTTGCGGCGAGCATCGCAGGCACCGCGGCGTTCGCTGCGTGCTGGTACACCATCGTGTTCTTCTTCGACGCGGTCATGCAGCCGGAAAAGCAGTGCGTCTTAACTTGCGTGGCCTTCGTTGTCATGCCCGCGCTCTTCAACTCGCGCCCGGCGGCCAAGATAGTGTCCACCGGCATGGCACTCGCCTGCTTCATAGCGCTCGAGCTGGCCCTGGTCTCGCCGGCGGTTGTCACGTCGGACATCGCCAACACCACGCTCGCCGCAATCATCGGCGTGGGCATCGGCGTTCACAAGTCGGCCGTCTCCGAGGGGCGCATAATGCTCCTCGACATGTACCATGCCTCCACTAAAACCTCCATATGGGTCTCCCAGCAGAACCTCACCGACGGCTCGTTCATGCTGCTTCGCGTGCCCGAGTCCCTCTCCGGCGAAATAACCGAAGGCCTCAACGGGAAAGAGACGCTCCATGCGCTGGGCTCCGTCATCGACCCGGACTACCGCGAAGGCTTCGAGTCCTTTATCGACTCTGCCACCATGGCAGAAAGGCTCGAAGAGGCCGGTGGCTGCCTCAGCCACATCTTCCGCGGCAGCGACCATCGCTGGCTGAAGATCACCGCTGTGGAGTCGGCTCGCAGCAAGGGCCGGATCGTGTCGGTCACCTTCATAGCCGACGACGTGGACGAGACCATCCGCACGCAGCTCGGCTACCAGCAGCAGCTGGAAGACGCAGTGCTCGAGGCGCAGCGCGCAAACGCCGCCAAAACCAGCTTCCTGCGCCGCATGAGCCACGATGTGCGCACCCCCATCAACGGCATCCGCGGGCTGCTCTACATCGCCGAGCAGAGCCCCCAAGACGCAGAGGTGCAGGCCGACTGCCGAAAGAAGATACGCAGCGCCTCGGACTACCTGCTCACGCTGTCGAACGACATCCTCGACATAAGCAAGCTCGAAAGCGGCACGACCCAGCTCGAGCACGTCCCGTTCGACATCGCGCAGTTGCTCGCGTCCGTCGACGACGTGTCGGGCACGCTCGCCAGCGAGCGCGGGCTGGCGTTCAACATAAAGACAAGTGCCGACTTGCTGCAGAACAAGCGGGTCATCGGCAGCCCGAAGCACCTCCAGCATGTCCTCACCAACCTCTTCGGCAACTCGGTGAAGTACACCCCGGCAGGGGGCAGCATCACGGTGGAGTGCAGGCAGGTTTCCTGCGAGGGCGATATTGCCACCTACGAGTTCACCTGCACCGACACCGGCATCGGCATGAGCAAGGAGTTCCAGCGCCGCATGTTCGAGCCGTTCGCGCGCGAAGACCGCCCTGAAACCGAGAGCATCCATGGCACAGGGCTGGGGTTGGCCATCGTGCACGAGCTCGTAGAGCAGATGGGCGGCTCCCTTTCTTGCGAAAGCGAGCTGGGGCACGGCACCTCCTTCCACGTCCGCATCCCCTTCGAGCTCGACCGCACGACTGCCGAAGAAGTGCAGGCCCCCGATCTTCCCGAGATAGACGTCTCTGGTAAGCGGGCCTTGCTCGTTGAAGACAACGAGCTCAACCGCGAGATAGCCTGTTTCGTTCTGGAGCAGGAGGGCCTTTTGGTGGATTGGGCCGAAAACGGCAAGGTGGCCGTAGAGAGGTTCAAGGACTCTAAGCCGGGCACGTACGATATCGTGCTGATGGACGTCATGATGCCCGTGATGAACGGTCTGGATGCAGCGCGCGCCATCAGGTCGCTCGACCGCGAGGATGCGCACCGCGTCCCCATCGTTGCCATGACCGCCAACGCGTTCCAGGACGATATCCAGCAAAGCCGCGACGCCGGAATGAACGAGCACCTGGCCAAGCCCATCGAACCCGAGAAGATCCACCAAGCCATCCAGCGCCTGCTGCGCTAGCCCTTACCCCGCCGGATAGCGCCGGCCGCGTCGGTCTGGTATCGCTGAACTTTGAACTTGAACTGCATCTATTCGGCCCCGTCTTTTGCGGCCTCGTTCATGTACCAGGTGCGGGCTTGTTCGTTATCAACACGCATCAACTTGCGATAATGCGTCCAGCTCAATTCGCTACGCAGTGCGTCGCAAATTGGAAAAGCGATATAGAACTGCCGCATATTGCGCAAGTTTGCGGGCGTGAAGCCTTTGCCGAAATCTGCGGTTAGGCGTTCGGAAAGGCCTTCTATCAGCTTGTCCCCGTACGCAGCGCGATCCGCGCCACCCTGCTCCTCGATAATGCTTTCGCCTATCTTCCAGTAGGCCAGCACCATGGAATAGTTGACGGCGGAATACGCACGCTTGCGCGCCTGCTCCAGAATTCCAGCGATGCGTTTATAAAAGTCCTGGGGCACAGGCTCCGCTATGCGCTCGATATTCTCGGTCGTCCCGTTGGTCGTTCCCAGCTCGATCTTCTCGATCTCGGCCATCACAGGTCTCCTTAATCCAACCGGTCTCCCGGTCAAGTTGCTTTTGCTGCACACGCGCTAGAACCTCGTCCTTGCGCTAATTCAATGCGTGTCGCTTCTGATCATGTGCAAGGTCATCTTTCGCTGCGGTTGCGTAAAACCGCCGTAAGTTCATTGATTATAAAGCCCCGAAGCCAGTAAAACCCTCTCCGAGACGCAACGCACCGCTCAACCTGCGCCAACAACCGCACAGCCGCCTGTCTTCAATTAGCCATTAAAGCGGTTAAGATACAAGCAAAAAGGCGGCTGCCTGGAAATGACAGCCGCCTTGAAACTGGGTCGCGCTAGTCTGCTTGCTAGCTGCGCCTCCTCCTTGCGGAAACAAGCACTGCGGCCAGAGCCGCTGCGCCCAGGACAGCGGGCGGCCAGGCGGCCGCGGTGGAGTCGCCGGTGCGGGAGACCTGGGACTTGCCGGGCTCTTCACCGTCGGTCTTACCGTCGGGCGCCTCGGCCTTCTTGGCAACCACGGTGTCGGACTGCTGAATCTCCTTGGCGCCGGCCTCGTCGGCGAAGCACTTGCCGCAGGCCTCGCAGTGCCAGTACTCGATGTTTCCCTCGGCGGTAGCGGTAGCAGCCTTTGCCTCGACGTGAGTCAGTGTTGCGTGGTTGCCAGGGTCCACCTCGCCATAGGCCTGCCTGCAGTCGTCGCAGACGGCGCGGTCGCTGCAGGTGGCGGTGCCGCCGTGGCAGGCGGCCGTCTCGGTGGATTCGTCGTACTCGCACGAATGCGTATGCGTCCCGTTGCCGTTGGAGGACCAGGCGCCCCAGGTGTGTCCGTCGTTCACAGTCAGCTTCAGGGTGGTGGCGTTGCCGGCCATGTCGGTGGCCACAACGGTCTGCTCGCCCTCGGCGGGCTGCACGGTGAACGTGAAGCCTGCAGGTGCCTCGGCGGCAAGAGCCATGACCTCATCGGCAGCCGGCTCCACCGCTTTACCGTTGACGGTAACGGTGTCCAGGTTCGCATCGGCTGCCGTAAGCTCCACAGCGGCGCAGTAGGTCTTGCCGTCCTCCGCTCCCGCTATAGCCGG
>CAVBST010000003.1:0-86787 GCA_963598325.1 uncultured Prevotella sp. | reverse complement strand
GCGGCAACAAGCGTCGTTACCGCATCATCGACTTCAAGCGCAACAAGGACGGCGTACCCGCCAAGGTTGCCACGATCGAGTACGACCCCAACCGCAGCGCCCGCATCGCGCTTCTGCACTATGCAGACGGCGAAAAGCGCTACATCCTTCATCCGAAGGGCCTGAAGGTCGGCGAGACCATCATCTCCGGCGCCGATGCCGACATCAAGCCCGGCAATGCGCTTCCCCTTTCCGCCATCCCCGTTGGTACGCTCATCCATGCTGTTGAGCTCCAGCCCGGTCGCGGTGCCGCTATCGCCCGTTCCGCTGGCACCAGCATCCAGCTCATGGGCAAGGAGGGCAAGTACGCCATCCTGCGTATGCCTTCCTCCGAAATGCGTCGTGTGCTCATCACCTGCCGCGCAACCATCGGCGAGGTTGGCAATGCCGAGCACGGCAACATTAAGATCGGCAAGGCTGGTCGTAACCGCTGGAAGGGCATCCGCCCCACCGTTCGCGGTACTGTTATGAACCCTGTCGACCATCCTCATGGCGGCGGCGAAGGCAAGAACAAGTCCTCCGGTCGTCATCCTGTTACTCCGTGGGGCGTGTCTACCAAGGGTCATCGCACTCGCAACCCCAAGAAGGCTTCGAGCCGCCTGATCATCCGCCGTCGCAAGAAGTAGCGCCCGATCGAATAAGGAGAAACATTGAGCAGAAGTTTGAAAAAAGGTCCCTTCGTGGAGCCTCGCCTTCTCGGTCGCGTCATTGCGATGAACGAAGCTGGCGACAAGAAGGTCATCAAGACGTGGTCGCGTTCGTCCACCATCTTCCCGGAAATGGTTGGTCACACCATCGCTGTGCATGATGGTCGCAAGCACGTTCCGGTATACATCACTGAGTCCATGGTTGGCCACAAGCTCGGCGAGTTCGCACCTTCTCGTACGTTCCGCGGCCACGACAAGTAAGAAAGGGTGAAACATGGAAGCTAAAGCAATCGCTCGCTACGTACGCGTTTCGCCCCGCAAGGCGCGTATCGTCCTCAACCAGATCCGCGGCAAGGCTGTCGTAGAGGCTCAGGAAACCCTGCGCTTCACCAATCGCGCCGTTGCCGAGGTTGTAGAGAAGACTCTGAACTCCGCAGTGGCAAACGCTGCACAGAAGGGTGCCGGCAACCCCGAGAACCTCGTGGTGAAGGCATGCTTCGCAGACGAGGGCCCCACGCTGAAGCGTATCCGCCCCCGCGCAAAGGGCTCCGCAGCTCGCATCCGCAAGCGCACCAGCCACATCACCGTTATCGTAGCAACCCGAGAGGAGGCATAGTATGGGTCAGAAGGTAAGCCCCACCGGTTTCCGTCTCGGCGTTACCGAGGACTGGCGCAGCCGTTGGTATTCCGACAAGGACTATGCTAAGAACCTTGAGAACGATCTTGCTATCCGTTCTTACCTTGACAAGCAGCTCGCCCATGCGGCCGTCTCCCGCGTGGAGATCGAGCGCGCCGGCGACAAGGTGAAGGTCATCATCACCACGTCCCGCCCCGGTGTCGTTATCGGCAAGAAGGGCGCCGAGGTTGACGCTCTTCGCAAGAAGCTCAACCAGATCGCCAATGGCCCTGTTTCCGTTGAGGTTGTAGAGGTTAAGCGCCCCGAGCTCGATGCCAACCTCATCGCGCAGTCCGTCGCTGAGCAGCTCGAGAACCGCGTTGCCTTCCGTCGCGCTATGCGCAAGGCTGTCCAGTCTGCCCGCAAGAGCGGCGCCAAGGGCATCCGCATCCAGTGCGCCGGCCGTCTGGGCGGTGCCGAGATGAGTCGCCGCGAGTGGTACCGCGAAGGTCGCGTGCCGCTGCACACCCTGCGTGCGAAGATCGACTACGGCTTCTGCACCGCAGCAACCACCATGGGCTCCATCGGCATCCAGGTTTGGGTGTACCACGGTGAGGTCCTCCCTGGCCAGAAGGCTCCGCAGCCCGCACTCGAGGGCTCTTCCCGTCCTAACCGTTCCCGTCGCCGCAATAACGATAGGGGTGATAAGTAATGTTGGTACCTAAGCGCGTAAAGCACCGCAAGGTGCAGCGTGGTTCTATGAAGGGTAATGCCAAGGGTGGCACCACTCTGAACCATGGTTCTTGGGGCATCCAGGCGCTCGACCGCCATTGGATCACCAACCGCCAGATCGAGGCTGCTCGTGTCGCTATGACCCGTCGCATGAACCGTACTGGTAATGTTTGGATCACGATCTTCCCCGACAAGCCCATCACGCAGAAGCCTGCTGAAACCCGCATGGGTAAGGGTAAGGGTAACCCTGAGGGCTGGGTAGCCGTTGTAAAGCCCGGCCGCATCATGTTCGAGATCGACGGCGTCGACGAGGCAACCGCAAAGGACGCTCTTCGTCTGGCCATCGACAAGTTGCCCATCAAGTGCAAGATCGTCAAGCGCGAGGCAGAAGGGCAGGAGTAAATGAAAGCAGCAGAGATCCAGAAACTTTCGGGTGAAGATCTGCAGGCTAAGCTCAAGGAAGCACGTGCAGAGCTCTTCAACCTGCGCTTCCAGATGGCTACCGGCCAGCTCGAGAACACCGCTCGCATCAAGCAGGTCAAGAAGGACATCGCCCGCATCCAGACCGAGATGCGTGCCCGCGAGCTCAAGGCCGCTCAGGCTTAGATCTGCGATAGGAAGGTTTTAAGACATGAGTGAAGAACGTAACTCTCGTAAGGTCCGCCAGGGTGTAGTCGTAAGCATCTCCGGCGATAAGACCTGCGTCGTGCAAATCCACGAGCGCAAGCCTCATCCCGTGTATGGCAAGATGGTTAACTCCACCAAGAAGCTTCATGCCCATGATGAGAACAATGAGGCCGGTGTGGGCGACACCGTTACCGTTATGGAAACCCGCCCGCTGTCCAAGATGAAGCGTTGGCGCCTTCTCGACATCGTAGAGAAGGCCAAGTAGGCATTTAGCTTACTTGTAGCATCGAAAGGTATAAGCACATGATTCAAATGCAGAGCATGCTCGCCGTCGCTGACAACTCCGGCGCACGCAAGGTGCAGTGCATCAAGGTTCTGGGCGGCTCCAAGCGCCGTTACGCAGGCCTGGGTGACGTCATCATTTGCAGCGTCAAGGAGGCTATGCCCAACGGCAACGTCAAGAAGGGCGAAGTCGTCCGCTGCGTCGTAGTGCGCGTGAAGAAGGAAGTCCGCCGTAACGATGGCAGCTACATCAAGTTCGATCAGAACGCTTGCGTCCTGATCGACGGCAACGGCGCTCCCCGTGGTACGCGTATCTTCGGCCCGGTTGCACGCGAGCTTCGTGACAAGAAGTACATGAAGATCGTGTCCCTGGCACCGGAAACGCTGTAGGAGGAACACAGATGGCAAAGATGAACATCAAAAAGGGTGACAAGGTAAAGGTTCTTTCCGGCAAGGATCGCGGTGCCGAGGGCATCGTAATCGCCGCCAAGCCTACCGCACAGCGCGTCACCGTTGAAAAGGTCAACATCATCAAAAAGGCGATGCGCCCCACCCAGGCAAACCCTGAGGGCGGCATCTCCGAGGTGGAGGCCCCGATCCATGTTTCCAACGTTATGTTGATCTGCCCCTCCTGCAAGGAGGCAACTCGCGTCAACGTAAAGCGTGAAGATGGTAAAAAAGTTCGCGTTTGCAAGAAATGCGGCGCTGACATCGACTAAAATATTTAGCCGTGCTTTTTATGGCCCCCGCGTAATGCGGGGGACGCAAGGTCGGAAATCTTGCGTTTAATTCATCGAAGAAAGGTTTATTAGGACAATGGCTACTCCTCGTCTGAAGGAAAAGTATGTAAACGAAGTGCGCGATCAGCTCTTCAAGGAACTTGGCCTCACCAACGTCAACCAGATCCCCCGCCTCGAGAAGATCGTGGTGAACATGGGTGTCGGCCGTGCCGCTGGCGACAAGAAGCTCCTTGATGGTGCAATCGCAGACATGCGTGTTATCACCGGTCAGCAGCCCATGGTTACCCGTGCTAAGAAGTCCATCGCTGGCTTCCATCTGCGCGAGGGTCAGGCAATCGGCTGCAAGGTTACCCTCCGTGGCGACCGCATGTGGGAGTTCTTCGACCGCCTGATGTCCACCGCGCTTCCCCGCGTGCGTGACTTCCGTGGTTGCAACCCCAACAGCTTCGACGGTCGTGGCAACTACACCATGGGCCTCACCGAGCAGCTTATCTTCCCCGAGATCGAGTACGACAAGATCGATCGCACCCGCGGTATGGACATCACGTTCGTAACCACGGCTGAAAACAATGAGGGCGCCAAGGCACTTATGGATGCCATGGGCTTCCCGTTCGCTAAGCAGAACTAACTTCTCGTAGCAGAGAATTGGTTATAGAAAGAAGGATCTTGAATGGCTAAGAAATCGATGATCGCCAAGTCCAAGCGTGAGCCGAAGTTCTCTACGCGCCAGCACAATCGCTGCACTCGCTGTGGTCGCCCCCGTGCGTACTACCGCAAGTTCGGTCTGTGCCGCGTATGCCTTCGCGAGCTCGCTAACAAAGGCGAACTGCCAGGCGTGACCAAGGCTTCCTGGTAGGAAACTTACTTACGGTCACGTTGTTGAGTACCGTTGGTCAAGGCGTGAGCATCATGGGTGTTCACGAACCGGCCTTTCGGTTCATCACGAACAAAGGAGAAACACAACAATGAGCATGAACGATCCCATTGCAGATATGCTTACGCGTGTGCGTAACGCTAACTCTGCTGGCAAGCCGACGGTTTCCATGCCGTCTAGCAAGAAGCTTGTCGAAATCGCCCGCATCATGCAGGAAGAGGGCTACATCAACGGCTTCGAAATCGAGCCCGCACAGCCCCGCGACGTTCTCACCCTTACCCTTAAGTACGGTGAGAAGAAGGCTCGCACCATCCGCGGCATCAAGCGCATCTCCAAGCCTGGTCTGCGCATCTATGCTGGCAAGGATGAGCTTCCCCGCGTTCTTGGCGGTTTGGGTACTGCCGTTATCTCGACGAGCAAGGGTGTTATGACCGACCGCGACGCACGCAAAGAGGGCGTTGGCGGCGAAGTCGTGGCATACATCTGGTAGGAAGGAAGGAGCACTAATGTCTCGTATTGGTAAGATGCCTGTTGCTATTCCTTCCGGTGTTGACGTCAAGGTTGACGGCAACGTTGTTACCGTAAAGGGCAGCAAGGGCGAACTCACTCGCGAATTCAGCGACATCCTCACCATCAAGGTAGAGGGCGAAGAGGTTATCGTAACCCGTCCCGACGATTCCCGTCAGGCAAAGAGCCTCCATGGCCTTACCCGCACCCTCATCCACAACATGATCGAGGGCGTAAGCCAGGGCTATGCCAAGAAGCTCGAGCTTGTTGGCGTTGGTTATCGTGCGGCTCTCAAGGGCAAGAACCTCGAGATCCAGCTCGGTTACTCCCACCCCGTTAACGTTGAGGCTCCTGAGAACATCACCTTCGAGGTTCCCAGCCAGACCGAGATCATCGTTAAGGGCATCAGCAAAGAGCAGGTTGGCCAGGTTGCCGCAGACATCCGCGCATGGCGCAAGCCCGAGCCTTACAAGGGCAAGGGCATCCGCTACGAAGGCGAGTATGTCCGTCGTAAGCTCGGCAAGGCCGCGAAGTCTGAGTAGTCAGCTCAGTAGCTAGGTATTGAAGGGAATCATAATGAAGAAGCTTCAAAAGAAACAGGCTGGGCTGCGCCGTCGTCACACTCGTGTTCGTGGCAAGATCTCCGGTACGGCTGCTCGTCCGCGTCTGTGCATCACTCGTTCCAACTCGAACATGTATGCCCAGGTAATCGATGATGTCGCTGCCAAGACCATTTGCGCAGTGTCCACCCTCGGCCCTGAGTTCAAGGCAACCGAGAAGAAGGGCGCAACCGTTGAAGGTGCTGCAGCCCTCGGCGAGATCATCGGTAAGAAAGCACTGGAAAACGGTATCACCGAGGTTGTTTTCGACCGCGGCGGTAACCTGTATCATGGCCGCATCAAGGCAGTTGCCGATGGTGCCCGTGAAGCAGGCCTGAAGTTCTAAGAGAGGGTAGCTTTATGGCTCGTAAGCAAGAAAACCAGGCAGGCGTTCCCGAACTTCAGGAACGTGTTGTCTACATCAATCGCGTTTCCAAGGTTGTCAAGGGTGGTCGTCGTTTCGCTCTGACCGCACTTGTCGTCGTTGGCGACGGTAAGGGCAAGGTTGGCATTGGCATGGGCAAGTCCCAGGAAGTGCCTACTGCCATCAAGAAGGGCGTGGAGGATGCCAAGAAGAACATGTTCTCCATTCCTCTGACCGAGGCTGGCACCCTTCCTCATGACATCATCGGTGTTTATGGCGCAGGCCGCGTTCTCCTTAAGCCTGCTTCCCCTGGTACCGGTGTTATCGCTGGCGGCGCTGCTCGTGCCGTCCTCGAGCTCGCCGGCGTCAAGGATGTGTTCGCCAAGTCTCTGGGCACTGACAACGTTCTGAACATCGTCAAGGCTGTTGCAGAGGGCTTGAAGGAAATGCAGAGCCCCGAGCAGGTTTCCCAGCGTCGCGGTCTCTCTGTTTCCAAGATCTACGGTTGGAAGGAGAACTAACAATGGCTGACGCTAAGAAGACGCTTCGCATCACCCAGGTAAAGAGCTCCATCGGCTACAAGTACGATCAGGGCCGCACCCTGAAGGCTCTTGGTCTTGGCAAGATCGGCCGCACGGTAGAGCAGGTAGACAATCCTGGCGTCCGTGGCATGATCTTCAAGGTCAAGCACCTGGTAGAGGTTGAAGAGATCTAAACAGATCATCTTTTGAAAGCCCGTTCTTCGGAACGGGCTTTTTATGTTTGGGCATATTCATGTCGCAGGCAAACATTCCCACAATCTGTGGCATAATGTTCTAGTTTGTAAGTTCGCTGGCGGCGAGCTGCCAGCCCCGTTTCCGAAAGGCGGCAACGGGATAGCGTAAAAAGGAGTTATAACATGGAACTTAAGGATCTGAAGCCGGCAGAGGGCTCTCGCACCAATCGTAAGCGCGTGGGTCGCGGTCCTGCATCTGGCACCGGCAAGACCGCCGGTCGTGGTCTGAACGGGCAGAAGTCCCGCTCTGGTGGGGCTAAGGGCAACGGCTTCGAGGGTGGTCAGACCCCCCTGGCACGCCGTCTTCCCAAGCTGCCCGGTTTCCGCAACATCAACCATGTTGAGTATCTGCCCGTCAATGTTTCCCGCATCGAGAAGTACTTCGAGGCAGGCGAAACCGTAGACGGCGAGTCTTTGGTTGCCAAGGGCATCATCAAGCATTCCACCGACCTGGTTAAGGTTCTGGGCGACGGCGAGATCACCAAGGCTGTTACCGTAAAGGTAGACAAGGTATCCGCTTCCGCTAAGGCCAAGATCGAGGCTGCTGGCGGAAAGGTCGAAGAGCCTTGCTAAGTTCCCTTGTACAGGCATTCAAGGTCCCAGAGCTCAGGAACAAGATCCTGTTCACTCTGGGCATCTTGGCGCTATACCGCTTCGGCGCGTATCTGCCGGTGCCGGGCATTCCCTTCCAGGCATTCGCCAACTCCTTCCAGGATCAAGGCGTTTCCATGGTTATGCTCGACCTTTTCACCGGCGGTGCGTTGTCCAACTTCTCGGTATTCGCGCTGGGCATCATGCCTTACATCACGGCATCCATCATCATGCAGTTGATGCAGGGCGTTATTCCCGCTGTAGGCCGTTGGGCTAAAGAGGGCGAAACCGGCCGTCGTCGTATTACCCAGGTTACCCGTTACCTTACGCTTGGCCTTGGTCTGATCAATGCGGTTGGCTACCTGTTCCTCTTCAAGTCCGAAGCTTATGGCGTTGTCTTCAGCTCGGATGTCCCCGAGATCGTTACCGATGTGCTGGTGGTATTCACCCTTATCGTCGGTACTGCGCTCATCATGTGGATGGGCGAGCTTATCACTCAGCGTGGCGTTGGCAATGGCATGTCGCTCATCATCTTCGTGTCCATCGTCTCTTCGGTTCCCCAGGCGATCTTCTCGTCTATCAACCTTAGTGCCGATACCGGTATGGGTATTGCCGTCACCGTGCTGATCCTGGTTGTTGTGCTGCTTTGCATCCCTGCGATTATCTTCGTTGAGCGTGCTCAGCGTCGCATCCCCGTCAGCTATGCCAAGCGCGTGCAGGGTCGAAGGATGATGGGTGGTCAGAATTCCTACCTGCCCATCAAGATCAATGCTGCCGGCGTTATCCCGATCATCTTCGCCAGCTGCTTGATCTACTTCCCGGCTCAGATTGCCGCACTGTTCAACGTTGATTGGCTTACCACGGTGGCTAATGCCATTTCCGCTGGTTGGGTTAACTGGATCCTTACCGCGGTCCTTATCGTGTTCTTCGCTTACTTCTACACCTCGGTTGTTTTCAACCCGGTAGACACGGCCGAGAACCTTCAGCGACAGGGTGGCTTCATCCCGGGCATTCGCCCCGGTCAGAACACCGTGCAGTACATCAAGGATGTTCTGCATAGGGTCACGCTTCCGGGTGCGATGTTCATCGCTGCTATTGCTGTTGTTCCGTCTATCTTGTTCTACTTCACCAACAATTCGCTTATCCAGGCGTTTGGCGGCACTTCGATCCTCATCATGATCGGCGTTGCTCTAGACACCATGAACAAAGTCGAATCTCAGTTGAAGATGTACAACTACGACGGGTTCTTCAAGTAATTGGGGAAGGCGGCGCAAGCCGCCTTCTTTTTTGACCATCCGGCGAGAACCGTCTGGCTGGAATGGTTCTGTTCGACCGATTTGGTAAAATCTAATGAACGATTTCTATCGTGTTGCGAAAGGAAAATCTTCATGAATATCGTATTGCTGGGCGCACCTGGTGCTGGTAAGGGCACTCAGGCCGCCAAACTTGTAGAGAAGTACGGTTACGCTCACATTTCCACCGGCGACATGCTGCGTGCTGCTGTGAAGAACCAGACCCCTCTGGGCATCGAAGCCAAGAAGTACATGGATGCTGGCGACCTTGTTCCCGATGAGGTTGTTATCGGCTTGGTAAAGGAGCGCCTGCAGGATGCGGATACCGCTAACGGCTTCATCCTCGATGGCTTCCCCCGCACTTCCACTCAGGCAGTTGCACTCGATTCCGAGCTTTCCGCGCTCGAACGTCCTCTGAACGCCGCTCTTCTTGTCGATGTGGACAAGGAAGTTATCATCAAGCGCCTTACCACCCGTCGCATGTGCCGCGATTGCGGCTTCATCGGTTCCGAGGCTGATGCTTCCTGCCCGAAGTGCAACGGCGAGATGTACCAGCGCGACGACGATAACGAGGCTACGGTTCGCAACCGCCTTGACGTGTACGAGAACTCCACCGCTCCGCTTATCGACTACTACCGTGGCTGTGATCTGCTTATCGGGATCGATGGCGACCGCGACCCCGAGGACGTTTTCGCCTCTATCAAAACTGCCCTTAACCTCTAATCGAATCTGAGCGCATTGCCCCGTGGCCTTTCGGCTGCGGGGCTTTTTCGTTTTAGCGAGGCTAAGCGAGCTGAACTTTTCGTGCTCTATGTTCGATATTGATACAATCTGTATCCATGAGACCGATTGAGGATATAGCGGATGAGTTCATCCAGATAGTTGCGAGCAATGCTTCCAGGATCAAGCATGTGGCCGTTCGCGTCGTTGCCGTCGCGATACTTGCCTTGCTGCTGGAGGTCTTCCTTTTCAACATGAACTATTTCCGTTCCTTGGGATACGAGCCGGTTGACCTTTCAGACAGGATCACAACGCTTGAAACCACCGATACGGGTACTTCCGACTTCGGCTTGGGGCATTCGGTTAAGTACAAGTTCACCGAGTCGAATCCAGCCATTGATTTCTACGACCTGAACAAAGTGGTGAACAACATCCACCTTGACTTGGACAACTCTCAGGCTGCGCAGAACCTGAAGATCAAGATCAGCTTTACCGATGATGCCCACGAAACCTATTTCTCTACCACGGAATACACATTCGGCGTGCCGGAGATCGATGTCTCCACGGCCAGCGAGCAGAGCCAGTATCTTTACTTGCAGAGCTCGGGTAAGATCCAGAATCTTCGTATCGAGATCGTCGGCGAAGACACAAGCTATCCGGTTTCCTTGTATTCGGTGGTGATAAACGATCGCCAGCCCTTTGATTTCAATGGCTTGCGCTTCTTCGCTACGTTTGCCGTATTGCTGTTGGTGTATGTGTTCCGCCCCAAGTCGAGCATCTACCGCTGCTTGGTAAGAGAGCACCCGCGCTTTTCGCGTGCGGTTATCGTGCTTGCCACCGCTTGCGAGGTGCTGGTTCTTTCCGCCTATTTGTTCTTAGGATCCAACCAGGTTGGCATTGCCACTTCCTCTTACAACTCCGGTTCATGGGATGGCCATAGCATCGTCAACACCTACAAAGTGGGCGGCGACAATGCGCAGCAGTATGCCGAGCTTGCCAAGGCCATGACGCATGGGCAGCTCTATCTTGATACCGAGCCGCCCGAGTGGCTTGTGGATATGGACAACCCCTACGATAAGGGCGCCCGAGACGAGCTGCAGAAGCAAACGGGGGAGAGCTACCTGTTCGACGTCGCCTTCTACGACGGCCACTATTACGTGTACTTCGGCGTGCTTCCGGTTCTGCTGTTCTACCTGCCGTTCTATCTGCTTACGGGTTCGAGCTTCCCAACCGCAATCGGCGTATTGATTGCCTGCATAATGTTCACGCTTGGCATCACTGCCCTTATGGACCGATTTGCCCGCCATCATTTCAAGCGGGTAAGCCTTGGCTTGTTCCTTTTGCTGCAGATGCCGCTCGTTGCTTGTTCCGGCATCCTGTACCTGGCGAAATTCCCCACGTTCTATTCGCTGCCCATCTCGATGGCGTTGGCCTTTACGGTGTGGGGCCTGTACTTCTGGATGCGTGGCCGATCGGAGAAGAACGCTGGCCGATGGTACTTGGCCGGCTCGCTGTGCATGGCCCTGGTTGTGCCGTGCCGCCCGCAGTTCTTGATATTCTCGCTCCTTGCCTTCCCCTTGTTCTGGCGCCGGTTCATTACGGAACGCCATCTGTTCACCAAGCAGGGCGCGCGTGAGTTTGCGTGCCTGTTGGCTCCGTACTTCGTGATTGCCGTAGGCGTGATGCTGTACAACCGTGCCCGGTTCGGCTCGTTCACTGATTTCGGGGCGAACTACAACCTTACGGTCAACGATATGACCCAGCGTGGCATGAATGCCGGCCGGTTGCTGCCGGCGCTGTTCGCCTATTTCCTGCAGACCCCAACAACCACTGGCGTGTTCCCGTGGCTGCAGCCAACCACATTCGACACCACGTACCTGGGCCAAACCATCAAAGAGGTTACGTTTGGCGGCATATTCGTGTGCTTGCCCATTCTTTGGGTTATCGCCTTCGCAAAGCCTATTTTGGCGTATCGATTCAATGTGCGCTCCACTCATACCGTGGCCAGCGTTGTGCTCACTATGTTGGCGTCGGGCCTTGTTGTTGCCTGCTTGGATGCCGAAATGGCCGGCATCCTGCAGCGCTACACCGCCGACTTCAGCATCCTGCTGCTTGTTCCCGCCGTATTGCTTTGCTTCGTTGCCAACGATGCATTGGCGGATGCCAAGGGCGGCGAACCGCTGCCGGCGCTAGGCGAGCGTTTCGTCTCGAAGGCGTTTGCCCATAAGATGTTCCTCCGCGTGGTGGGCGTGCTGGTGTTTATAAGCTTGGTGTATTCCACCTTGGTATGCTTCATTCCCGAAACGGGATGGTATTCCGATGTGTACGACTGGGCCTACCAAGACCTTATCGAAACGGTTGAGTTCTGGACGTAGCCAACGGAAGCGCCGTTGCTGGGCTTTGGTAGCTGGGAAGTTTGCCGGCGCAGCCGTTCTAGACGTAGCCAACGGAAGCGCCGTTGCTGGGTCTCTTAGGCGCGGGGTGGCTGGCCGCGGGGCTTTCCGATACGACTGTCTGAGCGCCGATCGCCATTGGTTTCATCGTGGGCCGCATAAGGTTGGTGCACGGCGCCTTGGCCCTTAACGCGTGAGCCTCTTTTTGGCAAGGAAGCACTATTTTCCCCATTTTTCGTTTCGCTTGGGTTTCGCGGTGCTTGCTGTTGCCGGTGCCGTTCGCCCCTTGAACTCAACCACCCACATTTGGCGATTTCCGTCCACCGAGTCATAGGCTGCATGTTTGGAAACCCCCAAGGGCTGAATTCTGCCGATTCCTACAATTAGGGTGCTTGTTCAAAGCAAACCTAAGCGAGAGGAGAGGTATGTCACAGTTGACCGAAATCCGCTGGCATGCACGTGCTGGCCAAGGTGCGGTTACGGCGGCGAAGCTTGTCGCGGACACGGCACTGCTGCAGGGCAACTACATCCAGGCTATGCCCGAATATGGCCCGGAGCGTACGGGAGCACCCCTGAAGGCGTATACGCGCGTATCCAGTGACCCCATTGAAGTTCACAACAATATCCAGAACCCCGATATCGTCATCATCATGGACGACACCCTGCTGGATTCCACCGATGTTATGGAGGGCATGCCCGAAGACGGCGTGCTTCTGTTCAACACCACGATGACTGCCGAAGAAGCCCGTGCGGCAGTCAACGCCCCGGCAAGCATGCGCGTTGCCGTGGTCGATGCTTCCGGCATTGCACTTGCCACCATCAAGAAGGACATGCCCAACACCCCTATCGTTGGTGCACTGGCGAAGATCACCGGCCTGTTCCCGCTGGAAAAGGTAAAGGAGCGCCTGGTTATCACCTTCGGCAAGAAGTTCTCCCAGGAAATGATCGATGCGAACCTCGCCTCCGTTGAGCGCGCATACCAGGAGGTGCAAGAGTAATGTCCAAGTACGGTTTCGATGGCTCCAACTACGACAACTGGAAGCCTGAGGATTTCCCCACTGGCTATGTGTGCCCCGATGGCGGCACTTCCACCAACTGCTATACCGGCGGTTGGCGCTCCAACCGTCCCGTTTGGGATTCCGAGAAATGCTCGAACTGCATGCTTTGCTGGGCCTATTGCCCCGATTCCTCCATCGAGGTGAAGGATGGCGCTATGACCGGCATCGACCTGTTCCATTGCAAGGGTTGCGGCGTGTGCGTCCAGGAATGCAAGTTCGGCGCACTGGAGCTTATCTCTGAAGCTGAAGCCCAGGCCAACGAAGCGAAGGGGGAGTAACCATGGCTGAAAAGAAGATGTTCTCTGCCACGGGCAACCAGATGGTGGCCGACGCGTTCCGTCAGGTGAACCCCGACGTTATGGCGGCTTACCCCATCACCCCGCAGACCACTATCGTGGAAGGCTATGCGAAGTTCGTGGCCGACGGCAAGGTTACCACCGAGTACGTGCCCACCGAATCCGAGCATTCCGCGCTTTCCGCCTGCATAGGCGCTTCTGCTGCCGGCGCCCGTGTTGCCACGGCAACCAGCTCCCAGGGCTTGGCCTACATGTGGGAGGAGCTGCACATCGCCGCTGGCATGCGCTGCCCCATCGTTATGGCCAACGCAAACCGCGCGCTTTCCGCGCCCATCAACATCCACGGCGACCACTCCGACATCATGAGCGCCCGCGATTGCGGCTGGGGCATGATGTTCGCCGAAACCGCGCAGGAGGCCTACGACAACACCATCGTTGCCTTCAAGGTTGCGGAAGACCCGAATGTCCTCCTGCCGGTGCTCACCACGCTCGACGGCTTCGTAACCACGCATGCCATGGACTGCTGCGTGATGGAGGAAGACGAGACGGTGAAGGCCTTCGTGGGCGACTACCAGCCGAAGTACCCGCTGCTCGATACCGAGAACCCGGTAGGTCAGGGCATGTTCGCCACGTTGGGCAACGGCTACATGAAGTACAAGCTCACTGAGCGCCATGCGCTCGACAACGCCATGGAGGCCTTCGAGCGCCATGGCAAGGAATGGGCGGAGATCACCGGCCGTCCGTTCGACCTGGTTGACGCATGGGGCACCGAAGACGCCGACTATATCGTGGTGGTCCTCGGCTCCTGCGCCGGCAATGCCCGCTTCCAGGCCCGCAAGCTTCGCGAGCAGGGCATGAAGGTCGGCGTTGTGCGTCCGCGCATCTTCCGTCCGTTCCCGGCCAAGCAGATTGCCGAAGCGTGCAAGAACGCAAAGGCCGTCGCTGTGCTCGACCGCTCCGATTCCTTCGGTTCCCCGCACGCCCCGCTGGCGCTGGAGGTTCGCTCCGCGTTCCAGGCAAACGGCGTGGATGCCCTGGTCAACGATTACGTTGTTGGCCTTGGTGGCGCAGACATCACGCTCGAACAGATGAACACCGTGTTCACCGAGCTCGAGCAGCGGGCAGCCGGCAAGGGCGACGGTTCCATCAAGTATCTCGGCATCGAAGAGTAAGGGGCATCTAATGGCTAACATCAAGCAACTTTCCGCTCGCCCCGACGACTTGGCTCCCGGCCATCGCCTGTGCGGCGGCTGCGGCGCGTCCATCGCGGTGCGCCAGGTCCTTATGGGCCGCAACGACTACGACGTGGTGTGCTGCTCTGCAACGGGCTGCCTGGAGGTTTCCACTTCCATCTACCCGGACAACGCATGGAACGTCCCGTTCATCCACAATGCATTCGCCAATGCCGGCGCCACCATCTCCGGCGTCGAGGCCGCATACAAGGGCCTTCAGCGTGCAGGCAAGATCCCTGCCGATAAGAAGATCAAGTTCGTTGCCTTCGGCGGCGACGGCGGTACCTACGACATCGGCCTGCAGTCGCTTTCCGGCGCAATGGAGCGCGGCCACGACATCGTGTACGTGTGCTACGACAATGGCGCTTACATGAACACGGGCATCCAGCGTTCTTCGGCAACCCCTAAGGGCGCATGGGCCACCACTTCCGAGGTGGGCAAGGTTCAGCAGGGCAAGCCCCAGAAGCGCAAGGACCTCACCTCCATCATGGCTGCCCACGGCGTTCCCTACGTTGCCCAGGCAACGGTTGGCAACTGGCGCGACCTGGTGAGCAAGGCCGAAAAGGCCATCGCGGTCGACGGCCCGGCGTTCCTGAACGTTATGGCCCCGTGCCCGCGCGGTTGGCGCATCGACTCCAGCCAGACCGCCGAGATCTGCCGTATGGCGGTGAACTCCAAGTTCTGGCCGCTGTTCGAGGTGGAGAACGGCAAATGGAAGCTCACCCCGGTTCGCGACAAGAACCTTATCCCGGTCAAGGACTTCCTGAAGCCGCAGGGTCGCTTCAAGCACCTGTTCAAGCCCGGCAACGAGGCTTTGATCGAAGAGATCCAGCAGGACGTGGATGATTTCTGGGCTTACCTGGAAGGCCGCGTGGAGGGTTCCAAGGACCTGTAATCCCTCGGTTTCATCTGGGCAGGGCTCATTTTCGACAATGCGCAGAAAAGCCGCGAACGGAAGCGTTCGCGGCTTTTTGCTTGACGGGTTGCTATAGTGCGCTATAGTAGCCCTCGTAAAACATGAATACGGTCTTCAGGGCGAGGTGCAATTCCTCACTGGCGGTAATGCGAAGCAGCTCGGAAAGCTGGCGGCGCAAAGCCCGCGACCCTTGCAGCAGCAAGGCTGATCTGGTGAAAATCCAGAGCCAACGGTTACAGTCCGGATGGAAGAAGACGATGACGCAGGTGGCCAACCGCCACATCAACCTGTCATTCAGAAAGCCCTGGAACGTTTTGTTCCAGGGCTTTTTTCTTTGGCATCTCCGCATCATCGCAACCCGCAGATGGTATTCGCGATGAACACGAAAGGAGGTGCATCTCTTTGACCGACCAGGATTACATGCGCCGTGCCTTGGAGCTTGCCCTGCGCGGTGCAGGTTGGGTGAATCCGAACCCGCTGGTGGGTGCCGTCATCGTTTCCGACGGGCGCATCATCGGGGAAGGCTGGCATCCCTGCTTCGGCGAGCTCCATGCCGAGCGTCAGGCGCTGGCCGATTGCCGCAAGCGCGGGGAAAACCCTGCGGGGGCAACCATCTACGTTACGCTCGAGCCCTGCTGCCATACCGGTAAGACCCCTCCGTGCACGGAGGCCCTCATCGAAGCTGGCATCGCGCGCGTGGTTATGGGCGCGCCCGACCCGAACCCGAAGGTCGACGGCGGTGGCGTTGCTCAGCTGGAGGCCGCTGGGATCGAGGTGACCCAAGGCGTGCTGGTGGAAGAGTGCCAGGAAATCAACCGCGCGTTCTTCCACTACATCGAAACCGGCAAGCCCTACGTCATCTTGAAGTACGCCATGACGCTCGATGGCAAGATCGCCACGCGCAGCGGGAAGTCGAAGTGGATCACCGGCGAGGCGGCGCGCCGCCGCGTGCATGAGGACCGCCAGCGCTATGCCGCCATCATGGTTGGGGTGAACACCGTTATCAAGGACGACCCCATGCTTACCTGCCGCTTGGGCGACTTCGCCGACGGCGGGGCAGGGGAGGCCGACCTCGTGGACGAATCCCGCTTCGAGGACCTGCTGGAGCAGGAGATCGCCGAAGAAGAGGCATTGCTCGAAGAGGGCGCTGCGGGCCAGGATTCCGCTTCGACCTTGCGTGGGTTCGGCGAGTTCAAACCGCGCTGCAGCAATCCCATCCGCATTGTGTGCGACACGCACCTGCGCACGCCCCTTGGCTCCCAACTGGTTAAGACGGCAGCCGCCGTTCCCACCTATATCGCAACCTGCGAGCGCGACCTGGCGAAGCACTTGCCCTACCGCGAACAGGAATGCGACATCATCGTGGTTCCCGAAGCGGATGGCCACGTGGACATCGAGGTGCTGATGGAAAAGCTGGGCGCGATGGGCATCGACAGCGTGATTGTGGAAGGCGGCGCAGAGCTGAACTGGTCTGTTCTTGCCTACGATGTGGTTTCGCGCGTTCAGGCCTACATCGCCCCGAAGATCTTCGGCGGCGCAGCGGCCCCCAGCCCGGTGGCGGGTTTTGGGGTGGAGGCTCCGAAGTACGCCATCGAGCTTACCGAGCCGAAGGTGACCCAGCTGGGATGCGACCTACTCCTTGAATGCGAGGTGAAGTAGATGTTCACCGGCATTGTCGAGGAGGTGGGCCGTGTTGCCTCCATCTGCAAGGGCGCGCATTCCTGCGTGCTTACGGTAAGCGCCTCTAAGGTGCTCGAAGATGTGCACCTGGGCGACAGCATCGCCACCAACGGGGTGTGCCTTACCGTCACGGACTTCACGCGCAGCTCGTTTTCGGCCGATGTGATGCACGAGACGCTGAACCGCTCTTCACTAGGGCAGCTTCGCCCGGGCAGCCCCGTGAACCTGGAGCGCGCCATGCTCGCCGGCGGGCGCTTCGGTGGGCATATCGTTTCCGGGCACATCGACGGCACCGGCACGATCCGCTCCATCGACGAGGACGACAACGCCGTGTGGTACCGCATCGGCGCCGATCCGGCCATCCTCCGCTACATCGTGGGGAAGGGCTCTATCACCATCGACGGCATCAGCCTTACGGTTGCCAAGCTGGATGAGGAAAGCTTCAGCGTTTCTATCATCCCGCACACACGCGCGCAGACCAACTTGGCCGGCAAGGGCGTGGGCAGCGTGGTGAACCTGGAAAACGACTGCGTGGGCAAGTACGTGGAGCGCCTTCTGGCCTGCTCGCCCGAGCTTGCCGATGCGGCGAGCGATGGCGCGAATCCGGCAAGCCCGTATGTGCGAAACGCTGCGGCGAAGAGCTCGCCTTCCGGCGGCATCACCAAGGAATTCCTGCTGAGCAACGGCTTCTAGCACGCAACCATTTTGTCTGAAGGAAACACGGGCCTGTGTGGGTGCAGGCCATACGAGAGGAAAGCAATGTTCGAATTCAACACCATCGAAGAGGCGCTGGAGGACCTTCGCCAGGGCAAGGTTATCCTGTGCACCGACGACCCCGATCGCGAGAACGAGGGCGACTTCATCTGCGCCGCCGAGTTCGCCACCACCGAGAACGTGAACTTCATGGCGAAGTACGCCAAGGGCCTTATCTGCATGCCTATGAGCATCGAGCTGTGCCGCAAGCTCATGTTCCCCCAGATGGTAACCACCAACACCGACAACCATGAAACCGCCTTCACCGTTTCGGTCGACCACGTGGACACCACCACCGGCATTTCCGCCGAAGAGCGCGGCCTTACCGCCCGCAAGTGCGTGGCCGACGATGCCCGCCCCGAGGACTTCCGCCGTCCGGGCCATATGTTCCCGCTGATGGCGAAGCCCAACGGCGTGCTGGAACGCAACGGCCACACTGAGGCCACGGTAGACCTTATGCGCCTGGCCGGCTTGAAGGAGTGCGGCCTGTGCTGCGAGATCATGCGCGACGACGGCACCATGATGCGCACGCCCGAGCTTATCGAGCTTGCCCAGGAGTGGAACCTGAAGTTCATCTCCATCAAGCAGCTTCAGGAGTACCGCAAGATGCACGACAAGCTGGTGGAATGCGTGGCCAACACCAAGATGCCCACCAAGTACGGCGATTTCCGTGCCTGCGCCTACATCAACAAGCTCAACGGCGAGCATCATGTGGCCCTGGTGAAGGGCGATATCGGCAACGGCGAGGACTTGCTGGTGCGCGTGCATTCCGAGTGCCTGACCGGCGATGCCTTCGGCTCGCTGCGCTGCGACTGCGGCGAGCAGTTCGCCTCTGCGATGCAGGCGGTAGAGGCCGAAGGCCGCGGCGTGGTGCTGTACATGCGCCAGGAGGGGCGCGGCATCGGCCTGGTGAACAAGCTGCGCGCCTACGAGCTGCAGGACCAGGGGATGGACACGCTCGAGGCCAACCTTGCGCTGGGCTTCAAGGGCGATGAGCGCGAGTACTTCATCGGCGCCCAGATCTTGCGCGACTTGGGCGTTAAGACCATGCGCCTGCTTACCAACAACCCCGACAAGGTCTATCAGCTCTCCGAGTTCGGGCTGGAGATCGTCGACCGCGTGCCCATTCAGATGCCCGCAACCGACCATGACCGCTTCTACCTGAAGACCAAGGCCGAGAAGATGGGCCACATCCTGGAATCGGTGGAATAGCGGGCGCTTCCCGCAAGGGCTGCCCCAATAAAGCAAGGAACAATCCGGTGCGGTGCGCCGGCAAACGAAAGGAAACTCACATGAACACTCTTGAAGGAAAGCTTGTATCCGAGGGAATCAAGGTAGGCATCGTTGCCGCCCGTTTCAACGAGTTCATCACCTCGAAACTCATCGGCGGTGCCATGGACGGCCTGCTGCGTCACGATGTGAAGGACGAAGACGTTGACGTGGCCTGGGTTCCCGGTGCATTCGAGATCCCGCTGGTTGCCCAGAAGATGGCCGAATCGGGCAAGTACGATGCCGTTATCTGCCTGGGCGCAGTGATCCGTGGCGCCACTTCCCACTACGACCTGGTTTGCAACGAGGCCGCAAAGGGCGTTGCCCAGGTTGGCCTGAAGACGGGCATCCCGGTGCTCTTCGGCGTGGTTACCACCGATACCATCGAGCAGGCTATCGAGCGCGCTGGCACGAAGGCCGGCAACAAGGGCTTCGACTGCGCCACCAGCGCCATCGAGATGGTGAACCTCATCAAGACCATCGAGGGCTAAGCTTCTTCGGCCAGCTGCATTGAACCGTTGGGCTCCGCGTTGCGGGGCCCAACGTGCTTTCGGGGCGGGCTTTCGTTGCGGCTTGAACGCCCTGAGGCTGCTCAACCGGTTGGGGGCTCCATGTTGCGCCCCGAAGGCCCTGTGCGGCCCTTCCCTTGGAGGGAGCGGGCAAAGGGAGATTGTCCTATTTTGCCTTCGCGCGCTTAAGGATGCTTATGGTTTCTATGTGGTAGGTCTGGGGAAAAAGATCTACCGGAGTGGCGCGTTCCAGCTCGTATCCAACGTGTGCGAAACGGGCGATGTCGCGTGCCCAGGTGGCAGGATCGCAGCTTACGTAGGCCACGCGCTTCGCCCGCGAGGCGGCAATGCTCTCGGGCACTCCCTTGCCAAGGCCGGCGCGGGGCGGGTCTACCACCAGCGCATCCAGCTCGCCTAGGGAGGGCAGCTCGCGGGCGCTGTCGCCGCCGATGACCTCGATCTCGCCCTCGATGCCTTCCATGTTGCGGCGCAGGTCGCGCACGGAAGAGGCGGCCGATTCCACTGCGTATACGAAGTCGGCGCGCTGGGCAAGCGGCAGGGTGAAGGTCCCCGCGCCGCAGTACAGGTCGGCAACCACGGAATCGGGGCCGATTTCCAGCCCGTCTATAACCAGCTCGATCATCTTCTCTGCCTGGGCGGTGTTCACCTGGAAGAAGCTCGGCGCGCTTACGCGGTACTCGTTTCCCAGCAGCGTTTCGCCCCAGTTGCCGCGCCCGTAGAGCGCTTCCACCTTCTTCACCTTGCGGGCCTTGCCCGCATCGGCCATCACGCGCACGATGCTGGTGCATTTGAGCGCGCTGGACAAGGTATCGGCAGCCATCTTGCGAGGGAAGCCGCTCGGTGCGGTCCAGAGCGCTATCTCGGTTTCGCGGGTGCGCACGCTGCGGCGAATTCCAACACGGAATATTCCCAGGTCATCGGCACCTTGCAAGAAGGAGAGGGCGCCACGCAGGGCACCAGGTGCCTTCTCGATGCCCTTTGCTCCCAGAAGGCACGTCTTGGGGGCTGCGGCAAGCTTGCCGCCCTGCTCGTGGAAGCCCAGCATGAAAAGCCCGCGCGCATCGCGCCCGGCGGCCAGCTCCAGCTTGTTGCGATAGCCCAGTTGCCGCTTCGAGCCCACGCAAGCCGAAACCAGCTCTTCTGCGCGCTCGCGCGGTATGCCGCCGATGCGCGTTAGCTGGCTTACCACGTTCGCACGCTTGGCCTCGAGCTGGGCCTCGTAGCTCAAGTGCATCCAGGGACACCCGCCGCAAACGCCGGAATAGGGGCAAGGCGGCTGCACGCGCAGGGGGCTTGGCTCTACGATCTCTTTCACGACCGCTTCGCGAAAGCCCTTGGTTTCGCGGGTGATCTCGGCTTCCACCACATCGCCCGGGGCGGCTCCTGCGACGAAGACCACCTTGCCGTCGTCGGCGCGTCCAACGGCGTTGGGGCCGTACGCCATGCCGGTGATCGTAGTGCGCATGCTCAAGCCTTCCTTTTGGTTTTCATGGGGAAATCGGGATGACGCTAATCATAACGTATAATATCGGCAGTTGTGCCCTCTTAGCTCAGGGGATAGAGCGTCTGCCTCCGGAGCAGAAAGCCGCAGGTTCGAATCCTGTAGAGGGCACCATTTCGAATACGAACGAAGCAGATAGGGGATACCATGGCTTTGTACACACCCGAATACCAGCCCAACGGCAACGAGGTCGCTGTCATCAAAACCTCCAAGGGCGATATCCGCGTAGAGCTTGCCGGCAACGATGCTCCCATCCACGTCGGCAACTTCGTAGAGCTTGCAAAGAAGGGCTTCTACGACGACCTGAAGTTCCATCGCTATGTTCCCGGCTTCGTTATCCAGGGCGGCTGCCCTAACACCCGCATGCTCGATTCCGAGCAGGTGAAGGAAGCCGAGGGCAACCCCTATGCCGGTCTTGGCACGGGCGGCCCGGGCTACTGCATCCGCGAAGAGTACACCACCAACCCCAACAACAAGCACCTCGACGGCACGCTCGCCATGGCACGCTCTCAGGATCCGAATTCCGCGGGTTCCCAGTTCTACCTGTGCCTGGGCGCCCAGCCGTTCCTCGATTCCGGCTACACCGTTTTCGGCCAGACCGTGGAAGGCCTTGATGTGGTGGGCAGCCTTCGCGTGGGCGATGTTATCGAGACCATCGTTATCGAGAACGCCAACTAGCACGCAGCCGTTGTTGGCAACAGGGCGCATGAAGCGCCCTTATCCAGCGTCTTGCCTCGGTTTTTACGGGCCAGAAGACGCAAGAGAGGAACCGGACGGTATATGAACAACGAGACTTTCCAGCTAGCGCGCAGCGCCTATGTTTCCAAGACCTATGATGTAGCTCTGCAGAAGTTCACCGAATGCCTTGAGGATACCTCTGTCGAAAAGGCTCCCGGTGAGGTTGGGCTTCTGTACCATCAGATCGGAAACTGCCTGGTAAAACTCAACGACCCGAACGAGGCCATCCATGCCTATTCCCAGGCAATGGTAGACAAGTCCTACGATGCGGCTGGCTCGGTCAGCTACAACTTGGGCATGGTCTATGCCTCCCAAGGCGATTTCGAGGACGCCATCACCCACTTCACTGCCGCTACGCAGGATTCGCGTTACCCCACGCCCTACAAGGCATTCGTCGGCTTGGGCAATTCCCTTCTGAAGTTGGGCAAGTCCGCCGAGGCGGGCGCGGCATTCCGCTCTGCCGCCCTCGACGAGATGAACCCGGATCCGACGAAGGCCCTTTTGAACCTGGGCGTCTGCTTCATGGCGCTCGATAGGCCGCAAGACGCTATCGCCTCTTACGAAAGCGCGCTCCAGTTCGACATGAAGCCGGCCACGCGCAACAAGCTGTTCGCCAACATGGGCCAGGCTTATGTTGCCGCAGGCAAGATGGAAAAGGCCGTTCGCGCCTTCGAGTCTGCCTTGGCCGACAAGACCTACGTGTTCAACGATGCCGCGAACGTCGACTACCAACGCGCCGTGGCCTCGATGGCTTCGGGCAACACGGGTGAAGTCGAGGCGGTTTCCCCTGCCGATCCCGCACCTGTAGCCGATGCGGCGCCCGCACGCCAAAACGACCTTTCCGGGCTCGATGTTCCGGGCGATGGTGTGCCGCTGCAGGCTCAGCCGCTCGACCCGTCGCAGATGGGCACCATGCAGCTTTCCGAGACCAGCATCATGCGTGAGATTGCCGCCGCAGAGCAGGCGGGCAGCCAGTTCTTCCAGGATGCCGAGCAGGACTTCCAGGATTGGGGCCAGCCCCTTAAGAAGAAGCGCCGCCATCGCGGCCTGAAGGTCTTCCTTATCATCCTTATCCTTATCGTCATCGTGGCAGGCGGCGGCGCATTCGCCTACACGCAGGGCCTGGGCATTCCCTCCAAGCAGGACCAGGTAAATGCCCTGTTCGCCGATCCTAGCAGCGATGTGTATGCTTCCAATATCGATGACACGAAGAAGCAGCGCATCGCCGATACGGTTGTCTCGGGCGCAAACGTCGAGATCGTTGGCCAGGAAAACAACCTGACCACCGCCGAGGTGTACGTGAAGGCCACCACTCAGCAGGGTGGGGAAGTGCCGTACCAGATCTCGCTGGTGCGCGACGGCATCGGCTGGAAGGTGTCGTCCGTGTCGCTTTCGTTCGCCAGCCAGCAGTAACGGCGATTAGGGGATGAGCCCCCTATCATAGAGAAGTTAGAACCCCTTCATTCGAAAGGAGCCATAACATGGCAATTGAAAAGACCTACAGCATGATCAAGCCCGACGGCGTGCGCAACGGCCACATCGGCGAGATCGTCAACCGCTTCGAGCGCGCCGGCCTCAAGGTCGAGAAGCTTGAGATGGGCATGGTTACCCCCGAGCAGGCAGCTGCCAACTATGCTGAGCACGAGGGCAAGCCCTTCTACGATGGTCTTATCTCTTACATCACTTCCGGCCCTGTTGTGAAGATGGTCATCTCCGGCGAGGGCGCTGTGGCCAAGGTTCGTACCCTTATGGGCGCAACCAACCCCGCAGAGGCAGCCCCCGGAACCATCCGCGGCGACTTCGGCCTGATCATGGACGAGAACGTTATCCATGGCTCCGACTCCACCGCATCTGCCGAGCGTGAGATCGGCATCTTCTTCGCATAAGCCAGGCCTTATTCTTGGTTTTGCTCGGGTCCCGCAAGGGGCCCGTTTTTTGTGATTCGGCGCTTGCGTGCAGCGCCTGTGGAATCGTGTGCGGCTCTACGGGCGTGTGATATTATTTGTGATTACGATTGCACAATACTGCTTAAGGACAATGCATGTCTTTCCTTGATTATATTCAGAACGCCACACAGTCGTCTTCCTACGACATGGCTATCGACCTCGGCACGGCCAATACGTTGGTGGCCGTCACGGGCCAGGGCATCGTCATCAACGAGCCTTCCGTTGTTGCCATCGAGCGCAGCACCCACCGCGTGCTTGCCGTTGGCCATGAGGCGAAGAACATGATCAACCATACGCCCGACACGTTTTCGGCGGAGCACCCTCTTCATGATGGCGTTATCGCCGATTACGACGTTACCGAGGCGATGATTTCCGCATTCATCAACAAGGCTGCCCCTCGTCGGTATCCCTGGCAGCCCAAGCCGCGCATCGTGGTGTGCATTCCCTGCGGCGCCACTTCGGTAGAAAAGCGCGCGGTGTTCGAAGCCACCATCCAGGCGGGCGCCCGTCAGGCCTACCTCATCGAAGAGCCCATGGCTGCGGCTATGGGCGCCGACCTTCCCGTTACCGAGCCCACCGGTTCCATGGTCGTTGACATCGGCGGCGGCACCACCGAGGTTGCCGTTATCTCGTTGGGCGGCATCGTAACCTCTTCCTCGTTGCGCCTTGCCGGCAATCGCTTGGACGAAGCGATTGCGGTTCATTTGCGCGATCTTCTTGGAATCAAGATCGGCGAGCGCACGGCAGAGGTCATCAAGATTAAGATTGGCTCCATCCTGCCCTTCGAAGACGGCCGCGAACGCGACATGATCATCTCGGGTCAGGACGTGCTTACCGAGCAGCCCAAGGAAGTAACCATCCAGTCCGAGGATGTCCGCGATGCTCTGCAGGCTCCCATCGACGAAATGGTTGTCCATATCAAGGAAACGTTCAAGAAGACCAATCCCGACTTGGCTTCCGACATCATTTCCAACGGCATCCTGCTCACGGGTGGCGGCGGCTTGCTTTCCGGCTTGGACCGCTACTTCTCCCAGCAGCTTGAGATCCCGGTGTGGACAAGCGAAACGGCGTTGACCAACGTGGTTTCAGGTTGCTTGAAGGTTCTTGAGACCCCGACGGCGCTCAAGCAGATTTTGATGAGATCGAAGTAGGAGATCCTTTCACGATATGGCCCTGAATATGAACGATAAGAAGATCCCATTCGGTGGCCACCTTGGGGGAACGGGGCTTTTGGCAATCTTTCTGGTTGTCTCCCTCGTCCTCGTTATCGTGTATGCGCGCGAAGACCAGGAAGGCCCCCTTCATTCGCTGCAGTCGGCTACCGCTGCGGTGTCTTCGCCCCTTACCTCAATCGGAGCCGCCACCGGCTCGCTTGCCGCATCGGCATCTACCTCTATCGAGGACCTTACCGCCGATGGGCAAACCATGAGCCAGCTGAAGGAAAGCAACGCCACGCTTTCCCAGATGGCGGTGGAGCTTGAAGAGTACCGCCAAGAGGCTATCCGCCTTGAATCCTTGTTGGGGCTGCATGATGCCTACGGCTTTTCCTCTATCGCCGCCCACGTAACGGGCTATTCGTCCGATTCCTACAACCGCATCATCACCATCGATGTGGGCGAGGCCTCTGGGGCGAAAGCCGGCTTGCCGGTTATGGGCTCTACCGGTGTGGTTGGCCAGATCATCTCGGTTTCAGCCTATTCTTCCCAGGTTCGCCTGCTCAACGATGCCCAAAGCGGCGTTGCCGTTATGCTGCAGAACTCCCGTGCGGAAGGCATCCTCAACGGCTCGGTGGAGGGTACGCTCTACCTTAAGGGTGTCGATGAGGGCACCGATGTTAAGGAAGGCGAAGCGGTTATCACCACCGGTTTGGGCGGCGGCTACTTCCGTGGCCTGGTTGTCGGTGTGGTTTCCAAGGTGGAACAGCGCCAGGGCGATGCCACGCGAACCATCGTCGTATCCCCCAACGCCTCTTTCTCCAACGTCAACGAGGTTCTGGTGGTGCTGGGCATGGGCGGCGAGGCTGCGGCTTCTTCCGATGCCAACGCGTCTAACACGGTTATCAATGCGGTTAGCCCCAGCACGCTGGGCTCTTCCTCGTCCCAGTCGAGCTCGTCCGATTCCAATGCCAGCACGGCTAACTCTTCGAATGGAGGCGAGTAGCTGCTATGCGCGAATGGTTGCTGCCCCTGATCTTCTCTGCCGTCATTGTTGTGGTGCAAGTGGTGTTTGCGCCCATTCTTGCGGTTTTCTCTGTCGTTCCCAGCTTCATCGTCCCGTTTGTGCTGGTGCTTTCCATCATGCGCCGTGCGGACACGACGTATGTCTATGCGTTTGTTCTGGGAATCATCGCCGACTTGCTGCTGTATACGCCCATCGGCCTGACCTCCTTGCTTCTGCTTGTTGCCGTGTTCTGCCTTTCGCGCGCCTTCGAGGTGCTCGATGACACCACCATGGCAATGCCGGCAATCGCCATGGCGGTTACCATCTTCGCTTTCGAGTTGGTGTTTGTCATCGGTTTGATGATCCTTGGCTACCAGGGTTCGTTCTTCGAGCTGCTTGTGCAGCGCGTCATTCCCTCCACGGTGCTGAACTCGCTTATCGCTATCCTGCTTTTCGTTATCATGCGTCGCTTGCCGTTTGCGCAGTCCTCTAACGATGCTTGGCAAGTGCCTAATGCAGGACGTTTCCGTTAGGCCGGTGAGCTAGCAGTGCTCTCTGCCATACTCACTACCATTGCCGCCCTTCTGTTTTTGGGCGTTATCCTTGCGGTCGTCTTCCGCGTGCGCGCCAATTCGGCTCAGTCGCGCGCCCGCAAGCGCATGCGCGTTCATTCGGTATCCTCGGTGGGCATTGCGGCCGAAACGCCCAAGGTTTCGCAAGGCAGTGCGCCCAACATCTCTTCGTCTATCGGAGGCCCTGCTGCTGCAACCGGCCTTCGCAGCCGTTTCGTTGCGGTCGGTGTGCTCATCGGCGGAGTGTTCGCGGCCCTTACCGCCAAGCTGTTCGGCCTTCAGGTTATCGATGCCGCAAGCTACAGCGAAGAGGCGGATGCGAACCTCTATACCACGGTTTCCACCCCTGCGCCCCGCGGCATCATATACGACTGCAACGGCATTGCGCTTGTGTCGAACCGCCAGGTGCAAACCGTGCTGGCAGATGCCGATGTGGTGAAGAACCACGATGTGCTCCTGCGCCTTTCTTCCTTGTTGGGCATTCCCTACGAGGTAGTCCATGCCCGTATTTCCGATTCTTCTTCGGGCGCGCAGAGCCAGCGCGTGGTGGCAAGCGATGTCAAATTGCGCGATATCGCCTTCATCTCCGAGCATCGAGATGCCTTCCCCGGCATTACCACGCAGATCCGCACCACGCGCTCGTACCCTTACGGCGCCCTGGCCGCGCACCTTCTGGGCTACACCGGCACTGCATCGCAGGACGATTTGGCCAATGCCTCGGAAGGCCGCGATATCCAATCGGGCGATGCGGTGGGCAAGAGCGGCATCGAGCAAGCCTACGATTCCCTGCTTGCGGGCGACCATGGCCAGCGCGTTCTGGTTACCAATGCATCGGGCGTTGTCCAGCAGGTGGTGGGGGAAACCGACCCGGCCAAGGGCAACGATGTGTACTTGACCATCGATGCGAAAGTGCAGCACGTGGCCGACCGCCTTCTGGCGGATGCGGTGCAAAACGGCACCGGTACCGCTGCGTCCTGCGTGTGCATCGACGTGAAAACCGGTGGAATCGTGGCGATGGCGAGCTATCCCACCTATGAGCCGGAGCACTTCATCGGCGGCATTTCCCAGGATGTTTGGGATACCTATCAAACCGAGGAATCGCATTACCCGCTTATGAACCGCACCATTGCCGGTACCTATCCGGCGGCTTCGTGCTTCAAGGCCTTCACTGGCCTGGCAGGCCTTACCTACGGGTTCGCTGACAGCAGCAAATCATGGGACTGCCAGGGCACATGGACGGGTTTCGGTTCGGAATACGCCCAGAAGTGCTGGCAGAAGTCGGGCCATGGGTGGCTGGGCCTGCGCGAGGGCATCGTCGTTTCCTGCGACGTGGTGTTCTACGAGATAGCTAAGAGCTTCTACGATGCGCGTGCTTCCATTGGCGAAGAGGCCATGCAGGACTTCGTCAAGGAATTCGGCTACTCTGCCGCCACCAAGGTCGACCTTGCCGGAGAGTCGGCGGGGCGCATTCCCACGCCGGCATGGAAGAAGGAGTACTTCAAGGACGTGCCCGAGGAAGCCCAGTGGCTCCCCGGCGATTACTCGAACATGGTTATCGGCCAGGGCTATGTGCTGGTTACGCCCATTCAGGTGGCACGCGCGTATGCGGCGGTTGCCACCGGCAGGCTGCTTCGCCCGCACCTGCTGAAGGAAGCCCGCAATTCGCTTGGCGACACGGTTCTGAGCTTCGATACGGTTGAAGATTCGAAACCCGATGTCACCGACGCGAACTACAAGATCATCCGCGATGCCCTGCACGGCGTGTCCACCGAGAACTCCAGCATTTCCTCGGCGCTTTCCGGCTATTCCTGGACCTCTGCCTCCAAGACCGGTACCGCAGAGGTTGCGGGCAAGGAAGATATGGCGTGGTTCTCCATGTACGCCCCCTATGAAGACCCGCAGTTCGCCCTTACCGTCTGCGTCGAGGAAGGCGGATCGGGCGGTACCGTGGGCGCTCCGGTTGCCGTCCAGGTCATGGATGCCGCTATACAGTCGGCAGCGGGCAGCTTCGAAGAGGAAATGACGGCTATCAGCGGAACGGCGGTGAGCGGCAGTGCCTCAAATCAATGAGATCAGTTCGCTAAGAGGGCAGGACCCTGCCGTTGCCAAAGCCACGAGGCCGCGAAGGTTCAAGTACCTGAACCTTCCCTTCATCGCCTTTGCGGCGCTGCTGGTGCTCTATGGCCTGGTGGTTCAGTTCTCGGTTACCGCAACCGATTCGGATTACAGCTTCGCTCGCCAGCTTTCGGGTGTCGCAATCGGCCTTGTGCTGGCGGCGTTGGTTACCCGCTTGGATTACCACGTGCTTTCCGGGTATACCGTGGTGTTCCTGGTGATAAACGTGGTGCTGCTGCTTTCCCCGTTGTTGCCGGGCATCGGCGTGGAAGTGAACGGCGGCAGGTCTTGGATCAACGTGGGCATCCAGTTGCAGCCAGGCGAATTCGCCAAGATTACAGTGGTGCTGCTGGCCGCGTCGGTGGTTTCACGCTACGGCGGGCGCATGGACGACCTGCGCGAGTACCTGAAGGCCCTGCTCATCATGGCAGTGCCCTTTGTGTGCGTCATGATGCAGCCCGACTTGGGCACCGGCCTTGTGTACCTGATGATCGGCGCCTTCGCCCTTATCGTAGGCGGGGCCAACTGGCGCTTCCTTTTGGGCACCATCGGTGTGCTGGTGGTCCTTGTGGTGGGCGTGCTGGTGCTCGACCCCATTTTCGACCAGATTGCCGGCCATGATGTGCTGCTGAAGGAATACCAGAAGAAGCGCCTTCTGGTATTCATGGACTCCACGTACGACACCTCTGGCGACGGCTACAACCTGCAGCAGGCGAAGATCGCCATCGGCAGCGGCGGTTTCCTGGGCAAGGGCTTCATGCAGGCTACCCAGTCCTCGCTCGGCTTCTTGCCCGAGGCCGCAACCGACTTTGTGTTCTGCGTTCTTGCCGAGGAATTCGGTTTTGTGGGCGCTGTGGTCCTGCTTGCTCTCTACCTTGGCTTGATGGTGGTTGCCATCGGCGTTGCCCGTAACTCCAACGATCTTTTCGGGACGGTGATCGTCATCTGCATTGTGGGCATGTGGCTGTTCCATATCTTGGAGAACATCGGCATGGACTGCGGCCTGATGCCCATCACCGGTATTCCCTTGCCGTTTATCAGCTACGGAACATCGTTCATGATCGTGAACTTCGTCATGCTAGGTTTGATAAACTCGGTATGGGCCCATAACGGCCGCTAAACGAAAGGTCATTGCCATGAAGCTGCCTATAGATATTCCCGCCTTGCTTACGGCGGCCATCGACATCAATAAAGCCTGCGCCATCCCGGTTTCCGTCGATATCCTCATCGACGAAACGGCCTCCCGCGAGTTCCAGGTGTTCGTTCGCAGCGGCTTCAACAGCGAGTCGCCCAATTCACGGGTGATGGTGAGCTATTTCCCTACGCAAGCCCCCGATCCTGCAGTCGAGGCCGACATCGTCGTTATCGCGGCGGGCTCTAATCCCGATGTGGGCCGCATAGCCGCCGGTTTCCGCGAGAAGGGAACTTCGGTCCTGGTGGTCGCAGAAGACGGCGAAGCAGTGGGGCAGGGTGCCGAAGCCGCGGGCTTTCCCATTCCCGCAGAGGATCTTGTTTCCCTTGAGCCGGGGTGCAGCTTGGAAGAGGGGCTGCGAGCCTCCCTTGCCGATAGGATCGGCACGTGGATCGTCCGATCCGATGCGGAAAAGCGCCTGGCGTTTTCCATCGCGTACCCCTTTGTGCGCCGCCCCTTGGCTTACGAGGCCATCCGCAACACCTCCCTTCAGAACGCCGGTGTTGGCGTGGTGGTGTTCGTGCCGGGAGCCGATATGCCCATCATGACCGCAAACCAGGCCAAGATGGTGCTGCAGATCGCTGCGGCTTATGGCCACGAGCTCTCTACCGAAAGGGTCAAGGAGTTGGCTGCGGTTTTGGCCAACGGCTTCTTCTTCCGCAGCGTCTCGCGCCAGATCTCCGGTGCGGTTCCCGTGCTGGGTTGGGCTGTGAAGGGCACTATGGGCTATGTGGGCACGCAGGCCATCGGCCGTGCGGCCATCGAGTACTTCGAGGGCGGTGGCGACATCGCCGGCCTGGCTGCCTTGGCGGGCAAGGTTGGCGGCAAGGCTACCGAAGTCGCCGAGCAGATTGCCAGCAAGCCCGCGGTGCGTTCCGCGGTTGCCGTCGTTGCCCCTAAGGCCAAAAAGGTTGCGCTGTTCGCCTTGGATGCCGCCGCGCCTGTGGCAAAGCATGCCGCAAAGGTTGCCTGGAACTATTCCAAGCCCGGCGGAAGGAAGAAGGGCAAGCGCATTTAGTGAATCCTCGCGGTATTGTTGCCATCTGACCTGCGCAAACAATGCAGCGAAAATTTTTTCAGATTTCTTCTTGCCAAGATTTCTGCTTCCTGTATACTAGCTATCGCTGTCGCAGCAAGGGGTGTTAGCTCAGTTGGTTAGAGCGCCGGCCTGTCACGTCGGAGGTCGCGGGTTCGAGTCCCGTACATCCCGCCATCAGCAACTTAGAAGGCTCGCTTAAAGCGGGCCTTTTTTGTGCGTCGAGGCTTTCAACCTTTGGTTTGCGCTGCGATGCCCGTCTGGTGCTTGCGGTATAGTGGCACTACTGTTCAGAAGCCAATTGGGAGGGATGCAGAGATGGGGGAAGCTCCTCATAACAAGCCTGTGGAAATCGCCGTGTTCGATTTCGATGGAACCTGCATCTCGGGCAACTCGCCGGTTATCCTGGTTACCTCTTTGATGAAGCAGGGTCTTCTGGGCAAGGGCATCTCCCTGAAAATCGGGCTGTGGGGCCTTGCGTACAAGTTCCGCCTTCCCCAGAACGAAAGCTGGGTTCGCGGCGCGGTGTTCACCGCGTTCGAAGGAAAACCCCGCGAAGAGGTGGATGCGTTCCTGCGACGCTTCTATAACGAGCGCCTTGAGTGCATTTTCCGCTCCCAGGCCGATGCCGAGATCCGCAAGCATTCCAGCCAGGGGCGGGAAGTTTGGGTGGTCTCGGCTACGTTCGAGCCTATCGTTTTGGAAGCCATGGAACATCACGGCTTCACCCACGAGCTTTCAACCCGCATGGCAACCGATGAAAACGGCCTTTACACGCGCAACGTCTTGGGCCTGCCGGTAGAGGGCAGCCAGAAGCTTGCGCTCTTGACGCAGTGCGCAAACGAGCGCTATGGGGTTGGCGGTTGGGTGCTTACCCACGCCTATGGCGACCATCATTCCGATCGCGCCTTGCTCGGTGCCGCGCAAGAGGCGTTCGCCGTTTGCCCCGACCGACCGTTGCGCCGCACCGCCGCCGAGCATGGATGGAAAACGCTCGACTGGAATTAGCGGTGTTGCGGTAAAGCTTGCGTAACGTATTGCCGTCTACGGGTTGCTATGGGGTTTTGGCGAAAGCTGCCGTGCTATTTTTGCTGTAAGGGATGCCGCGCTATAGAATCAGCTTTTACAAGCAAGTGCGATCCCCTTTCCGGTTAGGGATCTATGTGCCTAGGAGGTGCACCACGATGAGCGAAGGATCCTCTTTCGGCAATGCTCCGTCTCAGGACAGCCGTTCCAATTCTTCTCAGGCGTACCTGAACCGTGCCGCCTTGGCGGTGGAGCAGGGCGACAACATCCTTGGCATCCATCTCTACCTCGCCGCCTACGAGCGCGCCTTGAGCGAGAACCTTGTTCCCGGCGAAGAGGTGCTCAAAGGTATGGGCAAGGCATGGGACTTGGCCCTGCGCACCAAGCAGCGCTCCCTTGCCGAATATATCTTCGAGAAGCTTGAGCCCTACTGGAACCCCGACGAGGTTACCGAGCACGCCGACGAGCTGCAGCGCTTGGCCTTCGACAAGCTTGAGGAATACGGCTTCGACCGCGAGGCTATAGAGGACATGGCCGACATGGTGAATCAGGACTTGCTCGATGCTGCTCCTGATGTGCTGTGCGAATTCCAGGAAAGCGAACCGCCTGCCTCCGATCCGGCCCCGGCTCCTGCGCCCGAGCCTGCTCCCGCAAGCGATGACTCGAACGCCCCGAAAAGCCAATCGGATGCCGATGCGGCCCAAATCCAGCTGCCCAACCTGCCGGGGCTTTCTGCTTTCCTTGGCCAGTTCGCCCCCTCCAAATCGGAAGCAGCGCCCGAGCAGAGGCTCGACTACCGCAACCTGGTAGGCTTCGATGGCGTTATCCGCATCATGAACGAAATGGGCATCGGCCGCTCGCGCGACCCCGAGTTCGCCCAGTTCCTAGAGATGCTCAACCGCCGCCATGGCCTTTCCGGCATGCCAGGCGTGGGAACGCTGATGTTCAGCTGCCCCGCCCGCGAAGATGCCAACTACTTCATGGTTGCCACGGCCGGCGAGCTCGACATGCCGGCAGTGCGTATGCGCCTAGACCACAATGCCCAAGGGCAGGTGGTGCTGTGCGTTATGGCGTCGCCCGACTTCAAGCCGCGGCTGCAGGGGCTTCAGCGCACCGGTTTCGACGAGCCCACCACGGTTATCCTCGAAGACCTTGACCTGTGGGACTTCCCGGCCGTGGATACCTCTACGCCCGAATCTGCCGTGCAGGGCCTTATCCAGATGCAGCTTTCCCGCGGTGCCCGCGAAGCGCTTGCCCTTATCCAGACCGCGCTCGACAGCCCCGAGGCAACCGTCATGATCTCGGCGTCCGAGCCCAAGGACATCGACCCGTTCTTCTGGGAGCTTATCGGCCCCTATCGCATGATCGACGTCGATCTGCCCAACGATGCCGAGCGTCGTGCCATTTGGCGCGAAGTGCAGTCGCAGCACCCCTCCGCACGTGGCCTCGACGTTTCTCGCATGGTGGAGTTCTCGCATACCCTTTCGCGCTTCGAGATCCTTATGGTGGCCAACGAAGCAGTGGAAGAGGCGTATCGCAACAGCGTTGCCAAGGGCAGGTTCTGTGCGGTTTCCTCCGACGATGTGATGGCGCGCCTGGCAAGCTTCCAGCCGCTCGATTCCTGCGAGTACAAAACCATGGAAGACATCGCGGTGGAAGAGTTCCGCCGGGAAACCTCCAACTTCGACGACCTTCTGAAGGGCTAGCCTTCAATGCCGGCCTGGTTTGAGCTTGCTTGGGTGCACCTCGGCACTGTCCCGCTACGCGGTGCCCAGAACGCCCGCGCATGCGTAGCCGGGTTTTGCCCTATGGGTTGGGCTCAGCGCTGATGGAAGGCTTTCGCACCTGCGCAACCGATCTTACGGACCAGGAAAGGGCGCTTGTTTCCAAGGTTTGGAGGGAAGGGGAGCGCCTGTACCGCGACCTGCCCTGGCGCAACACGCGCGACCCCTATGCCATCATGCTCTCCGAGATCATGCTCCAGCAAACGCAGGTATCGCGCGTGCAGAAGTACTGGGGCAGGTTCCTGGACCTGTTTCCCACCGTCGATGCGCTTGCGAGTGCCGAAACCTCTTTGGTGCTTGAGATGTGGCAGGGCCTGGGCTACAACCGCCGCGCCCTTGCGCTCAAAAGCTGCGCAGAGGCTTGCTCGCAACGTTACGGCGGCGCCCTTCCGCGTTCCCGGGAAGATCTGCTGGCCCTTCCCGGCATCGGCCCGGCCACGGCTGGCGGCATTTGCGCCTTCGCCTACAACGAGCCGGGGCTGTACCTGGAAACCAACGTGCGCACCGTGTTCCTTCACGAGCTGTTCCCTGAAAGGGAGCAGGTTCCCGACAAGGAGATTGCCCCTTTCGTGGAACGCACGTGCAGTTTGGACAACCCGCGGGGTTGGTACTACGCCTTGCTCGATTACGGCAACCACTTGAAATCTACGCTGCCCAACCCCAGCAGGCGGTCGAAGCACCATTCCCGCCAAAGCGCGTTCGAGGGCTCGCGCCGCCAGAAACGCGCCGAGCTGGTGCGGGTGGTGCTGGCACAGCGCGAAGTTTCGCTGGAAGGGCTGCACGGCGCCTTGGCTGAATTCGAGGCGGCGCACGGAAGGCCCGAGCCGGAGTTTGAGCTTACTTGCTCTATTGCCGATGATCTGGTGAAAGAGGGTTTCTTCGCGAAAGACGGGGAGCGGTACTGCGCCAAGTAGCGGCCTGCAAGCTGGCAGCTGCTGATACCGTAGGGTGGCAGCTATTCGGCGGGGTAGGACCCCAGCACCTTCACTTCGCGCAGCTTTAGGCGCAGGCAGTCGAGCGCCGTCTTGATGGCTGGGTCTTCCGGCGTGCCCTCGATGTCCAGGAAGAACAGGTAGTCTCCCATGCCCTGCTTGGTGGGGCGCGATTGGATCATGGTGATGTTCACGTTCGCGTAGTTCAGTTCCGAGAGGATCATCAAAAGGGAGCCGGGCTTGTCTTCTGCAAGCGAGAGGGCAAGCGTCGTTTTCATGCGCTCGCTGTGAAGCACGGGCTCGTGGCCTTGGCGGGCGATGAGGACGAAGCGCGTTTGGTTGCCGTAGTGGTCTTCGATGCCTTCCTCTACCACCTTGCACGCGAACAGTTCGCTGGCGAACTTGCTGGAGATGCCGGCGATCGTTTTGTCGTCGGCGGCTTTGCGTGCCCCTTCTGCGGTGGAGGAAACGGCAAGGCGCGGCACGGCGGGGTAGTGGGCATCCAGCCAACGGCGGCATTGGGCCAGCGCCTGCGGGTGGCTGGCTATGGTCTTGATGTTTTCGGCCGAAGATTCGGGGTGCACCATCAGGTAATGGTGGATGTCGAGCACGGTGGAGCCCATGATGCTCACGCCGCCCTTGAACGCCAGCGTATCGAGCGTTGCGGTTACCACGCCTTCGAGCGAGTTCTCTATAGGCATCACGCCGAACTCGCAGCGGCCGCGGTCAACCGCTTCGTGCACCTCGTTGAAAGAAGGGCATTCCACGAACTCCGCGTCCTTGCATCCCATCTTTGCGGCGAACAGCCGGGCCGCCTCGTCGGAATAGGTTCCCTGTGGGCCAAGGTATGCGATGGTTGCGGTGGGCATGGAGCGTCCTTTCATGTAAGTGTTTGCGCCCCATGATACCGCCTCTGTTCGGCTCCTGCAGCAGCCTGCAGCCAGCCCCCGCAAAACCCCTTTATGCGCCCGTATGAAGGCGAAACAGCGATGGACATATTGCACGATTTGAGGGGAACTGATTTTTCCCAAGTCGAAAAATGCCATAGGACGATCGTTCGAATATGACCGATGTTTGAAGATAAAGTGATGGAAGCTGTTGGCGTTGGCGGAAACGGAATGGCAACAAATCCGAAAATGAATGGTCAAATTGGAAGAACTGTCTAAATCAAGAACTGTTTTCGAGGGCGGTTGGCGAAAAATGAAGAAAAAGTGTGTTACCGCAAAAACACCACGTAACATTTTCTGACCACTGGCGGGAATTACTCGATATTCGGCAATTAACCAGTCATTTCTGCGAAGAAATCATTGAGAATATGCAACAGAAGTTTTATAGGACAAAGACACCCTTAAAGGAGGTGTGCAATGGTAACAGAGGCTATCAGTCCGGAGTTTCTGAGCAAGCTGGAGGCGCGTGGCGTTTCCCGTCGTAGCTTCATGAAGCTCTGTGGCTCTCTTGCCGTGGCTGCAGGCTTGTCCGAGCTCGCAGCTCCTCGCGTCGCAAAGGCGATCGAGGACTCCGTTATCGGCGCAGAATCTGGCGGCCTGTATCCTGCAATTTGGATCGAGGGCGCATCCTGCACCGGTTGTACGGAATCTTTCGCACAGGTGGACGCTCCCGATCCGGCAACCGTAGTGTTGGAAATGGTTTCCCTGAACTACTGCGAAACCCTTTCTGCTGCTGCAGGTTGGTCGATGGAAGAAGCCAAGGCACAGACGATCGAGGCCGGCAACTACATCCTTATTTACGAGGGTGCGGTTCTGGAAGGTTGGGGCGGTCAGGCGCTTCGCGTGGCGAACGAGCCCGGCACCGAGCATCTGATCCATGCAGCTAAGAACGCAAATGCCGTTGTGGCACTGGGCTCCTGCGCAGTGAACGGCGGTTGGATGGGCGCCAACCCCAACACGTCTGGCGCTCTGGGCGTTCAGCAGTACCTGAAGAAGCAGGGCATCGAAACCCCGGTCATCAACATCCCGGGCTGCCCTGCCAACCCCGAATGGCTCGAGGCCGTCCTGGTCGACGCCATCCTGGTGGGCAAGCTGCCTGAGCTCACTGCCGACAACAAGCCCAAGGTCATCTTCAACGAGACCATCCACGACAACTGCGAGCGTCGCGGCCACTTCGAGAACGGCGAGTTCGTCTACGCCTTCGGCACCGAGGAAGAGGCAAAGGGCTACTGCCTGTACCCCATGGGTTGCCGCGGTCCTCAGACCAAGGCCAACTGCGGCGTTGTCCGCTGGAACCATCGTCGTTCCTGGTGCGTCGCTGCCGGCGGCCCCTGCATCGGCTGCTGCACCGCCAACCCGAACGACCCTGGCGAGAACTGGGTTGAAACCAACGCTCCGTTCCGCGCTCGCTTCCGCGACCTGCGCATCGGCGGCCTTTCCGTTCAGCCCGAGGCAATCGCTTGGACGGTTACCGGCGTTGTTGCCGCTGCCCTGGTTATCCACGGCTTCGGCATGAAGGCCATGGGCCGCACCGACGGCGGCGCCGACTTCGAGCCGGTTCGCGCTTGGGACGCAAAGCACCCCGAGCAGTCCATCGGCAAGTATGACGAAGAAGTCCTGAAGGGAGGCAAGTAAGCAATGGCTCGTTCCGTAATCGATCCCATTACCCGTATCGAGGGTCATCTCCGTGCAGAGATGGAGGTTGAGAACGGCGTTGTAACCAACGCTTGGGTTTCCGGTGGCTGCTTCCGCGGCATGGAGCTCGTGGTTCAGAACCGCACCCCCGAAGATGCTGCCCACATCGTGCAGCGCATCTGCGGCGTTTGCCCCGTTTCCCACTCCCATGCTTCCACCATCGCGGCTGAGCGTGCATACGGCATCACCATTTCCAACAATGCCCGTATCATCCGCAACCTCATCGAGGGCGCACAGTTCCTGCACAGCCATATCCTGTGGTTCTACACCCTGGCTGCGCTCGACTACGTAAACCCCTTGAACGCGCTGAAGGCCAACATCGGCAGCGCCTACGACCTGATCGAGGCTGCCGGCACCAGCTGCCAGTCCGACCTGAAGTCGCTGGCCGAGCGCCTTACCAAGTTTGCCCAGAACGGCCAGATGTCCATCTTCTCCGGCAACTGGTGGAAGAACGGCCAGTCCGATACCGAGTTCAAGCTTCCTGCCGAGCTCGACCTTATCGCCACTGCGCACTACATCGAAGCACTCACCATGCAGTCGAAGGCTTCCGAGATCTGCGCTCTGCTCGGCGGTAAGATGCCCCACGTCATGACCATCGTTCCCGGCGGCACCTCTTTCGTTCCCACCGAGGAAAAGCTCGACGATCTGTGGTCTCTTGTCCGCGAGGTTCGCGACTGGGTCAAGACCACCATCATCCCCGACACCAAGGCCATCGCTCCTTACTACACGGATGCGCTCGGCTTCGGCAAGGGCTGCGGTCGCTACGTTGCTTGGGGCGTGTTCGAGGATCCTTCCTTCGAGCTGTCCAACCGCTACCTGCCTTCCGGCGTCATCAGCGAAGACCTCAAGCTTTCCGAGGTCAACCCCGACCTTATCAAGGAGTACATCGGTCACTCCTGGTACAAGGGCGATTCCGACCTCGACCCGCGCGAAGGCGTTACCGAGCCTGAGTACACCGAGTACTACAAGGCCGGCACCCTGCGCGAGGAGAACGGTCACGAGATCGGCGAGATCAACGATCGCTACTCCTGGTCGAAGGCACCTTCCTACGACGGCAAGTGCATGGAAGCCGGTCCGTTCTCCCGCGTTCTGGCTGCTTACCTGCGCGGCAACAAGGCCATCAAGTCTTCCGTCGACGGTCTGCTCGGCGACCTGGGCCTGAAGCTCCCGCAGCTGCAGTCCACCCTGGGCCGCGTCGCTGGCCGTAACTGCGAGACGCTCTACATCGCTGAGCTCATGGTTGAGTGGGTAGACGAGCTCATCGCAGCCGTGAAGGAAGGCGACTCCGAGTACTTCCGCGAGCCCGAGACCATCACCGGCCAGGGCCTTGGCCTGTGGGAGGCACCGCGTGGCGCGCTCCTGCACACCGAGAAGGTAGACAACGGCAAGATCTCCAACTACCAGATCATCATCCCCACCACCTGGAACATCGCACCGCGCAACGCAGACGGCGTTCCTGGTCCTATGGAGCAGGCCCTTATCGGCTGCCCCGTCGAGGATGTTGACATGCCCATCAATGCTCTGCGTACCGTTCACAGCTTCGACCCCTGCACCGCTTGCGCTGTGCATGTGACCGAGCCTTCCACCGGTAAGCATTTCGAAACCGTAACCAGCCCTTGGGGGGTGAAGTAAATGGCACATTTGGCACACTACCGTGAGGCGCATCCTCTGCCGATGCGTATCACCCACTGGATCAACCTTTCCTGCATGGTTCTGCTGATCCTTTCCGGCTTCCTGATCCACTTCCCGTTCTGGGCAGCGCTCACCGGCGTGGCACGCGGCCTGCATGTGTTCTGCGGCATCGTTCTTCTGGTGAACTGCATCGTCCGCATCGTGCTTGCATTCTTGGTTACCTCCGCACCTACCGGCGGTACCCGCAATCGCGTCCGCGACTACAAGACCTGGCTTCCTCAGGAAGACAACAAGCATCAGCTTGGCGCTTGGATCAAGTACTACCTGTTCATGAAGAAGGATCATCCGCTTTCCGCTAAGCTCGGTGTTCCTCAGAAGCTTTCCTACCTGGCAGTTTCCATCCTGATCCTGATCATGGCTTACACCGGCTTCTGCCTGTGGATCCCCACTTCCGAGTGGACCTTCTTCGCAGCTGGCACTTCCTTCGTCGGCGGCGCAATGAGCATGCGCATCATCCACTACTTCATGATGTTCGTGTTCATCATCTTCACCATGCTGCATGGCTACCTTGTGTTCATCGAGGGCACGGCAAACGCCAACCTCATGTTCTTCGGCAAGGAGCACGGCGGCCTGGTATACGATCCCAACCGTCACGTTATCGTTGGCGAGGATCATTCGGTCGACAAGCACTAAACCATTCGGTTTGGCCTGCGCATAAGATCGCTTACGAAGCCCGGGTTCGCCCGGGCTTCTTTGCGTTTGGGGCTGTTTGGTCAAGATTGACGCACGGGAGCGGGTCTTGAGCCTTCGCGCCCTGTCTCTCGTGTTGCCGGTTGAAAGGGCGCAGCCATGGCTTTGCGGAGGTGGTCCCCAAGTCGATTTCGGTCTAACAGAACCTTGCGTTTGGGGCTTATCGGCGCACGATATCTGGGGCGTGTCGTTTCCGGTGGGCTGGTAATTCTTTGCAGAGACGGCACAGTGCTGCGGTTTTGCTTTCGGTGAGGGCTTTCGTGCGGTAAAGTACCTGTTTTGGAAGTAATAGTAGGTAAACATGTAGCCTTCCCGGTGCTTATGGCATGGAGGGCGCTGCATTCAACCCAAGAAGGAACAGCATGGCTGACGAACCCAGCAAGGAAGAAGAGGGAAAAGAGCCCAAGGCCTCCAAGGGGGCCGAAAAGCTCACTCCCGAGCAGAAGAAGCGCGCAAAAGAGCGCGAGAAGCGCCGCAAGGAACGCGAAAAGGCAGCTAAGAAGCATACGGCGCAGCGCCAGAAGGACCGCGCAAAGCTGACGGGCGGCAACCGCAACCGCCGCAACGTCTGGCTGCTTGTTGTCACCACCCTTATCGTCATCGGCTCGGTGTTCATGTTCACGCCGCCGAGCGAGAAGATCAATCAGGGCCTGGACATCCAGGGCGGCCTCTCGGTAGTTCTTTCCGCACAGAGCACCGATGGGGAAGATGTCACCAAGGAAGACATGGAGAAGTCCCGCTCCATCATCGAGTCGCGCGTCAATGCGCTCGGCGCTTCCGAGGCTACCGTGGCCGTGCAGGGCAACGACCAGATCTTGGTCCAGATCCCCGGTGCCACCGATACGGAAAAGGCTCTGAGCACCATCGGCAAAACCGGTAAGCTCGAGTTCGCCCGCGCCGATTCCTTCACCAACGAGGCCGATCAAACGGCTATCACCAACGGTACTTATATCCAGCAGAGCACGGTAACCGACGACTTCGGCAATTCGTTCAAGACCGGCTCCACCACGTATCGCACCGTTACCTCGGGCACGTACACCCCGCTTATCACCGGCGAGAACATCACGCGCGTCACGGTAGACAAGGCGTCGGATACCAGCCAGTACTACGCGGTGAACATCACCCTCGATTCTGCGGGCACCCAGGCGTTCGCAGAAGCCACTCGCGACCTTGCCCCCGACAACGGCCAGATCGTTATCATCTTGGACAACCAGATCCAGTCCGCGCCCGCCGTGCAGTCCGAGATCACCGGCGGTCAGGTATCCATCACCGGCAACTACACGCTTGAAGAGGCGCAGTCGCTTCAGACCGTGCTTGAGTCGGGCTCGCTTCCGGTAAGCTTCCATTACGAGCAGAGCCAGGTGGTTGGCCCGACGCTTGGACAGGATGCGCTGTACAGCGGCCTTATCGTTGCCATCTTGGGCCTTGTGCTGGTAATGCTCTACCTGCTGTGCTTCTACCATGGCCTGGGCCTGCTTACGGCTGCTGCCATGGGCGTGTTCGCCGTGTTCTACCTGGGCTTGCTGGCAACGCTTTCCGCTTTCGGAATGTTCTCTCTTTCGCTTGCCGGCATCGCGGGCATCGTGCTTACCATCGGCATGGCCGCCGACTCGTCCATCCTGGTTTTGGAGCGATTCCGCGAAGAGATCCGCATGGGCCGAAGCGTGCGCGCCGCATCGATCACGGGCGTACGCCACGGCATCGAGACCTCCATCGACGCCGACCTGGTATCCCTTGTATCCGCGCTCACGCTGTTCTTCCTGGCATCGGCTTCGGTAAAGGGCTTCGGCCTTACCCTGGCATTGGGCATCTGCTGCGACATCGTTATGATGCTTTTGCTGAAGGCGCCCCTTATCCGCCTCTTGGCGCCGCATTCCATAGCGCACCATCCCGGGTTCTGGGGCATCAAGGACAGCCAGCAGGCTGCCCCGGTTTATGCTGAGCTTCGCAGCGAGTTCACCGGCGAGGACCTTCATCCTTCCGCCGAGGCCGCAGAAGAGAAGAAATCGGTTGCGCACAAGACCTTCGATCAGCTGAAGGGGCGCTTCATCAAGCGCGATATCAACTTCCTTGGCATCCGCAAGGTGTTCCTTTCCCTTTCGGCGGTGCTGGTGGTTGCCTCCATCGCAACGGTTTGCGTGAAGGGCCTTGAGTTCGGCATCGAGTTCGTGGGCGGCACCTCCATCACGTTCAACAACACCGAGGACATCTCCATCGAGGATATGCGCACTGCGTTCAGCGACGCCGGCGAGCCGGATGCGGTGGTTCAGACCACTACCTCCAACGGCTCGGAGGGCTTCCTGGTGCGCACGGGCACCACTTCCGCCGAAGAGGCCAGCGCCTTGGCCAACAATGTAGTCTCCTCGCTGAACCTGAACACCGACAGCTACGAGGTTTCCACGGTTGGCCCTGACTGGGGTCAGAGCGTTATCGAGTCTTCCGCCATCGCGTTCGCGGTATCGCTTCTGCTGATCATTGCCTACATCGCCATCCGCTTCGAGTACAAGATGGGCATCATCGCCGTTGTGGCGCTTCTGCACGACCTCATCATCGTGGTTGGCGTCTACGCGTTGGTAGGCCGCGAGGTTACCCCGAACACCATCGCGGCATTGCTCACCATCCTGGGCTACTCGCTCTACGACACAGTGGTTGTGTTCCACCGCATCAGCGACAACATGAAGAACTCCGATGCGAAGTGGACGTTCATGTCTATGGCCAACCACTCGCTCAACCAGGTGTTCATCCGCTCGGTCAATACCACGGTCACCTCGTTCGTTCCCGTTCTGGGCATGCTGCTGTTCGGTGGCGAGACGCTGAAGGACTTCGCCTTCGCCATGTCGGTGGGCCTGATTGCCGGTGCGTACTCTTCCATCGGCGTTGCAACCCCGCTGTTCGCCATGTGGAAGTCGCGCGAGCCCAAGAACGCCAAGCTCACCAAGAAGTACGGAACCGCCATAACGCGCTTCACGTTCGCTTCCACCCCGCTGCTTCCTGCAGCCCAGGGTGCTGCAGTAGCCGCCGCCCCCGTTGCTGTTGCTGAAGCCGAGTCAAACCAGGTAGAGGAAGGCAGCAGCAAGAGCCAGGCATCATCGAAGCCGAAGAACAAGAAGCCCGCGAAGAGCGAGCCCATCCACTACAGAAGGAAGAAGAAATAATGAGAGAAGGCAGTGCACCGAATTTCGCCCCACCGGTAGAGGAGGGCACCGTATTCACCTTCCAAGACGAGTCGGGCGATACCGTCAACCTTGAGTTCTTGGGATTGATCATCCACAACGATCGCCGCTACGGATTCTTCTATGCCATCGCCGATGGGGAAGAGGCCGGCGGGTCGGGCGAGGTTACCATCCTTGAGGTTACCGAGTTCGACGAAGAAGGCCAACCGTCCGCGTTCGAGCTGGTCCTCGATGACGCCATCGCCGCCGAGGTGTATGAGGACTTCAAGGTTGCCACGAAGGATCTCTACGATTTCCAGTAGGAGCCTAAAATCCACCGGATGCAGAAGAAGCCGTTCCATAAAGGAGCGGCTTCTTTTTTCTGAATCAACACATTTAATCCATAGCTGAAGATTTTTTCCCTTGACGGCAAGGGGAGGGGAAAGTATTTTATTAGATTGTGTCTTTTTGCAAATCAACCGGTTGCAACGAAGGAGGAAATGACTCGTGGTTCAGTCTAAAAACCCCGATTCCACCAGCCGTTATAGGACTCGTCGCAGCTTCGCGAAGATCCCTGCCGTCATGGATGTGCCCAATCTTATCGCCATCCAGACGGAGAGCTTCAAGAAGTTCATGGAAGATGGTCTGACGAATGCGTTCGCAGACATCAGCCCCATCGAATCCAACACCAAGGATATGTGTGTTGAGTTCGGTAAGCATGAATTCGGCGAGCCGAAGTACAGCGTAGACGAATGCAAAGAGCGTGATGTGTCGTATCAGGCACCGCTCTTCGCAGAGATCCGCTTCATCAATCGTGAAACGGGCGAGATCAAGGAGCAGGACGTCTTCATGGGCGACTTCCCGCTCATGACCCCGCGCGGCACCTTCATCATCAACGGCACCGAGCGTGTCGTCGTGTCCCAGTTGGTGCGCAGCCCCGGCGTCTACTTCTCGTCCGAGCGCGACAAGACGTCCGACAAGACCATCTACAACGCGAAGGTCATCCCTTCCCGCGGTGCATGGCTCGAGTTCGAGACCGACAAGCGTGACATCCTTTCGGTTCGCATCGACCGCAAGCGCAAGCAGCCCGCAACGCTTCTTCTGCGCGCCCTCGGCATTGCCGAGACCCGCGAGGAGATCATCGAGGTGCTCGGCGATTCCGAGATGGTTATCCGCACCCTCGACCGCGACCCTGCCACCACCAAGGAAGAGTCGCTCATCGAGCTGTACCGTCGCTTCCGTCCCGGCGAGCCCCCCACGATCGACTCCGCCCGTACGCTGCTCGACGGCTTGTTCTTCAATCCGCAGCGCTACGACCTGGCGAAAGTGGGCCGCTACAAGATCAACAAGAAGCTCGGCTTCGATGCTGAAAACGACGCCTCCACCCTCACGCAGGAAGACATCATCGCAACCATGCGCTACATCGTGGGCCTCCACGACGGCGCCGAGGGTGTTCAGGTGGACGACATCGACCACTTCGGCAACCGCCGCATCCGCACGGTTGGCGAGCTGATCCAGAACCAGTTCCGCATCGGCCTTTCCCGTATGGAGCGCGTCGTGCGCGAGCGCATGAGCATGCAGGAGCCCGACGACATCACGCCGCAGTCCCTGGTGAATATCCGCCCCATCGTAGCAGCCATCAAGGAGTTCTTCGGCTCTTCCCAGCTGTCCCAGTTCATGGACCAGTCCAACATCGCCGCAGGCGTTACGCATAAGCGCCGTCTTTCCGCCTTGGGCCCTGGCGGCCTCTCGCGTGAGCGCGCCGGCTTCGAGGTTCGCGACGTACATAACTCCCATTACAGCCGCATGTGCCCGATCGAGACGCCTGAAGGTCCGAACATCGGCCTTATCGGCTCGCTGGCAACCTTTGCCCGCGTGAACGACTACGGCTTCATCGAGGCTCCGTACCGCCGCGTTGTCGATGGCAAGGTAACCGACGAGGTCGACTACCTCACCGCAGACGAGGAAGAGAAGCACACCATCGCCCAGGCGAACGAGCGCTTCGACCCTGAAACGCGCATCTTCGGCTACACCGACGAAGAGGGCAATTTCGTTGCCTCCCAGCGCCTGCTGTGCCGCACCCGCGACTCCAAGGGTGTATTCGGCGAGCCCGAGGAAGTAACCGTCGACCGCGTGGATTACATGGACGTTTCCCCGCGCCAGATGACCTCTGTCGCTACCTCGCTCATTCCGTTCCTCGAGCACGACGACGCAAACCGCGCGCTGATGGGCTCCAACATGCAGCGTCAGGCAGTGCCGTTGCTGAAGCCCCATGCCCCGCTTGTCGGCACGGGCATCGAGCATCGCATCGCCGTTGACTCCGGCGAGGTCCTGGTTGCCCAGAACGCCGGCGTGGTCGACTACGTCGATGGCCAGACCATCATCATCGAGCGTGAAGACGGTGAGTACGACGAGTACCTCATCCCGAAGTTCCAGCGCTCCAACCAGTCCGGCTGCATGAACCACAAGCCCATCGTCCGCAAGGGCGACAAGGTATATGCCGGCGACGTGCTGGCCGATGGCCCCTCGTGCGACAACGCCGAGCTCTCCCTTGGCCAGAACCTCATGGTTGCCTACATGCCGTGGGAAGGCTACAACTACGAGGACGCAATCATCGTGTCCGAGCGCGTGGTGGCAGAAGACCTGCTTACCTCCATCCACATCTCCGAGTACGAGATCGATGCCCGCGACACCAAGCTTGGGCCCGAGGAAATCACCCGCGAGGTGCCCAACATCTCCGAGGACATGATCTCCGACCTGGACGCCGACGGCATCATCCGCATCGGCGCCGAGGTATTCCCGAACGACGTTCTGGTTGGCAAGGTAACTCCGAAGGGCGAAACCGAGCTCACCGCTGAAGAGCGCCTGCTTCGCGCCATCTTCGGCGAGAAGGCCCGCGAGGTTCGCGACACGTCCCTGAAGGTGCCCCATGGCTCCGGTGGCCGCGTTATCAACGTGGTTCGCTCTTCCCGTGCAAACGGCGACGAGCTTGCCCCTGGCGTAAACGAGCTCGTTCGCGTGTTCGTGGCCCAGAAGCGCAAGATCCAGCAGGGCGATAAGCTTTCCGGCCGTCACGGCAACAAGGGTGTTATCTCCCGCGTTCTGCCGGTGGAAGACATGCCCTACCTGGCAGACGGCACGCCGATCGACGTCATGCTTAACCCGCTGGGCGTACCTTCCCGTATGAACGTCGGCCAGCTGCTGGAAAACCATCTGGGTTGGGCTGCCAAGTGGGGTTGGTCCGACGATCCCGAGTCCACCGAGCCGGTAGAGGGCCCGCAGTTCGTTGCCACCCCGGTATTCGACGGCGCCACCGAGGAAGAGATCTCCAACGCCATCGAGGCTGCCAACCGCAACCTGATCAACATCAACCATGCCAAGTACGGCGACAAGGCCCGCGACGAGTTCGTTCCGCAGCTTTCCCGCACCGGCAAGGCGTGGCTCTACGACGGTCGCACCGGCGAGCGTTTCCGTGAGCCCATCACCTGCGGCCAGACCTACATCCTGAAGCTGGGTCACATGGTTGACGACAAGATCCATGCCCGCTCCACCGGCCCCTACAGCCTTATCACCCAGCAGCCGCTCGGCGGCAAGGCCCAGTTCGGCGGCCAGCGCTTCGGCGAGATGGAAGTTTGGGCACTGTACTCCTACGGTGCTTCCAACGTCCTGCAGGAGATCCTCACCATCAAGTCCGACGACACCTCCGGCCGCGTCAAGTCCTACGAGGCCATCGTCAAGGGCGAGAGCATCCCGGCGCCCGAGGTGCCCGAGTCCTTCAAGGTACTCATCAAGGAAATGCGCTCGCTGTGCCTGAACGTCGAGCTTGAGGGCCATCAGCATCAGACCATCGATGTCACCCACGACCCCGATGAGGACGAGCTGCTGGGCGCTCCGCTTGATTTGGGTGAGACGCCCCAGAAAGAGGAGGACGACCTCCTTGGCTCCATCACTGCCGAGCTTGGCAACCTGATGGGCGACAACAACGAAGACAACGACTTTATCGGTAAGGGAGAGGAGAACTAAATGAGCGAATTCGACGTTAACAATTTCGACGCGATCCGCATCTCTCTTGCGTCTGCGGAGGATATCCGCGGCTGGTCCCGTGGCGAGGTCAAGAAGCCCGAGACCATCAACTACCGTACGCTCAAGCCCGAAAAGGACGGCCTGTTCTGCGAGAAGATCTTCGGTCCTACCAAGGACTGGGAGTGCGCCTGCGGCAAGTACAAGCGCATCCGCTTCAAGGGCATCGTCTGCGAGCGCTGCGGCGTCGAGGTTACCCGTTCCAAGGTTCGCCGCGAGCGTATGGGCCACATCGAGCTGGCCGCCCCGGTAAGCCATATCTGGTACTTCAAGGGCTCTCCTTCCCGTTTGGGCTATCTTCTGGATATCCCGCCGAAGGAGCTTGAGAAGGTCCTGTACTTCGCTTCCTCCATCATCACCATGGTGGACAAGGAAGCCCGCGAAGAAGATGTAGAGGAGCTGCGCGACGAGCTGTCCGCAGACCTTGAAGAGCTCGATGCCGAGCGCGACCGCCTTATCGAGGCTACGCGCCGCCTTTCCGTGGAATACGTTCCCGAGGAAGATGAGTTCGTAGACGATATCGACGAAGACGAGCGCATGACGCCCGAGGAAGTCGAAGACGAGATCGCCGACATCTACGAGGAGTTCAACGAGCGCAAGACCCTGCGTTCCGAGGCTCTGGAGGCCTTCTTGAAGATCGAGCCCAAGCAGCTCGTCTCCGACGAGGCCCTCTATCGCGAGATGCGCCTGAACTACTCCGATTACTTCAAGGGCGGCATGGGCGCAGAGGCTATCCGCGACCTGCTTGACAGCATCGACCTCGAGGCTACCGCCGAAGAGCTTGCTGAAACCGTTGCCACCGGCAAGGGCCAGAAGCGCACCAAGGCCATCAAGCGCCTGAAGGTCGTCGATGCGTTCCTGCATTCCGACAACAAGCCTTCCGACATGATCCTGGACGTTGTCCCGGTTATCCCGCCGGATCTGCGCCCGATGGTCCAGCTCGACGGCGGCCGTTTCGCAACGTCCGACCTGAACGACCTGTACCGTCGCGTCATCAACCGCAACAACCGCCTGAAGCGCCTGCTCGACCTCGGTGCGCCCGAGATCATCGTGAACAACGAGAAGCGCATGCTGCAGGAAGCTGTGGACTCCCTGTTCGACAACGGTCGCCGTGGCCGCCCCGTAACGGGCCCGGGCAACCGTCCGCTGAAGAGCCTTTCCGACATGCTGAAGGGCAAGCAGGGCCGCTTCCGCCAGAACCTGCTGGGCAAGCGCGTAGACTACTCTGGCCGTTCGGTAATCGTCGTTGGCCCGACCCTGCAGCTGCATCAGTGCGGCCTGCCTTCCCAGATGGCGCTTGAGCTGTTCAAGCCCTTCGTAATGAAGCGCCTGGTCGAGCTTGAGTACGCTGCCAACATCAAGGCTGCCAAGCGTGCGGTAGACCGTGGCGCAACCTATGTTTGGGACGTGCTGGAAGAGGTTATCACCGAGCATCCAGTGCTGCTGAACCGCGCACCTACCCTGCACCGCCTGGGCATCCAGGCCTTCGAGCCTGTGCTGGTAGAGGGCAAGGCCATCAAGCTGCACCCGCTGGTATGCACCGCCTTCAACGCCGACTTCGACGGCGACCAGATGGCTGTCCACGTGCCGCTGGGCGCCGAGGCTCAGGCCGAGGCCCGCGTGCTGATGCTTTCCGCCAACAACATCAAGTCGCCTGCACATGGTCGCCCGCTGACCGTTCCCACCCAGGACATGATCATCGGCATGTACTATCTCACCGCAGCCCGCGACGGCTTCCCGGGTGAGGGCCGTGCATTTGTCGACTTCGCCGATGCCCGCAACGCCTACGATGCCCGCACGGGCGTAGACCTGCAGGCCAAGATCTGGGTTCGCCTTGCCAAGGACACCCAGGTGGCCAATGCCTTCGACGAGTTCGAGGAGCATGCCGCCGGTTCGCGCCTGCAGACCACCATCGGCCGCATCATCTTCAACAGCGTGTTCCCGGACGACTACCCGTTCCTGAACTACCAGATGAACAAGAAGGAAATCGGCCGCATCGTAGAGGACGTATGCAACCGCTACACCCTTTCCGAGGTCGAGCCTATCCTTGACGGTTTGAAGAACACCGGCTTCCACTACGCCACCATCGCCGGCATCACCGTTTCCGTGTACGACGCAACGGTTCCGCCGAGCAAGGGCGAGATCCTGGCTGCCGCCGACAACAAGGTTGCCGCCATCGAGGAAGACTACGAGATGGGCCTCATGAGCGCCGAGGAGCGCCATAAGCAGGTCGTAGACATCTGGACCGAGGCGAACGAGGAAGTCGGCGATGCCATGGCAGCCAACTTCGATGCGTTCAACCCGATCTTCATGATGGCCGACTCCGGTGCTCGAGGTAACATCAAGCAGATCCGCCAGCTGGCCGGTATGCGTGGCCTGATGGCAGACACCAAGGGTGGCACCATCGACATTCCGGTTAAGTCGAACTTCCGCGAGGGCCTCTCCGTGTTGGAGTACTTCATTTCCACGCACGGCACCCGAAAGGGCATGGCCGACACCGCGCTTCGTACCGCTGACTCCGGTTACCTTACCCGTCGTCTGGTCGACGTTGCCCAGGACGTTATCGTTCGCGAGATCGACTGCGGCACTGCCGACGGCGTGCCTTACCCGCTGCACAACGACAAGGGCGAGCTGGACGAGAACCTTATCGGCCGTTGCATGCTCGAGGCCGTTGCCGATGCAAACGGCGAGGTCATCGTCGATGCCGGCGAGTTCATCTCCTCTATGGACCAGCTCAAGGCCATGGAAGCTGCCGGCGTCGAGTCGCTGAGCATCCGCACGGTCATGACCTGCCATGCAGAGCACGGCGTATGCCAGAAGTGCTACGGTTGGGACCTTGCCACCGCACGCCCGGTTAACATCGGCACCGCGGTCGGCATCATCGCCGCACAGTCCATCGGCGAGCCCGGCACGCAGCTGACGATGCGTACGTTCCACGCCGGCGGCGTTGCAGGTGAGGACATCACCCACGGTCTTCCCCGTGTTACCGAGCTTTTCGAGGCCCGCAAGCCGAAGGGCCAGGCCGTGCTGGCAGAGATCTCCGGTACCCTGCAGGTTACCGCCGACAAGGTGAACAAGACCCTTACCGTGCACGACCAGGAGGGCAATATCCGCGAGTACGTGGTTTCCGCCCGCGCAACGCTGCTTCCCGGCGTTTCCGATGGTTGCGAGGTTGAGGTTGGCCAGCAGCTCACCAAGGGTTCCGTGAACCCCCACGACCTGCTTCGCCTTACCGACCCGAACACCACGCTGCGCTACATCGTTGCCCAGGTCCAGGACGTGTACGTGTCCCAGGGCGTAGACATCAACGACAAGCACATCGAGGTCATCGCGCGTCAGATGCTTCGCAAGGTTGCCGTTATCGATCCCGGCGATTCCGACTACCTGCCGGGCCGTCAGGTGAACCGCTTCGAGTTCGAGGACACCGCCAACGAGCTGGTGCTCGAAGGCAAGGAGCCCCCGGTGGGCCAGCCCTTGCTGCTGGGCATCACCAAGGCTTCCTTGGCTACCGACTCGTTCCTTTCCGCTGCATCGTTCCAGGAAACCACCAAGGTTCTTACCGACGCTGCCATCGAGGGCAAGGTCGACACGCTGCAGGGCCTGAAGGAAAACGTCATCATCGGCAAGCCTATCCCGGCCGGCACCGGCCTGAAGCGCTACCACGATGTGGGTCTTACCTACCGTGGCGTGCCGGTAGACCGCGTGGACTCCGAGCGTCTTCCCGACTCCGCCCCCGAGGCGCTGCGCGAGATCGAGGAATTGCTGCCCCAGCCGCAGGATTGGTCGCTTGATGGCGACGGCTACCTGGGCGCCGGCTCCGATTACTCCAGCTACTTCGCCTCTATCGCCGCAGGCTACCGTGCGAACAACCTCTCCGACGAGGATGCTCGCCTGTACGTCTACGACGACCTGGGCGTGTCGCAGCGTTGGGCCAACAAGTTCTCCGAGGCGGGCATCGAAACCGTAGCCGACCTGGTTGGCCACAACGAGGACGACCTGCTTCGCATCGAGGGCATTGGCACCAAGGCCATCGAGGAGCTGAAGGAAGGCCTGGAAAAGCATGGTCTTCTGCATGTGATCGAGGACGACCTGTCTGCTTCGCGCGACGACATGAGCCAGCTTCTGGACATGGTGTTCTCCCCGGACGACACCGTGCTCATCGGCGGCGACCAGCCCGCAACCTTCAACACCGAAGGCGAGGACATGCTGGGCGAGGCTCTGCCCCCGCGCTCCTACCAGCGCAACCTCGAAGAGCTTGATGCTCTTCTGGGATCCTCCGACCTGGGCTTCCATAGCACCAGTGCTGCCGAGGAATCTGCAAGCGACGCAGAGGAGTAAATCCCCTTCGCCTACTTGTTGAAGATAAGGCGCGCTCCCTTTTAGGGGGCGCGCTTTTTATATGGCCGGGTATTGCTTGGCGGCGCAACCGGGCCTGATTTCGCCAATGCGGGGCAGGGCCGTTGCATGCGGCTAAGCGATGCCGCAGTGCCTTGCCATGCTATCCTGTTAGCCGTAAAGCACACGAAAGGCTACAAACCATGTCCAACGGCAAAACCTATCTTTCCGACAACCGCCCGGCCCCCGAAAGCCAGATCGGCGCCTCGCTGGAGTCTTTGGCGCATACCATCCACCAGCGCCGCAATGCGGGTGATGAAAGCTATACGCATCGCCTGCTTACCGGCGACATTGATACCCTGCTGAAGAAGGTTGCCGAAGAGGCGCACGAGGCCACCCTCGCTGCCAAGGATGTGGTGTACAACGAGGGCGACGATGCTCAGGTGAACCACCTTCGCTACGAGGCTGCCGATGTGGTGTACCACCTTATGGTTCTGCTGGAGCGCTGCGGCATCGGGCTGGACGAGTTCGCCGCCGAGCTGAACACCCGCATGACCGAAGAGGAAATCGCCGAACGCGGTGGGGTAGTGCTGCTGAAGCCCGAGTACGTGAACCGCGGCAACCATGTAGAGAAATAGGTCTCCGCAATTCAGCCTTGCAAACCTGCTTCGTTGCGGTATATTGAATAAGCTTGTCTCGCCTTGGTCGGAAACCAAGGCATAGAAGGAGAACCAATGAAGAACGACATCCATCCCGAATACGTTGATTGCACGGTCACCTGCACCTGCGGCAACACCTTCCAGACCCGCTCCACGAAGTCGGAGATCCGCGTTGACATCTGCAACGCCTGCCATCCCTTCTTCACCGGTACCCAGAAGCTGATCGACTCCGGCGGACGCGTACAGCGCTTTGCCGATAAGTTCGGCGCCGCTACCGAGACCGTTGCTGCTCGCCAGGCCGCCAAGAAGGCCGAGCGCGCTGCCGCTGTCGAGGCTGCAGAGGCCGCCAAGAAGGCTGAGCGCGAGGCTAAGGCTGCTGCCAAGGCTGCACGTGCTGCCGAGTACGCCAAGAAGGCCGAGGAAGAGGCCGCTAAGGCTGCTGCAGAGGCAGAGGCTGCCGCTGCTGAGGCTCCTGCCGCCGAGGCCGAGGCTGCTGCCGAGGAAGCACCTGCTGCAGAGGCAACCGAGGCTCCTGCCGAGGAGAAGGCTGCTGAGTAGCAGCTATCCTGAAAACGCATTCAGGTCGGGCGCCCCTCGGGGCGCCTTTTTTCTGCCTGTTGCAACTATCGGGTTGGGCCTACGGACGATTTCCTGGACATGCAAGAGCATGAAAGAGATCGTTCCTAGGCCGAATCCCAACCATCTGCCCGCTATTGAAGGAGGTGAGGGCTATGTCGAAGAAGCGCAATCGCAAGAAGCTTCCCACTGCTGCTGGTGTTGTTTGGCTCCAAAGCGCAGAGGAAGCCACGCTTGCATCCAAGCCGTTGTACAACGGTTTCGCCTGTGGCCACGGCGCGCATGGCAGCAAGAAGTACCAGCGATCAAAGGCCAAGCAGGCTTGGAAAAAGCAGCTACGGCAAGAAGGGGCCCCACGGGGCTCCTTCCGTTTATGGGCGTATTCTGGCGTCGAGGCGCGCCCTTTCGCCGCCTATCGGCGTGTTCTTTCCGTCGGGCGGCCTTATCCGACGGGGTTGGTTGAGGGCATTTCGCTATCATGGCGCTTGAAGAGAAAGGACGAGCCCTATGAACGTAGAGCTTTTGCAGTATCCCGAAGACCCTGAGCGCGCCGTGGCAACCGCTGCGCGCCTGTGCTATGCGCCGGTGGGGGCGAAGGAGCTGATGGAGACTATGCCGCCCGAGCGCGTGCAAAGCGTGCTTTCCACCATTATGAAGTCGGGGCATTTCTCCACGTTGGAGCATGTGAGCTACACCTTCGCGGTCGATGGCGTTTCCCGTGCCCTTACGCATCAGCTGGTTCGCCATCGCCTGGCAAGCTTCAACCAGCAGTCGCAGCGCTACGTGAAGTTCGCGGGCGACGTGCAGGTGGTGAAGCCTCATACGGTTGCTGCGTCCAAAGAAACCGAGCAGGTGTTCGACGAGGCCATCGATGCCGTGGTAGACGCCTACCACAAGCTGCTTGAAGCCGGCGTTCCCGCAGAGGACGCACGCTACCTGCTGCCCAATGCCGCAGAGACGAAGATCGTCATCACCATGAACATCCGCGAGCTGCTGCACTTCTTCAGCCTGCGTTGCTGCAACCGTGCACAGTGGGAGATCCGCGAGATGGCCCATCGCATGCTGGAACTGGTGCGTCCTACCGCTCCGTATATCTTCATGGATGCCGGCGCTCCCTGCGTGCGCGGTAAGTGCCCGGAAGGGAAGATGAGCTGCGGCAAGCCTTACCCCAAGGTAGAAAGGAACTAGCGGTTATCCATGGCGAAGGGCAGTGACCTTAAGCGGGCATTCTCTGAAGACGGAAGCAACCGCACTCATATCGGCGGGCAGGCGTTGATTGAGGGCGTTATGATGCGCGGCAGGCTGAACTGGGCGGTTGCGGTGCGCGAGCCCGATGGCAACATGCACTCCGAAGAGCATCCGCTTTCCAAGAAGGGCGCGCGCCCCAAGTGGTTCTCGTGGCCGTTGGTGCGCGGGTGCGTGGCGCTGGTCGATTCGCTGGTGCTGGGCTTCAAGGCGCTGGAGATCGCCGCAAACCACGCTTACGCCGACGAGGAAGAGGAAGCGCAGGAAGCAGCCGAAGCATCTGAGGCGCCCAAGGCCCAAGAGGCCGTTTCCGAAAAGCAGGAAAAGGGCTCAGGCGTTGACGAGCCGTTCTTCGGCAAAGGCGAGATGACGATTTCGCTGGTTTTGGGCTTGGTGCTGGGCGTTGGCCTGTTCATCTTGCTGCCTGCCTTCGCTTCAAACCTGCTGGTGGGCGAATACGAGCAAAGCCCCCTTGCCTGGAACATCGTTGACGGCGTCATGCGCGTTGCGATCTTCGTGTTCTACGTATGGCTTATCGGGCGCATGTCCGACATAAAGTGCATGTTCTCGTACCACGGCGCCGAGCACAAAACCATCCACTGCTACGAGCATGGGCTTGAGCTTACGCCGGAAAACGCGCGTCAGTTCCCGCGCCTGCACGTGCGCTGCGGCACGGCGTTCCTCATCATGGTGATGATCATCGCCATCTTGGTGTACACCATCATCCCATTGAACCTTCTCATTGCCAGCTGGGGCATCAACGGCCCGGCGGCGTTTGCCCTGCTTATTGCTGTGCGCATCCTGTTCATGCCGTTGATTGCCGGCATATCGTACGAGATTACTGTGAAGTGGGCGGGCAGCCACCCCGACAACCCGTTGGTGCGCGTGGTGCTGTGGCCGGGCATGCAGATGCAGCGGCTTACCACCAATGAGCCCGATGATTCCATGCTCGAATGCGCCATCGAAGCTATGCGCCTGGTGGTTCAGCGCGAAGAGGCCGAGGCTACGAAGCAGGCAGAAGGCGCGGTTTAGCCGTTTGGCTCCGGCCTTAGTCGGCTTTTGGCGGCATCGGTTCATCTGCCGAAGCTGTCCGATGGAGCCGTCGAACTGCGGCCTTTGCTTGCTGTGCCTACAGGAACTGCCCGCGAACCTGCCAGAAGGCTACGGCGCTTGCGGCGGCAACGTTCAGGGAATCAACTCCGTGCGCCATGGGGATCTTCACGGTATGGTCGCAGGCGGCGATGGTGCTGTGCGCCAGGCCATCGCCTTCGGTTCCAAGCACCAAAGCCAGCTTCTGGGCGCCGGAGACCCGCGGGTCTTGCAAGGCAACCGAATCTTCCTCAAGCGCCAGTGCCGCCACCGTGAACCCCAGTGAGTTCAGCATCGGCACGCCCTCGGTGGCCCAGTCGCGCTCCTTGCCGATGCGCGTCCAGGGAACCTGGAACACGGTGCCCATGGAAACGCGGCTTGCGCGGCGGTACATCGGGTCATGGCAGTCGGGCGTTACCAGGATCGCGTCCATCCCCAAGGCTGCCGCGCTTCGGAAGATGGCGCCGATGTTGGTGAAGTTGGTTATGTCTTCCAGCACGGCGATGCGCGTTGCGCCTTCCAGCAATTCGCTCACCGAGGGCATCTGCGGGCGATGGAACGCCGCCAGGGGCCCGCGGGTGCGCTCGTAGCCGGTTAGCTCGCGCACCTGCTCGCGCGAGCCGATGAACAGGGGAGTGCCAGGCGCTGCTTCCTCTATCCGCCGAAACAGCCGCGCGCTCGGTTGGGCCCAACGCTCTTCAGCAAGCAGCGCAAACGGCACAAGCCCGGCGTCCATGGCGCGCTCGATAACGTTCTTGCTCTCGGCCACGAACAGCCCTTCGTCAGATATTGACGCACCGGTCGCGATGCGCAGGCCCACCAGTTGCTTGGGGTCGCGAAGCTCTGCATCGGTCATTGCGGAAAACACGCGCAGGCGCGCATCGGTAAGGCTTTCCAGCTTGATTTGCGCCATCGTTCCTCCTGCCGTTAAGGGCGAATGGGCTGGTGTTATGGGCGTCAACGGCTGCGGATACCGCATGTGTTAGAATAACGGGTCGGAATACAACCATCGGAAAGGTAACTATATGTCAGGGCATTCAAAATGGGCAACCACCAAGCATCGCAAGGCAGCTCAGGACGCTAAGCGTTCCGCGCTGTTCTCCAAGCTTTCCCGCAACATCACCGTTGCAGCCAAGGAAGGCGGCGACCCCAACCCTGAGAACAACGCTTCCCTGGCAGCCGCTATCGACAAGGCGAAGAGCTACTCCCTTCCGAAGGACAAGATCAAGACCGCTATCGACAAGGCTTTCGGCTCCGGCAAAGACGCCGCCAACTACGAAACCGTTGTGTACGAAGGCTATGGCCCCTGCGGCGTTGCCATCTACTGCGAGGCTCTTACCGACAACCGCAACCGCACCGCTGCCGATGTTCGCGCTGCCTTCAACCATCACGGCGGCAACCTGGGCACTTCCGGTTCCGTTGCCTTCCAGTTCGAGAAGAAGGGCCAGATCCTGGTAGAGAAGGTCATCAAGTCCGAGCAGAAGAAGGTTGCCGACAAGGAAAACGCCGTCGATGAAGACGAGTTCATGATGGCCGTTGCCGAAGCTGGCGGCTCCGATTACGAGGACGGCGGCGAGGAATGGATCGTCTACACCGCTCCCACCGACCTTATCGCGGTGAAGAAGGGCCTGGAAGAGCAGGGTATCGAAACCAAGGGTGCCGAGTTCATCATGGAGCCCACCACCCCCACCCAGGTAACCGCTGCGGACGCCAAGAAGGTTATGCGTTTGGTTGACCGTCTGGAAGAGCTCGAGGATCTTCAGAGCGTGTACCACACCATGGATATCACCGAAGAGATCGCTGCAGCACTCGAAGAGGAGTAGGCGTAAGCGTCGTCTTCCGCTCTGCTTATCGTCAGAGTTGTTGATCTTAATATGACCTGGGGTTTTATTAAGAATCCCAATATGAACAAGGCCGTGGTTCGCGGCCTTGTTTCTTTTCTCTATGGGCTATCGGGCGCGGGTTGCTGTGGTATAGTTAATTAACTCAAAGCATTACTCGCACCACTTAATCAAACTACTATGCTCAAGGGGACCATCTTTCAGTGACGCGTCAGGCGAACATTCTCTCGTTCGATGAAGTCAAGGCCCGGGAGGCCTCGTCTCCGCGTACCGTTTCCCCTTCATCTGCTTCCCGTCGCGAATACGATCGTTATGCCGCTGCCCTCGGCGAGGGCGAAGGCCGTGCCCACCGCGTTCAGCGTGGGGCTCAGGTGGGGCAATCTTTCTACCCCCAGCAGCGCCGCACATCTTCTTACGGCGGCTATCCTTCCAATACGCATGCGGGCCATGTTCGCAGCGGGCGCTATGGCGACTCTTCGATGCAGCATGATGCTCGTCGCTCCGACAGGCCTGGGCGCACGGCGCATCGTGGTGCAAACTATGCCGAATCCGACCCTTACCAGCGGGATCGCCGCGCTCGTGGTGGCCAAGGTGCTCGCAGCAACGACGCGGCCCATTCGCACCAGCAGGGTGCTCATCGCGGCTCCGGCAACCAAGGTGGTTTGCTGGCAACCGCCCGCAAGAAGCTCCGTTCCGCCAAGGCCGAGCGTGAGTTCGACCGCACGGTTGGCGCGCGGGAGCGTGCTGCCGCACAGCGCGAGCAGGCGCAAGGCAGCCGAGCAGCGGTCTACGATATGCGCATGGGGGCAACCCATCGCAAGAGCGCGCGTATGGCCGAAGAAGAGGGGGCGAAGCGCCGCGGCGTAAGCCTGCCGTTTTCGTTCGGCCGCTCCATTTCCGCTTGGGGCATGCGCTGCGTGGTGGGCGCTGCTGCAGTCGTTTTCGCTGCCGTTATGCTGTACCCGTCTTGCCAGAGCCTGTACAACGAAACGCGCTCGCTCCAGCAATTGGAGGCCGAGTACGATGCGCTTCAGACGTACAACAGCAAGGTGCAAGCCCAGGTTGATTACCTCAGCTCCGACGAAGGCATAGAGGATTACGCCCGTTCCGAGCTTGGCTGGGTGCGCCCCGACGAGCACGTGGTTACCGTCGAAGGCGTTACCTCGAGCGACGACAGCACCCATTCGGGCCAGCGCCTTTACGCTATAACCTCGGGCAGCGTCAAAGCGCCCGAAACGTGGTATTCCGGCTTCTTGGATGTGTTCTTCAACTATGGCAACTGAACCTAAGCGCATCGCAGCAATCGATATCGGCACGGTAACGTGCCGTTTGCTTTTGGCGCAGGTTGAAAACGGCTCGCTTACCGAATTGGAAAGGCGCTGCTCCATCACCGACCTTGGCATCGGGGTAGACAAGACGGGCGTGCTCCGCGAAGACGCTATCGAGCGGGTGGTTGCCAAGGTGGCCGAGTACCTGCAGGTGCTGGAAGCCTATCGCACTGAGCAATTCCCCGAAATCCCGGTTATCGCCATGGCCACCAGCGCTTCGCGCGATGCGCAAAACGCCGATGTGCTGGTTGGCAAGCTGCGTGCCTTGGGCGTGGAGCTTTCGGTTATCGAGGGCCAACGTGAAGCCGCCCTTTCCTTCCGCGGCGCATCCTGCGGCTTCGAGGGCGAAAACCTTATGGTGGCCGATATCGGCGGTGGCTCTACGGAAATCGTGTTGGGTGTCGGCGGCCAGGCGCCTGCGCTGGCCCACTCCTTCAACATCGGCTGCCGCCGTGTTACCGAGCGTTTCTTGGCATCGGACCCGCCGTCTGCCGGGGAATGCACCGAAGCGCGCCAGTGGGTGCGTAGCCAGTTCGAGCCGTTCTTCGCCCAGGCCAAACAGCAGGGCATAGCCATCGACCGCATTGTTGCTGTGGCAGGCACGGCTACCAGCGTTGTTTCGGTGGACAAGCAGATGGCGGTCTACGATTCCGCCGAAGTACACGGCACCCGCGTTCCCGCCTTCACCTTGCAGGGCATCTACGACCGCCTTCGAGCACTCCCATTGGAAGAGCGCAAGCAGGTGGTTGGCTTGGAGCCGGCGCGTGCCGGAGTGATAGTGGCGGGCATGGGAATACTGCTCGAAGTTCTAGCCGCTGCAGGTTGCGAAAGCTTCACGGTAAGCGAGTCGGATATACTTCAGGGCATCATACTTGGAGCCTGCGAATAGCGCTTGGCTTTTTGCTATGATGGTAGCGCTGCCCTGAAGGGGTTGTACGGGAGCGTGGCGGAATTGGCATACGCAGCGGACTTAAAATCCGCCGCCCTTGGGCTTGTGGGTTCGAACCCCACCGCTCCTACCAGTTCTCCTTCCCAGGCGCACGCTGCGCCCGCCTTCGCGGGCAAACAGATACGAAGCATCACGGAAAGCGTTGATTGATGATAGACATCGAACCTTATATGCAGATTCCCGAAATCGCCGATTCCATCGCCGAGTTCGAGGAGTACTGCAAAGCGAAGGAGCCGTCTGCAGAGGTGGGCTCGCCTAAACTGTTCGAGTCGTACCTGAGCCGCTATGCCCCCAAGGTGGGCATGATCGTCAACGCGTTCATCCCCAGCGGTACCCATCCCGATATGGACAAGTACCTGTACACCCCGCTTGTGAAGTACAGCGCCAACGGCGGCAAGCGTCATCGTCCGCTTATCTGCGTGGCGGCCTGCGCGGCGGTTGGCGGCGACATCCGCAAGTCCTTTTCCGCTTCTGCGGCAATCGAGCATTTCCATACTGCGGCGCTGATCCACGACGACATCGCCGACGAGGCAACGCTTCGCCGCGGCGAGCCCTGCATGCACCTTACCGAAGGCGAGGGGCTTGCCATCAACGCCGGCGATTTGGCCCTTTCCATCGTGAACGGCATCGTCATGCGCGACAGCCAGCTTGACGACTCCATGAAGGTGAAGGTGGCTATCGAGCTGGTTTCCATGGCCCAGAGCACTGTGGAAGGCCAGGCACTCGACATCGGCTGGGCGCGCGACGGCCGCTACGACATCACCCCGGAAGACTATCTGGTTATGGCCACGCACAAGACGGCCCATTACTCGGGAGCCATCCCGCTTGCCGTGGGCGCCATGGTGGGCGGCGGCACGCCCGAGCAGGTAGAGGCGTTGCGCTCGTACGGTCTTGACACCGGCCTTGCTTTCCAGATCCAGGACGACCTGCTGAACCTGGTTGGCACCAAGGAAGCCAAGGAAAAGGACTACCGAAGCGACATCACCGAAGGCAAGCGCACGCTGGTGGTGGTGCATGCCCTGCAGAACACTCCCAAGCGCAATCGCTTGATTCAGATCCTTTCCTCCAAGGAAACCGACCCTGCCGTGCTCGAAGAGGCTGTGTCCATCATGCAGGAGGCGGGCTCCATCGACTACGCCCGTTCCTACGCAGAGAAGCTCACCGCCGACGCCAAGACCCGCCTGGAAGGCGTGCTTGCTCCTTCGCGCGCTCGCGACCTGCTGGTTTCCATGGCGGACTGGTTCGTAGACCGACTTAAGTAGTGATATCCATGGAGACTATCAAGAGAAACGATACCGGTGCGCCGGTTGAAGACGTCCAGCGCAGGTTGTGCAAGGCCGGTTACCTGGGCGAAGGCCAGCTTACCGGCTGCTTCGACGATGCCACAGCCGCTGCTGTTGCTGCGCTGTGCCGCGATGCCGGCATCCAGGTGCGCGAAGAGGTTGACGAAACCGTTTGGACCAGGCTTGTAGACGCCTCGTTCGAGCTGGGTGATCGCAACCTGTTCCTGCGCGTTCCCTTCTTCCACGGCGCCGATGTGCGCACGTTGCAGGAAGCGCTTTCCGCCCTAGGGTTTTCCTGCGGCGCGGCCGACGGCATCTTCGGCGCCCATACGGAAGACGCCCTTCGCCGTTTCCAGCTGAACATGGGCCTGCCCAGCGATGGCATCGCCGGCGCGTTCACGTTTAGGGCTCTTCTGCATCTGCAGCATTCCTGGAAGGGGAAGGACTCTTTCAATCCCATTCCGCGTTTGGGCTTTGCCCGCGCTTCTGAAGTGCTGGAATCGAACCTTATCTGCCTGTTCGGCCTGACGGATTTCACCCGCTCGGTGGCAGCGCGCATGTCGAACCTTGCCCTTGCTACCAATCCCGCATCCAAGGTAACCAGCGCAGAATCGCTTCTGGTGGCTCCCGACCCCAGCATGTGCTTCGTGCAGATCTTGGCGGGCAACGAAAAGCCCGCAACGCGCGTTCCGGTGGTCGATTTCGACGACGAGGACAGCTTGGCCGACCGCATTTCCCAGGCGTTCGCGGCAACCAGCGTGAAGGGCGGCCGCATCGCGGTGCGCCTGCCCGGGGAAGGTTGGGAGGATGCCGGCGAGGCGCGTTCGGCGCAGCATTACGCCATCGTGCTGCTGGATGCATTGTGCTCTGGCCTTGCCGCGGCGAAGCTGTGATGGTGCTTCGCGGGGCTGCTATACTTAGGACGCTATAGGCAAATTGAGCAGAAAGGCGTCCATGGAAGCATCAGCTCTCATTCTTGCTGCGGGTGCAGGTACCCGCATGAAATCATCCAAACCGAAAGTTACCCATCAGATCTTCGGCAAGCCGCTGGTGCGCTGGGTTGTCGATGCGGCGCACGCTGCCGGCATCGATTCCGTGGTGGGCGTTGTTGGCCATGGTCGTGAGCAGGTAGAACCCCTTCTTGAAGATGTTGCCTGCGTGGTGCAGGAGCAGCAGCTGGGTACCGCCCATGCCGTTCTTGCCGCCAAGCAAGCGCTTGCGGGCCGCACCGGTTCGCTGGTGGTGCTTACCGGCGATTCGCCTTTGGTTCGCCCTGAGACTATTGCCAGCCTTGTGAGCACGCGCGAAGAGGCCGATGCCGCTGTTGTGGTGCTTACCATGGAAGCGGAAGACCCCACGGGTTACGGCCGCATCATCCGCGATGCCCAGGGCGATGTGCAGGAAATCGTAGAGCAGAAGGACTGCACGCCCGAGCAGGCTGCCGTAACGGAATGCAATTCCGGCTTCTACTGCTTCGACATCGAAACGCTTTTCGCCGCGCTTGAAGAGGTTTCCACCGACAACGCGCAGGGCGAGTACTACCTTACCGATGTGCTGGGCATTGCCCGCAGCCAGGGCAAGCGCGTTTTGGGCCTGAAGGCCGCCGACCCAACCGAATGCCTGGGCGTGAACTCCCGCCGCCAGCTGGCCGAGGCCACCAAGGTGCTGCAGCAGCGCATCAACGGCAAGCATATGGACAACGGCGTTACCATCATGGACCCGGATGCCACCTACATCGGCCCGGACGTCACCATCGAAAACGACGTGGAGCTGCTGCCCATGACGTTCCTGATGGGCTCCACCCATATTTCCACGGGCAGCGTGATCGGCCCGAATTCCCGCCTTACCGACACCACGGTTGGCCCGAACTGCCAGGTAGAGGAAACCGTTGCTATCGAAACCGTGCTCGATGCCGAGGTAACCTGCGGCCCGCGTGCCTACCTGCGCCCCGGCACGCACATGTGCGAGGGCTCGAAGGCCGGCACCCATGTGGAGATCAAGAAATCCACCATCGGCAAGGGCAGCAAGGTGCCGCACCTCAGCTACATCGGCGACACCACCATGGGCGAAGGCGTGAACATCGGCGCCGGCAGCATCACCTGCAACTACGATGGCAAGAAGAAATGGCCCACCACCATCGGCGACAACTGCTTCGTCGGCAGCGACGTGATGATGGTGGCCCCCGTGAAGCTGGGCGAGAACTCGCTTATCGGGGCCGGGTCGGTTATCACCAAAGACGTTTCCGCGGGGGCCCTTGGCTTGGGCCGTGCGCGCCAAACCGAGATCGAGCATTGGAACGAGAGGAACAACTAATGAGCAACATGACCAAGACCATGGCGATCTTCGCCGGGTCAACCTGTCCTGAACTTGCCGAGGAGATTGCCACGCAGCTGGGCACCACGCTTGGCAACGTGAAGCTCGAGAAGTTCTCGAACGGCGAGATCTACGCGCGCTACCAGGAAAGCGTCCGCGGCGCCGACGTGTTCATCGTGCAGTCCACCTCTACGCCCAACGTGAACGAGGCCATCATGGAGCTGCTTATCATGGCCGATGCCGCCAAGCGCGCTTCCGCCCGCACCATCAACGCGGTTGTTCCGTGCTACGGCTATGCACGCCAGGACCGCAAGGCCGCGGCCCGCGAGCCCATCACGGCTAAGCTGGTGGCCAACCTCATGAGCGTTGCCGGCATCACGCGCACCATCACCATCGACCTGCACCAGGGTCAGATCCAGGGCTTCTTCGACACCCCGGTAGACCACCTTACCGCGCTGCCCATCTTCGCCGACTACTTCAAGAAGAAGGACATCGACCCCCAGAAGCTGTGCGTGGTAAGCCCTGATGTTGGCCGCGCGAAGGCCGCTAAGAAGCTCTCCGACATGATGCATTCCGATTTGGCCATCATGCACAAGGGCCGCCCCGGCCACAACAAGGCCGAGATCACGGCGCTTATCGGCGACGTTAAGGACAAGATCTGCATCGTGAACGACGACATGATCGACACTGCCGGCACCCTGTGCGCCGCCGTTGCCACCCTTAAGGAAAAGGGCGCCGAAAAGGTGTTTGTGTGCGCTAGCCACCCCATCTTCTCTGGCCCAGCATACGAGCGCATCGAGAAGTCCCAGATCGACGAGGTTGTGGTGTGCAATACCGTTGCCGTGCCGCAGGACAAGCAAACCGGCAAGATCCGCGTTATCTCGGTTGCACCGCTTCTGGCCCACGCCATCAGCAACGTCTACGATAACAAGTCGGTGGCTTCGCTGTTCGACCCCGAGTTCGCACTGTAGCCGATGCGCGTAGTTGTTGGGCTGGGCAACCCCGGCGAAGAGTACGCCCACACGCGCCACAATGCCGGCTTCGACACCGTCGATGCCCTGGCGCAGGATTGGGGCGTGAGCTACTGGAAGAACACCTGCGGTTCGCTGGTGGGCGAGGGCAAGGTTCGCTTGAACGGCGAGCTTACCAAGGTGATCCTTGCCAAGCCGCAGAGCTTCATGAACCTTTCAGGCGGGCCGGTTTCCAAACTGCTGAAGGAATACGACTGCCCGGTAGACGAGCTTATCGTTATCCACGACGAGCTGGACATCGACCCTGGCACCGTGAAGGTTAAGAAGGGCGGTGGGCATGCGGGCCACAACGGCCTGAAGTCCATCATCGAGAAGTGCGGCTCACGCGATTTCATGCGTGTGCGCTGTGGCATCGGCCGCCCGCCGGGACGCATGAGCGTGGTCGATTTCGTGCTGGGCGTGCCGAAGAAGGATGCCAAGGACGATTTCGATGCAGCAGTGCAACGCTCAGCCGAAGCGGTTGAGTCCCTCTTGGAAAAGGGGCTAGCGCGCACGCAGGACGTGTTCAACCAGAAATAGACTGATACGAACCAGAAGGCCAGTACCCGTATGGGGGTGCTGGCCTTCTGCGGAGAGCCTACTTGCCTTCGGAGCTGCTGTTGGCATCGCCGGCAGTGCGCGCCAGGATGTTCGCGTAGATGGCGCCCGAGATGTTGTGCCACACGCTGAACACGGCGCCCGGCACAGCTGCCAGGGGATAGTTGGCGAAATGAACCGTTGCCAGTGAAGTTGCCAAGCCGGAATTTTGCATGCCCACTTCGATGGAGATGGTGCGGACCTGCGCACGCGAAAGCCCAAGCGCCCGCGCTGCCCCGTAGCCAAGCGCGTAGCCGCCGATGTTGTGCAGCATCACCACAACGATGATGAGCCAGCCCACGGTCATGAGCTTTGCGGCGTTGGCGGAAACCACTGCCATGATGATGAGCGATATGGCGATTACGGAAACAAGGGGCAGCACCTTACCGCAGCTCTCAGCGAACTTCGAGAAAGCAGCGTTGACGATGAAGCCCAAGATGATGGGGGCCAGCACCACTTGCACAATGGAGATGAGCATGCTGACGTAGGAAACATCCACGGTTTCGCCGGCAAGCAGAAGCACCAGTGCAGGCGTTACGATAGGGGCCATGATGGTGGTGCAGGCGGTCATGCCCACGGAAAGCGCCACATCGCCTTTTGCAAGGTAGGTCATCACGTTCGACGACGTGCCGCCGGGGCAGCACCCCACGAGTATCACGCCTACGGCCAATTCGGCGGGAAGCTGGAATGCCATGCACAGGACCCATGCCAGAAGGGGCATGATAACGAATTGGGCGAAGATGCCCACGATAACCGCCTTCGGCTTGGTGAACACCACCTTGAAGTCGCTTGCCTTAAGCGTCATGCCCATGCCGAACATCACGATGCCCAAAAGCGGGTTCACCCAGCTGGTGGGTAGCGCCGCATGCACGGCGTCGGGGACAGCAAGGGAAACAACGGCAACAAGCAAGGCTACGATGGCCATCCATTTCCCCGCAAAAGCGCTGATCTTCTCAAGAACCTTCATGGTTTGAATCCTCTTTCCCTTTATGCGGAATCTAGCTGCACTTGCTGCAACTAGCCATACGGTGCGGCATTTGGCCATAAAGCATAAACCTAAAATCAAAAAGCAGATAGGGTAAGCGTTTATGCTGATCTTGGATTCGGTAGCTAGGATCGGGCAGTGCGTGACGTTCTGTTCGATATTCGATTTGATAGATAGCTACCGGGGCTCATCTTGCTTGTTCAAGCATGTGTCCCAGCTCAGTGTTGTGGGTGTTGCCGAATAGGGGAGCGCCGGTTTGCTCTGCACATGCAAAAGCGCCACAGCGGGAGGTTTCCTGCTGCGGCGCTTGTTTTTGGGGTTGCGGATCTTGTTTGCGGGAGTGTGGGTCTGCTTATGACCGAATGGCTATCAGGCACATGTTGTAGAGCTCCACGTAGGTGCCTTCTTCCAGGGTGATCTCGGTGCCGGTGTCGCCGGAAACGAAGTAGTCGCTTTCCAAGTAACTGTCGTCGCTGTAGTTCAGGTCGCTCATCACGTAGTAGGCGCTGTAGGTATCGGCGCCGTCGCCCACGATAACGCGGTACGAGCCGGCGGGGATGTCGGTGCCCACGCGGTACACGCCGCTGCCGTAGGGTGAGGTGAACTGTTGGGTCATCTTGGCAATGGGCGTCATGGTGCCGTTGTTCACCAAAATCAGCACCTCGCCGTCTTTCAGCTCCATAAGATTGTGGCCATAGTAGCTGTTCACGTGCACGGTGTTGTAGGTGCTGGAGCCGTCGGAAGTGGGCTGCAGGATGAAGAAGTACGAAAGGGCAGAGTTGTTGCCGCTGAACCAGTAGGTCCCCGCAGGCAGGTCGGTGCCCACATGGAACACGCCCTGCGGGTAGATTCCCTCGCTATTCGGCGCAATCGAGCTGCCCTCGAAGAATCCGGCCTGTACCTGCGAGAGCTCTTCTTCGGTAAGGGCGGAAGAGCCTTGCAGGTCGAATGCGCTGCGCGTTTGGGCGTTCAGGTACGCCTGGTCGTTGTCGGTGCTAGACGAGTTGCCGCGTTGGTCGTTGTCGAACGAGGGGATGTTCTGCGGGTTGCCGTACGTGCTTCCCAGGTAGCTGTTTGCGCCGCTGCTGAGCGCCACCGTGCAGGCGGAGCATCCCGCCATGCCCAGAAGCAGCACGACGATGGCTGCAACGATGGCGATGACAACGCCCTTGTTGCCCTTCTTCGGGGCAGGCTGCGGTGCAGGAGGGGCAGTTGGGGTGCTTGGTTGGGTGTAGGTAGAGCCTGATGCGGAAGGGTTCTGCTGCTGTGAGGCGGCATTGCCGACGCTGCCTTGCTGGTAAGCCTCTTGGCTCTGAGCTGTGCGTTGTTGCGGGCTGGGTTGGGCTGCGGTGTACTGGGCGCCAGGGGCGGGCTTGTTGGCCGCTGGCTGGGGTTGCGGGGCGGGCGGAATGGGTGCCTGATTACCGCTTGCCTGCGGGTTTTCGGCCTGCTGAGCGTATTTCGATACCGGGGTCTTCGGTGGGTTTCCCCAGTAAGAAGGGTCGGGTGTGCGGGGCATGATGTTCCTTTCAAGGCAGATGCCGTGTGATGTTCGCTCTGGCAATACTACCGCCCCGATGCACCTGCCAGCTCAATGGTTACGGATGCGTAAGGTGAGGCAGCGCGCAGTTCGGATTGGGCTGTGCGGCAGTTAACGCTACGGGAAAGAGCGGCGTACTGTGGCAGCTACTCTTCCGAGCAGTAAGCCTGGGCGGTTATGGCGGCGAAATCGCAGGCGCCGGTGGGGCAGCTGCCGATGCAGGCGCCGCAGGCTATGCAAAGCTTCGGGTCTACTTCGGGGCAGTCCGAATCGGTAATTGCGGTGCGGGCGCCGGTGGGGCATGCACCGATGCACTCATGCGTGCCGGTGCACTTCTGGCAATCGGTGGTGGAGCAATAGCGTTCCATAAGCGCGGCGCGCACCGGAGTGGCCTTTGCCGCCTGCACCATAAGCTCTTGGCGGGGCCACGCCTGCTTGCTGGGCATCCAGGCGGACCCGGCCGATGCCTCGCTGCTGATGCGTGCCTTGGCGTGCATGCGCTCTTGCTTCTCGCGGAAGTCGCTCACGGCGGCAGCGTTGCGCTTGCGGTGTGTGCCATCGGCTATTTCCTTGCTCTCGTGGAACAGAGCGGAAAGCATTCCGCGGCGGTCTTGCCCGTTTGCGTGCGACCATGCGGTTAAGAGCAGCTCGCGTTCGGGAAGCTCCTTTACGCGGCCGATGTTGGCGCCGGTGCCGTCCTGCGCCGATTCCAACGCGTGCGCGAATAGGGCAGGCCCTAGGGCGCCTGCGGTGGGGCAGCCTTCGCAATACGATTTGTCTAGGTACAGCTTTACCGGAACACCGGCCGCCAACAACGCCGTCCAGAACTCCGGCGGCACGGCGGCAAGGCAGGGCAGCACGAGCACGTTGCTGCGCGGAACCACGCCGGGGAACAGGTGGTCGTTGCAAGTGAAGCAGGCGTAGCCTTCCTCGGCAGCTTCGGTGCGGGCGCGCTCGAACAGGTCCTTCAGGGTGAAGCGCTCCCAAGCGAAGGCATCGCATACCCCGGCGCAGATGCCGCAGCGCGTGCACTGCGCTTCATCTATGACGGGTGTGCCGTCGTTGAGTGAGATGGCGCCGGCAGGGCAGGCCGCCGCGCAGCGCGTGCAGCCGGACCCGTGGGTTGCAGTGCACCACGAAGGCAGCGCAACGATGCGTTCGCGGGGGAAGGGGTCGGCGTTTTCTTCGGGTGTGCCGGTGGTGCCGTTGTTGGTGGCTTCAGGGGCAGCAGCATCCTTATCCGCACCCGAATCGCTGTCTGACAAGGCATTAGACTTGCCAGGGTCATAAGTCCCTTCAGTTGCATTGGAGGATTCGGCACCTGAAATGCCATCCCCAGAGGGCCTCGCACCGCCAGCGCCTCCACTGCCGTAAGGCTCGCTCGCGCTGTCGGCGTCCTCATCGCCAAGCCACTCGCTCGCGCCGCCAGCACCAGCACCCTCGCCGCCAGCGGGCTTGCCTATGCCGTCCAGGGATCCTTCGGCTTCCTCCATCCGCTTAGCCGCGGCAACGATCTGCTCTATCAGCTCGTCTTCTGTTTGCGCGTCCGCTCCCAAGATGGTTTCGGGCGCAAGCGAATCAACGCCGCTTGCGCGGGTGGCGCAGGCGGCGTTGGGGAAAGCGTTTTGTTCGGGCGTGCTAGGCACCGAACACCTTTGCGATGGAGCTGTCCAGGCGGGCAACCACCGTTGCGCGGTCCATCAGCTCGATGGACTCGAACAGCGGCGGGGAAACCTGCGAACCGGTGATGGCAACGCGGATGGGCTGGAAGATGAGCTTCTTCTTCAGGTCCAGCTTTTCCGCAAGCTCGGCGACGGTGTCTTGCAGCGGGTCGCATTCCCAGGCAATGCTCTCGTCGGCAAGGATGGCGCGCACTTCTGCCAGAACCTCGTCGGCACGGCAGCCTTCCTTCAGCAGGTTCTTCTGCACCGATTTCTCGTCCAGCTCAACGCTGTCGCCGGCGAAGATGAACGCCAGCTTCTCGGGCGCCTCGGTAAGGCGCTTCATGCGCTCGGCAACCAGCGGGTACAGCTTCTCGTACCAGCTGTGGCGCGCAGCGACGTCCTCTTCGGTGGCAAGGCCGGCCTCGACCAGGAACGGTGCCACGGCGTCTACCCAGGCGGCGGCGCCCATGGCCTTGATGTACTCGCCGTTCATCCAATCGAGCTTGGTCTCGTCCAGGATGGCGTCCTTCTTGGTGATGCGGTCCAGGCTGAAGTTCTGGCACAGCACGTCGCGCGGGATGATGGTGGTGTCGCCGTCCAGGCTCCAGCCCAGAAGCGCAAGGAAGTTCACCAGCGCATCGGGCAGGTAGCCCATCTTCAGGTACTGCTCCACGCTGGTGGCGTTGCGGCGCTTGGACAGCTTGCGCCCGTCGGATCCCAGGATCATGGAAAGGTGTGCGAACGTGGGCACCTCGTAGCCCAGGGCCTCGTAGATAAGGATCTGGCGCGGGGTGTTGGAAAGATGGTCGTCGCCGCGGATAACGTGGGTGATGGCCATGTTGGTGTCGTCGCACACCACCGCGAAGTTGTAGGTGGGGGTGCCATCGGTACGCACCAAGATCATGTCGTCCATGACGTCGGCGGGGAAGCTCATATGGCCGTACACTGCGTCGTCGAACTCGATGGGGCCGTGGTCCTCGGGAACCTTAAGGCGCCACACGTGCGGCTCGCCGGCGTCGATGCGGCGCTGGGCTTCCTCTGCGGAAATGCAACGGCAGGTGCGGTCGTAGCCGGAATAGCCGCCTTCGCTTTCCTCGGCCGCGGCGCGCTTGGCGTCGATTTCCTCCTTGGTGCAGAAGCAGGGGTACACTGCGCCCTTTTCCTTCAAGCGCTCAAGCGCTGCCGTGTAGGTGTCGAAGCGCTGCGTTTGCAGGTAGGGGCCGTATTCGCCGCCCACTTCGGGGCCTTCGTCCCAGTTCAGGCCAAGGCCGCGCATGCCGCGGAGGATAACCTGCTTGTTCTCTTCGGTGGAGCGCTCGGGGTCGGTGTCCTCGATGCGCAGGATGAAGGTGCCGCCCGTTGCGCGGGCGAACGCCCAGTTGAAGATTGCGGTGCGTGCGCCGCCGATGTGCAGCTCGCCGGTGGGCGAGGGGGCGAAGCGTACGCGGACGGGCTTTTGCTGGTCGGTCATCTTTCGCGTTCCTTTCAATTCGTTCGGCTCTGATGATATACGAACCGCCATGTTTGCGGGGCTTGTGCGCTACTTCGCCTTAGGCTTTTCGGGGTTGGGCGTAAGCAGGGCGTTGGGGAACGCCTTGCGCGCAAGGCTGGCGATGAGTTTCGCGTTCTCGGCAGCGGGTTGGAACGAAGAATCAAGCGAAAGCTGGTAGTTCTCGGAAGCGCCCCATTCCTTGCCGGCGAAGTGGCGGCAGTGCTCGGCTCGCTCGCCGTCGATGCGCTCGATGGTTTCCGCGGCTTTCATGTGATCCACGTTCTCGCGTTCCATCACGCGACCGATACGGGGCACCAGGGGCGCGTGGATGAAGACGTCGAAGACGTTCTTTCGCCCATTCAGGATGAAGTTGGCGCAGCGCCCCACGATAACGCAGCTGCCCGTATCCGCCAGCTTGGTGATGGCGCGCGCCTGCGCCAGCCAAATGGGGTCCATTTCCTGGGCGTCGGAGCTGAAGCGCTGAAGTCCCTGCATGTACAGGTTGTACAGCAGCCCGCCGCGTACTTCCTGCTCGTGCGCTGCGATGTAGCTGCGTGTAAGGCCCGATTCCTCGGCCGTCAGCTCGATGAGCGTGTGGTCGAACACGGGGATGCCCAGTTCCTTGCCCACGGCCTGGCCGATCTCGCGCCCGCCCGAGCCGAACTGGCGGCCGATGGTGATAACCAGCGGGGTGGCCTCGCCTTCGCTCTTCGGCTCGTCGGATTCGGCGGGTGCGTCCATGCCGGCGGCGGTAAGGGTGATGTGGCCCTGCACCGGGCAGAACTGTTCGAAGCGGGGAAGCACCTTGTTGAACAGCCCTACGATGGTGCCCACGGCAAGCGCGGCCAAGATGGTTCCCTCGCGCACGCCGTACAGCCCGCCGGAAAACGCCAGGGAAACAATGGCCGCAACCACTACGTTGGTGTTGTCGAACGCAACCTTGATCTTGGGGAACGCCACTTTGGTGACGCGCGATATGGCAAGGATGATGCCCTCGCCGGGAAGGGTGAGGAAGCTCGCCTTCACCTGAAGGAACACGCCGAATGCGGTCATGAAGCAGCCCACCACGCTCCACAGCACCTGAAGGCCGTAGTTGCCCATGGGGATGAGCTCGCACAGGGGCACGAACACGTCGATGAGCGCCGAGAACACGAACACGTAGGGTATCTGCAGCAGTTGCACGGGGTTGAAGTCGCGCCGTAGCAGGGCAATCTGAATGAACACGAACAGCACGTTCATGACGAAGGTGCAAACGCCGGTGGAATACGGGGTTAGGTACGAAAGCGTTGCCGGGAAGCACGATACAGGCGAAGTGCCCAGCCCCGTTGCACGGGTAAGGGCCACGGAGGCGGAGACGATGGAAACGCCGGTCAGCATGACCAGCAGGCGCAAGACGACGTTGGGCGCCTTGCGGTCGAAGAACGAGTGCCAGGTTTGGGTGAATCTCAAGGTGGGGAGGCCTTTCTTTGTTCGGTTCGGTTGCTAGTATTCAGCGGTTAGCGCGCGGCAGCAGGTGAGGGGATGCGTGGTGCGTGATGGTTGGGCTGTGGGTTGCATCGGGCAGTCAGGTTAGCCCCATGCCGTTTGCCCCGATCGGTCGTGGATGCCATGGGTGCCTTCTACTGCTTTTCCGCATGGGGCTTCTTGGGGCAGGGGGAAAGCGGCGCGTCGGGGAAGGCACGCCGTGCGAACTGGGCGATGAGCGTTGCCGTGTCGGCGGGGCCCTCCAGGCTGGAATCGATGGAGAGGTGGTGCCCCTCGGGTGCATCCCAGGCCACATCGGCGAACCGCAGGCTGTGCTCGGCGCGCTCGCGGTCGATGGCGTCGATGCGGGCGGCGGCTTCGTCGCGGCCGATGTGCTCGCGCTGCATCACGTGGCCGATGCGCGCCTCAAGCGGGGCGTGCACGAACACGGAGAGCACGTTCTTGCGCCCGCGCAGGATGGGCCCGGCGCAACGGCCCACGATAACGCAGGCGCCGTCGTCGGCCAGCTTGGTGATGGCGCGCGCCTGGGCCAGCCAAACCCCGTCCATCTTCTCGGGTTCGGCTCCCACATGCTGGTAGTTCTGCATGTACAGGTTGTACAGCAGGCCGCGGCGTACCTCCTGCTCGTGGTTGTCCACGTAGGAGGGCGGGAATCCCGATTCCTTCGCGGTGAGGTCGATGAGCGTGTGATCGAACACGGGGATGCCAAGCTGCTTGCCCACGGCCTGGCCTATCATGCGCCCGCCCGAGCCGTATTGGCGCTCGATGGCGATGACCAGCGGCTGCTGGCCCGACTTCGGGGGCCGCGGCGCGGGCTGGTCGTCTTCGCCCATGGAAACCCCGATAACGAAGCTGATGTGCCCCTCAACTGGGCAGAAGCGGCTGAAGTTCGGCATAAGGCGGTTGAACAGCCCCACGATGGCGCCGGTGGCCAGCGCGGTGATGATGGTGCCTTCGCGCACGCCGTTGAGCGCACCCATCGCGGCGAACGAGAGCACCACCGATATAACCACCATGGTGGAATCGAAGGCGATCTTGCACTTGGGGAACGGCTTTTTCGCCGTGCGGGAAACGGCCAGCACCAGGCCTTCGCCCGGCAGCGTGATGAAGGCGGCCTTCACCTGCAGGAACACGCCGAACGAGATCAGGAAGCAGCTGGCCACGTTCCAGGCAAGCTGGGTGGGGTAGTTCGGCATGGGGATAAGCTCGGCTATTGGCACGCACAGGTCGATGATGGCGCTGAACAGGAACACGAAGGGAACCTGCAGCACCTGCACGGGGTTGAAGTCGCGCCGCAGCAGGATTACCTGCAACAGCAAAAAGCAGCAGTTCATCACGAAGGTGCCCGTGCCGATGGTGAGCGGCGTGAAGTAGGAAAGCGTTGCCGGCAGGCACGAGATGGGCGAGGTGCCCAGGCCCGTGGTGCGCGATATGGCGATAGACATTGCCATGGAGAAGAAGCCGACGCCCAACACACACAGGCGCAGGATGATGTTGGGGATGGTCTTATTGAAGAATGCGCACCAGCGCTCGGTCGGCTTCAAGGCGTTCCTTCCCATGCGCAAGCGCGCACGGGGCGGTGCGCGGCAGGGCAGCATGTTCGATTGGGTGATGAATGTTCCCATTCTATTCCCGGTGAACCCGTTCAGCCTATTTCTCTATGGGTTTGCCATGGATCTGGCGTTGGGTGCTGCGTGCTATGCGCCGTGGCGGAACGAACGTCCGTGAGCGTACGGGGGTGCCGCGTGGTACGGCGTGCGAACGGGCACGCGGGGTTGGGGCCGCGCAGGCTGCTGCTATCGCTGGCGCCGTGCGCTCTGCCTGCTGCGTGGGGCGGCGCGAACGCTTCGCCGTGCCGTGGCGCGATGCTCTGCCGTGTCGTTTGCGCATTCGCCCTTCAGCTCGGCTCCATGTGGGCGTGGTACGGTATCGGGGATACCGAATGAACCCGAGCATTCAAAGCCAAGCAATCAAGGAGGAGCGAACGTGAACTACGAAGAGCTGCACAACGAGATAAAGAACGCCATGAAGGCCAAGGACAAGCCGCGCCTGAGCATCCTTCGCCAGGTTCTGGGCGAAGTGAAGAACATCGAGGTGAACGAGCGCCGCGAGATCACCACGGCCGATGTGGACGCCATGCTGAAGCGCACCATCAAACAGACCAAGGAAACGCTGGACGGCTCCATCAAGGCCGGCAACGACCAGGAGCGCACCGACACGCTAACCGCTCAGGTGGAGATCCTGGAGGGTTACCTGCCCAAGCAGGTTTCCGGCGAAGAGCTTGCCGCCCTCATCGACGCGGTGCTGGCTGAAACCGGCGCATCCACCAAGAAGGAGATGGGCAAGGTCATGGGCGCACTTACCCAGAAGACCGGCGGCAACTTCGACAAGGCCGCTGCCGCCAAGGAGCTGCAGGGTCGCTTGGCGTAGCCGGGGCTCCCGGCGCGGTTGGTCAGTCTGGCGCGGCTGGGTTTGTCCCTGCTGTTTCGCCCGGCCTGACGGTTTGGCGGGCTTGCCGGCTGCGGGGCTGTTCGGCTTGGCATGGCTGATAGGCTCGGCGTGGCCGGAGTGGTCGGCCGGCTGCCGGGCTATTTCGGCCTACTGAGTGAGGGGCGCCGCAGCCGCTTCGCCCGCTTCGGCATTCCCATTCGGCGCACCGCCAGTGGTAAACTATCGAACCGTATGCCCCAACAGCTTTTCGCGGGGCACATTACCAAGATTCATCCATTCAACCGGCGGGCGATATCATCGGTCGTTTCCGCCAAGGAAGAGAGCATGAGCATGAGCAAGGGAACCTATTCCTTTACCACTCCCATCTACTACGTGAACGCGGCGCCGCACCTGGGCACTGCCTACACCACGGTTTCGGCCGATGCGGTTGCGCGCTACCAGCGCATGAACGGCTACGACGTTGCCTTCGTAACCGGCATGGACGAGCACGGCCAGAAGGTTGCCGACACCGCTGCAACCAAGGGCATGACCCCGCAGGATTGGTGCGATTCCATGGAGCCCGCCTTCCGCGATTGCTGGGACATGCTCGACATCACCTACACCGACTTCGTGCGCACCACCGAGCCGCGCCATGCCCGCACGGTGAAGAAGTTCTGGCAGGACCTTTTCGACAAGGGCTACTGCTACAAGGGCTCCTACGAGGGCTGGTACTGCGTGCACGAGGAAACCTACTACAACGAAAGCGACCTTCTGAAGAACGACGAGGGCGAGTTCGTGTGCCCCGACTGCAAGCGCCCGGTGCAGAAGGCCAGCGGCGAGGAGAACTGGTTCTTCAAGCTCTCCGAGTTCCAGGAGCCGCTGCTGAAGTTCTACGAGGAGAACCCTGAGTTCATCCGCCCCGAAACCCGCAAGAACGAGATCGTCCAGTTCGTGAAGAGCGGTCTGAAGGACCTTTCCATCTCCCGCTCCACGTTCGACTGGGGCGTTCCGCTGCCGTTCGACGAGGGCCACGTGGCCTATGTGTGGGCAGATGCGCTGCTGGCGTACTTCACCGGCATCGGCTACGGCGACCCCGAGCGCGAAGGCGAGTTCGAGCAGCGCTGGCCCATGCAGTACCACTTCGTGGGCAAGGACATCACGCGCTTCCACTGCGTTATCTGGCCGGCCATGCTCATGGCGGCTGGCCTGCCCGTTGCCCACACCGTGTTCGGCCACGGCTTCCTGCTTACCAAGGGCGAGAAGATGTCGAAGTCGAAGGGCAACGCGGTGAAGCCCGCCGACCTGGTACGCGCCTTCGGCGTGGACGCCTACCGCTACTACTTCCTTTCCGACGTGCAGTTCGGCCATGACGGCTCCATCTCCATCGAGCGCATGGTGCAGGTATACAACGCCGATTTGGCCAACACCTGGGGCAACCTGTGCAGCCGCGTGTTCAACATGACCAAGAAGTACTTCGAGGGCAAGGTTCCCGCCGCCCCCGCCGGTGCCGACCAGAACCCGCTGCGCCAGATCTCCGACGAGCTGTATGCCGAGTACGACGCATGCATGGGCAAGGTCGACTTCACCGGTGCCGCCGCCGCCGTGCAGAAGCTTGCCGGCCGCGTGAACCTGTATGTGGAGGAATCGGCCCCGTGGAACCTGGCCAAGAGCGAGGAAACCGCAGGTGAGCTGGCTGCCGTTATCTACAACGCGCTGGAGGCCATCCGCATCATCGCGCTGTACATGGCGCCGTTCATGCCCCGCACCTCTGCCGAGGTGTTCCGCCGCCTGAGCCTGGGCGACATCACCGCTGTAACCGACATCGAGGCTGCCACCGCTTGGGGCCAGCTGCAGGCCGGCAGCGCCGTTTCTGTGGGCGACCCGCTGTTCCCCCGTCTGGATGCGGACGCCATCGACCTTTCCATCGAGTAGCCGAAACGGCCTGTTGGATGCCAGCCGAAGCTCAAGACCAATCGCTGAACGCCGCCTTCGTGGAGGAGGGGGCGTTCAGCGTTTCCTTTTTCCAGAAGCGCAAGCACCACAAGTACCGCGAGGTTGCAGCACCCGTGCTCGAAGGCCCGGTGGCCGACACGCATGCGCACCTGCAGATGCTGAAGAATCCCGCTGCGGAATTGGCGAAGTGCGCCTTCCACAACGTGCGCTTCGTGTGCGCCATGTGCGATCCGGCCGATGGCGTGGGCGAAGGCGATGCCGGGGAAGACGCCCCGCAGCCCGGCTATGACGGTTCCCAACCCACCTTCGATTGCCTGGAGCAGTGGGCTTCCGGTGCTCGTGCCCAGCTTGAGGAGGCTGGCCTGGGCGAATATGCACCTCGCATTCCGCAGCTGCGCATTGCGGTGGGCGTGCATCCGCACAACGCTCGCCTGTGGGATACGCGCATGGAGCGCTTGATGCGCCGGCGCCTGGCCGACCCGCGGGTGTGTGCCTTGGGCGAGGTGGGGCTGGATTATCATTACGACCTTTCGCCGCGTGCAGCGCAGCGCGGGGTGTTCCGCCGGCAGATTCAGCTGGCAAAGCTTGCGGGCCTGCCGCTGATCCTGCACATGCGCGAGGCGCACGAGGAAGGCCTGGCCATCTTGGAGGAAGAGGGCTTCCCGGAAGCCGGCGTGCTGCTGCATTGCTTTAACCTGGACGAACGGGCGCTGGAGCCGTGGGCGCAGCATGGGTGCTTCATCGCCTACGGCGGCCCCCTTACGTTCAAAAAGGCCGACGAGGTCCGTGCTGCTGCCGTGAAGGTGCCGCACGGGCGCCTGCTCACCGAAACCGACAGCCCGTACATGACGCCCGAGCCCATGCGCGGGGTGGATTGCGGCCCGGCGCATGTGGTGTTCACCGCCCAGAAGCTGCTGGAAGTGCTGGGTTGCGAAACGGCTAAGCAGCGCGAAGCCTTGCTTAGCCAGGTGTATTCCAATGCCTTGGGCTTGTTGGGCCGCGAGCCAACCCAATGGCAGCGTGATGCGTTCGCGCGCCTGCAAGGCTAGGCCCCATGGAAAAGTGGCTCATCATCAACGGCAGCCCGCGCATCAACGGCAAGAGCGCTAGGGTGGTGCGCCTTCTTACGGCGCAGCTGGAGCAATCCCGGCCGCAGGTGCAGGTGGAGCTGTTCGAGGTTGCGAATGCCCAGGTAGAGGGCTGCAACGGCTGCGCGTACTGCGAAACCGCCGGCACGTGCATCTATGAAGACGACATGGCAGGCCTTATGCAGCAGCTGGAACAGACGCAGCGCGTGCTGATGGTTATGCCCATTTACTTCGCCGGTGCGCCTTCGCAGGCAAAGGCCGTGCTCGACCGCATGCAGCCGTACTTCTGGGAGTACCTGAAGCGCAAGCGTGCTGGCCTGCCGCCAGTTGAAAAGCGCCCGCTTACCCTTTTCGTGGTGGGCGATGGGGGCGACCCGCACGGCTTCGAGCCGCTGGTGGCCACCGTGCGCTCCAGCATGGCGCTGGCGGGCTTCGCCATCGATGAAGTGGTGCCCCTGGTGGGGCTTGAATCTATCCGCCGCGAAGATTTGGGAAAGTGGGGCGCCTGATGGGCAAGCTCTCTTACTTGGCATCCGTTTCGGAAACCCGCGCCGTGCTCGAAGCGCATGGCCTTATGACGAAGAAGGCCTTGGGCCAGCACTTCCTTATCAACGATGGGGTGGTGGAAAAGATCTGCAACCTGGCCGAGCTTAGCCCGGCCGACAACGTCCTGGAGGTGGGGCCGGGCATCGGCACGCTCACTGTTGCGCTGCTGCAGCGTGCCGGCAAGGTTGCCTCTATCGAGATGGACGCCGACCTTCCCGCCGTGCTGGCGGAAACCTGTGCCGAATGGGAAAGCCGTTTCACGCTCATATCGGGCGATGCCTTGGCTGTGGCTCCCGACCAGGTTCCTTTCGCCCCGAACAAGCTTGTGTCGAACCTGCCCTATGCGGTGGCCGCCACCATCATCCTCGACTTCTTCGAGCGCTACGAGAGCCTGCAGAACCAAACGGTTATGGTGCAGGCCGAAGTGGCCGACCGCATGTGCGCCAAGGTGGGCACCAAGAACTACGGCGCCTACACGGTTAAGCTGGGCCTGTTGGCCGAATACCATGGCCGTTTTGCCGTATCGGAAGGCAACTTCTTCCCGCCGCCGCGTGTGAAGAGCGCCGTTATCCGCATGGACCGCCGCCCCGACCAGCTGGAAGGCGGCTTGCGCCGCGCCGCCATGACCATGGCCGATGCTGCCTTCGCCACGCGCCGCAAAACCATCGCCAACTCCATGAAAACCTACTTCAGCAACCCGGCTACCGCCGACGACCTTGTTCTGGCCAACATCTCCGATGTGCTGTCCCGCGCCGGTGTTTCGGCCAAGGCGCGCGGCGAATCGCTGGAGCGCGAGGCCTTCATCAGCTTGGGTCGTGCCTTCCTGGAGCTTCATGAGCAGGCCTAAGGAACAATCCACCACGCGGCGCACGCTGCATTTCTACTGGCAGGTAACCAGGAACCATAAGGGGTACTTCTTTGGGTTGATGTTCAGCACCTTTGCGTTCGTGGCGCTGCTTACCTACGGCAACCCGTACGTTATGAGCCTTATCGTTGACAAGGTAAGCGCCCAGCCCGTGGAAGCCAGCCAGGTGTTTTCCACCTACGGGCCGTTCGTGCTGGCGCTCATCCTTATCAACGTGTTTGGCCAGGCGGCCAGCAAGCTGCAGGACTACACGCTGTACAAGCTGGAAATCGCCGCAAGCTACGACCTGGCAACCATGAGCTTCGATGCGCTGTGCAACCAGAGCATGAGCTTCCACTCCAACCGCTTCGGCGGCACGCTGGTAAGCCAAACCTCCAAGTTCATGAGCGCCTACAACCAGATAATAGAGACCATCAACTTCCCGTTCATGCCGGTGCTGTGCTCCATCGTGTTCACCTGCGGGATACTGGCGCCGCGCGTGCCGCTGTACGTGGCCATCCTTATGCTGCTGCTGGTAATCTACGCCAGCGTTTCGTACTACATGTACAAGCGCATCCTGTCGCTGAACGAAAAGGCTGCCGGCGCGCAGAACAACCTTTCGGGCGAGCTTTCCGATTCGGTGGCGAATATCCTTGCGGTGAAGACCTATGGTCGCGAAGACTACGAGCGCGGGCTGTTCGACGCAGCGAACAAGGAAGTGGTGCTGCGTGATTCCAAGCGCATGTGGGCATCGCTTACCCGCGGCATCATCACCGCATGCATCACCGTGGTCATCATGAGCGTGGTGGCGGTGTTCATCGCCGGCGGCAACGCATGGTTCGGCATCACGCCGGGCACGTTGGTGCTCATGTTCACCTACACGTACACCATCACCAACCAGTTCAACTTCATCAACAACGGCCTGCAGCGCTTCAACCGCGCCTTTGGCGATGCCAGCGGCATGACGGCCGTGCTCGACGAGCCTCGCCTGGTGGACGACAAACCCGGCGCGCCCGACCTGGAAGTGACCGAAGGTGCCATCCAGTTCAAGGACATCGACTTCTTCTACACCGACGGCAATGCGCGCACGCAGGTGTTCGACAAGTTCTGCCTTAGCATCCCCGCAGGCCAGAGGGTTGGCCTTGTGGGCATGAGCGGTGCGGGCAAAACCACCCTGACCAAGCTGCTGCTGCGCCTTTCCGACATCCAGGAAGGCAGCATCCTGGTGGATGGGCAGAACATCGCCGACTGCACCCAGCAGAGCCTGCGCCGCCAGATTGCCTACGTGCCGCAGGAGGCGCTGCTGTTCCATCGCACCATCGCCGAGAACATTTCCTATGGCCGGCCCGATGCAAGCAGGGAAGAGGTTCGCAGGGCTGCCGTCCAGGCCAATGCGCTGGAGTTCATCGAGCGGTTGCCGCAGGGGTTCGACACGGTTACCGGCGAGCGCGGCGTGAAGCTTTCGGGTGGTCAGCGCCAGCGCATAGCCATTGCCCGTGCCCTTCTGGCCGACTGCCCGGTGCTGGTACTGGACGAGGCCACCAGCGCGCTGGATTCGGAAAGCGAGAAGCTGGTGCAAGATGCGCTGGAAACGCTGATGCGCGGGCGCACCTGCATCGTGGTGGCGCATCGCCTTTCCACGGTGGCCAACCTCGACCGCATTGTGGTGCTGGACGGCGGCAAGATCGTGGAAGACGGCCCGCATGCCCAGCTGGTAGAGCAAGGCGGGGAATACTCCCATCTCTGGGGTCGCCAAACCGGCGCCTACCTGCAGTAGCTGCGCGTATGGGGTAGTGCCAAACTTAGTGCAACGGCGTTGCGTTTACCTTGTTACTGCGGCGCGTATGGGCGGAAAATGTAGATTGCCCCGTAGCATTCGGCGCGATGTTAGACTAGCCAAGTATTTTTATGTCCAAAATCGAAAGAATGTCACTTTATGGATCTCGCAAAACAGGCACAGATTATCGATAACATCCACGAAACGCTTAGCCAGTACGTTGGCCAGAAGCTGAAGGTTCGCGCCAACATGGGCCGTTCCAAGATCGTGGAAAGCGAAGGCGAGCTGAAGCAGGTTCACCCGCAGCTGTTCATCATGGAAGTGCAGCGCAAGCGCGGCACCGCTGCCCGTCAGTCCTACCAGTACGTCGATGTGCTTACCGGCATGGTTGAGCTTACGCAGGACGGCCAGCCCATCTTCGGCAACTTCATCGAGGAAGATGTGGTTGAAGAGCCCGCTGCCGCACCGAAGATCGAGCTGTAATCCGGTTGCATCAGGGCTTCAGCTTGGCCAACGGTTTTTGCAAAAAGCTGTTGACGGGTTAATCGGTTCTGGTAATATAAATCCTCGCTGAAGCGATCAGCGCTTCGGGCGGTTAGCTCAGGGGGAGAGCGCCACCTTGACACGGTGGAGGTCACTGGTTCGATCCCAGTATCGCCCACCATCTATTTCAGCCTGGAAGGTGTCAACTTCCAGGCTTTTCTTTTTTCGCGGCTAACCTTGCGTTTGGCCGGGTTGCCCTGGGTGCAGGGCAGGGAGGAAAATGATGCACACCAACATATCCTTGCAGCAGCTGCGCTACATCATCGAGGTTGCCGAATGCGGCTCCATCAATGCCGCCAGCCAGCAGCTCTACGTTTCCCAGCCCACGCTTTCCACCACCATCAAGGACACCGAGCAGGAGCTGGGCATCTCCATCTTCAACCGCACCAACCGCGGCATCACCCTTACCAACGAGGGCACGGAGTTCATCGGCTATGCGCGTCAGATCCTGCAGCAGTTCGACCTGTTCGAGGCGCGCTACTCCAACGCCGGCAGCACGGCGGCGGGCAGGCTGTGCGTTTCCTCGCAGCATTACGCCTTCTGCGTGCACGCCTTCGTGGACTTGGCGGAAGAGTACGACGAGGAAGAGTACAACTTCTCGCTGCGTGAAACGCGCACGGCAGAGGTTATCGAGGACGTGAAGGAGTTCCGCAGCGAAATCGGCGTGCTGTACCTTTCCGAGTTCAACCGCAAGGTGCTTACCAAGGCCTTCACCGATGCGGGCCTTACCTTCACCCCGCTGTTCGAGGCGCACCCGCACGTGTTCGTGGGGCTGAACCATCCGCTTGCTGGGCGCGCCAGCCTGAAGCCGGAAGACTTGGAAGACTACCCGCGCTACTCGTTCGAGCAGGGCAGCAACAACTCGTTCTTCTTCTCCGAAGAGCCGCTTTCGCACTTGTCGCACAAGCAGAACATCACGTACTACGACCGCGGCACGCTCACCATCCTGCTGAACCGCCACAACGGCTACACCATTTCAACCGGCGTGCTTTCCGGTGAGATGGCCGAAGACGTATGCGCCATTCCTCTGGAAGTGGACGAGACCATGACGGTGGGCTACTTGTACCATGCCGAGCGCCCGTTTTCGCCCCTGGCACAGCGCTACATCGAGAAGCTGCGCGCCTACATCGAGGACAACCCAACGGTTACCACGTACTACCCGGTAGACTAGCGGCGGAAGCGCCGGCCTCAAGGGCTCGCGTGGCTGGTGTGAACCGGGGTGGTGCCCGCGCTAGGCGGCCTGGGCATTGGGCTTCGCATAATGGACGTGGCTTCGGGTGCCCGCGCCGGTTTCTTCGGGCTCGCGTGGCTGGTGTGAACCGGGGTGGTGGCTTTTGGGCCGCCTTTCGCCTTTCTTGAGAAGGATAGCGCTGAAATAGGATTAAGATGCGCTTAATTCTTCCACTCACCGATACGAGCCTGCCGCTCCCACGGTGAAAAGCCCGCGCACAATATACTTTGCACTGTTGTGTCTGCCCTCACTGGTTGGGGGCAGTTTTCATTCTATTGTTGAATATCCCTTATTATTGAGGGCAAGGACAAAGAGCCGTTCGGCGTGCTGGCTGCAAGGGTGAGCCCTCCCGCGAAAGCAGCGCAGCAGGCCGGCGGAATTAGGAAGGGAGGAGCGTTGGCAACGCTTTCAGTCGATCCCCGATCTGCCGCCGACGCAAAGATCGAATCCTACCTTGCGCGCTTCGAGCGCAGGGTGGAAGCCACACCGCCGGGGCAGTGCCCCTTGGCGTTCCAGGCATCGTTTTTGGAGGCGGGCGCGCTGCAGACTTGCGGCAAATGCGTCCCTTGCCGCGATGGCCTGCCCAAACTCGCTGAGATGATGCGCTCCTTGGCGGAGTGCCGCGCAACCGCCGAAACCGTGGAAACCATGCGCACGCTGGCGCAGATGATCCGCGACACGTCCGATTGCGCCATCGGCTACGAAGCCGCGCAGGCGGCGCTCGATTCGCTGGAAACCTTCGCTTCCGAAGTCGAAGAGCACCTCTCCAACCACGCCTGCAGTGCGGGCATGGGCCAGAGCGTTCCGTGCGAGACCATGTGCCCTGCCCACGTGAACGTTCCTGCCTACATCGCCATGGTGGGCGAAGGCGACTATTCCGGTGCGGTTCAGATGATCCGCAAGGACAATCCGTTTCCCACGGCCTGTGCGCTGGTGTGCGAGCATCCGTGCGAGAAGCGCTGCCGCCGCATCCTTATCGATGCGCCGCTGAACATCCGCGGTATCAAGAAGTTCGCGGTCGATAACGCCGCTGCCGACAAGGTTCCCACTCCCAAGCGCCTTCCCGACACCGGCAAGCGCATCGCCGTTATCGGCGGCGGACCTTCCGGCCTTACCTGTGCATACTTCAGCGCCCTGATGGGGCACAAGGTAACGGTGTTCGAGATGCATCGCGCCATGGGCGGCATGATGCGCTACGGCATTCCCGCCTACCGCTTCCCGCGTGAGCGCTTGGACGAGGACATCAACGCCATCCTTTCGGTGGGTAATATCGACGTCGAGTACAACACCTATATAGACGAAGCTGCCATGCGCCGCATCGCCGACGAATACGATGCCGTCTACGTTGCCATCGGCGCCCATACCGGCAAGACGCTGCGCCTGGAAAATTCCGACGCTGAAGGCGTTTACAGCGCCGTCGAGCTGCTGGGGCAGATCGGCGACGAAGAATACCCCGACTTCACGGGTAAGGACGTGGTGGTCATCGGCGGCGGCAACGTTGCCATGGACTGCGCTCGTACCTCCGTGCGCGCCGGTGCGGCTTCGGTAACGGTTGCCTATCGCCGCCGCCAGGCCGACATGACCGCGCTGAACGAGGAAATCGAATCGGCCGTGGCCGAAGGCGTGGAAATGGCCATTCTGGAGGCTCCGGCATCCGTGGAGGTGAACGAGGCGGGGCATTGCACCGCGCTCATCACCCAGCCGCAGATGATCGGCCCGGTGAAGGGCGGCCGTCCGGCCCCGGTCACCGCCTCCAAGCCCGAGCGCCGCATCCCTGCCGACGTAATCCTTATCGCAGTTGGCCAGGACATCGTATCCGAGCCCTTCGCCGCGTTCGGCATGGAAACCAACTGGGGCAAGTTCGTTGCCAACGGCGAGCTTGAATCGCCCGGGCTGCCCGGCGTGTTCGTTGGCGGCGACTGCCAAAGCGGTCCTTCCACTGTTATCAAGGCTATCGGCGCCGGCAAGGTTGCCGCCCGTAACATCGACGAGTACCTGGGCTTCCACCACACGCTCAACATCGATGTCGAGGCGCCCGTTGCCGCCCAGAACGATCGTACGCCCAAGGGCCGTGTGGAAATCGCCGAGCGTCCCGCCCGCGAGCGCAAGTGCGACTTCGAGGGCGTTGAGCTTGGCATGAGCTTGGAAGAGGCCCAGCAGGAATGCGGTCGTTGCCTAAGGTGCGACCATTTCGGCGCTGGCGTACAGGTAGGGGGCAGGGTCCAGTATGTCTAACCCCCAGTCCACGGCCGCCGCTTGCTGCGCGGCCAAGTCGGTTGCGCTTACCATCAACGGCAAGCGGGCAACCGCGCCCGTTGGCGCCACCATCCTTGAGGCCGCCCAGCTGGCAGGGGTGCATATCCCCACGCTGTGCTACCTGAAGGAGCGCAACGAAATCGCCTCGTGCCGCATCTGCGTGGTTGAAGTCGAAGGGCTCGATAGCCCTGTGCCTGCCTGTTCTACGCCGGTGCGCGAGGGCATGGTTGTAGTGACCGAATCCGACCGCATCACGGGCTATCGCCAGATAGCCATGGATCTTATCCTTTCCGACCATGGCCTGAACACCACCAACCACTGCCTTTCCTGCAAAAAGAACGGCGGGTGCGAGCTGCAGTCCGTTGCCCGCGAGTTGGGCGTGATGGAGCCCACGTTCGGTGAGCAGTCCTCGCGCAAACCGGTTTTCGATTCCAACCCGTTCATCAGCTTCGATCCTAACCTGTGCATCCGCTGCCAGCGCTGTGTGGGTGCTTGCAACAACGCTGCGGGCAACCATACGCTGCATGCCGCGAAGCGCGGCCTGCGCACCAGCATCGAGGCACCGTTCGGCCCCGACTGGAAAGCCACGCATTGCGAATCGTGCGGCAACTGCGTTCAGGCGTGCCCCACGGGTGCGCTTACCATGAAGCGCCGCGCCGATTACCGCGAGTGGGAGGTCGAGCGCGTGCTTACCACGTGCCCGCACTGCGCCACGGGTTGCCAGTACAACCTCATCGTCAAAGACGGCAAGATCGTTGACACCGAAGCGGTAGACGGCCCTTCCAACCACAGCTTGCTGTGCGTGAAGGGACGCAGCGGAAGCTTCGACTTCGTGCATTCGCCCGAGCGCCTTACCACGCCGTTGGTGCGCAACGCCGAATCCGGCCAGCTTGAGCCTGCTTCCTGGGACGAGGCGCTTAACCTGGTGGCTTCGAAGATGGGCGCGTTGCGCGATGAGTTCGGCGGGCAAGCGCTTGCCGCGTTCGCTTGCGCACGTTCCGCCAACGAGGACATCTACATGCTGCAGAAGATGGCGCGCACGGTGTTCAAGACCAACAACGTGGACAACTGCGCCCGCGTGTGCCACGGCCCTTCGGTTGCCGGCCTTGCGCAGACCCTGGGTTCCGGCGCTATGACCAACCCCATCACCGACATCGCGCAGAACGCCGAGGTCATCATGCTGGTGGGTTCCAACCCCGAGGAAGCGCACCCGGTGTTCGGCATGCAGATCCGCGAAGCGGTGGAAAACGGCACGAAGCTCATCGTGGTGGACCCGCGCGATATCGGCCTTACCAAGATCGCCGATGTGCATTTGAAGCTGAAGCCCGGCACCAACGTGGCGTTCTCGAACGGCATTGCCCGCGTGCTCATCCACGAGGGGCTTATCGACGAGGAATTCATCGCCACCCGTTCCGAGGGCTTCGAAGACTTCAAGGCTATGGTGGAAAAGTACACGCCGGAATACGTTGCCGATATCTGCGAGATAAGCCCGGAAGACCTGGTGTTCGCGGCAAAGCTCTACGGTCAGGCCAATGCGGCTGCCATCGTGTACTGCCTGGGCGTTACCGAGCACACCAGCGGCACCGAAGGCGTAATGTCGCTTTCGAACCTGGCTATGATCACCGGCAACTTCGGCAAGCCCGGTTGCGGTGTGAACCCCGTTCGCGGCCAGAACAACGTTCAGGGTGCGTGCGACATGGGCGCTACCCCCGCTGATTTCCCCGGTTACCAGAAGCTGGCCAATGCCGAGGTTATGGAGCGCTTCGAGAAGCATTGGGGCGTGGAGATTCCCAAGTGGAAGGGCACCTTTGCCACTGAGTGCTTCCCCAAGATGATCTCGGGCGACATAAAGGGCCTGTTCATCTTCGGCGAAGACCCGGTGCGCACCGACCCGGATACCCATCATGTTATCAAGGCGCTGGAGTCGCTGGACTTCCTGGTGGTAGACGACCTGTTCCTTACCGAAACGGCCAAGTACGCCGATGTGGTGCTGCCCGGCCGCAGCTATGCGGAAAAGGAAGGCACGTTCAGCAACACCGAGCGCCGCGTTCAGCGCATCCGCACGGCGGTTACCATCCCCGGTACGCGCCTGGATACCGATATCTTCATCGACATCATGAACCGCATGGGCTATGCCCAGCCGCAGCTTACCAGCGCCCAGATCATGGACGAGATCGCTGAGCTTACGCCTAGCTTCCATGGCATCAGCCACGAGCGCTTGGACTCCGAGGGGTTGGCGGGCCAGGGCCTGTGCTGGCCCTGCTTGGACAAAGACCATCCTGGCACGCCCATCATGCATGTGGGCAAGTTCAGCCGCGGCTTGGGCATCTATTCGCTGGCCGAGTACATCCCTGCCGCCGAGCTGCCCGACGAAGAGTACCCGCTGATGCTTACCACCGGGCGTATCCTGTACCACTACAACGCCACAGCCATGACCGACAAGACCCCTGGTTTGAATGAGATCTGCGGAAGCTCGTTCATCGAGATCAACGACCAGGACGCCAGCAAGCTGGGCATTGCCGACGGCGAGAGGATCTGTGTGGAAAGCCGCCGCGGGAAGATCGAGACCACCGCGCGCGTTTCGGGCAAGACCAACCCGGGGCAAACCTGGATGCCGTTCCACTTCCAGGACGGCAACGCCAACTGGCTTACCAGCGACGGGCTCGACCGTATCTGCTCTACGCCGGAATACAAGGTGTGCGCAGTAAGGGTTGCGAAGATCGCTTAGCGATTATCGGCAAGAGAAACGCTATCAGGGGCAAGGAGTTTTCCTTGCCCCTTTTCTGTTTCGGATGGGGCAGGGTCGTCCGCGCCGCGGGCTGGGGCACCAGCCCTTCGGGGATTCCCGTTCCGCTGTTTGATGGGCCCGCTTAGGCGGGCCCATCTGCATGCGCTGCACTGCTTCATGCATTTGAAGGAGATTCGCTTCGCGAATCGA
>CAVBST010000002.1:0-194078 GCA_963598325.1 uncultured Prevotella sp. | reverse complement strand
AGTGGCGATGGCCGGTGAACACCATGGCGATGCCGTGCTCGTCGCAGGCCTGGATAACCTCTTCGTCGCGGATGGAGCCGCCGGGCTGGATGATGGCCTTGATGCCGTACTGGGCCAGCGTGTCCACGTTGTCGCGGAACGGGAAGAACGCATCGGATGCGCACACCAGGCCATCGGCGGCAACGCCCATGCGCTTGCATGCCTCGTGGGCGCGCTCGCAGGCAAGCTTGGCGGAATCAACGCGGTTCGGCTGGCCAGGGCCCATGCCGATGCCCGCATGGTCCTTGGAAACCAGGATGGCGTTGGACTTAACGCCCTTGCACACCTTCCAAGCAAACAGCATCTCATGCAGCTGGTCTTCGGTGGGCTGGGTCTTGGTGGGAACGGTGAACTCGTCCTGCGTTTCGGTAACACGGTCTACCTGCTGGGCAAGCATGCCGCCATCCACGGAGCGGAACTCCATGGCCGCCGGCGCATCCACGCCGCCGGTTGCAAGAACGCGCAGGTTCTTCTTCTGCTGCAGCAGCTCCAGCGCGTCGGCTGCGAACGAGGGGGCAATGAGCACCTCGACGAACAGGTGGTTCTCGTTGATGTGCTCGACGAATTCCTTGGTAACCTCCACGTTGGCGGCGATGATTCCGCCGTAGGCGCTCTTCGGGTCGCAGGCAAAGGCCTTGTCGAAGGCTTCCACCACGGTAGCGGCAGTGGCGGAACCGCAGGGGTTCTGATGCTTCAGGATTACCACGGCGGGCTCGTCGAACTCGCGCGCGATGGTCCAGCAGGCATCGGTATCAAGGATGTTGTTGTAGGAAAGCTCCTTGCCGTTGAGCTGCTGGGCGTTCACCAGGGAATGCTCGGTAGCAAGCTCGGGCACGCGGTAGAACGCGGCGCTCTGATGCGGGTTCTCGCCGTAGCGAAGGCCCTGCTGCTTCACCATATCGATGGAAAGCTGCTCGGGGAACAGCTCTTCCGCCTCGCCGAGCTGGCCGCCCAGCCACTTGGCAATGGCGCCGTCGTAGGCGTTGGTGGTTTGGAACACTCTCAAGGCAAGCTTGGTGCGGGTTGCCAGCGTGGTTGCGCCGTCGTTGGCGCGCATTTCGGCCAGGATGGTGCCGTAGCTTGCCGGATCGGTTACCACGGCGACGCTGGCGAAGTTCTTGGCGGCTGAGCGCAGCATGGAAGGGCCGCCGATGTCGATGTTCTCGATGCAGGTGCCGAAGTCGGCGCCGGATTCCACCGTCTTCTCGAACGCATAGAGGTTCACCACCACCATGTCGATCATCTGGATGCCGTGCTCTTCGGCCTGAGCCATATGCTCGGGGTTGTCGCGCTTGGCAAGAAGGCCGCCGTGCACCGCGGGGTGCAGCGTCTTCACGCGGCCGTCCATCATCTCGGGGAACTGGGTAACCTCGTCGATGGGGGTAACGGGAACGCCGGCCTCTGCGATAACGCGAGCCGTGCCGCCCGTAGAGATAATCTGCGCACCGAATTCCTCGGACAACGCGCGGGCGAACTCGACTACGCCGGTCTTGTCCGTCACCGACATAAGAACACGCTTTACCTTGGGGTCTGCCACCTGGTACCGCCTTTCCTCTTTGCCTGGTTTGTCTGTTCCTCAAATATAGCAGCGCCAGAACGAGCGACCGTGTTCAAAAACGAAAAAAGCCAAGGGCGTAAAACCCTTGGCTCTGAACGGTTGGCCGCAGAAGCGAAAGCTATTCGGCGATGCGCACCTTGCGGGTAGCGGCATCCACCGAAACGCGCCCTTCGGCAAGCAGCTGCACCACGTGCGGATACAGCTCGTGTTCCACCGCATGGATACGCGCCTCAAGCGCTTCTACCGTATCGCCTTCGCGAAGTTCCACCGCGCGCTGGGCGATGATGGGGCCCTTGTCGTAGTCGGCGTTGGCGAAGTGCACGGTAACGCCGGTTACCTTCACACCGAAGTCGAAGGCATCTTGGATGGCATGGGCGCCCTTGAACGAGGGCAGCAGCGCCGGGTGCAGGTTAACCACCCTGTCGGGGAAAGCGTCGAGCACTTCGGCGGTAACCATGCGCATGTAGCCGGCCATAACCACGTATTCGGCGCCAGCTTCCTTCAGCGCATCGGCGATGCGCTTGTTGGCAGCGGCAACGTCCGCATATGCTTCGCGGTTCAGCACCAGCACGGGAATGCCCGCCTTCTTGGCGCGCTCGATGCCGTACGCATCGGGCCGGGAGGAAACCACCAGGCTGATGTGCGCGTTAAGCGTGCCTTCCTGGATATGGTCGATCAGCGACTGCAGGTTGGATCCGCTGCCGCTGATAAGAACGCCGATGTTCAACGGGTTTGCCATGCGCCGCTACTCCCCTGCTGCCTGGTCGCTTTCAGGGGAAGCAAAGAGCTTTTCCTGATCTACATAGGCAACCTCGCCAGAGCCGGAAACGATGCGGCCCACCACAGAAGGAACCTCGCCTTCAGCTTCCAGGATATCCATAACCTCGTCGACCTTGTTGGGGGCAACAACCAGCACCATGCCAAGGCCCATGTTGAAGGTCTTCAGCGCCTCATGCTCGTCCAAGTGGGCGGCGTGGCACACGAACGGGATGATGGGAGGCATGTCCCAGGTGCCCACGTGCACTTCGGCATCCATGTTGTCGGGCAGGGCGCGGTTCAGGTTCTCGGTAATGCCGCCGCCGGTGATGTGGGCCAGCGAGCGAACAGCGCCAGGAAGCTGGCGCAGCACCTTGCGAACGGGCTTCACGTAGATGCGGGTGGGCTCCAACAGCGCATCGAGCACGCTCTTGCCGCCCAGCGATTCCTGCGGCATGCGCAGCTCGTAGAGCGTCTTGCCGTCGGTAACCACCTTGCGCACCAGCGAGTAGCCGTTGGAATGGATGCCCGAAGATGCCAGACCGATGAGCACATCGCCTTCCTGCACCTTGTTCGGGTCGAGCATCTCGGGGCGATCTACCACGCCCACGCAGAAGCCGGAAAGGTCGTACTCGTGCGGGTCCATGACGCCGGGGTGCTCGGCCATCTCGCCGCCGATAAGGGCCGCGCCGCTAAGCTGGCAGCCGTCGGCGATGCCAGAGACGATTTCTGCCACCGCTTCGCTCTTCAGCTTGCCGATGGCGATGTAGTCCAGGAAGAACAGCGGCTCGGCGCCCGTTGCCAGGATGTCGTTCACGCACATGGCAACCAGGTCGATGCCCACGGTGTCGTGCTTGCCGGCGAGCTTGGCCAGCTGGATCTTGGTGCCCACGCCGTCGGTGCCGGAAACCAGGATGGGGTCGGCCATATTCTTGGCAACGCCGATGCTGAACAGGCCGCCAAAGCCGCCGATGTCGCCGCGAACCTCGTCGCGGTAGGTGCGATGCACCGCATCCTTGATGGCGTCTACCGCACGGGCGCCTTCAGCCGTGTCAACCCCAGCCTGGGCGTACGTGGTTGCCGCACCCTGCGTGGTCCAGCTGGGCCACTTGGTGCCGTCGTTGTCCAAAGCGTTGACCTTAACGCGATCAGTCATAACATCTCCTGGAATCGGTGCCCCTTGCGGGGCCGTTTGCTTTCCTACAATGCTTAAGGGCTTGAAGCCCGTGCCAACTAGCTTAGAACCGCCTTGCCTTCGGGAAGGAAGCTCTTCGCTTTCATGGTATCAGGAATATCCACCGGGTACTTGCCCGTGAAGCAGGCGTCGCAGAAACCGGGGTGGTCGCACTTCACGGCTTCGTGCAGGCCCTCAACGGAAATGAAGGCCAGCGAATCGCAGCCGATGAACTCGCACATCTGGGCGTTGGTCATGTTCGCGGCGATGAGCTGGTCTTGCGTGTCGGTGTCAATGCCGTAGAAGCAGGGCCAACGCGTTTCCGGCGAAACGATGCGCAGGTGCACTTCCGAAGCGCCGGCATCGCGCAGCATGTCCACCAGCTTCTTCGAGGTGTTGCCGCGCACGATGGAGTCGTCGATAACCACCAGGCGCTGCCCCTTGATAACGGAGGGCAGCGGGTTCAGCTTCAGGCGGATGCCCAGCTGGCGCATCTCGTCGGTGGGCTGGATGAACGTGCGGCCAACATAGCGGTTCTTCACGATGCCGTTGGCGTACGGGATGCCGCTTTCCAGGGCGTATCCCATGGCGGAAGGCAGGCCGGAGTCGGGAACGCCCACCACCAGGTCGGCTTCCACCGGTGCCTCGCGCGCAAGGATGCGGCCCATCTGGCGGCGCGAAACGTAGACGCTCTGGCCGTCCATCACGGAGTCGGGGCGGGCGAAGTACACCCATTCGAAGATGCAGCTGGCGCGCTCTTTGGGCTCCACGCCCGTCTCAGAGATCATTCCCTCTTCGGAAAAGCGCACGATTTCGCCGGGGGCAACCTCGCGCAAAAACGTTGCGCCCACGATGTCCAAGCCGCAGGTTTCAGACGATACCACCCAGCCGCGGCCATTCGGCAGCTCGCCGATAACCAGCGGGCGGATGCCGTTCGGGTCGCGGAAGGCGTAGAGCGAATTGGGGCTGGCCAGAAGCATGGCATAGGCGCCCTCTATCATCTTCATGGCCTTGCGGATGCCGCTGCGAAGCGAATTCGTGGCCTTGGTAACCTCGCCGATGATCTTTGCGGCGGCCTCGGAATCGGTGCCAGCGCGCAGATGCACGCCGTAGTCGATGATCTTGGCCTTCAGGTAGTTGGTGTTCACCAGCGTGCCGTTATGGGCAAGCGCGATAAGCACGTCGTCGATGGCCGAGATGTGGGGCTGGGCGGCCTCCCACGCATCAACGCTGCCGCTGGTGGAATAGCGTACATGGCCGATGGCCAGGTTGCCCTTCAGGGCAGAAAGCGCGCTTTCGTTGAACGCCTGGGTAACCAGGCCCAGGTCCTTGTAGGCCATGATGGTGGCGCCATCGCCCACGGCGATACCGGCAGATTCCTGCCCGCGATGCTGCAGGGCCTGAAGGCCGAAGCAGGTCATGCGCGCAACATCTTCGCCAGGAGCGTAGATGCCGAAAACACCGCACTCCTCTTCCATCCTGTCGGGGCGCTCTCCGGGAAACACCGACGTGCTCATGTGTGTTGCCTCCTAGTAATTGCGGTCCATGACCGTGTCTGTGCCTGAAGTTAGGTTGGTGGTGCCCTGTTGGGTACCGGTTAGGTACGGGTCGTTGGTTGCGGTGGTTTCAACCACGGCGGCGAACAGCACCGAACGGCCGTCGTTTTGAGTGTATTCGCAGGTAGAGAACAGCATGGACTGCTTAACGTCGGCTGACGTGAACACCGTGCCGCTCTGGCTTACCGAACTGCGGTCAAGCTTGTCCTGAATGTAGGCGCGGTAGCTGGAATCGTCGGCGAACGACGTCTGAACGATGGCGTCGCTGCCCACGGTTTTCACCACCGCGAACGTGATAAGGCGATAGTTGCCGTTCGGCGTAAGAACATAGATATCGCGATGGCTGTCGAACGTGGACTGGTCCACGAAATCGGCAAGCGAGGCGAACATGGAGCCGTCGTTCATGTGATGGCCGTACAGTGCGCTGTTGCGATCGCTCAGATCGGACTTGTTGGTGGAATCCAGGAAGATGGTGCCGGCGCTGGCCAGCCAGCCGGTAGACCCGTCGAAGGCCTTGTGCAGGTACTCTTCGTTATCGGCGCCCTGAACAACCGGGTAGTTGATAGGCGTGTCGGGCACATATATCCAGGCAACGATATCGGGGTTGATGGCACGCAGGGAATCCCAATCTACCGTAAGGCTGCTAAGGGAAACAGTGCCCGAGCCCTGCGCGTCGGATACCTGCGCGTACTGCTCCAAGTCGTTGTAGGCACGCTGCTGTGCGAAGTACTGGTAGCCGATGGCGCCAAGAGCACACAGCGAGGCCACCAGCACGATGATGGCAACGATGAACACCACGCGCCACGGCCCGCCGCCCTTTTTGCCGTTGCCGCCGTTCTGGCGTGCGGCAGAGCCGTAGGAATTGCGGGAGTACTGGCCCGTGCCGCCGGCAGCGACAAACTGCCCCGCCCCGTTTGCAGGCGGAACCTGCTGCGACGCCGCCCCGTTTGCGGGCCGGTAACCCGCGGTAGGCACGGTGGGCACATGGTAGCTTCCGGGAACGTAGCCCCCCGAAGCACCCGCCGAAGGAAACGCCGTGGTGCCGCCGGGATGCGCGGCGCCAGCCTGGCTTTGGCCTTGATGGTGCGGCTGCTGGGGCCTTGCGGGCTGCGAGTATTGGCCCTGCTGCGAAGCGGCTCCTTGGTACGAGCCCGAATGAGCCCCCTGCCCCGCGGCATGACGGCCCTGAGCGTGCGAACCCTTATGGTTACCTATAGGCATGTTCCACCTTCGCCGTTTGCTTCTTGCTGGTTGGCATCGACGGCAGCAGAAGTGCCGGATGCAATTTTTCAATAGTAGCAAAAAAGAGTTGGCATACACGTTGCCACACACGAAAACAGCCCGCCGCAGCTTCCATCCCCTGAAAACTGCAACGGGCTGATTTCACGCCGAGTTTGTGCTCTAAGCGAATTACCCCTCCCGCACTTTGCGGAACTCGCTCGCATATAGATCACCTTCAAGCCTCGAAGCCCTACTGAACTCCCCCAAGACGAAGGACCCGAGAACTTGAACGTGTTCCAATCGAACAGGTTCAATTAAAACACGTGTTCAAAGGGGAAGCAATGCTTTCTTTCAATTCTTTTAGTTCGCGTTTGATTACTGCAAACAATGAATAACGACACCTTTTAGCAAATTCAATAAGTCCAGGCAGCGAGACCGACCCACGGCAGAAACCTCTTCTGCGGTGGCATACGAGCCCGCCGCGCCGCACACCAGCGAGATGCCAAGAACCTCTATACCAACATGGCGGGCAGCGATTACCTCTTCGATGGAGCTGACCCCTACCGTGCCGGCGCCCATCAGGGAATAGGCCAGCATTTCGGCCGGGGTTTCCAAGCTGGGGCCGGGAACCGCCAGATAGATTCCCTCTTTCAGGGTAATCTCTTCCCGGCCTGCGACATCCCGCGCAACACGGCGAAGGCGTGGGCTGTACGCTTCGTCCAAGGAAACGAAGCGGCGCGCGAAACGGTTCGGGTCGTGCCCGACAAGGGGGTTTCTGCCCGTGAGGTTTATGTGGTCGGTGGTAAGGCACAGGTCGCCCACGTAGAAGCGCTCGGACAACGGCCGCACCGAATAGGTTGTTACCAGAATCTTCACGCCCAAGCGGCCCATAAGCCAAACCGGATAGGCAACCTCGGGCGCGGAGTACCCCTCGTACCCATGAAGGCGGCCCTGCATGGCAATGACGCAGGTGCCTTCGATGTAGCCGCACACGAACTGCCCGGCGTGCCCGATAACCGAGCAGCGCTTCATATGGGGAATGTCGGAAAACGGGATGCGCACGGCATATTCCAGCGCATTGGCCACGGGGGCTAGGCCCATTCCCAGCACCACGCCCAGTACGGGCTTGCGGCCTTCCAGGTATTCTTCGATGGTTTCCAGCGATTCGGCAAGGCAGGCGTCAAGCTCGCCCGCCGAAGAGCCCACAAAACCAGAAGCGTAATCTACGAATTCAGTTGAGTTGCGTTGCACGACCACGGCAATCCCCTTCCTTTGGCATGACCGCTCTCATTATACGAGCGGCGTTGGGGTGCGTTTGCGGGGGATTCCGTGTTAGGCGGGCTTGCGCGCCACCAGCACGCGTGGACGGCCGGCCAAGTCGTTAACCGTGCGAATGCGGTCGAAGCCCTGCCCCGCTGCAAGCTGCGCGGCCTGGGTCAGATGGCCTTCGTAGAGCTCTACCGCCAGCACGCCGTCGGGCTTCAGGCACGCTAGCGCATCGGGCAGGAAACGACGGAACAGGGAAAGCCCGTCTTCGCCGCCGTCGAGCGCCAGGCGCGGGTCCCAGTTGCCCACTTCGGCCGGAAGGGTGTCGCACACCGCGGTGGGAACGTAAGGCGGGTTGGATACAACCAGGTCGAACGTGCCTTTTTCGGGTTCTGGCACACCGGCAAGCAAATCGCTTTCTGCCACCCGCACGCGCTCACCCAAACCCAAATGCTCTACGTTCTTCTGCGCCAAGGCCAAGGCCGCAGGCGCGATGTCGAGCGCCAACACCTGCGCCACGGGGTACTCGGAAGCCAGGGCGCACGCGATGCAGCCCGAGCCGGTGCACAGGTCAATCGCCTTCAACGCGGGCAGGCTGGCATCTACGATCTGCTCGCCCTCTTCGCCCTGTTCCACATGGCTGGCCGGGCGCGGCAGGTTCAGCTCGGCGAACGCCTCGCTCACCAGCACCTCGGTTTCGGGGCGCGGGATAAGCACGCCGGGGGCAACGAACAGGGTTAGGTAGCGAAACGGCGCCTTACCGCTGATAAGCTGCAGCGGCTCGCCCTTGCCACGGCGGGCAACGAAATCGCGCAGCACGGCACGCTCGTCGGCCGAAAGCGGCTTTTCGAAGTTCACGTACAGATCGATACGCGAAAGGCCCGTGGCCTCGGACATCAGCCATTCGGCCGAAAGGCGCGGGTTGGCATCGCCCTTGCGCTCAAGGTAGCCAACCGTCCAATCCAGGGCGGCTTTTATGGTCCAGATGTCGTTGGTCATGGGGTTCCGTTTCGTAAGGTGGTTCGGAAGGCCGCGCCGCAGCACAGTAGGCTTCGCGTGCACGGCATAAAAAATGAGCGGCAACCGAACCCGTTAAAGCTCGGATTGCCGCTCGGCAGAAGGCAGGGGTTAAACCGCTTCTTCCAGCTTCTGGGCGCGGTCGGCAGCCTGAAGCGCGGTGATAACATCGCCCAGCAAATCGCCCATCAGCACGCCGTTGTAGGTGGAGTTGAAGCCGATGCGGTGGTCGGTAACGCGGTCCTGCGGGGCGTTGTAGGTACGGATCTTCTCGGCACGGTCGCCAGAACCGATCTGCGCCAGGCGCTTGGCGCCTTCGGCGGCCTGCTGTTCGGCCAGCATCTTCTCGTACAGGCGGGCGCGCAGAACGGCCATGGCAGCGATCTTGTTCTGCAGCTGGCTCTTCTGGTCCTGCGACTGAACCACCAAACCCGAGGGCAGGTGCGTGATGCGCACGGCGGAGTCGGTGGTGTTAACGCACTGGCCGCCTGGACCACCGGCGCGGAACACGTCGATGCGCAGGTCGTTTTCCTTGATGTCGATTTCCACCTCGTCGGCTTCCGGCAGCACAGCAACGGTTGCCGTGGAGGTGTGGATGCGGCCCTGGCTTTCCGTCTTAGGGATCCGCTGAACGCGGTGAACGCCGCTTTCGAACTTCATGACGGAGAACACCTTGTTGCCCTTCACCTTGAACTGGATTTCCTTGTAGCCGCCGGCTTCGGAAGGCGAAACGTCCATAGTTTCGACCTTCCAGCCCTGGTGGTCGCAGAAGCGCTGGTACATCTTGTACAGATCGCCCGCGAAGATGGCGGCCTCGTCGCCACCGGCGGCGGCGCGGATTTCCACGATGATGTCCTTTTCGTCGGCCGGGTCGGACGGGATGAGCATGAACTTAATGTCTTCTTCCAGCGCGGGAAGCTCGCCTTCGATGCGGGAAATCTCTTCCTGGCCGAACTCCTTCATGTCGGGGTCGCCCAGAAGCTCCTTGGCTTCCGCCAGGTCGTCCAGGTCGCGGATGTACTCGCGCGCCTTGGTTACCAGAGGGCCCTGGTCGGCGTAGCTTTTTGCCAGCTTGTTGTACTCGCCCTGGTTGGAAAGCACCGCCGGGTCGCCGAGCTTCTGCTCAAGCTCTTCGTAGGCGCTGATGATCTTCTCAAGCTTTTCGCGCATGTTCTTCCTTCTTAAACCTCACGCGCCTGCTGCGAGCAGGCGCAACGAACGGGGCGGCCGCCCCGGAAAATTCATAGCATCATATCTTAGCATGTTGCGCACAGGATGACAGCAAGCGTGAAGCGGCATCTTCGCCGGCTGTCTGGAAGGGTCGCGCACGTAGGGCGCGGCAAAACAGCATGCTCCCCAACCGGGAATCCGATCGGGGAGCATGCAATAAAGCAGGATACGGCGGCGTTCAGGTTGCTAGCTCCAGACGCGCTGCCTGGGGTTTACCGGCCCTACTTGACGCGCTTCCTCTTTCTGGAGGCAACTGCAACAGTTACAACCGCGCCGCTCAGAAGAGCGGAACCCAGCAGCAGGCCGAAAGCGTTGCTGTCGCCGGTTCTGGCGCTCGCTTGACCGTCGGCAGACTTCGCGTTTCCGTCGGCATCCTGCTGGCCTTCCCCGCCATTGGAAGAATCGTCTTCCTTAGCCTGCGAACCGTCGGTCTTCTTCACAACGGTATCGGCCTGTTGGATTTCCTTGGTAGCGGCCGCATCGGCAAAGTACTTGCCGCAGTCGGGGCAGTACCAGTACTCGATGTTGCCATCGGCGGTAGCGGTGGCGGCCTTAGCATCGACGTGGGTCAGTGCTGCGTGTCCGTTGTTGACGGTGAGCTTCAGGGTGGTGCTGTTGCCGGCTTTGTCGGTGGCAACAACGGTCTGCACGCCTTCGGCGGGCTGCACGGTGAACGTGACCTCTGGAGCGTCGGCGGCCAGCACCATAGCCTCGTTGGCGGGCGCCACTGGTTCGCCGTCTACGGTCACCTTGTCCAGGCTTACATCGGTAACGGTAATCTCCACCGGGCTGCAGTAGGTATTGCCGTCCTCCGCTCCCTTGATGGTGGGTGCGGTCTTGTCGATTTTGTAGGTCTTCGTTATGGCCTCAGAGATGTACCCGTACTTCGCATTCTTCACGTAAAAGGTCAGGCTGCCCTCGGAGTTGCCCGTATCGGCGCTGCGGGTCAGGCTTTCGCTCCATGTGCCCTCTGCCGTGTTGGTCTCGGACACCAGCCAACCGCTGCTTGCCGTCACCACGAAGTCCTGATTCGTCAAGTCCTTGGTGGTTGTGGTGTACTCCTTGCTGGAGGGGATGTAGGCGCTGATGTCGCCCGTAATGCCCGTGGGCTGGGTAAGCTTGTAGTTGTTGCCCGCGTCGGCTCCGCCCAACGTGAAGTCAGTAAAGTTGATGGGTATGTTCTGACCCACGGAAACGCTTGCGAAGGTGGGTACGCCGTTTACCAGCGTTACCTCCTCGCCGCTCACCACGCCAACGAGCGCTGGCGTGGCGCTGAAGCTCGCCTTGTTCGTTCCGTCGTAGTACTTCTGGGCAATTTTCAGGGGATAGATCGTCAGCTCCTTTGCCGTGATGTTTGCCTTGGCTTGGAGCATCGCATCCGCCGTGTAGTTGCCCGCATCCTTGCCAACAAGCTCGAAGGCAACCGTAACTTCTTTATCGGTGCCGACGTTCTTGTCGTCGAACGAAGCGCCGATTGCCTCGGCTTTCACATCGTCGCCGCTCTCGACACCCTCCACGCTTACGCTCGCCTCGGCCGAAGCCGTGCCGTTGTAGGTCTTACTCTTAGCCGAAGCGGAAACGGTCAGCATCTTAGGCTCGATCTTGAACACGCAGAACCCGAAGCCATCGTAGTCCGTGTTGCTGTCGGGGACTTCAACCATCATCAGGTAGGTGCCTACGGCCTTCGGGGGCGTCGTGCTTTCCTCGTAGCTCGTTCCGTCAATACCGACATAGGTCTTGACAAGCGTGTCGACAGCGACTTTATCGTCCTGCACCTTGATGTTGGTCTGCGCCTGGGGCTGGCCGTTGTAGGTGAAGGTTGCGTCATCGATGCTGATCTCAACATCTTTCTTCTCAGTAACGCCGATGTTCACCGTAATCTCATAGTCCGCATAGTTCGCGCTCGTGACCTTTAGCTTGACGCTGGCTGTCTGGTCTTTGGTTGCGCCGAGTGCGATCTCGTACACAAGTTCACCGTTGTTGTAGACCGGCGTTTCGTCAAGGATCTTGTTATCGTCCTTTTCGACACTCACCGTTACCTGGCCGCCACTGACCACATAGAGCTTGCAGGCTTTCCGCTCCCTGGGCTTAGACGAGTCGTTCACTGTGTAGCCAGAGGTCGCGGCCTTGGCGATTTTCGCGTCCTGCGAGCCCTTGGCATCCTTCAGGACGTAGTTCTTGCCCACGGTCGTGCCCTTCAGGGCAACGGAGAAGCCCACCTTGGTAGCTGCGCCCTCGCCGGTGGCGTTGGCGCCGTCGTACTTGGCGTCAGACACCGTGTAGTCCAAACCGAAGACAAGCGACTCGTCTTTGACCAGTCCGTCGAAGCTCACAGCCGTGACCTTCGCGTCCGTAGTGCCGTCGTAGGTCTTTTCCGCCACAGTTGCGCCCGTGATGGTAAGCTCCTTGGCTGCAATAGCGCCCGTGATACCGGTAGGCTGAATCAAGGCGTAGTTGTCTTCGTCCTCGCCTTCAAGCGAGAACTTCGTGAAGTTGACCGGAACGTTCTGCCCCGCCGTTGCGGCAGAGAAGGTCGGTGTGCCGTTGACCAGTTTCACATCGTCGGTGCCCACGACGCCCTCGAGTGTCGGGGTGCCGGCAATCTTCGCGTCGGTTGTGCCGTCGTAGGTCTTCTGCTCAACCGCCAGATCCTTTATCGTCAGCTTCTTCGCCGCGATGATGAAGTCGGCTGTGGCGGTAACGGCTTCGTAGTTGTCCGTTGCCGGGAAGGTCGCTTTTACGGTGTACTCGCCAGCCGCAGTGGGCACGTTCTTCGAGTAGGTTTCGTCCGAAGCGTCCTTTTCCTTGTACTGATACGTCACGCCATCGGTGCCGTTGGTGCTGCTGGCGGGCACGGGGGTGTTAGCCTCGTCGCCGTAGGTCCAGCCCTCCAACGCAACCGAGCCACTGCCCGTAGCCTTGTAGATCGAGGCTACCGCCATCACGCTTGCAGGCAGCGCGTAGTTATCCTTGCCGTTGCCGGTGAGCAAAAGGCCGTCAATGACCACGGCTTTGTTCTCGCCAACGGTGGCGTCCTTGAAGTTGGCGGTCATGTTGTCCGCGTTCAAAGAGACCAGGTCGGACTCACCTGCAACAACGCCTTCGACCCAAATGTCCCATACGTCCGCTGTAGTCGTGCCATCGTAGGCCTTGTCGGCCGTTACGGCATAAACGTCCAGAGTCTTGGGGTTTATGGTGCCCTTGCCCGATACGTCGGCAGCCACAGTGTAGTTGGGCGCCGCATCGCCGGTAAGCTCGACCTTTGCGGTCACCGTCTTGTTGGTGCCGGCATTCTTGTTTTCAAACGAGGCTTCGCTGGTCAAAGCGCTTACGGAATCGCCTTGAACAACGCCGTCAAGCTCGACGCCCGAAATGGTCGCGCTCGGTGTGCCGTCGTAGGTTTTATCCGCCACCTGCAGGCTCTTGACCTTCAGTTCCTTGGCAGTGATTGCAAACGGGATCTCCACCGTGCCGAAGCTCACGCCGTTGGCGCCGTAGCTCACTACAAGGCGGTACTCGCCCGCGGACTTGGGCGCCTCGTTGTTGGCGATATTGACATAGTCGCTCCCGTTCTTCTTCTGCCAGGTGCTGGTGAACGCAGCGCCCGTCACGTCAAACGAGGCCTTCGCGCCGCTGAGGTCGACTGCAACGGCCTGGCCGTCGTAGGCCTTGACCTTGGAATCGCCGGTCATCTCTGTGCCGCCGGCAACAGCCAGAAGCTTGACGTCAGAGATGGTTACGTTGCGGGAAACGAGCTTGAGTTTGCTGCCCTCGGCCTCAATGGCGTATCCATTGGAGTCGCTGGAAAAGATGCGGTTGTCCGTAGAGCCCACAACAGCAACCGTCCCGCTTGCCAGGTTCATCGCCGAGATGCCAACGCGCGATGCCGTATCGAGCTTCGCGCCGTCCTCGACGTTCACCGCCTTGCCCCTGTCCAGGCAAACGTTGCCGGCAGGCGCCTGGTCGCCAGAGCCCACCGTGTTATCGGTGATGCTCACCGTGCCGGAAAGCTTGAGCGTGCCCTCGTCGTACACGCCGCCGCCGTAGTAGACGGCTGTATTGCCGGTAACAGAGCCGCCGGTCATGGCCATTGTGCCGTTGTTGTACACGCCGCCGCCACGGTAGGTGCCGGTATTGCTGGTGATGGCGCCGCCGGCCATGGCGAACGTGCCATCGCAGTACACGCCGCCGCCGTAGCTGCCGGTGTTATTGGTGACGGAGCCGCCGTTCATGGTGAAGGTGCCGTTGCTGTACACGCCGCCGCCAATGGAATTAGACACGTTGTTGGTGATGGCGCCCCTCCAAAGGGCAAGCGTGCCGTTGTTGTAGATGCCGCGGCCCTGCCCGCCGGCGTTGTGGGTGATCTTGCCGGCCTCCGCATCCGCGTGGCAATCGGTGACGGCGAGAGATGCGCCCTCGGCCACCGCGATGGCATCCTTGCCGGACGCACCGGTAATGGTGTTGCCATTGAGACAGAGGTTGACGTTATAGGAGCAGGTCCAAGTGTCGGATAGGTTCACGTTGTCCGTAAGGTAGTAGTCGCCATCGGCGGTGATATCGCTCAGGCTCGAGACAGCGTGCCAGAGAATCTTCGCATGGGAAGCATCCGTGCAGGTATTGTCGCCGCAGATCTTGTGCACATGGACGTTGGTAGCGGCAGACAGCTTAAGGCCGCTGTTCTCGCCCTTCACCAGCTCGTACCATTCGTTGTCGCTGGAAAACACGCTGGTGTCAGTGGAGCCGTTCACCACGTTATCGCCGGAATCCGGCTTCTGCGCCGTGATGCCGATCTTTGCGATTGCAGAAAGAGGCTTTTCGCCGTTCGCAACCTCTATGGGCTTTTCGTTAATGAGATAAACGTTGCTGGCCGCGCCGTTTTCCGTGTTGCCGGTAATCCTTGCATCGCCACCGACGACAAGGGTGCCGCTGTTGTACACGCCGGCGCCGGAGTTGCCGGTGATCTGGCCGCCATACATAGAGAAGGTGGAGTCGGTCCCGTTGTAGACGCCGGCGCCCACGTTGCCGGAGTTGCCAGTGATCTGGCCGCCCCAAATCGTGAGGGTGTTCTGGTTGTTGATGCCCTCGCCCACCTTGCCCGCGGTATGGGCGATCGTGCCGGTGGAATCGCCGCTGCCGCAGTCGGTGATGGCCAGGTTCCCGTACGTGCCTCTCTCCGTGTCGTGCACCACCAGGATGGCGGCACCGAAGTAAGAGCTCGTGATGGTCTTGCCGTTGAGGCAGAGCGTGATATCGGCCGAGACCTTCCACTGGTCAGAGAGATGCACGTCTTTGGTCAGATAGTACGTACCCTTCTCTGAGGGAAGGCTGTTTTCGCTGTCCCACGCCTTCCACTCAATGCTTTCATGATCCTCAGTACACCCGTTCTGACCGCAGATGGCGTGGTGGTGGCCAGAGGTCAGCATCAGGCCCGTATTATCGCTGTTCTTGACGAGGGTGTAGCTGCCGTTGTCGCTAAAGAAGCCCGCGGTGTTGGTCGTGTTCTCGACGACGGTGGGGTTCTGGGCGGACTTCACATACGTGATGCCGACCTTCGCCGACGCGCCCATTCCGGCGTATGCAACATTGAGCGGCGTGTTGGCGCAGACGTTGTTTGGCGTACCACCGCTGACCTGTCCATCCGCGATTATGCCGCCCTGCGCGTTTCCGCGAATCTCCACGTCGCCGGAAAGATAGCACGTGCTGCTGGCGTACACGCCACCGCCCGTGGCATCGCTGCCCGTAAGGTTGTTGCCCGTGATGCTGCCGCCGGTCATCGTGAAGATAGCTTTTTCGGTAATGTAGCTTTGATTGCTAGTGTAAACACCGCCGCCCTGGTTGCCGGCAGTGTTACCGGCGATGGAGCCGCCGTTCATGGTGAAGGCCTTGGCATTCCACACGCCGCCGCCCTGGGTATTGGCGGTGTTGCCAGTAACGCTACCGCCGTTCATGGTGAACGTGCCCTGGTTGTTAACGCCGCCACCCTGGCCCTGGTCGGCAGCGGTGTTGCCGGTGATGGAACCGTTCCAAAGCGTGAAGGTGCCATAGTTGCCGATGCCGCTGCCAATCTGGCCCTTCTCGTGCGTTATCTGGCCCACAGTTTCCTGGCAATCGGTAACGGCAAGGTTCCCGCCTTTTGCCACCGTGATGGTGTTCTTGCCAGACGGCCCGGTGATAATGCAGCCGTTAAGGCAAAGCTTGATATCAACGCCGGATTCAACCCGCCAGGTATCGGAAAGCTCTACGTCGCTTGTCAGGTAATAGCTGCCGGACTCCTTGGGTAGGCTGCTGCCATCAACCCACGCGGTCCAGGTCTCGTTGCCGTGGCCCTCTTCACTGCAGTCGGTCTTGCCGCAGATGGCGTGGATATGCTCGGAGGTCAGCTTAAGGCCATTTTTGCCGTTGGCGATAAGCTGATAGCTCTCGTCGTCGTACGAGAAGCCCTTGCTGTTGGTGGTGCCGGTAACGACGGTAGGGCCAGAGCTGGGCTTTTCGGCCGTGATGCCGATGCTCGCTTTATCGGAGAGGGAGACACCCGACTTCACATTGATAGCGTTTTCACCGGCGAGGTAGACGTTGTTGGGCGCGGCGCCCACCGTGTTTTCGGCGACCGCAACGTCGCCGGCAATGGTAAAGCTGCCGGCATTGTACACGCCGCCGCCAGCGACGTCCGCCGTGTTGTTCGCAATGCTGCCGCCGGCCATGGTGAAGGCGCCGTCGTTGCGCACGCCGCCACCCCAATGAGCGGTGTTGTCCGCTATAACGCCGCCGCGCATGGTGAACGTGCTGTCGGCCATGTTGTAGACGGCTCCGCCATAGTCGGAAGAGTTGCCAGTGATCTGGCCGGCCCACAGCGTGAGGGTGCCGTTGTTCAAAATGGCACCGCCGCTTGCGCCCTGGGCGTGGGTGATCTTACCGGCCTCCCCTTCCTCATCGCCCGAGTGACAATCGGTGATGGCCAGGCTCGCACCGTCCTTCACGTTGATGGCGTAATCGCCTTCAACGCCGGTAACCGAGTGGCCGTTAAGGCAGAGGTTCACGTTGTACTGGCACGTCCAAACGCTGGAGCGGGTTACGTCGCCCGTGAGGTAATAGTTACCGTCGGAATCGATCTCGTCCAAGCTGGATACGGGAAGCCAAGCTAGCACCTTGCCGTGGTCGTCTTTGTCGCAGCCGTTCTCGCCGCAGATACGGTGCTTGTGGGCTGACAGGCGCAGCTCGCCATTGCCCGTAGCCACAATCGTGTACAAACTGTCGTCTGCAAAGAAGCGGTCGGTAGCGCTTGCGTCGCTGACGCCGGACACTACCACAGGGCTTGCTTCGTAGGAAGGAAGCGAAATGCCGATGCTCGCGTTCGCACCCATCTCGCCGATGGCCGCAATGGACGTGCCCGACGCGAGGTAGACGTTGCTCGACGCGTTGTTTTTGTCGGCGTTGCCCGTGATCTGCACGTCTCCGCAGACCTGGAAGTCAGCGCCGTCGTTGTACACTCCGGCACCATGGCCCGAGCCAGTGATGGCGTTGCCCGTGATCTTGCCGCCGATCATAACGAAGGTGCCGCTGTTGCGCACGCCTGCGCCGTTGCCGATAGTCTTGTTGTTCTCGATGCTGCCGCCAGCCATGGTGAAGGAGCCGGTGTTGCGCACGCCTGCGCCGTCGCTCGAAACAGTATTGCCGCAAATGGAGCCACCCCACAGCGAAAGGGTGCCGCCGTTGGTGATTCCGCCGCCGGCGGCGTCTTGAGCGTGGGTGATCTTACCCGTATCTTTGCAGTCGGTGATGGCAAGGCTACCGCTGTTGGATACGTCGACGACGTCTTGCCCCTTCGCTCCAGCGATGGTGTGGCCGTTAAGGCAAAGCTTGATGTCAGATTCGACCATCCAGCAATCAGAAAGGGTAACGTCGGCCGTAAGGTAGTAGTTGCCAGACTCCTTTGGCAGGCTATTGTTGCTCGTCCACATTGCCCACTCGACGTTGTCGTGGCCTTCTTCGCCGCAATCAGACTTAACGCAGATGCCGTGCTGGTGAACCGAGGCAATCCTCAAGCCGCCGTTGCCGTTCGACTGCAGAATGTAGTTCGCGTTGTCGCTAGTGAAAGCGGTGGTGTCCGTTGACCCTTCAACGAGGGTGGGGTTGGACGCGGGGTCATCGCCGTTGACGCCGACCTTGGCTCCCCCGCTCATGCCGGCATCGTCTACGTGGATGCGGGCCTTTTTCACAAGGTGAACGTTGTCCGCGCTGCCGTCCTTGCCGGTGTTGCCCGTAACGGTCGCAGCACCAGAGATATGGAGTCTAGCGACGTTGTACACGCCGCCGCCGAAGCCGTCGAAAGCTGCCTTATCGTTAACGCGATTGCCCGTGATGGAACCGCCGTACATGTTGAACAGGGCGTAGTTCGCCACACCCGCGCCGAAGCCGGCCGTATTGCCGGTGATGGTACCGCCCCACATCGTGAACTTGCCGGCGTTGACGCTGACGCCGTTGCCAGTCTCGCCGCTTTTATGGGTGATCTTGCCCGTGCCCTGGCAGTCGGTGATTATGAGCTGCCCGCCGGCAATCGTAATGGCGCTGTCGCCGTTGGGGCCGGTGATGGTGTGGCCGTTCAGGCAGAGGTTGATGGTAAAGCCGGAATTGACGTACCACATGGAGGAAAGCGTGACGTCTTCGGTGAGGTAGTAGTACGTGTCGCCGGGCTCTTCGCTGGGCAGGCTGTCGGTCTTATCCCACGCCTCCCACTTGATATCAGCGAGCTCGGAGTGGGTGCAGCTGGTCTCGCCGCAGATGCGGTGGTTATGGGCAGATTCGTTCGAGGTAAGGGCGGGCTCGGCATCGGGGGTGCCTGTTTCGGACACGGCACTTACCGCAGAACTGTCGGCCTGGGGGTCAACGCCGGCCTGGTCGGCGTCGTTGCCGGTAGAGGTCTTGGCGCCCTGGCCGTCCGTCGTTTGCCCGTCGCTGTCGGCGCTGCCCTGGCCATCGATCGCATCTTGATTCGCGCTCTGGTCAGTCCCGGAATCAGCGCTGGCGGAAACCTCCTGGGAGGCCAACGCATTGCTCGCCGCCTTGGCTTGTTCGGCCAAAGCCGTTGCAGGCATAAACTGCGTCACCATACATAAGGCGAGCAGGATGCTCAAGAGCCGTTTCTTCATTATTCCCTCCGAACGCAAGTTGACGTACGCCGGGCCCATCACCGGCTACACGATTAACGATTTCGTTTCAAAAACATATTAAGGCCAACCAGCTCAGCGGCCTATAAGAAATGTCGTTAGCCAGGAGGTATTTTCATACAAGAAACGAAGAAAGCAGCATCCTTGCCGGCAGTCTGGCAGCGCCGCACACGTGGCGCGCCCCGCACATGAAGCGGAGTCTTTACCAGCAGTCTGGCAACGCCGCGCAGGTACGGAACAGTGCGCATCAAGCGGCGTGCGCATCAAGCGGCGTGCGCATCAAGCGGCGTGCGCATCAAGCGGCGTGCGCATCAAGCGGCGTGCGCATCAAGCGGCGTGCGCATCAAGCGGCGTGCGCATCAAGCGGCGTGCGCCGGGAATTCCAGCACACGCCGCATGCAAAGAGCCACAGAAACTATTTTGCCGCCAGGAACGCTGCGGCGGATTCGGCGGCCAGAGCGCCGTCGGCCACAGCGGTCACCACTTGGCGCAAGGGCGTGGTGCGGCCATCGCCCGCGGCGAAGATGCCCGGCTGCGAGGTTGCCCCACCCTGCTGGGCCACGATGTAGCCATTCGCGTCCAGGCTAACAACGCCTTCGAGCCAAGCCGTTTCGGGCCGCGTGCCGATGGCAACAAACAGGCCCTGTGCCGACAGGTTGGACTGCTCGTGCGAACGCACGTTTTCCAACACAACGCCCGAAAGGCGCCCTTCGGTTTGGGAAACGCCGGCAACCACCGAATCCCAATGCATGGTTAGGTTGGGCAGTTGCTGCAGCTGCTGGGCGTACCACGGGTTTGCGCGCAGCTGGCTGCGCCGGTGGATCAGATGCACTTCGCTGGCCACGCGCGAAAGGTACACGGCATCGGCACAGGCGCTATCGCCCCCGCCCACCACGGCAACGGCCTTGCCGCGGAAGAAGTTGCCGTCGCACGTGGCGCAATAGGAAACACCCTTGCCCACCAGGGCTTCTGAGCCTTCCACGGGCAGGGGCACCGGCTTGGCCCCCGTGGCAACAACGACGCTTCTGGCCTCATAGGAGCCTTGCGTTCCCTTCACGGTGAAGGGCGCAACCGAGCTTGCGGAAGGCTCGGGGCTGGCACCGGCGCCAATCTGGATGCCGGCGGCTTTATCGGAAACAATGCGGGCCCCGAAGCGCTCCGCCTGGGCGCGCAAGGCAAGCGCGGCATCGAAGCCGTTGATGCCCTGCGGGAAGCCCGGATAATTCTCTAGCGAGTCGATGGATGCCAGCTGGCCGCCGGCAGAAAGCTCTTCCAGCAAAACGGTGGAAAGCCCGGCGCGCGCCGCATAGATGCCTGCCGAAAGCCCGGCAGGGCCCGCGCCGATAATGAGTACGTCGATCATAGGAGACACCTCCGTTTCTGAGCGGTTCGTCGAAGAACGGCCAGACCTGCCAGGGCGCCCCGGCGAACATACACGAACCCCCTTGCGCACCACCACAAGCGCTGCACAAGGGGGATCCGAACATGCACGGTTGAAGCTGACTAGCAGATTGGCCGCGGCCTTTAGGAAAGAGCTTCCTCCAGAGCCTGCTTGGGCTGCACGCCCACAAACTGCTGGGCCGGCTTGCCGCCCTTGAACACGATGAGGGTGGGCACGCTCATAACGCCGAAACGCTGCGCCAACTGGGGCTCTTGATCCACGTCCACCTTGTACACTGCGGCTTTGCCCTGCTTGGCAACGGCAACCTCTTCAAGCACGGGCGCCATCATCTTGCACGGGCCGCACCAGGTGGCGAAGAAATCTACCAGCACGGGATACGGAACGTTCTCTACCTTTTCTGCGAATTCGCTTTGCGTGATGTGGGGAACCATAACGGCCTCCTTTTCCTAGATGTTTTTCACGCCCATTGTAGCAACGGGCGCAACATCACCCGGAAGCGGTTTCCCAACCGTGAAGAAGGGCGCGCCGAAGCAGCGCAGCGGGCCGGGGACCAGGGGCCGTGCCAGTAGGTGCCAGTAGGGACAGTCCCTATTGGCGCGGGGCAACATGCCCGAGAAGCCCCGGCCAGCTGGCAGAGGCCGGCGGCACGGCAAGAACCGGCCAGCACAGAAGGTGTCATGGGCCCGCACGGGAAGCTCTGGCAAGCCCGCCCGCAAACGAAAAGAGGCCCACCAACCCGGGGATTCCCCTAGGGTTGATGGGCCTCGGAAAAGCAGGCCGCTAGGAAAAGCTAGCTGTTCGGCGCCTTACGCCTGGTTGAGCTTGCTGCTGATAAGGCCAACAAACACCAGGCTGAAAATGCCTTCCAGGATCATAACAACGCCCGAAACCACCACAACGAACGAGAAGGGTGCGAACAGGACGAAGAAGCCGCAGATCATGAAGATGACCGCGCAAATGATGATCAGGATGCCGCCAGCGCTTTTCGCGCGAACAGCAGCGATGCCCGCGCTAAGGGCGTTGGCACCGTCGGCGATGATGTAGAAGCCGGCCATGATAATAAGGAGGCTGGCAACAACATCGGGTCTGGTAAGGCAGATAAGGCCGAACAGGAAAAGGATCACGCCGCCGAGCACCGAAGAACCAGCGCCTTCTGCATCGGCGAAGCTGAAGATCATCTTAGCCATACCGGCGACAACAAAAAGCACGCCGACGTAGAAGCAAAGGCTCAAGCCAGCCAGCAGGGGCTGGGCCAAAAACAGAATGCCAAGCAAGATGGAAGCGATTCCGCTGGCGATGACGCCGCCTTTGGCAATGTGAAGTGTTTCGTTAACCATGTGCAAATCTTTCTCAATCGCAGTTACCTTCGAGCAACAAATTATACTAGCAACAATGCAAAAACGAACCCGTAAACGCAGATACGCAAAACGTAAGGCACAGCAGGCGTTTTGCTGGCAGCAAGAAAGCAGAAGATAGAGCAGGCCATGGAAAACAGCATTACCGAAAAAGAGCCAAACGGCACCGAGCCGAATCGCAAGAAAGTCTTTGGCGGAAAAATCAGCTTCAACACGCTTGTGGCAATCATGCTGGCAATCTGCGCCCTAACAACAGCATGGGCAACATGGATCGGCGACCTTCACGAAAGCGAGCAGAACGCAAGCTACGCCAAGGCAGAACGCCTAAACGCCGAAGCGAATGCAAGCTACAACCTTAATTCCCAGCTCTACATTGCCGTTTTCAACATATGGACCACTGCGTACAGCATGAATGCGGAAGCCCAAGCGCTCTCCAACGCAGGCGACACGCAGGGCGCCAACGCAAAGCGCCAGCAGATGAACGAATACATCGAAACCAACTGCCCCGATTACCAGAATTTCAAGAGCGCCGTGTACGCCGCCCTTGAGAAAGGCGGCACCGCAACCCCCTTCGATGATTACCCGCAGGCAAGCTTCTATTCCGATTCTGAAAAGCTTGCGGAAGAAGCTACGCAGGCGCGCGAGGAAGGCAACAACTGCAATCTGGCGCACGACTCGTATGGACTGGTCAGCGTGTTCTATTCGCTGTGCCTGTTCCTTTTCGGCATGGTTGGCTTCTACCAGCAGCGCCTGCCAAGGCGGATCATCTTCACCGTTGGCGTTGCCGTTTTCGCCATCGGAACCATATATATGTTCTCCCTTCCCCTGCCGGCGGAATTCGACTTCGGCAACTACTTCAAGCTTTCGCAATAGGGTCAAGCTTTCGCAACGGGCCCGCAGCGCAACGGGCCCCGGAAACGTGAAAAACGCCCGCTCGAAAACAGGCATTTTCGCGGCGAACTATTCCCAGCATGAACGCAGAAGGCAAGCCGCTGCATGGTAAACTTTCATTGCTGTATTTCCTATGATGAAGGGAACAAAAATGTCTGGGAAAAGAGTATTCACCAACGGCAAGATCTACACCGTTAACAAGGAACAGCCTTGGGCGGAAGCCGTTGTGGTTGAGGGGAACAAAATCGCATTTGTTGGCTCAACGGAAGAAGCACTGAAGCACGCCGATGGCGCCGAGGTCACCGACCTGCAGGGCAACATGATGCTTCCGGGCTTCATCGATGGCCACATCCATCCTTTGATGACCTCCGCATTTGCCTGCGGCGCTCTTCTTAGCGAATGCGAAACAAAGGAAGACGTGCTGAAGGTTGTCAAGGAGTTCGTTGAGGCGCATCCGGAAAATTCCGCCTACTTCGGCCAGGGCTTCCCGGACACCATCTTCGCCAGCCAGCCCGCATTGGCCGACGACCTGGACGCAATCTGCGCCGACAAGCCCATCCTGCTGGTAGCATCTTCCTGCCACGGCGCATGGTGCAACCACAAGGCCTTCGAGGCAGCCGGTATCGACAAGAACACTCCGGACATCACGCCCGGCAGCAACTACTTCGTTCGCGACGAAGAGGGCAACCCCACCGGCCGCTGCATCGAGAGCTGCTACATCCAGGTTGCAAAGGGTGCCGACTATTTCTCGGCCGAAAGCATGATCAGCAACATCGACGAGCTGGGCAAGACCTTCGCTTCCATGGGCTACACCGCTTTTGCCGATTGCGGCGTTTTCGCATTCGTTGTCGATGCCCTTACGGAGCAGTTTGCCGACTTCATCAACAGCGATGAATTCAGCCAGAGGCTGTTCGGCGGCTTCTACATCGCCACCAACATCCACGATGTCGAAGAGGCGCTTGATGGCGCAGCCGACCTGGCAGAAAACCTGAAGAGCACCGACCGTCTGGCGCTTAAGTACTTCAAGATCTTGGGCGACGGCATTCTTGAGTCCCGCTCTGCCGCAATGGCCCTGCCCTACGACAACGGCGTGAAGGCTCTGCCCAACTTCAATTCCGAGGAAGCCGCGCAGATCGGCCTTCTGGTGGCAAAGGCCGGCTACGACCTGTACATGCATGCAATCGGCGACGCAACCACCACGGTGGCGCTGGACATGGCGCAGGCAGTTCGCGAAGCTGGCTACAACGACACGCGCATCGCCTTTGCCCACTGCCAGTGCTTCCAGCCGGGCGAAGTTGAGCGCGCTGGCAAGCTGGATGTTTTCATCAACTCCACGGGTTCTTGGCACTGCACCACGAACGAAGAGTACAAGGAGCATCTGGGTGCGAACATCCAGGGCTACCAGTACCCCATTCGCGACCTGATCGACGCTGGCTGCAAGTACGGCCAGGGCTCTGACTTCCCCGTTGCCGACGGCAAGCCCGATCCGTTCGTTTCCATCGAGGTTGGCATGCGCCGTGCTCCTATCGGCTACGAAGGCCCGGCGCCCAAGGAAGTTTGCGAGGCCCCCACGCTGGAAGAGAGCATCGAGTCGTTCACCATCAACAACGCCTACGAGGTAAGGATGGAAGACAAGATCGGCTCTATCGAAGTAGGCAAGCTTGCCGACCTGCTTATCATCGACCAGAACCTCTTCGAGATCCCCACTAACGAGATCCACAACACGAAGGTTCTTGAGACCATCCGCGACGGCATCACCACCTACAAGGCATAACGGCTGAACCATCAGCACCGTTTAGCGTTGAGGGGCCTGCGTGCCCCTCAACTTTTTTGCCCTCAAACCAAAAGACCCCGCCTGCTTCAACTGCAGGCGGGGTCTTTTTCGAGCAAGTAGCTAGAACTTACTTGGGAAGGTACTGGCTGATGAGGGCATCCAGCTCAGCGGCGTTGCTTACGCCAAGTTCACGGTAAATGCTGTCGAGGGAGATCTGGTCCAGGCCCAGAGCCTTGAAGATCTGGGTGTCAAGGTCGTCCATGGTCCAAGTGTTGTTGTTCTTGGAGTAGGTCAGGGTAACAGAGGTGGATTCCGTGCCTGCCGACTTTGCTGCTTCCAGCAGCTGATTGCCAACGAACTTGTTGATCTTGTCTTCGGAAGAAAGATCGTCCAAGGTCAGGCTGCCCACAGCGCTGGGGATGTTGTTCGTCAGTGCGGTGAGAACGGAAGCAGCGGTCTTCGAGGTAAGGGTTACCTCTGCGGTAGCGGAGTTCGACCCGCTGTTAACCGTGATGTTGCCTACCTTATAGCCAAAGCCATCTGCCAGCGCGTTTGCGAGTTCATCGCTATTGACACCAAACGTTGCCAGAGATGCATCGTTGGCCTTCAGCTCGTCAGCGAGCTTCTGGGAGCAGCTGCTCTTGAAGGAATCGAGCTGGGAAGTAAGGTCCTTGGAGATTTGGTCTTTGTCGGAGTTGCTCGACCCGCAACCCGTCAAAGCCAACATGCCTGCCACAAGAGCCGAGCAGACCAAAAAGGCTAGAGCTTTTCTTTTCATAACAATCCTTTCTTAAGAATCTTGCTTCTACAGCAGGCCGCAAGAGCAATGCAGAACCCGCCGCAATGAGGATGTACGTTTAGTATATCCCGTAAAGGCCGCACTTTAGGCGGTGTATACCTCCCGGCCTTCAAAATAGACCGTCTTGACCTCGCCTTCGTGGATCTCGTTTTTCGCACAGCTCGAGATGTCCTTGTTGATGAAGATGAAGTCGGCGTACTTGCCCGTCTCGATCGAGCCGCGCTCGCTTTCCATCTGAAGCTGCTTGGCTCCGTTGATGGTCATGATGTCCATGGCCGTTTCAACCGAAACGCGCTCGGATGGGTCGTGCTGGGCGGCCTCGAAATCCCCGCGGGTGTCGTTTACCGCAACCTCGATGATGCCGGGGACCGTAGTCGGCGCGCCGGAAGAAGAGGGAACATCCGTTGAGGAAGTGACCGTCACGCCATTATCGACAAGCGATTTGATAGGGTAACCTGCCTTGAAGATTTCCATGCTGAAGGTTTCCGTAACCGTGCTTTCCTGCTCTTTCGGCTTGAGCACGCGCCAGTTGATGTTCTCGGCGGCGTAGATGTGGTGCTGCCCCATCTTTTCCTTCGAGTCGGCGGTAATGTTCCTACCATGGCAAATACCGTTGTAGATACTGCCTTTTTGCGAGCTTTCGGCATTGATGAACGCATTGACAACCTGCTGGGTGGCGGCGTCCCCCTGGGAGTGGATGTGCATAGACAAGCCAGCCTCGTTTGCCGCCTTCACAATGGAATTCATCGTGTCATCGTCCCACACCTGCGTGCCATGGGAACCGTCTGGATAGGTTTCGATTAGCCAACCGCTTTGGCTTTCAACCGCTTCACCATCGGCAAAAAGTTTGATAGTGCTTAATGTGAAGTGATCCGTAGGGTATTTCTGAGAGCATTCCTCCGCCTTGGCCAGCTCTGCTTTCCAATCATCGTAGGAGTCGATTTTGTAAGACCCGCTCACCATGACCGAAAGACCCGTTTTCTTGTCATGTTCGCTTAAAACATCCAGAAGCTGTGTACCCCAGTAGTTTGTCCAACCGTCCTGGTAGTAGGTATACCCAGAGGCGTGAAGGGAATTCTCCATTGCAAAGGCAACGGCTTCATAGTCGCTCTCTTGAACAAGTTGCTGAGTTGAAACGGCATATTTCAGCAGATAATTGGCTGCCATGTCGGAAGCTAAGCCCAAAAGCTCGCCATCTTCGCCCTTAGACAAAAAGCCGCCGGCAATTTGCGTGTCCTTGGTAATTCCGGCAACCTCTGCCGCCTTGCTGTTGAAGAAGGCGTCGTGACCAGCATCGTTGAGAATGAACATGACCTTGTCTTTGCAAATATCGTCAAGCTTGCTTTTCATCTCAATTGTCTCTTTGACGCTGAGCATGGCCACGTTGTCCCAGCCAAACGTGAAGTAGATTTCTTTGTCTGGGTTCTTCTGCACGTATTCCTTAACGTTATTGAGAATTTCGTCTTGCGTTGCGCCTCCGACGATAAAACCGAGGCAGCTCAGCGCGCCAGCACCAACGTAGTGGCCGTGGCCTTCGGTTGCTCCGGCCATAACGATGCCCTTGTCGCGGTAGTCAACGACCTTCGTTGTGCCCTCTTTTATGTACGCCTTCGCGCCGTCTTCGGTGCCAACGTAGACGTACTTGCCATCCTTTACGGCAAACGCCTGGACGTATTCCTGGCCCGAGTTCGAGGTGTACACCTTGCCATACACAACCGTGTCGGCAACCGTCGAAGAAGATATGCCAGCACAACCGGTAAGCCCCGCTAGGGCCAAACCGGCGCAACCAACGCCCGCATATTTGATAAAGGTTCTTCTTGATAATTCGCTCATTTAAAGCGTCCTTTCGCATCCTGGGCAGAAGCAAGTGAAAGCATGCTGCTTCCCTGCTTCTGGCCGCGATGCAACGCCGATTATGATGCAGCGGCCGGCAGGATGCTCCCCCGCCGGCCGCGGTATTCGTCTTTGCGGACTTTGCAGTAAGCAGCTTAATCTCTAACCGCAAAACAGCGCGCCTGGACGCTGCCTCACGGATTGGGAAGCTGCCTTAAACCGCGAAATCGAAGGTAAGGGCATCGTCCTCGTTGAAGACCACCGTGATCGTTTTCTTGTTGCAGTTTGCGGTGGTCTGCCAAACGGAAAGCCACTGCGTGCCTTCGTCCTTCAGCTGCTGAAGAGGCTTTGCCCTCTCTACCGCGCCGGAAGCCTCCAGCGCCTCGAAGAGAGCCTCCTTGTACTGGTCGTCGGAAGCCATGGCAAGCGTGAGCATGCCGCCAAGAGCCGCAAACTCCTCACCTTCGCCGCACGCCTCGCTGCGCGGGTCGAACTGGCTGTTGTACGGGTCGAGCAGCTGGGAGTACCTGACCTTCTTGATGAGCTCGGTCATGTCCTTCTCGGTGTTCACAGAGCCGATCCCGGATTGCAGAAGCTCGTACCTGCCGGTGCCGCTGCCGATAACCGCGCGGTCCTTGTACTCATCGTTCAGGTAGAAGTTGGCCTGGCAGTTCTGGCCGTCGTTCCAGATGAGCTTGTTGTCAACAAGCTCAAGAACGCCGAAGTGGCCGGTTGCATCGGCCATGAAGAAGGCGCCGCCCCAGTTGATCTGGTCGCCGTCGCACATACCGAAAACATCCAGGGTGTTGGCAAGCGCTACCGCCTCGCTAACCGTTGCGCAGCGCTCGCCCAGGTACCTTACCAGTGCCGGGAACGAAAGGCGCACCTCGGCGCCGGGGTTCGTACCCGTGCAAGTGGCGATGCCGGTAGACTCCGGCTGCTTCGGGCGCATGTTCGCTTCGATGTAGAAGCCCTTTTCGTTCATCACATCGCCAGAGAAGAACAGCAGGGTTGCAAGCTCGTCCTGGGTGATCCCGTTCTTCTTCGCCTCTTCGAAGGAAGCGCCGCCGAAGCAGTTGTACGCAAGGCTCACGGTTTTATGGAAGCCGTCTACTGCGGTCCTGATGATGTACGTGGGGTTGTTGCCGTAGAAAAGGTCCAGGGAACGGCCCACAACCATGTCGCCGTTGTCGAGGACCTTGCCGATTGCCGAGCAGCCGAATTTGCCGAACTTTTCCTCGATCTTGGCAAGCCCGGTTTCGTAGTCGATTTCGGTAACCACCGGAAGCTCGATAACGTAATCCCCCAGCACCTTGCCCACCAAGCGGGCAGATTCATTCATTGATCCCATCTTTAGTGCTCCTCTATATTCCGGGTAACTTGAACATGTCCAGATTATCAGGACGGTTGTCAAACCGCTAGGAACAACAGGCGGTGGCGCCTGATGGCGGCGAATGGAATCGATCCTGCCTGTGGGCCACCTTTCCCGAAAATGGCTGCGTTTACGCGATTGAAAAACAGCAAGTCTGATAGGCTGAAAAGAGGGTTATTCAATTCAGGATTGAGGGGGAGCTGAACAATGGCTGAAATCGCAGATACCGTTGTATATGGAAAGATATACACATCGAACCCGAACCAGGAATACGTTTCCGCATTTGCCGTCAAGGATGGCAAGTATATCTACATTGGCACCGAAGATGGCGTTGCGCCATACGTGAAAGATGGCGCAACGAAGGTTATTGACTATCGCGGCAAGGGCCTTGTTATGCCTGGCGCCACTGAAGGCCACGGCCACTACATCGGCTACGGCGCGCTTGCCTACCTCAACCTAACCGTCACAGGCGCAACCGAAGAAGAGATCCTCCAAAACGTCAAAGCGTACGTCGAAAGCCGCCCGAACGATGCTGTGTACTACACGTTCGGCTGGGACAACGTCGCTATGCTCAGCATCAAAGAGAAGATCGACATGAAGAGCAAGCTCGATGCGATCTGCAAAGACAAAGTCATGCTTATCGGCGACGACTCTGGCCACAACGCCTTCTTCAACAGCAAGGCGGCAGAGGTTGCAGGAATCACCAAAGACACGGAAATCGTCGGCGGCGTTCTGTCCAAGGGCGAAGACGGCGAGCTTTTGGGCCTGTCGAGCGACATGGCAATGAACTACCTGCTGAAATACGCCGTCGGGTCCCAGGAGCTCATTCAGGAAAGCGACTACGAGGGCGTTGTGAAAACAACGGAGGCAGCGCTTCACAGCTTCGGCTACACCTACTATCAGGACGGCTGGACGAATTATTTCGGCAGGCAATTCATGGATGCCCTCAGCGAGCACGACAAAAAGGCGGGGCTTTCCGTCGTTATTGGCGGGTCGTACAAGATCGACTCTTACGACGACTGGAAAACCGAGCTGGAAGCCGCAAAGGAGTGCTGCAAGAAATACCCCACCACCCACTTCAAGCTCGACGCCGTTAAACTCTTTGCCGATGGCGAAGCGGTTGAAAGCGGAAGCGGTTGGCTGCTCGACGGGTACGCAAACGGCACCCATGGCACGCAGGTGTGGGAAGACGACACGATGAACGCGATCGTGAAGGCCGCAAACGAGGCCGGCATGTCCATGCATGTTCACACGCAGGGCGACGGCGCTTCGCAGCAAGTGATCAACGCGTACCTCAATGCAGAAAGCTCGCAAAAGGGCAGCATCTTCAACGGAATCGTCCACGGCAGGAACATCACCGCCGAAACGAAGAAGAAGATGGGCCAGCATCACATCTATGCCGCCGAGAACATCAACTGGAGGGTGCTTACCCCCAAAGGCCGCGAAAAGGAAGAAATCGAGGCCGTGTTTGCCGATGTTTCCACCTACACGGCCGGCTACCCCATCAAATCGCTCCTCGACGAAGGCGTGCTCGTTACCTCTTCAACGGACGTTCCCGCTGCTGCCGGCGCACCGACCACCGTGCCGGGCATCATCGAGGTTGCGGTGAACGACACCCGTGCGGAATTCGAAGTTGCCCAGCTCAACGAATCCGAGCGCGTTTCGGTTGAAACGGCTATGGACATCATGACCATCAACGGAGCCAAGCAGCTTCAAATCGAAGACGAGCGCGGCTCCATCGAAGCCGGCAAGTACGCCGATTTCATCTTCATCAACAAGGACATCTCCAGCTGCGCGAAAGACCAGATCCACGAAGGCGAAGTTGTGTCGGTCTATTTCGAAGGCGCAGAAGTTTACACCGTTTAAAAACCCACAGAAAGGGGAACTGAAATGAGTGCAAATGCAAAGGTAATGGGAAAGGTGCTCGCCGACTACGTCATCGAGCTTCCGGTGGTTACCGAAATCGATTACGAAGCCGGTTTGAAGGAAAACAAGGAAAAGTTCGCCAAGTTCGGCTGCTCTACCGCAGGCAAGGTTGTGGACAACGGCGACATGGTTGTAGGACGCTCCTACGACCTTTTCTACGGCAACAATCCCGCTTACGTTGTTAGGACCAACGTAGAAGGCTTCAACAAGACGGTTGGGCTTGTATACAACTCCTTCGACGGCCGCACGTTCGACGAGGTCAAGGAAAACGGCCTTACCCAAGAAGAGCTTCTTACCCTGCTGTTCTTCACCGCAGACATCATGAACGACAAGGGCTTCTACATCGAAGCGAACATGCGCCCGAAGCAGCCCGAGGAAACGGGGATCGCAATCTCGACGGGCACGAACCCCGGCGCAGAGATCACCCTATCGCTGCCCGCCCTTATCAGGTACTTGGGCGAGCGCTGCGCAACCGTAGACGAGGCGCTGGCCCTTGCCAGGTCTTTGAACGTCTGCGCATTCAGCAACGGCGAGGTGAACTGGTGCGGCGGCTACTACATGGCCGATGCGAGCGGGCACTTCGGCGTTCTTGAGCTCGTGGACAACAAGCTCATCTGGAACGAGGGGCAAAACTGCCAGGCGAATTTCTACATCAACGACGAGTACAAGGACAAGGCCACTTTGGGTACCGGCCTTGGACGATATGAGCTCCTGAACTCCGAAATCGGCCAGGTAAAGACCGCCGACGACATGACCGCGCTCATGAAGAAGGTAAGGTACTCCCAGATCCTCGACCCGTACAACTGCCCCTTCGACCCCTGCAGCGAATGCTGTGGCGAAGAGGTTCCGGGAGTGGGCGTTCTTACGCTTGCCATGTGCGCCGATGGGAAGTACAAGGATGCGATCCTTCAGGGGCTGGAAGAGTCCAGCGCGCTGGAGAGGGCCAAGTCTCTTCAGCAGCTGAAGGACGAAGGCGCGCAGTGGGTTTCCGTTTGGCAGACCACCGCAAACTGCAACAAGCAAACGATCAAGGTTGTGTTCTACGAGGAAGACGAGCTCACCTTCGATTTCGCTGTTTAACCCAGAGCGAGTAGAAAGGCCAAATGATGGCAACAAGAGTTTTAACGAATGGCAAGTTTTTCACCGCCAACGCAGCTGAGCCGTGGGCGGAAGCCGTTGTTTTAGAAGGCAACAAAATCGCCTATGTGGGCACCACTGAAGGCGCGCTTGGGTTCGCCGGCGAAGGTGCACAGCCCGAAGACTTGGGCGGCAAGCTGGTAACGCCCGGCCTCATCGACGGGCATCTGCACTTTTTTGCGGCAACCATGTTCGACGGCCTGCTTCGCTTGGACGCAATGACGCCCGAGCAGATGATCGAGGCCATAACCAAAGACGTTGCCGAGCATCCCGAGCTCGACGCGTATACCGGCATGGGCTGGTTTGACGAAGCATTCGGCGAGGCGGGCCCGAACAAGGCCGACCTCGATGCCATCTGCCCCGACAAGCCCATGGCATACCTTTCCGCAAGCATGCACACCGTATGGTGCAACTCCAAGGCGCTTGAGGCCGCTGGCATCACGCGCGACACGCCCGACATCGACCCTGCCGGCGGTGTTGTGTACGTTCGCGATGAAAACGGGGAGCCCACCGGCTATTGCAAGGAAATCGCCTCCATGGACACGGTGATGGCCGGTGCCCAGTACTTCGACAAAGAAGCAATGGTGAAAGCCATGAAGGGCTTCCAGAAGCTCTGCGCCCAGCACGGCATCACTGCCCTGGTAGACTGCGGCACCCTGAGCTTCACGAAGTTCATCATCAACAACGAGCTCTGCGCCGAATTCGATACGGATGCATATCCTATGCGCCTGAATTTCTGCGGGTTCGCTGGCGTGGCCGGTCTCTATGAAATAGCGTTCAACGATGCGGTCGAGTTCTCGAAGAAATACAACAACGACCGTTTCTTCTGCTCGTTCCACAAGCTGTTCAACGACGGCACCACCGAGACCACTTCCGCCGCTATCCCGAACCCGTACCCCAACGGCAACGTGATTGCCCCCATCCTGACCGTAGACGAGCTGGCGCAGAAATACGAGGATTGCGCAAAAGCCGGAATCGACGTGAACATCCACGCCATCGGCTCTGACGCGATTCGCAATGTGCTGGAAGCAGCCGGCATCGTTCGCCAGAAGGGCTATAGCGACCTTCGCATCGTGTGCTCGCATACTTCGAACGTATACCCCGAAGACATCGAGCTTTTCGGCAAGTACGACGTGTTCTCCAACACCACCGGGCTTTGGGTGTCTTCGCTCAGTGAGGAAATGGACGCCCTTACCAAGAAGCTCACGGAGGCGAAGCCGTACCCCATGAAGAGCATCTTGACCGGCGGCGCTCGCGTTGGCCTGGGCTCCGACTTCCCCACCGACCCAACCAGCTTCCCGCCGATGCAGAATGCCGAGTGCCTGGTAACCCGCCAGCCTGTTGGCGAGAAAGACGGCTTCATCCACGACGCGGAAGAGCGCATTTCCGTGGAGGACGTGATTTTGGGCTACACCATCAACAACGCGTACCAAATGCGCAAGGAAGACGTGCTGGGCTCCATCGAGGTTGGCAAGTACGCCGACCTTACCGTGTTCAGCCAGAACCTGTTTGAGATCGATCCGTACGAGATCCACAACGTCACCGTTTCGGAGACCATCAAGGACGGTATCACCACGTACAAGGCTTAAAAGCTAGAAGCCTGAAGCATAGCCGGCTGCACGCATAGCCAATCTACATGCGTAGCCGGCCTACATGCGCAGCCGATTAGGGCATCGCTCAAAGACCTCCGCCTGAAGCTACAGGCGGAGGTCTTTTTTGTGGGTCGCGGTTGCTCAATACGGGCCCATAAACCGCTAACCCGCATCGCAAGCCACCAAGGCTGGGCTAGGGTAAAATCGAAGTTGAGACAACACGCACAACGCCCACCAGCAATGCAAGGAACAGCCATGGAAACCTCGGCAGCACAACGAAACGTCGATTCAAGCCAACCCCAGAACCAGCAGGGCAACGATGACCTGCAGAAGAAGGAGCTGGAAGAGCAACTGGCTATCTTCGACATCCTTTCGCGCAACTACCGCAACGTGTACCTGGCAAACTTGAACGAGGGTACCGCTAAGATCCTGAAGGTTGCCACCGACTACGACCTTGAGGAGGTAGTGGCCATGAAGGGAAAGGTGTTCCCTTACGAGGCCATCCTTGGCCGCTGGATCGACTACCGCGTGCACGAAGAGGACCGCGAGCGCCTGCGCCACCAGCTAAGCGTGGAAAACCTTCGCAAGGTGCTTACCGGCAAGGAGACGGAATACAGCGGCACCTACCGCAGCATCGATGGCGGCGTGATGCACAACTACCAGTTCTACGTTGCCAAGATGGATGATGACGGCAATGTTATCGCTGGGTTCCAGTTCATCGACCACATCATCGAAGAGCACCTGGCGCAAGAGCGCGAGCTGCGCGAAAAGGAAGAGGCCTACCAGCGCAAGCTGATTGCCGCCAAACAGGAGGCCGAGCGCGCCAACAACGCGAAAACCGATTTCCTGCTGCGCATGAGCCACGACATCCGCACGCCGTTGAACGGCATCATGGGCATGCTGGAAATAGCCGAACGCTGCGACAACGACCTGGAAAAGCGCGACGAATGCCGCAGGAAGATAAAGGAAGCTGCACAGGTTCTGCTTGAGCTTATCAACGAAGTGCTGGACATGAACAAGCTGGAATCGGGCAAGATCGCGCTTGAGCATACGCCCTTCAGCCTGGACGAGGTTTCCAGAAGCGTTGCCACGGTAATAGCAAAACAGGCCGAAGACCAGGGAATCGAACTGGTAGAACTTGACTGCAAGGCCCCGCGCTACAAGCTGGTTGGCAGCCCCCTGCACATCAAGCGCATCATGACCAACATCCTGAGCAACGCCATCAAGTACAACAAGCCCAACGGCAAGATATACATCACCTGCCGGGAGCTTTCCAACGACGGCACCACGTCGCAGATCCAGTTCAAGTGCCGCGACACCGGCATCGGCATATCGCCCGATTTCCTGCAGCACGTGTTCGACCCCTTCACGCAGGAGGAAATATCTGCGCGTTCCGAATACGGCGGCACGGGGCTTGGCATGTCCATCACGAAGAACCTAGTGGAAAAGATGGGCGGCACCATTACCGTTGAAAGCACGAAGGGCGAAGGCACCACCTTCGAGGTGGTTATCCCCTTCCCGATAGACAAGAGAAAGCCGGCCGCCGAGCCCAGCGGGGAAAGCGAACAGGCGCCTTCCATCAAGGGGCTGAACATCCTTCTTGCCGAAGACAACGCCCTGAACATGGAGATTGCCGAGTTCCTTTTGGCTGAAGAGGGTGCGCGCGTTACCAAGGTTGAAAACGGCGCCGATGCGGTAAGCGCCTTCGCCGACAGCGCCCCGGGCGAGTTCGATGCCATCTTGATGGATGTGATGATGCCGCAGGTGGACGGCTACGAGGCTACCCGGCAGATCCGCCAGATGGAACGCCCCGATGCGGCAAAGGTGCCCATCATCGCCATGACCGCCAGCGCCTTCACCGAAGACCGCATAGCAGCCAAGGAAGCCGGCATGGACGCGCACCTGGCAAAGCCCCTAGACTCGAAGCTGATGCTGCGCACCATCTCCCGCTGCGTAGCAGCCTGCAAAGCCAACGAGGGTTAGTCATGCTCAGCCGCGTACCCCTTCCCCGCGGCTCTATCCCGCCATCACGCCAGGCGGCTCAGGCGCGCAGCAAGGTTGCGCTGATGCCCCCTGGGCTTCATCCTGCAGGCGCTTTACCGTGCTAAAGAGGGACTGTCCCTATCGGCGCAAGCTGCCCACCTCTATAGCAAACGAGCCGTGGGCGCATTGTGGCACCCACAGCTCGTCTCAAAAATGCCCTTGGCCAAGGCTAGGCGCGCGTGCGGATCTCCTCGGTTACCTTGGCGATGAAATCGTCCACCGAATAAGGGTTCGTCTCGTTGGTGGCCCGGTCTCGCACCGAGATGTTGCCGGCGGCCGCTTCCTTTTCGCCCAGGATGAGCATGTAGGGAACGCGGTCGATGCTGCGTGCCTCGCGGATCTTGTAGCCGATCTTCTCGTCGCGGTTGTCCACCACCACGCGGATGCCGGCAGCTTCCAGCTGGCTGGCTACCTTATGGGCGTAGTCGCGGCTCTTCTCGGAAACGGGAAGCACCTTCACCTGCGTAGGGGCGAGCCAAACCGGGAACTTGCCCGCATAGTGCTCGATAAGGATACCGATGAAGCGCTCAACAGAGCCGAACGCCACGCGATGCAGCATTACCGGGCGCTTCTTGCTGCCGTCTGCATCCTGGTATTCCAGGTTGAAGTTCTGGGGCATCTGGAAGTCCAGCTGCACCGTACCGCACTGCCACGTACGGCCGATGGTATCCTTCAGATGGAAGTCGATCTTGGGGCCGTAGAAGGCGCCGTCGCCCTCGTTCACCTCATAGCTCATACCCAACTGGTCCAGCGCGGTCTTCAAGCCAGCCTCTGCGGCTTCCCATTCGGCATCGGAGCCCATGGAATCCTCGGGGCGGGTGGAAAGCTCCACGTGGTACTCGAAGCCGAACTGCTGGTACACGGAGTCGATGAGCTTCACCACACCGATGATCTCTTCCGTAAGCTGGTCGGGGCGCACGAACAGGTGGGCGTCGTCCTGATTGAAGCAACGCACACGGAACAGGCCGTGCAGGGCGCCGCGAAGCTCGTGGCGATGCACCAGGCCGATCTCGCCGGCGCGGATGGGCAGGTCGCGGTAGCTGTGCGGGTGCGCAGCGTACACCAGAACACCACCGGGGCAGTTCATGGGCTTTACGCAGTACTCTTCCCCATCGATAAGGGTGGAGTACATGTTGTCCTTGTAGTGGTCCCAGTGGCCAGAGGTTTCCCACAGCTGCTTGTTCATGATAAGCGGCGTGGAAATCTCCACGTAACCGGCCTTCTTATGGATCTCACGCCAGTACTCCAAAAGCGTGTTCTTCAGCGTCATGCCGTTGGGCAGGAAGAACGGGAAGCCCGGAGCCTCTTCGCGCATCATGAAGATATCCATCTCGCGGCCGATGCGGCGATGGTCGCGCTTTTCCGCCTCTTCGAGATTATGCAGGTACTCGGCAAGCTCAGCCTTCTTGAAGAACGCCGTGCCGTACAGGCGCTGCAGCTGCTCGTTCTTGGCATCGCCGCGCCAGTAAGCACCAGCGAGCTTCATCATCTTGAACGCGCCGATCTTGCCGGCGGAAGGAACATGCGGGCCATGGCACAGGTCCACGAAGTTGCCATGGCGGTACACCGTGATCTCCTGGTCGGCCAAATCATCGATATGCTCGCTCTTGAAGCGCTGATCGGCGAAGATCTGCTTGGCCTGCTGAAGGGTAACCACCTCGCGCACGAAGGGCTCGTCGGCCTTCACGATTTCGGCCATCTTCTTCTCGATAGCCTCGAAGTCGTCGGAAGAGATGTTCTGCGGCAAGGCGAAATCGTAGTAATAGCCGTCGTCGGTGGAAGGACCGTAGGCAATCTGCGCACCGGGGAACAGCTCCTGCACGGCTTCCGCCATGATGTGCGCACAAGAGTGGCGCATGAGGGCAAGCGCCTCGGGGCTTTTGGCGGTAACGATCTCGATGGAATCGCCGTCGGCAACAGGGGCGGTAACGTCAACCATCTCGCCATTGATCTTGCCGGCTAGAGCAGCCTTGGCAAGACCGGTGCCGATAGATGCGGCAACATCGTATACCGTAGCGCCTTCCTCAAGGGTTTTCTTCGAACCATCAGGGAGTATGACTTCCACAATCGTTTCCTTTCTTGCGGCGGGCAAAGCTTGTGCGCCCACATCGCCGACAATGAACGAGCCGCCCAACCAGGCGGCTCGAATCACCATAGCATATGGTGACTGTTTATCGGATCTTAGTAGTGCAGTACGGGCAAACCGACCACGCAGGATCAAGCGCGTGACGGCAGGTTGGGCACAGGTTCTTCAGGCGCGTATGGCAGTTCGGGCACAGAACGTAATCGGCCTCTACCGGATACCCGCAATTGCCGCAGTCGCCGTACTTCATAAGCTCGCGCTGCTTCAGGGCAAGCTCCAAGTCCTGCTCTTCACGGTCGGCCTGGAGCAGCGGCGGGCGGATGATGCAGTACACCACCAAGCCAACAAGCGGGAAGATGGAAAGCAGGCCCCATGCCCAGCCGAAGCCGCGCGACTGAGCGTCGCGGACCGACCAGAAAATGGAAAGGACGTACAGAAGCACGATCATGACAACAACAGCGACAAGAACCATTTGCAGCTCCCCTGAAAGGAATTGAGACGTAATAGAACCCATAAAGCACTAACCTTCCTGCGCGATTTCGGCAAGCTCTGCGCGCAAGCGCACAAGGCGGTCTTCGATGCCCTCGAGCTTGGCGCGATCCTTTTCGATAACCTCGGGCGCGGCCTTGGAGAGGAAGCCAGGGTTCGAAAGCTTCTTGCTGAACTTCACCTGGTCCTTTTCCAGCTTGCCGATTTCCTTGGTGATGCGTGCTTGCTCGGCCTCGAAATCAACCAGGCCGGAAAGCGCCACGTACACCTCTACCCCATCGGCCAAGGCCACGCTGGATTCAGCGGGGCGCTCTGCCTCCTGGGAAACGGCGGAAACCAAGGTGTTCGCCATAGTGCTGATAAGCTCCTGCTGGCTGCTGAACAGCTCTGCCGCTTCGGCGGTTTGGGCCTTAACCACAACATCGAGCTGCTCACGCGGGGAAATGCCGTAGCGGGCGCGGATGGATCGGATGCCGGAAACTGCCTGCGTAACCATGGTTACCATGCGCTCGGCCTCGGGGTCGATGTACTTGGCAAGCTCGGAAGCCTCTGGCCAAGACGCCATCATAAGGTACTCGGAATCCTTTGCGCCCGGCAGCTCTTGGTAGATCTGCTCGGTAACGAAGGGCATGGCCGGATGCAGCAGGCGAAGCGCGGTGTCCAGCACGAACACCAGGTTGCGCTGAACCGTTGCGCGCTCTTCCCCACCAGCGTTCAGGCGGGGCTTGGAAAGCTCGATGTACCAGTCGCAGAACTCGTTCCAGAAGAAGGCGTACAGCTCGCGGGCTATGTCGGCGAACTCGAAGTTTTCGTAAGCCTCGTCCAGCGTTGCCACCAGGCGTGCCAAGCGGCTGAAGATCCAGCGGTCGGCAGGGGTTGCCGGCACAGGCTGCCCCGGCTCGAAACCTTCAAGGTTCATGTTCACGAAGCGCGCGGCATTGCGCACCTTGTTGGCGAAGTTTCGGCTGCTGACCAGCTTGTTCTCGTTGAACTTCAGGTCCTGGGCACCCGTAACCTGCATAAGCAGGCCAAAGCGCATGCCATCGGCGCCGTAGTCTTCCATCAGCTTCAGCGGGTCAACGCCGTTGCCACGGCTCTTCGACATGGGCTTGCCGTCGGCAGCCATAACCGTGGGGTGGATGATAACGTCCTTGAACGGAATCTGGTCGGTGAAGTACAGCGACGACATAACCATGCGCGCAACCCACAGGCCCATGATGTCGCGGGCGGTGGAGAGCACCTGGGTAGGATAGTTCGGCTGCAGTTTGGCCGTATCCTCGGGCCAGCCCTGCGTGGCAAACGGCCACAGCTGCGAGCTGAACCACGTGTCCAACACGTCTTCGTCTTGATGCACGTGGCCGCCGCACTTGGGGCACACATCGGTATCTTCCATCAGCGCGTCTTCCCAACCGCAGGAATCGCAGTAGAACATGGGGATGCGATGTCCCCACCACAGCTGACGGGAAATGCACCAGTCCTTCAGGTTCTCCAGCCAATCCAGGTACACCTGCTTCCAGCGGGCGGGATGGAACTGGATAGAGCCGTCTTCCACCACTTCGGCGGCGCGCTTCTTCAGGCGATCGACGGCGACGAACCACTGCTCGGACAGCCAGGGCTCCAGCTTGGTGTGGCAGCGATAGCACGTCATGACGGAATGGTCGTGGTCTTCAACATGGTCCAGCAGGCCAAGCGCCTCGAACTCGGCCACGATGGCCTCGCGGGCCTCGTCGCGCGTCATGCCGCTGAACTTGCCGTAGCCTTCCACAACCACCGCATGCTCGTCGAACACGTTGATCTGCTCCAGATCGTTGCGCTGGCCCATGGCGTAGTCGTTCGGGTCGTGCGCCGGGGTGGTTTTCACGCAGCCGGTGCCGAACTCGGAATCTACGTAGTAGTCCGCGAAGATGGGGATCTTGCGGCCGACGATGGGCAGGTCGATGGTCTTGCCGACCAAGTTCTTGTAGCGCTCGTCCTTCGGGCTTACCGCAACGCCGGTATCGCCCAGCATGGTTTCGGGGCGCGTGGTGGCAACAACAACGTATTCAATGCCGTCTACCGGTTCGGAAAGCGGGTAGCGCAGGTACCAAAGGTGGCCCTTCTCGTCCACGTACTCCGCCTCGTCGTCGGCGATGGCCGTGGTGCAGGACGGGCACCAGTTAACGATGCGGCGGCCCTTGTAGATAAGGCCATCGTGGTACCAATCGCAGAACACCTTGCGCACTGCATGGGCGTATTCGGGCGACATGGTGAACTGCTCGTCGGAATAGTCGCACGAGCAGCCCATGCCCGCAATCTGGCGGACGATGGTGTTGCCGTAGTCCTCGCGCCAATCCCAGCAGGCGTCGATGAACTTCTCGCGCCCGATCTCCAAGCGGGAAATACCCTCTTCGGCGAGCTTCTTGTCGACCTTGGTCTGGGTGGCGATGCCGGCGTGGTCGGTACCAAGGACCCAACGGGTTTGGTAGCCCTGCATGCGCGCATGGCGGATGCAGGTGTCTTGGATGGTGTCGTTCAGGGCATGGCCCATATGGAGCATGCCGGTAACGTTAGGAGGCGGGATAACGATGGTGTAGGTATCTGCGCCGTTCTTGCCGAAGCCAGGCGTGCGCTGAAAATACCCCTTTTCCTTCCAGGCGTCGAAAAGCGGCTTTTCCCAGTCTTGGTAAGACTGATCGCCCTTTTTGTCTGATGCCATGCCAATCCTTCCCATGGTCGTTCGTGTTCTGAGTAACTATTAAACAGCAAAAGCCGCCGCATTGCCCAAAAAGGACGTGCGGCGGCCAGGTATGCCAGCTAAGCGCTCTGCTTTTTCGAAGCGCTCTTCTTGTTGGCGGCTTCGATGTGCTCGATTTCGGGCTTCGTGGCGCCTTCGATGTCGCTACGGCGGATAACCACACGGGTGTGGCCCTCGTGCTCGGGAAGCTCGTACATGATGTCCATAAGCGCGTTCTCGCAGATGCTGCGCAAGCCGCGGGCGCCGGTTTGATACTCGATGGCCTTTTCGGCGATGGCGGTAAGGGCATCATCTTCGAACACCAGCTCGGAGTCCTCGTAGCCGAACATCACCTTGTACTGCTTCACCAGGGCGTTCTTAGGCTCGGTGAGCACGCGAACCAGGTCTTCCTCGGAAAGCTCCTTCAGGGCGGTAACCACCGGGATGCGTCCCACGAACTCGGGGATCATACCGAACTTGTGCAGGTCTTCGGGAAGAACCTGGGAAAGCAGCTCGGCATCGGCGGCGCGCTTGGATTCGGGCATGTCGGAGCCGAAGCCGATGCTGGTCTTACCAACGCGCTCGGCGATGATGTCGGGCAAGCCGACGAATGCCCCGCCCAAGATGAACAGGATGTTGGTGGTGTCGATATGGATAAGCTCCTGCTGGGGGTGCTTACGGCCGCCTTGCGGGGGCACGGAAGCCTCGCAGCCTTCGACGATCTTCAGCAGCGCCTGCTGAACGCCCTCGCCGGAAACATCGCGCGTGATTGAGAGGTTTTCCGCCTTGCGGGCAACCTTGTCGATCTCGTCGATGTAGATGATGCCCACTTCGGCACGGGCGATATCGAAATCGGCCGCCGTGATGAGCTTCAGCAAGATGTTCTCAACGTCTTCGCCGACATAGCCCGCCTCGGTGAGCGTGGTGGCATCGGCGATGGCGAAGGGAACCTTCAGCGTGCGCGCCAAGGTCTGAGCCAGCAGCGTTTTGCCCGAACCGGTGGGACCAAGGAGCATGATGTTGCTCTTGGCAAGCTCCACATCGCCGGGGTTGGCGGTTTCGCCCAGGCTCACGCGCTTGTAGTGGTTGTACACCGCAACGGAAAGGGCGCGCTTCGCATCTTCCTGGCCGACCACATGCTCGGAGAGCTGCTCGAACAGCTGGCGAGGAGTTGGCAGGTTCTCGAAGCTGGGAGCGCCCTGGCCCTCTATGGCCTCGTCGGTGTCGGCGGTGATCTGCAGCACGTGGTTCAAGGCATCGGATTCCAAGCCGCGCATGTTCAAGTCGGCCATCATGGCCTCGGCCGAAAGGGAAATGCACTCATCGCAGATGAAGATACCGTTCGGGCCGGAGATCATGGCATTAACCTGATCAGGCGTTTTCCCGCAGAACGTGCAATGGATGTTCTCGTTTGTGGGAAGGGGGGTTCCCGTCTGATCTGCCATTCTTACTCCGCTTTCTTCTCTTCGGAACCGAAGCGGGAAGCAACAACCTTGTCTACCAGGCCGTAGGCGCAGGCCTCTTCGGCGGTCATCCAGTTGTCGCGCTCGGAATCGGCATGCACGCGCTCGACAGGCTGGCCGCAGTGCTTGGCGATGATGCCCTCTAGGCGGTCGCGCGTCTTCTTCATCTCGGTGGCAAGGATCTGGAAATCGGTCTGCTGGGTGCGCTCACCGGAGCCGCCCATGGGCTGATGGATCATGACCTGGGCGTTCGGCAGAATTATGCGCTTGCCCGGGGCGCCGGCGCACAGGAGCACCGAGCCCATGGAAGCGGCCATGCCCATGCAGATGGTGGAAACGTCGCACTTGATGTACTGCATGGTGTCGTAGATGGCCAAACCAGCGGAAACAGAGCCGCCGGGAGAGTTCACGTACAGCGAGATGTCCTTGTCGGGGTCTACCGACTCAAGATGCAGAAGCTGCGCCACAACGGTGTTGGCCACGGCGTCGTCGATGGGCTCGCCCAAAAACACGATGCGCTCGTTGAGCAGGCGGGAGTAGATGTCGTAGCTGCGCTCGCCGCGGGGCGACTGCTCTACTACGTAAGGGATAAGCGCTGATTGAAGGGGGTTGGTAAACATTGGTGCCTCTTTTCGTTCAGGCGCGCCGCAGCAAATGCGACAGGTCATTTATGGATCGAAAGGGCAACCGCCGTGTTTGGCAGTTGCCCTTTGCGTCTCAACGTATCAGATAAGAGCTCAGGCTCTACTTGGCATCGGCTTCCTTGGTTGCCTCAACCTCGGTAACCTTCGCCTTGGCCACAACATCGCGCATGGCGTTGGCGCGAACGATGCTCTCGCGGATCATGGGCAGGCGGCCTTCCTTGCGCCAGGTTTCCTCGATGGCATCCGGGTCGTCCAGGTCGGCCTGGGCGAACTCGTTGTGAACCTCTTCCTCGGTTGCCTTGATGTCGTAATGACGGGCCCAAGCATCAAGGGCAAGATCCTGGCGAACCGTGTCGGCTGCCTGCTTCTTGTTGTCTTCCTTGAACTGGTCAGGCGTCATCTCCATTGCGGAAAGGTACTTGTCGAACGTAAGGCCCATGCGGGAAAGCTGACCGTAGAAGTTCTGCAGGTTCTCGGTTTCCTGACGCTCGAGCATGGCCTCGGGCAGGTCGCCCTCGATGCGGTTGCCCAGAGCGAGCAGGCACTCGTTTTCCTTGCGGGCGTTCATGCTGGTGGCCTTCTGGGACTTGATGCTGTCAGCGATCTTGCCGCGCATGTCCTCCAGGCCCTCGAAGCCGAAGGTGTCCTTCGCCCATTCCTCGGTGATCTCGGGAACGATCTTCTTCTTGATTACCTCTACCTTGACGTTGAAGTGGAACGTGCCCTTCTCATCGAGCGTATCGGTAACAGCGGAGTGCATATCGGTGATGTCGAGGTCGAACTCCTTTTCGCCGCCCTTCTTCAGGCCGATGAGCTCTGCGTCGAATGCCTCGGGGTAAACGCCCTGGCCAAGCTCGTACAGACGGTGGTCGGCTGCGAATGCGGCAACCTCTTCGCCCTTGGCGTTGGTGGCGCTCATGGTGAGCTCGACGAACTCGCCGGGCTTCACCTTGGTGTTGGCGTTGGCGTCCTTGAAGTCGTGGTAGTAGTTGCGAAGCTCTTCGATCTGGGCGTCGATCTCTTCATCGGTTGCCTCGGCAGAGGGAACCTCTACCTCGACCGGATCGTAGCTGGAAAGCTCAAGCTCGGGCTTCAGCTGCACGGTTGCGGTGAAGTTGAAGGGCTTGTGGTCTTCCACCAGATCCTGCTCGTACTGGTAGTCGGGGCGCTGCAGCGGAACCAGGTTGTTCTCTTCGAGAGCCTGGGGGTAAACCTCGTTGACCAGATCTTCGGTAACCGTAGTGCGAACCGCATCGAGGCCCATGATGTTGTCGATAACGGGACGAGGAGCCTTACCAGGGCGGAAGCCGGGGAAGCTGTAGCGCTTGGCTACCTGGCGGTACGTACGCTTGATGCGTGCGTCGACATCTTTAGCGTCGACCTCGAAGCTGAGCTTCACCTGATTGTTCTCGAGAGCCTCTACTTTGATGTTCACGAATAAACTCCTTCTTGGTTACCACAGTAGATCGCGTTGGTGCGGGCGAAAGGACTTGAACCTTCACGGGGGTTACCCACCAGAACCTAAACCTGGCGCGTCTGCCAATTCCGCCACGCCCGCACTTGAGCACGCGACTCTTGCCACCCGTCCAGGGCGACAACTTCGCTATGATAGCAAATCGCCCCCCGCGTGTAACCCTCAAAGCGAAAAACAGCAGATTCAGCCGCTGAACCGGGCAAGCTCGCAATGAGCGCCGCAGCGGCTGGCCGGCCACGCTATGCAGCACGCGCCGCCTGCGAGCAAGCCCCGTTGCGTAACATGCGCAACCGCCGGCCTTCTATACCGCAGAAACGTCCTTGGCGGTGATGGTGCGCGAGGGCGAAACCAGGATGGACCCAACCTGCCCCTTCAGGACGGCATCGTCGTAGAAGACGCCCTGCACCGTGGCGCCATGCGGCGAGATGCCCTCTTCCTGCTGCGAGATGACGATGCTTGCACCCTGGTAACTGCTAAGCAGCCCGATTTCCTTGGTAACGCACACCACCATGTCCACGCCGCAGAGCTTGTAATCGGCGATGCGCTTCTGCAGGTAGCTCTGCCAAGCGGTAACCTCGTCGATATAGATGAAGCCGAAGCTCCTGCCGTTGGCGCGGACGATGCAGCGCTCGTTGTAGGCTTCGGGATGGGAAACGTCTACCGTGACCACGGTGGCCTGCTTTTCCACGTACGAAACCCGCAAGCTGAACAGCGAGACGCTGCCCTGCTGGGTCTGCCCCTCGCCCACCGAGCTCGACGCCTGGGCGGCGCTCACCTCGTCGCCCGAGCTCTCCGCGGACTTCTGCGAGGACTGCCGGTTCAGCGCACGGGGGGCCAGGTTCTCGCTTTCCCCCGCAGGGTCGTTCACCACCGTTGCCCTGCGGCTGTCCGCCGTTCCCTGGTACAGCAGCGCCGTGTAGCCGTCCAGGCTGCCGGCTGCGTCGTCGATCTTGCTGGCGGCGACGTTGAGCGAATGGCCGAACGTGACGATGTAGGCGATAACCACCCCCAAGGCCGCCACGGCCAGGAACAGGAACACGCCAAGCGCTGCTCTTTCACGGGACATCTTCATAGTGGAAACGATACTACGCCAACCACGCCGCTAAGCGCGCGCAGCCCCCGCACCGGCAGACGGATCCAAGATGCGCGCCAGGAAGCGGCCCGTATGGCTTTCGGGGACCTGCGCTATCTCTTCGGGCGTGCCCTGGGCAACGATGGTTCCGCCACGGCTGCCACCTTCGGGCCCAAGGTCCACCACGTAGTCTGCGGCCTTGATGATGTCCAGGTTGTGCTCGATCACCAGCACGGTGTTGCCGGCATCCACCAAGCGCTGCAGCACTTCCAGCAGCTGACGCACGTCGTCGAAATGCAGGCCCGTGGTGGGCTCGTCCAATATGTAGAAGGTCTTGCCTGTCTGACGGCGCTGGAGCTCGCTGGCAAGCTTCACGCGCTGTGCCTCGCCGCCGGAAAGCGTGGTGGCGGGCTGGCCAAGGCGGATATAGCCAAGCCCCACATCGTGCAGGGTGTCCAGCTTACGGGCAAGCCCAGGGATCTTCGAGAAGAAGCCGCGCGCCTCGTCTACCGTCATGTCCAAAACGTCGTAGACGTTCTTGCCGCGATAGGTAACCTCCAGCGTTTCGCGGTTGTAGCGCTTGCCCTGGCACACCTCGCAGTCCACGTACACGTCGGGTAAGAAGTGCATCTCTATCTTCTTCTGGCCGTCGCCTTTGCAGGCCTCGCAGCGGCCGCCGGCAACGTTGAAGCTGAAGCGGCCGGGCGCGTAGCCGCGGGCCTTCGCCTCGGGCGTGCTGGCGAACAGCGCGCGGATGTCGTCCCAAAGGCCGATGTAGGTTGCCGGGTTCGAGCGGGGCGTGCGGCCGATGGGGCTCTGGTCGATGTTGATGACCTTGTCCAAAAGCTCGGCACCCAGAAGGCGGCGGTACTCGCCGGCCTTGCGATGCGCATGGTTCACGCGGTTGGCCAGAGCCGGGGCAAGCGTATCGGTGATAAGCGAGCTCTTCCCCGAGCCGGAAACGCCGGTAACAAGGGTGAGCGTGCCCAGCGGAACGGTGAGGTCGACCTTCTTCAGGTTGTTGGCGGTGGCGCCCTTCAGCTGGATTGAGCCGCGGCGGGGCTTCCGGCGCTCGGCAGGGATGGGCACGCACTTGCGCCCGCTCAGGTACTGAGCGGTAAGGGAGCCTTCCACCTGCATAACCTCTTCAGGGGTGCCGGCGGCAACCACTTCGCCGCCCAGCTCGCCTGCGCCCGGGCCCATATCGATGACGTAATCGGCGCTGCGGATGGTGTCTTCGTCGTGTTCGACCACCACAACGGTGTTGCCCAGGTCGCGCAGATGCTCAAGCGTGCCGATGAGGCGCTCGTTGTCGCGCTGATGCAGGCCGATGGAAGGCTCGTCCAAGATGTAGAGCACACCCATAAGGCCGGCGCCGATCTGGGTGGCAAGGCGGATTCGCTGGGCCTCGCCGCCGGAAAGCGTTGCGGTGGCGCGCTCGAGCGTAAGGTAGTCCAAGCCCACATCCACCAAGAACTTCAGGCGGGTCTTGATCTCCTTCACGATGGGCACGGCAATGGCCTGCTGCGCCTTGGCGAAATCAAGCCCCTCGAAGAACGAAAGCGAATCGAGCGACGACATCTCGCATACCTCGTGGATGCTCTTGCCCCCAACCGTTACCGCCAGGATCTGGGGGTTCAGGCGCTTGCCGCCGCAGGTAGCGCACGGGATGATGGAAAAGTACTGCTCGTACTTCTGGCGCTGGCGATCGGAGCTGGCTTCCTTGTAGCGGTGCATGACCGCCTCGCAGATGCCCTCCCACTCGATGAACCAGTAGGTTTCGCGGCCGTCCACGGTTACGTAGTCCACGCGGATCTTCTGACCCGGGGCGCCGTTCATCATGATTTTCTGGACCTTCTTGGGGATGTCTTCCCAAGGCGTTTTCGGATCGACCCCGTAATGGAGCAGCACGGCGCGCATGACCTGCGGATAGTAGTTGCCCGTGCGAAACGGCGCCACGGCCCCTTCTTCCAAGGAAAGCGACTTGTCGGGAACCACCAAGCTGGGGTCCACCTCTTCGCGGCTGCCGATGCCCAGGCAATCGGGGCAGGCGCCGTAGGGTGCGTTGAACGAGAAATCCCGCGGCTGCAGCTCGGTCATGGAATGACCGTGCTCGGGGCAGGCAAGCGCCAGCGAGAACACGTGCTCGCCCGGTGCCAGGCCGCCGGTTGCGCCCGAGGAGGTGGCCACATCGGCAGCTTCCTCGCCCTTCTGCATCACCTTCACCAGCACGCGGCCCTCGGCAAGCTGGCAGGCAACCTCAACCGCCTGGGCAATGCGGCCACGGGCGCTTTCTTTCAACACCACGCGGTCTACCACGACCTCGATGAAGTGCTTGAGCTTCTTGTTCAGGGTGATAGGATCACCGCCGAGCTTCGTGACCTCGCCGTCGATGCGAACGCGGCTGAAGCCCTCTTTCTGCAGGTCTTGGAACAGCTTGGTGAACTCGCCCTTCCTACCGGTTACCACCGGTGCCATGATAAGGGCCCGCTCGCCATCGCCTAGTGCCATAACGTCGTCGGTAACCTGGTCGGTGGTCTGGGCCTTGATCTCGCGCCCGCATTCCGGGCAATGGGGCACGCCCACGCGTGCGAACAGAAGGCGCAGGTAGTCGTAGATCTCGGTTACCGTGCCAACGGTGGATCGGGGGTTCTTGCTGGTGGTTTTCTGGTCGATGGAAACAGCCGGCGAAAGGCCGTCGATGGAGTCCAAGTCGGGCTTGCTCATCTGCCCCAGGAACTGGCGGGCATAGCTGGAAAGGCTCTCCACGTAGCGGCGCTGGCCTTCGGCGTAGATGGTGTCGAACGCCAAGGAGCTTTTGCCCGAGCCCGAAAGCCCGGTGATAACCACCAGCTCGTCGCGCGGGATAACGACATCGACGTCCTTGAGGTTGTGCTCGCGCGCACCCTTGATAACGATGGAGCTCTGAGACATGCCTGCCCTTCCCTTGTTTTCCGTAAGCCCTGATTCTAATTCGCCGTAGACACAAGGTGCGCGCTGTTGCGCGGATTTCGCCAAATCGATAGGGAGGGCACCTGCCGGCTACCCGGCACGAAAGAGCACTAGCCCCGAGGATGGGCCTGGTGATGGGCTTTGCGCAGATGCTCGGGCGTCATATGGGTGTACACCTGCGTGGTGGAAAGGCTGGAATGGCCCAGCATCTCCTGCACGCTGCGCAGGTCGGCGCCGCCGGCAAGCAAGTCGGTGGCAAAGGAATGGCGCATGGCATGGGGCGAAAGCGATTCGTCGAGCCCGGCCTTGCGCAAAGCCTGCTTGAACACCACGCGGACGGCATTCGCGCTCATATCGTTGCCCCTGGTGGAAATGAACACCGCATCGCTTCGCTTCGACCCCAGAAGGGCTGGCCTGCCAAGGCGAAGATAATCGTCGAGCACCTTACAGGCCGTGGCGTGAAGGGGCACGATGCGCTCCTTGGAGCCCTTGCCCATCACGCGGACGATGCGCTCGCGCAGATCCAAGCCCGAAAGCCGCAGGCCCGCCGCCTCCGAAACACGCAGGCCGGAAGCGTACAGCAGTTCGAGGATGGCCCGGTCGCGCAGCTGACTGGGGCTTGCCTCTTCTGGCTGCAAGTCGCCCAACGCCGAAGAGAGCAGGCGGTCCATGTCCTGCCGGTGCACCGCCCGGGGCAAGGGCTTTCCCTGCTTGGGCCCCTGCAAGACCTCTGCCGGGCTTGACTCGACCACCCCTTCCACAACCAGCCAGCGGTAGAAGGATTTGACGGCGCTCAGCCGGCGATTCACCGTTCTGCGCGAGTACTTGGCCTGGTCCAGGTAGGCCAGGAAACGACGCACCTCCCGATGCGTGGCCCCGAGGGCATCCACCGATTCGCGGTCGCACCAACCAAGGAAGGCCATGATGTCGGCGCGGTAGGCCCTCACAGTCTGTTCCGACGCATTGCGCTGCGCCGAAAGGAACAGGCAGAACGAGTCAAGCAGCTGAAGGGGCTCGCTCACCGGGACATCAGGCCCTTATCGCAGAGCTCGGCCAAATATCCCTCCAGTGCCTGGTGCCCTCGCTGCGCATAGGCGGCGTACCGCTCGCGCTTGTTCTTGATCTTCTCCGGGAACGGGCGCAAGATGCCGAAGTTCACGTGCATGGGCTGGTAATCGGCCGTTTCCGGGTCGGTGGCGTAGGCGATAAGCGCACCGAAGGCGGTATCTTCGGGCATGGGCGGGAAATCCACGTTGCCAAGCAAGGCGGCAACGCCCAATGAGGCGTACAACCCGGAAGCTATGGCCTCGCAGTACCCTTCGGTCCCGCCGAACTGCCCGGCAACGAAAACGGGAACCGGAAGGCGGCCGGCGTTTCCGCCGACCATGCGCAGATGGCTGTCAAGCAGGTGGGGCGCATCGATGAAGGAATTGCGGTGCATAACGCCGTAGCGGGCGAACTCCGCGTTTTCCAGGCCGGGGATCATGCGGAACACGCGCCGCTGCTCGGGGAACGTAAGGTTGGTTTGGAAACCGACCAGGTTGAAGCTCTGTCCATGAGCGTCCTCGGCGCGCAGCTGAACCACAGCCCAGGGGCGGCGCCCCGTTGCCGGATCGGTAAGGCCAACAGGCTTCAGCGGGCCGAAGCGCGGCGCATCGAAGCCGCGGCGGGCAATCTCTTCGATGGGCTGGCAGGCCTGGAACAAGTCGGACGTTTCGAATTCGCGCTTTATCACGCGCTCGGCGCCCACCAGCTCTTCCATGAAGCGCTCGTACTCCTCCTTGTTGAAGGGCGCATTCAGGTAGTCGCCGCCACCGTCTTCATAGCGGCTTTGGCTGAACACCTTTTCCCTATCGAGCGAATCCGCCATAACCACAGGGGCCGCCGCATCGTAGAACGCAAGGTGATCCTGCCCCGCAAGGCCCTGTATGAACGAGGCGAGCCTGTCCGAGGTAAGCGGTCCGCTGGCAACGATAACGGCATCGGCGGGGGCGAACGGAGCGCACTCGGCGCCATCGGCTGCAGCAGTCAGCACCGCGCCGTCTTCACGGATTCCCACAACCTCAGCGTTCACGCGGGTGATATGCGGGTTCTTGTCGAGTGCCTGGGTGGCCTTCTGCGAGAACAGGTCGCGATCCACCGCAAGCGCCCCGCCCGCGGCAACGCGCGTCTGGCTCGCGAAACGGATAAGGTGCGATCCCAAAAGCGCAAGCTCATGCTTCAGCATGCCCGCAGCGCTTTCGGGCTTCGTTGATTTGAGCGAGTTCGAGCAAACCAACTCGGCCGCGTTCCCGCTTCGGTGCACATCGGTTTGCACCAATGGGCGCATCTCGAACAGGCGCACGGCAATACCGCGCCCTGCAAGTTGAAGGGCGGCCTCGGTTCCCGCAAGGCCCGCCCCGATGATATCTACCGTTCTGTTTTCCATGAACTGAACTATACCCGAGCCGGACCATAGCGCCCATCGGGATACCTGCCCACCAATCCCCTTTTCTCGAAATCTGCCAGCTTCACCATCAGCCAGGTGAGCTTGCTTCCTTGCTCCGGCGAGGGCTCTTGCTCCCAGGAAAGGTCGAGCAGCTGCTCTAGGCGCATGGGGTTCGCGCAGATGGCAGCAAGAAGATCGTCCTCTTCGTCGGGGCGGACAAGCGCGCCTTCCCCGCTCACGCTCCCCCGATCCGCCCCGCTTCGCGCATCTTCCCTGCGCAGGCAGCCGAACAAGCCGAACAGGGCATCCTCGAACGTATCCGCATCGATGATGGGAGTGGCGCCTTGGTAGATAAGCCTGTTTGCCCCACGCGAAGTGGGCGAAGTGATAGGCCCTGGAACCACCAGCACATCGCGGTTTGCCGCCAGCGCCTCGTCGGCGGTGGAAAACGTGCCCGACGGCAAGCCGGCTTCCACGATAAGCGTTGCCCGTGCCAGCCCTGCGATGATGCGGTTGCGCGCCCTGAACGTGTAGGGCAGCGGCGGGAACTCCCATTCCTGCTCTGAAACCACCACGCCGCCCTCGTCTATAACCCGCTGGAACAAGCTGGCATTGCGAGCTGGATAGGGCACATCGCACCCGCCGCCAAGCACCACCACGGTCTGGCCACCCGCATCCAAGGCCCCTAAGTGTGCCTGGGAATCGCAGCCCAGGGCACCGCCCGAAACGATGGGCACCCCCTTGCCCGCCGCTATCGCTGCGAATTTCCTTGCCGCAGACGATCCATACGGGGTTGCCTTGCGCGCCCCGACAATGGCCAAGCCGTCGTTGAGCGCGTCTAAGTTGCCCACCGCGAAAAGCGTTTCGGGCGGGTCGGGGATGGTCATGAGCGAATCGGGGTAGCCGTTCTGCCCCCTGCCCAAGGTATACCGAGGGCCTTTGAGCTTCACCACGGGCAGGTTTGAATAGCGCGCGCGATGCGCCTTCATGGCCTGATCTGCGGTCATAGGTTTTTCTACCAATTGAATCCCCCTCCAAAGCGAAGGCCGAAGGCCTCGGCCACATGCCGAGCCTCCACATGCTCGCTTTCCTCTAAATCGGCAACGGTGCGCGATATGAGCAATGTCTTCGATATGGCGCGAGCGCTCAGCTGCCGCCCCTCCGCCAACGAAAGGAAGAATTCCTCGGTCTTGGCGTCGAAGCCGCAAGACTCCTTCAATGCGCGCATCCCCTTGCGCTTGCGGGATACGGCAGGGCCCCGTTTCGCCCTGAACGCCCTGGCACGCTGCACGCCTTCACGCAGCTGGGCAGAGCTCGACCCCTCTTTCAGATCCATCAGCTCGCGGCTATCGCCGCGCCAAACGTCGATGCGGATATCTATCCGGTCAAGCAAGGGTCCACCGATGCGGTTCTGGTATGCCTGAACGGCGGCAGGTGCGCACTTGCAGCGGCCGCTCGAGTCGCCGAAATAACCGCAAGGGCAGGGATTGGCCGCAGCCAGCAGCTGAAAGCGAGCAGGGAACGTATAGGTTCCATCGGCGCGCGTGAGCACGATGCTCCCCGTTTCCATAGGCTGCCTGAGCGTTTGCAGCACCGAGCCCCTGAATTCGGTCATCTCGTCTAAGAAAAGCACCCCGTTGTGCGCCAAGGAAGCCTCGCCCGGCCGAGGTGGAGAGCCACCGCCTACCAAGCCGGCGGCGGTTGCGCTGTGGTGGGGGCTGCGGAATGGCCGGATACCCGCAAGAACGCGGGAAACGTCGGTTCCCGCGACAGAATGCACCAGTGCGGTTTCAATGCGGGCCTCTTCATCGAGATCAGGCAAGATGCTTCCGAATCGCTGTGCCAACATGGTTTTCCCCGAGCCCGGCGGCCCCACCATGATGGCCCCGTGCCCGCCCGCAGCCGCAACCTGCAAAGCGCGCTTTGCCGCTTCGTGCCCAAGCACCTCCGAATAGTCCCCTTCCTCCGTTGGAGGGGCCAACCGCATGGGCAAAGCTGCGGCAAAACGCGGCTCGCGCACATGAGCCAGGCTTTCCAGAAGACTGCAGACCAAGCCCGACATGGGCAAAATACCCTCGTCGGGAACGCCTGATATCAGCCCCAAGCCGTTGGCCAACGCGCACTTCTGGTAGGCAAGCAGCCCGGGAACGCAGCGGACGCTGCCATCGAGCGAAAGCTCCCCCACCGCAAGCTTCCCCTGCATTATCGAAGGATCCATCTGGCCGGTGGCCGCAAGCAGGGCAATGGCGATGGGCAGATCGAAGCCCGAGCCTGCCTTTCGCAGGCCGCCAGGAGCCAGGTTCACCACAATCTTGTCGTTGGGCATCACGAACCCGCACGCCTTGAACGCCGCCTTCACCCGCTCCTTGGATTCCTGGATAGCCGCGTCGGCCATGCCCACGATGGAAAAGGAGGGAAGTCCATTGGACACCACCACTTCCACCGAAACGGGAATGGCCTCAACGCCGCGCAGGGTGGCGCTCTGAAGCGAGGCAGACCGGTACTGCATCACCAATCAACCCCATAGGCGTTCTTGTGGTAGCGGAGGAACGCGTGGTTCTCGGACAGCACGATGATCGAGATCACATCGAACCGAACGCGCAGCTCTTCTTCGACATGGTCTTTCAGGTAGTAGGCGGCGATGCGCTCGTAGCGATCCCTCTTGCGCGCGTCTACCGCTTCCTCGGGAAAGCCTTTCGCTGTTCCGGTGCGGGTTTTCACCTCGATGAAGCAGATGCAGTCCTCGATACGGGCTATGATGTCCGCCTCGCCCGCCCTGCACTTGAACTGCCGTTCAAGCAGCTCGTAGCCTTGGTGCGTAAGGTAGCGCGCTGCAGCCAGCTCGCCTCGGTAGCCAAGCTCGGCATTGGCCACGCCTTTCTTGGTGCCCTTTTTCTTAGCAGCTTCGCTCTTTCCGCCCGCATCTGCTGCCGGGGCCTCTTCAAGCGTTATCTCTTCGGTTTCAACCATCTTGCCTCCTTTGTTCAAGGCATATGGTATGGACCAGATCTAAACTGCTTGAGAATGCGATGCGAAAAGAATCGCAAACCGATGCGAAAAAGATTCGAAAATCCGGATGGCAGCACGCCGCACGACCGCACAAGCAAGGCAACCAGCAGCCAAAAAGGCCAGCAGTCCCAGGAAGGCTGGCAACCCTAGAAAAGCCCTGTTAGGCCAAGATCGACACAGGGGCAGGTCCTAGAATCGTTAGCGTCCCGCTTCCCGTATCGCTAGATGAAAGGGCATGCCCATGGGTTTTGCGGGAGCAACTTACCCTATGTCGATTCTGGTCTAACAGATCCTAGAACAGCGATTGCTGAAGAAGCCCCTGGCAGAAGGAAACCCTATGGATAGGGGTCAGCCCCTTGGCCACAATGGCCTCCCGGTGCCGTGCGCTTCCGTAGCCCTTAGAAGAGGCGAAATCGTAACCGGGATACACCTCTTCGTAGGAAACCATCAGCGCATCGCGGGAAACCTTGGCGATGAGCGATGCGGCGGCGATAGAGGCGCAACGCGCGTCCCCGTGCACAACATTGACTTCCCGGGGGTCAAGATGAAGCGGGTTGCCGTCAAGAAGCACCACCTCGGGCTTAACCCCTTGACCCTCGATTTCGGCTATGGCGCTGGAAAAGGCCTTTCGCAGGCATGCCGTCATGCCTTGATCGTCTATTTCAGCAGGGGCGATGTTCACGATTGCCCAGGCAAGCGCACGTTCTTTCACCGTTTGGGCAAGCGTTGCCCGATGGTGCTCGGGAACCTGCTTGGAGTCGTTCAGCCCAAGGATCTGCGGCGCATCCTGCCTCAGCACAACGGCGCCCACCGTAAGCGGGCCGGCCAAGGGGCCACGGCCTACCTCGTCAAGGCCAAGGACCAACTTGCCGCCCGAAAGCTCTTCTTGGAACCCGTACAATGCCGCAACGCGCTTGCGCTCCGACTCTTCGGCATCCAGGCGGCGTTTGGCAACCGCAAGCGCATTCTGCACGCCCTTGCGCGTATCGGCGCACAGCGAGCGCTCCAAAACCGCGAACTCTTCAGCCGAAGCATCAGAAAGCCGCTTCTTGATGTCGCTCACTGTCTGCATAACCGCTCCTTCCAAACAGTTCCCAATTCTATCCCAAAGGCAAGCAGCCGGTGCAGGCAGCAGGCGAAATACCCAGCACACCAAGGCAGCCAAACCCCGCACAATCGGCAGGCGCTGAAAGCAAAAAGCGATGCAAATCGCAACGACCGAAGGACATTAATGAACTCCTGCAGTTGGACGAAAAAGCGAAGAGCCCAGCGTAACAGGGCAGCCGAACCCCGAGCCGGCAAACCGGCAACCAATAAGAAGAAGGCGGGTAGGACGCGCTTAACACGTCCGACCCGCCTGAAACAGCAAAACCACGCCCACCGCAAGGCACCACAGCACAATGCCGCCCTATACGAAAAAAGCTCCGCTGAAAAGCGGAGCTTAATAAGACTAGTTGAAAGCCTTTTCCTTGATCTTGGCAGCCTTGCCAACCTTGTCGCGCAGGTAGTAGAGCTTTGCGCGATTGACATCGCCGCGACGGGTTACCTCGATCTTCTCGATCTTGGGAGAGTGAACCGGGAAGGTGCGCTCTACGCCAACGGAGAAGCTGATCTTGCGAACGGTGAAGGTTTCGCGGGAGGAAGCGCCATGACGACGGATAACATCGCCCTGGAAGACCTGGATGCGCTCGCGGTTGCCTTCCTTGATGCGGTAGTGGACCTTCACGTTGTCGCCAACGTTGAAGTCTGCGACCTCGGGGTTGATCTGCTGCTGCTCGATTGCGCGGATAATATCCATGGTTTCCGTTCCTTCTATATGCTCAACATTTAGTTTCACTAATAGGGTGCCTTTTGACACAGCAGAGAATTATACCGTCTGCTGGATACGCACGCAAGGGGTTTTGCGCTATTAATTAACGCCTTTGCGTTGGCACCGCTTCTTGCTGGCCATATTCGCCTGGACTACGAAAAGCCAAGCGACATATTACCAGTTACTCGCGCTCGTGGGGAAGATAGTCTGCCAAATAGCCCTTTTCCGACAAAGCCCGCTCGATGTCGTCCAAGATCTCTTCGCTTTCCGCAGATACCAGGTGGAAATGGTAGCCAGAGGTAACCGTCATCAGCAGCGAAGACCGGCCGGTGCGCATGTCCTCGGCAAAGCGCGCTATGTCGCGGCGGCTCTTTATGCCCAAAGGGGCCGAAACCTTGCCGTACACGCGGTGGTTCACCATCACGTCTTCGACCGTTCCGCCCAGATCCACGATGCAGGCAAGCTCGTCTTCCGTCTGATCGGCGCCGTGGTGAACCTTGAAGCGGCGGCTGCAGGCAAGCGCGCCCTTCCCCAACTCGATAACGTAGCCGCGGTTGGTTGCCGTGATGGCATGCCCGTTGGCGCGTAGAAGCGCGATGTCCTGCACGATAACCTGGCGGCTTACCTTCAGGGAATCGGCAAGCGCCCCGCCGGAAAGCGGGGTTTTGGAAGCGGAGAGCTCCTTCACTATGCGGGAACGGCGCTCATCGGCGCTTAGTGCCATACTGCCCTTTTCCTGCATAACCACCTCTTACTCGAGTACCCGCAAATGCTTCAGGCTCAGGTCAAGGATGCCGGCCGAATGCGTAAGCGCCCCGGACGACACGAAATCAACCCCAAGCTTGGCAACCTCTTCCAGCTGCTCCACATCGATATTACCCGATACCTCGGTTTGGGCGCGGCCGCCTATGAGCGAAAGGGCCTTCCGGCACGTCTGCGGATCCATGTTGTCGAGCATGATGATGTCGGCGCCCGCCCCAACCGCTTCTTCGACCTGCTCCAGCGATTCGCATTCGACCTCTATCTTGCGCACGAACGGAGCATGCTCGCGCGCCATGCGAACAGCCTGGGCAACGCCGCCGGCTGCGTCGAGGTGGTTGTCCTTCAGCATGACGCCGTCGGATAGATTGAAGCGGTGGTTGGTTCCGCCGCCGATGCGAACCGCCTCCTTCTCGAAGATGCGCATGCCTGGGGTGGTCTTGCGCGTGTCCACGATCTTGGTTTTCGACCCGGCGCGCGAAAGAGCCTCTACCGCGCAACGGGTTTTCGTGGCGATGCCGCTCATCCGCTGCAGGTAGTTCAACGCCACCCGTTCCGCAGAAAGAAGCGCCCGCACATCGGCCTGCACCACGCCAAGCACCCAACCTGGCTCTATGCGGTCCCCATCGGCAACCCTTCGCTCGAAGCAAACCGTTGGGTCGAGCACGGCGAACGTGCGCTCGAACACATCAAGGCCGGCGATAACGCCTTCCTGCTTGGCAATCAGCTCCACCGAGCCTCGGCGCGGCTGGGGCATCACGGCCGCAGTCGAAACGTCTTCGCTGGTGATGTCCTCCTTCAGCGCAAGGCGGATATGCTCTTCTGCCACCAGGGAAAGAGCCGCCAGATCCATCTACCTCGCCTCCTTGAATGCGACTTTTTCCGCAGCACGTGCTGGGGTGCCGGCAGAAACAGGATGCTGAACCGACGTGTCTGCGGGCCTTGGCGGCACCTTCGCCTTTGCCGCCTGCACCCGGGGCCCGCTCGAAGCCTTGGGCACCTGGCCCTGGGACCCGCCCGGGGTCTTGGGCACTTGGGCCTGGGTTGCGCTCTTCGCCGTCGCAACAGCCGCCACCCCCGCGCTCGCGCTCGCCGCTGCCGCACGCACGGAAGCGGTCTTGGCCATGCGCGAGGAAACCAAACGGGCGGCACGCTGGGCAAACACCAGCGACTCAAGAAGCGAGTTCGAAGCCAGGCGGTTCTTCCCGTGCACGCCGTTGCATGCGGTCTCCCCCAACGCGAACAGGTTGGGCAAGGTGGTCTGCGAATCGCCGTCCACGTGCACACCGCCCATGAAGTAGTGCTGCGCGGGCACCACGGGGATAGGCTCCTTCAGCAAATCGAAGCCTTCTTCCAGGCAGTGCTCGTAGATGTGCGAGAAATGCCCCGTTATCTCTTCGGGGGCCATGCGCTCGAAGGAGAGCAGCACGTAATCGGTGCCGTCTTTCCTCATCTGCTCGTATATCGCAGCGGAAACAACGTCGCGGGGCTGCAGCTCATCGGTGAAGCGCTCACCGGCCTTGTTCAGCAGGATGGCACCTTCGCCACGGCACGATTCCGAGATAAGGAACGCCCTGCCCGGATGCTTCACATACAGACTGGTGGGGTGTATCTGCACGTAGTCCATATGCTCCAGCTCGATTCCGTGCTCACCCGCAATGCGGCAGGCATCGCCGGTTAGGCTGGGGAAGTTGGTGGAGCGCTCGTAGGTGCCCCCGATGCCGCCGGTGGCCAGCATCGTGTAGGGAGCGCGGACAACCAGGCGCTCTGCTTGCTGCCCTTCCGCATGCCCATGCCCGCCGCCTCTCCGGTCGGCGCAGACAACGCCCACGCAACGCGAGCCGTCGGCCGACTCGATGATGTCCACCACCTCGATGTGCTCCAAGATGCGCACGTTGGGCAGGCTGCGCACGTTGGCCAAAAGCTTCGTGGTTATCTCTTCCCCGGTGATATCGCCATGGAAGCATATGCGTGGCCGGGAATGGGCGCCCTCGCGCGTATAGGCAAGCTCGCCGTTGGCCTCGCGCTCGAAGTCGACACCGCGCTCTATCAGGTCGTTTATCACCGCTCGGCTTGAGCGGATCATGATATCGACACTTTCGGCGCGGTTCTCGTAGTGCCCGGCACGCATGGTGTCCTCGTAGAAGGCGTCGTAGTCGTCCTTATCATGCAGCACGCAGATACCGCCCTGGGCAAGCATGGAGTCGCATTCCTCCACTACCGTTTTCGTGAGCATGACGATGTTCGCCGCAGGCGGAAGGTTCAGCGCCGCATACAGCCCCGACACCCCGCAGCCGGCTATCACAACATCGCACGTGATTTCCTTGGTTTCCATATGCCGCTCCCTATCGTGCTGCGTACTCGAGCATCAGCTCGAGCGTTTTCCTTGCCGGCTCTTGGTATTCCTCGGGCACCTGCACGCCTACCTGGTCGTTTTGCAGGCAGTCGGCCACCTTCTGCAGCGTTACCGTGGTCATGTTCTCGCATACGGGCAACCGCCGGGCGAAGTGGAAGCGCTTGCCGCTGCCGGCGTTGCGCAGCTCCATTTCACGCAGCACGCCCACCATGGTTACGATGATGAAATCCTGCGCGTCGCTTTTCTCGGTGAACTCGATGATGCCCTTGGTGGAGCCGATGTAGTCGGCTTCAGCCAGCACCTCTTCGGTGCACTCGGGGTGCGCCAGCACCAGCGCCTCGGGGTACTCTTCCTCCAGCGCGATGATCTCTTCGGGGATGATGCGCTGGTGACGCGGGCAGAACCCCTTGTTCAATATCACGTGCTTTTCGGGAACCTGCTTGGCAACGAAACGACCCAGATTCACATCCGGGATGAACAGCAGGTGCTGCTGAGGCAGCTCGCGACAGATCTTCACTGCGTTCGAAGAGGTAACGCACACATCACTCCAGGTTTTCATCTCGGCCGTGGAGTTCACGTAGCACACCACCGCCAAGTCATCGCCGTATTCGGCACGGGCGTCTTCGACGGTCTTCTTCGCCACCATATGGGCCATGGGACAGTCGGCCTTCGGCTCGGGCAGCAGCACCACCTTTTCGGGATTCAGCAGCTTGGCGCTTTCGCCCATGAACTCGACCCCGGCCAGCACGATGGTCTTAGTCGGCAGGTCGACGGCGAGTTTTGCCAGGTAGAACGAGTCGCCGATGTAGTCGGCAATCGCCTGCACCTCGGGCTGCACGTAGTAATGGGCAAGGATCACCGCATCGCGTTCTTCCTTGAGAAGCGCAATGCGGGCCGTCAAATCGGCATCGGGAACCTGGGCGGCAAAGGAGTTCAGCGGCGCCTCGCAATCGGGGCAATCGGCACAGCCTCGGGGAATGCCGAACGGAACCGCTTCGCCTCCCCCGCTTGCACGCTCGTTTTCGATATGCGCCCTTTCGGGTGCCGTTACGGTGCTCATGTGGTACGCGCCCCTCCCTGAAATGCCACGCATCTTTTCCGCGCAGCGGTATGGGCGGTAGTCTAGCACCGCGCTTTACAGCTGACAATGCAGCTGACAAGACAGTAAGTATACAAACGGAGAGCAAATGGATGAGGATGAACCCATCATCAGAAAGCTATGAAGGAAAATCAGATCAGCAAAAGCAGCCCATAGCAGCCAACACCTACGACGATGCACCAAACCAAAGATTTCGTCCTCAGCGCAACCAAAATAACCGCAAGAGCAGAAATCAAGGGAATAGCCGAAGGCCACAGCCCCGAATCGAACATCCCCGGCGAAAGCAGGTCGTTGGCGATGAGCGCAGCGAACGCTGCAGGGGGAATGAAATTGAGTGCCTGGGAAAGCCAACCCGGCAAGTCGCGCCCGCGAAGGACGAAAACGGGAACCACGCGGCAGATAAGGATGGTGGCAGCGCAAGCAAGGCCGACAAGGGCGAACTCAGTCCACGACATGGCGGCCCCCCTTCCTTGCCACAAGCATTCCGGCAGCAACACCGGCAAGGGCACCGATAAGGATTGCAGGTCCCGTGAGCCCTGCGCACTTGCACAAAAACACGCCAAGTACTGCAACGACGGCGGCAACGATGTTGCCGGCAGTGCGCTTCTGAGAGAACAGCAGGCACAGGAAGATACTGGTCATGGCAAACGAGGCCAAAGCCGTGGGAACGGTTAGCAAAGACCCCAAGACGACTCCCAAGACGTTCGCCAAAGCCCAGGTGGTTTGACAGAAGATGTTCACCGCCGTTGCCTGGGAAACCTGCCAATCTCCCTTGCCGAAGCGCCCCAGGTTCACCGCGAAAGATTCATCCGTAACCGTTGCGCCGAACAGGAACGAAAGCCGCTTCGGCGCCTTGTGGCAAAACCGCGAAAGCGAGGCGCCGTACAGCAGCTGACGGGTATTCACCAAGGTCACCGAGGCGATGATGGCCAGCATCGGGGAACCGGCAAGCCACATATTGGGGATCATGTACTGACCCGCGCCGGAATAGAACAGCATGGAAAGAAGGAACGTCTGAAGCACGTCCAAACCCACCTGCTGGGCAAGGATGCCGCAGGGGATGCCCAGGAAAACATAGCCGATCATCACGGGGAAGGCCGCCGAAAACGGCGCTTTCAGCCAAGCGGCTCCAGTATGTTTCGATTCTGTTTCACACATAGCCTATGCATCATAGCACTAGGGCAGGCGCAAGCAGGAACCGCCGGAATCAAGAAACCAGCCTGCACAGCGTCTCGACCCGGGAACCGATCCGGCAAAAAAAGACGTTCGGCCCCACCAGAAGAGGCATTCATAGGAAAGGCGCGCTAGATGTTCCAGCTGTGAGGGATGAACATGTCCTTGTAGAAGTTCTGCGCATAGCGGTCGGTCATGCCGGCCACATAATCGGTGACGGCACGAAGCGGATCCCCACTGCTGATGTCGCGCAGTTCCTGGGGAACCTCGTCGTAGTGACGTACGAAGTAGTCGAACAGGTCTTCCACCAGGTGCTTGGCCTTGCGCACCTCGTGCATCACCGGCTCGGAGGTGTACACGTTGTCGAACAGGAACGAACGCAGTTCCATCATGGCATCCCAGATAGGGGCGCTCATCTGGATGTCACCCGCCGCAGCAGATGCCTCGATCATGTCGTGCACCAACGTCTGGATGCGCTCGGAGTGGTTTTCGCCAAGAACGGAATGGGTGCTGGAAGGCAGGTCCGCTTCGTTGAGGGCGCCCGCCCGGATGGCGTCGTCGATGTCGTGGTTCACATAGGCAATACGGTCGGCCGTGGCAACGATCCGCCCCTCAAGCGTTTCAGCGCGCTGGCTTCCGGTATGGCACACGATGCCGTCGCGGACTTCCGCGGTAAGGTTCAGCCCCTTGCCGCCGTTCTCGATAACATCTACCACACGCAGGCTTTGCACGTTGTGACGGTACAGACGCTGGTTCTCGGGCAATTCGGGGTCTAGGCCCAGATGGCGCGCCAAACTGGAAGAGATGGCCTGTTCACCCACATGGCCGAAGGGGGTATGCCCCAAGTCGTGGCCCAGGGCGATTGCCTCGGTAAGGTCTTCGTTCAGGCCCAAGGCGCGGGCAATGGTGCGCGCAATCTGCGCCACCTCCAGCGTATGGGTAAGGCGGGTGCGGTAATGGTCGCCCACCGGCGCCAAGAACACCTGGGTTTTATGGGAAAGGCGGCGAAACGCCTTGGTGTGCAGGATCTTGTCGCGATCACGCTGGTACTCGGTGCGGTACAGGTCGGTCTCGCCCGAGCGGGCACGGCCTTCCGTCTCGTCGGAAAACGAGGCGTCTTCGGAAAGGCGCACGTGCTCCTGGTTTACCTGCTCGCTACTGGTTACCAGCTTCATGGTGCCTACTCCCCTTCAACAACCAGCAGGCGCCTGCACGATGGACACGTTGCCAAAGGAGCCTGGGATCGGATCTTGCTCAAGCGGCTGGAATCGAACGTGTTGCGGCACGCGCTGCAGGCACCGTCCTTGAGCTCTGCCAAGGCAACGCCGCCGCACTGGGCGCGCGTTTTCTCGTACACGCCAAGAAGATCGGGCGAAACCTGCGCAGCCAGCTGGGCACGGGCCTTATCTCCCTCTTCGATGGAAGCGCGAAGCGCGCCGCCGGTTTTCTGGAACGAGGCGATGAGCTCCTGTTCCTTTGCATCAAGCTCGCCCAAGGCGTCCATGATCTGCTTCATTACGGGGTTGATCTTGTTGACCTCGGCCTCTACGCGCTCGAGTTCGACCGATACCTTCTCGCGGCGCTTGCGCACGCCGTCCAAGTCGCGCGTGTGGGCGGTAACCGCGCGGTAGTCGCCCTGCACCTCGGAAAGCGTTTCGGTGATCTCGTCCTGCTTCAGGGCAAGCTGCTCGTCTTCCTGCACCAAGGCAGCCAAGCTGCCCTCGGCGTTGTCGAGCAGGTCTTGAACCTGCACCTTGCGCTTGAGAACCTCTTCCTTCTTCGTACGAACCTGAAGGATGGCCTTGCGGTGCGGAAGCTCCTTGAACTCCTTTTTCGCCGAGACTACCTTGCGGTCTACCTCCTGCAGCTTGCGCAGGATGGCGATATCGTGTTCGGTTGCGTTCATGGGCGCAGGGCCTTTCTTCTTCGTTCGCTAAGACGGGGGCAGGGATCAGCGGCGGAGCGATTCCGGCGTGTACCAGTTGTTCCCCTGGTCGATCATGGTAATGCAAGATTCGCAAACCCCCGCTTCAGCAGCGTAGTTTGCAAGCAAAGCGCACAAGGGGAACTCGGAAACATCGTGCCCCAACTCGATGATGGCAAGGCCGGAAAGGGCCGCATCGAGCGCATCGTGGTACTTTATCTCGCCACACACCAGGCAATCTATGCCCTGCTCAAGGCAATCTTGCGCAAACAACCCGGCGCTGCCGCCGCTCGTCACGATGCGGGAGGGGGCCGAATCGGGCGAACCCCAAACGCGCGGCATAGAACCGAACACCGAAACGCAGCGGGCACTCAGGTTCCGAAGCGTCAAGGGCGCATCGTCGTGTGCCGGCAGGCAGATGCGGCCGAACCCCTTTTCCTTCGACCCCGCAAGCGGCTCGAGGATACCGGCAGGCACCAAGCGCAAAAGAGAGGGCAGGGCATTGAGCCCCGCCGCGCTCACATCAAGGGCGGTGTGGAACGATATAACGGAAACACCCAGCTCAACGGCTCGGCGCACCACTGCACCGGGTGTGTGGCCCTGCGCCGAATGGGGCAAAAACGAACCCGGCGCGTCAAGGAACACCGGATGGTGCGTTAAAAGCACGTTCGCACCGCGCAGGGCGGCTTCCTCAAGGGCGGCTATGGTGGGATCGAGCGCTACGGCAACACCGCGCACCACGTCCATGGGATTGCCCACCAGCATCCCCGTGCGATCCCACGAGCAGGCATCTTCGGCAGGCATCTTTTCCAACAGGGCGCGCTCGAGCTCCCCTACCGACAAGGCCCGATCGTTAGACGCCAAATCCCCCGAGTCGATCTTGGTAAGCGTTACGGTTTCCTCTTCCATGAAAGCCCCCTTGCTGCATATGGCTAGCCAAGCGCGATAGTGCGCCTGTCCCCGCCGGGCACGACAACGGTAAGCTCGCGGTACCCGGCCTCGTACATCAAACGATACCCCGCTTCTATGCCGCGATCCACATCCGTAACCGTATGGGCATCCGTACCCAACGTGCAGGGGACGCCCGCGCGGCAAAACTCACGAAGCAAGTCGACATGGGGAAACATCTCTTCGCAGGCATAGGTGACGCCCGAGGTGTTCACTTCCACCATGCGCCCGCTCGAGGCTGCGGCCTCTGCGGCCTCGCGGTACAGCGGCAACGGGTCGAAGCTGGGGCGGCGGTTGAACTTCTTCACCAAGTCGGGGTGCGCCATCACGTCGAAGGGCATGAAGGGCACCCGCGACGTTACCGCCTCGCACCAAACCTCGAAGTAGCGCTTCCAGATGTAGTCGGCGCCCACTTCGTCCCAATAGCCCGCCTGCGCTGGATCGTCGAAGGGCCACAGATCCACGAAGTGAACCGACCCCAGCACGATGTCGAAGCAGTCGAAGGCGTCTTCGACAAACGTCCGATCCTCGCCCGCGCCAAGCCAGTCCAGCTCGCAGCCCACAAGGATCTCCATGTCGGGAAATGCCTTACGCTGCGCCAGGATGCGCTGAACGTACTCGTCGAGCCTATCGGCATGCATGGAAACGTAGTCGCGCGGATCTGCCGCCGCGGTAAGGGGATAGTGCTCCGTCACCGCGATGTTGGTTATGCCCACCTCATGGGCATGGGCGATAAGCTCTTCTATGGGCGCATGCCCGTGGTTGGTCATGTCGGTATGGTTGTGCTGGGTTACCCGTTCTATCTGCACCTTCGCTCCTTAAGAAGAAAGGACGCACGCGGCGTCCCTTGAAAAGCTCGTTATAGCCGTATCTGCGCGTACGCCGAACAGCTTAGCCCACCACTTCGGCGAATGCGCGGACGAAGGCCTCCACTTCTTCGCGGGTGGTGGAATTACCCAGGGAAACGCGCATCGATCCCAGGGCATCGTCGCGGCTGACGCCGATGGCGCTGAGCACATGCGAAGGATCCAGCGAATGGGAAGAACAGGCCGAGCCGCCCGAAACGCAGAACCCCCGACGATCAAGCTGCAAGATCAGGGTCTCGCTTTCGATGCCGCGCACCAGCACGTTCACGATGTGGCACGAATAGCGACTGCTCCCCCTTTCCACTTTAACCGCCGGGCTCACATTCGGATGCTCGGTCAGGGCATCGTAGAGATAGTCACGCAGCTCGGTAAGGCGTTGGGCGTTTTCCTCCAACGATTGCGTAACCTCACGCGCGGCAGCGGCAAAACCAACCGCCCCCATCACGTTCTGCGTGCCGCTGCGCCTGCCCGACTCCTGACCGCCGCCCACAAGCTGCGCAGTGAAGGGAGTGCGGGCTTTCAAGTACAGCGCGCCGACGCCCTTCGGGCCACCGATCTTGTGGGAGGAAACGGAAAGCGCATCCACCCCCCATTCGCGCACCGAGATGGGGACCTTGCCGAATGCCTGCGTTGCGTCCACATGGAACAGCGCGCCGGCATCGTGGGCCACCTTGGCAAGCGCAGGGATGTCCATAACGCTGCCGATCTCGTTGTTCAGCGCCATGATGGAAACCAAGAGGGCGCGGCCGTTCAAGGCCTCTTTCAGCGCCTCGGGCGTAACATGCCCGGAAGAGTCGGCGGCGACAACCGTCACCTCCGCCCCCCAATGGTTCAGGGTTTCGGCGGCCTTCAGCACCGCATCGTGCTCGATAGCGGAAACCACCACCTGCGGAACGCACTCGTGGTCGCCTTCCTGCTCTGCCCGCATCATCAGCGCATCCACCATGCCGAACAACGCGGCGTTGTCGGCCTCGGTGGCACCCGAGGTGAAGATGATCTCGTCGGGGCGGGCGCCTAAGCTGCGCGCAACAGCCTCGCGTGATTCTTCCAATGCACGGAAGGCCGTGCGTCCCACCTCGTAAAGGGAGTTGGCGTTGGAGGTGCCGGCTTCGAGCCCTTTCACTCCAGGCTCGAGGAAGGGGCGCATGGCATCGGCTGCTGCCGGAGACAGCGGCGCCGTGGCCGCCCAGTCAAGGTAAACGAGCTGGCTCATTACTGGGCCTCCTCTCCCGCGCGGCGCAAAATACCGATGGCGGCCTGCGGGTCGGGAGCCTTGAACACGCCCGAACCGGCAACAAGCACATCGGCACCCTGGGCGCATACCAGCCCAGCCGTGCGCTCGGCGCTCACGCCGCCGTCGACCTCGATCAGCAGATCGGGATTCAGGCGCTTGGCCATCTCGGCAACCTTGCCCACACGATCCTCACTTCCCTCGATGTACGACTGCCCGGAAAAACCGGGGAACACGCTCATCACCAGGACCATATCGATATCGGCGATATAGGGCTCCAGCTCTTCTACCGGGTAATCGGGCTTCAGGGTAAGCGCGGGGCGAACGCCGGCGGCACGGGTACGGGCAATGAATTCGCGCACCTCGTCTTCCCCCTGCAGAGCCTCCATATGAGCAGACACCAAATCGGCGCCCGCATCCAGGTACCAATCAAGCTGCTCGAGCGGGTTGGATATCATCAAGTGCACATCGAGCGGAACCTGGGTAACCTTCTTCAGCTGCTTCACCACCGGCACACCCATGGTGAGGTTCGGCACGAAATGGCCGTCCATCACATCGACGTGGATGAAGTCGGTGCCGCCCTGCTCGAGCATGCGGATATCGCGCTCAAGGTTCATGAAGTCGGCAGAGAGGATTGAGGGAGATATTTTGACATCACCGAACACGGCGATACCCCTTTCGTTCGAACGGGAAGACGAGCCTATTCTACACGTAACCAGCTAGAGGTTCTTCGCCTCGAGATCCAACAGAAAGCGCTTGATCGCCGGCCCGAAAGCATAGCCGCCCAGCTTTCCCGCAGAGCCCACCACGCGATGGCACGGAACGAACAGGGGCACCGGGTTGCGCCCGCACGCCTGCCCCACCGCTTGAAGCGCCTTGGGCCTGCCGATTGCCTGGGCGATCTGGGCATACGTGCGCGTTTGACCGTAGGGAATGGCGGAAATGGCATCCCATACCTCTTGTTGGAACGGTGTGCCACCCGCCCGATAGGGCATGTCGAACTCCTTGCGCTTGCCGGCAAGGTACTCAAGAACCTGGCTGGAAGCCTTGTTGGTAAGGGCCGTGGCCCGCAGCGTCCCGCCCAACCTGGCAGGGCCGAAGGCGAATCGGGTAATGGCCGTGCCGTCCGATTCGATTGCCACACGCCCCAAGGGCGTGCGGTACACGAAGTAGGTAGGCCCCGTCACTGCGCGCTCCCCGCATCCGCCAGCCCCCAGAACTCGGTGGTAAGCGGGCGTTTGAACAGCTCGGCGGCTATAGGTTCCATCGAAGCGCCTTCCCAAACAACCGAGCGAACCGCGGTGGTGATGGGAAGCTCAACCCCGAAGCGCTGGGCAAGCGGGCAGATGGTCTTGCAGGCAAGCGCACCTTCAACCACCATGTGCGTGCTCTTCTCGTAGCCCTCGAGCGTGCCGCCCTGCGCCAAGGCCTTGCCGAAGGTGCGGTTGCGGGAATGCTCGGAAGTGCACGTGGCAATCAAGTCGCCCGCGCCCGCTAGGCCCATAACGGTAATGGCCTCGCCGCCGCACGCTTTCACCAAGCGGCTCATCTCGGCCATGCCGCGCGTCATGATCATCGCGGCGGTGTTGTCGCCGTAGCCGATGCCGTAGGAAGCGCCCACGGCGATGGCGATAACGTTCTTGAAGGCGGCACAGAGCTCTACGCCGACGTAGTCGGAAGATGTGTAACAGCGGAAAACCGGCGTGCTCAGCAAGTCGCGGAAGTAATGGGCGGTTTCCAAGGAACTGGAGGCTATAACCGTGCCCGCCGGAACGCCCAAGATAACCTCTTCGGCATGGTTCGGGCCGGAAAGGGCGGCCAACCGGGGCAGCCCGCCAAGCACCTCTTCGAACACCTGAACCGGCAAAAGCCCCGTGCCCTCTTCGACGCCCTTCGAGCAGATGACGATAGGCGTGCTCGCAGGCACCAAAGGCTTCAGGTCCTCGGCAAACTGGCGGATAAGGCGCGAAGGGGTAACGATTACCAGCGCCTGCGCCCCTTCCACGCATTCCGCCAAGCTGCTCGTGGCCGAAATGGAATCGGACAGGATTACGCCGCTTAGGTAACGCGGGTTGCGATGCTGCACGGTTATGGACTCGGCAACCTCCGGCTTGCGGGCCCACATAACCACATCATTGCCACCGGCGGCGAACGTCTGGGCAAGAGCCGTGCCCCACGACCCTGCGCCGATTACTGCGATCTTGCCCATTTTGACTCCTATCCAATCAGGGGACGCAAGCCCCATATGCAACCGGCCCGCCGCAATGCCGGCCCGGAACCAGCTTTTGCAGCGGTCGGCCTAATGCCGAAGCCAACCAAGGCGCCGGCAAAACACCGGAAGAGGCGACCTAGGCCTTCTTCTTGGACCCTATGCGGCTTTCCGTGCCCGCTCGCAAACGGGCAATGTTCTCGCGGTGCGCCCAGATAACGGTCAGGGCCACCAACGTGCACAACACGAATGCAACCGGGTTTCCCCAGAAGAAGTACACCGAGAAGAACGGGCAGGCCACCGCAGCCGCGATGGATCCGGCAGAAACGTACTTGGTAACAACAACCACCACGGCGAAAATCACCAGCTCGAGCACCGCGCCCACTACGCCGAACGTGCAGAACAGGCAGCCGACGGCAACCGCAATGCCCTTGCCACCCTTGAAGCCCAGCCACGGGCAGAAGATGTGCCCCATCACGCAGCCCAAAAACGCTACGGCAAGGCAAACCTGGTGGATGTAGGCAAACGGGTTGTCGGCCCCGCCGAACGCCTGCACGAAGGCAACGACGCCCAGCACATTGCCCGGCAAAAGGGAAAGCCCGAACGCCGATGCAATGGCGCCGGCAGCGATGCCCTTGCCGAAATCAAGGACGAACACCGCATAACCGCCGGCCTTGCCCATGGTGCGGATGGCATTGGTGGTGCCGATGTTGCCGGAGCCATGCTCGCGCACATCGGTATGGAAGAACACGCGGGAGATGATGACCCCCCACGGAATGGAACCTAGGGCAAACGAGATAACCAACAGAAGGAAAAGCTGGCCAACGGTAACGAGCATAGGGAATTAGTCCTTCTTCTTGAACTTGAGTCGGATGGGGGTGCCGGTGAAATCGAAGGTGGAGCGCAGGCGGTTTTCCAGATAGCGCTCAAACGAGGGTTCCACCAAGTCGGGGTGGTTGCAGAAGAAGGTGAAGAACGGAGGCTCGACACCGGTCTGCGTCACGTACTTGAGCTTCAAGATGCGCTTGCCCTTCGAAACCGTATGCCCGAAATCGCGGATATCCTGCAGCCAGTTGTTCAGGCGGCTGGTGGAAACGGTCTTGGAGTAGTTCTCGTACGCTTCATCAACCGCCTTCCAGATACGCTGCACGTTCTTGCCGGAAAGGGCAGAAATGGCCACCACCGGGGCATACCCGACGAACATCAGGCGGTCCTCGATGCGCTCGCGCACATCGGCCTTCGCCTCGGGGCCTTCCACCAGGTCCCACTTGTTCAGCACGATGACCATGGCGCAACCGCGCTCGGCCGCCATGCCGGCAACGCGCTGGTCTTGGTCGGTAAGGCCGATGGTGGAATCGATGACCAGCAGAACAACCTCGGCGCGGTCGATGGCGCGCATGGCGCGCACGAAGCCGTAGTACTCCACGTCTTCGTCGATGACGCTCTTCTTGCGCAAACCCGCGGTGTCCACGATGGTGTAGTACTTGCCATCGTGCTCGACGGTGGTGTCGATGGCATCGCGCGTGGTGCCGGCAACGTCGGAAACGATGGAGCGGTCGTTGTTGGTGAGCTTGTTGGTAAGCGAGCTCTTGCCGGCGTTCGGGCGGCCGATGATGGCCACGTTCACGGCATCAAGCTGCTCCTCTTCGCCGGCATCTTCCGGGAACAGGGAAACAACCTCGTCCAACAGGTCGCCGGTGCCGGTGCCGTGAAGCGCCGAGACCGGGCGCGGCTCGCCCAAGCCCAACTGCATGAACTCCCACATGCCCGCTTCGTCGGCAACGTTCTCGAGCTTGTTCACCGTAAGGAGCACCGGCTTCTTCGCCCGGCGCAGGATATTGGCAACCGCCTGGTCGTCGGCATTGATGCCGGTTTGGCCGTCTACCAGGAAGATGATGACGTCGGCCTCGTCGGCAGCGGCAAGGGCCTGGGTAGTGATGGAGCCCTGGAAGGCATCGTCGCCGCCGATCTCGATGCCGCCGGTGTCGATGATCTTGAACGCATGGCCGTTCCAATCGGCCTCATGGTACGAGCGGTCGCGCGTGACGCCGCGCATCTCGTGCACAATGGCCTCGTTGTTTTCCGCAAGGCGGTTAACCAGGGTGGATTTGCCCACGTTAGGGCGGCCGACAATGGCCACGATAGGCAAGCTCATGCCAACTCCTCAGACTCGCATTCGTAAGTTCTTTGAAGGTTCAGAATACCACGGCACCCCGCGCCCTCCCTGCTGCGCAAGTTGGCTGGCACGGGAAGAACACGCCTCCCGCAAGCAAGGCCGGGCAGCTGGGGAAATGCCCCGCCGGTGGGCCGGGAAAGCGAATCGGCGCTACCTACACCACCGGGCGCTCCCAATCGGGCAGGCCCTTCTGCTTGCGGTTCCTGATGCGGCCGCGCATGTTGGCAACGCAGCCCTGCATGCCATAGGGAACGTAATCGAGCTCTTCAAGGTTTTCGGGCAGGTAGCTTACCAACGAAAGCGGGGCGGTCTGCTCAACGGCTGCAGGCTCGGGCCCGGGAACCGCCGAAAACCCGCATACAGGGGCGCCCTGGGCAACCAGCTTGCGCTCGTAACCGCTCCAGGGCTCGTCGGGGAACAGGGAGCGGACGTCGTCGGTGCACCACTGAAGCTCGTATCCGGCAAGATCGAGCTGGGTGAGCGAGAAATCCCGCAATGGGATGCTGTCGGTGCGAAGGCGAAGGGCGGCTCCCGGCGCCAACAGCTCGCGGTAGGCCATAAGCCGCGTCACATAGGTAAGGCGAAGCGGCGCCTTCTTCTTTTTTGGGAAGGGCGTGGGAAAATTCATCAGCAGGGCGTCCAATTCGCCCGGAGCGAATAAGCCGCGCAAGTCGGAATCGTCGTGCAGCACGAACACCGTATTGGTTACCCCGGCGGCAAGCGCCCTATCGGCGGCGCGAACCACGCACACGCCGTCGACCTCCACCCCAACGAACAGGACATCAGGCCGCTGTTTGGCGCATTCGACGGTGTACTCCCCCTTTCCGCAACCCAAATCAAGCACAACATGGCTGAACGCAAGGGGAGATTCCTGCCCCTCGGGCGCCCAGTTCGCCCAGGACCCCCTGCGCGAGGCAGGGTTCATCTCAACCGCGCCGGATGCGGCGGCTAAGCGGTCGTCAAGGGAAAAGCCCTTGTTCAAGCGGGAACGGGTTGTGCGCATGGGATGCTCCGAGAAGGATAGGGGGACTACAGTTCGGCCAAGAACGAGACAACGCTCTCGATCTGGTCGTCGGGCGTGGAAGCGCCGGCGCTTACCCCAACCACCCGGCAATCATCGAACCAAGACGGGTCAATCTCGTCGGCGCTTTCGATGTGGAAGGCCTTTGGGCAATGCTGGGAGCAGATCTCGAACAGGCGGGTAGTGTTTGACGAGTTGCGCCCACCGATAACCACCATGGCATCAACGCGCTCGGCCAGCTCTATGGCCGAATGCTGGCGCTGCGTCGTGGCGAAGCAGATGGTGTCCTTCACTTCCAAGTCGAGATTGCGTTGTTCCAGGGCCCGAAGCACTTCCTCGAAGCGCTCGCGGCTCTGCGTGGTTTGAACCACCACGCCCACAGGGCCGGAAAGCCCCTCGGGGATGTCTTGCGCAGAGCCCACGATGGTGCACTCCCCGCCCGCTTCCACGGCATGGGCGGAAATGCCCTCCACTTCCGGATGCCCGGCCTCGCCCACGACAAGGACATGGCGGCCCGCCGCAGCAAGTTTGGCAGCGGCACGCTGGGCACGCATAACATGCGGGCAGGTGGCGTCTATCACCTTGGAACCGTGCTCTTCCAGCTGGGAGATAACCTGGGGAACAACCCCATGGGAACGGATAACCACGCCTTCGCTGTGCACGTCCTGCACGCCATCGGCAACCTGGATGCCCTTCGACTCGAGCTCGGCAACGACGCGGGGGTTGTGGATCAGGGGGCCAAGCGTGCAAACCGAGCCGCCTTCATCAGCCGCCTTCAGCGTCATATCCAGAGCACGCTGCACACCATAGCAGGCGCCGGCGTGCGCCGCCTTAACTACCTCGAGCCTGCCCATTTAGCCCTCCTTGGGTTCGTAATCGGGCAAGGAAGCCGGATCGACCGGCTCGATTGCGTGCTCGGCGAACACGGCAGAGTAATCCTTCGACTCGGGGAAAAGCGCGGCCATGTCCACCTCGGATGCAGTGCAGTTGTAGGTAAGGGCATAGGCTTCGCGCATCACGTACCAAGAGCAGGCGTCCATGCGCTCTTCCTTGGGAAGGAAATCGAACGAGGAAACGGAGATCGGTTTGCCGAAACGGGCGGTGATGCGGGGAAAGCGCACGCGCTCGCCCTTTTTCTTCACCTTACCCACGTTCTCCAAGCCCAAGGGGATGATGGGGGCCTTGCCCATACGCGCTATAAGGGCGGCTCCGCCATGGAGCTCCGGCTCGGCGCTGCCCTTGCCGCGACGGGTGCCCTCGGGGAACATGCCCACCCATTCGCCGTTCTTCAGCATGCGGGCAGCACGCTTCATAGCGGTTCTATCGGCCGTGTTGCGCTTGATGGGGAAAGCACCCACGCTGGAAATGATCAGGCCCAACAGGCCGTTGCCCGCGTAGAACAGCGAATCGCGCGCAATAAGGCGCACCCAACCCTTTGGGCGCACGGAAAGGAACATGATCACCACGTCGAGGTAGGAGTAATGGGGCGCAACAAGAATGGCACCGCACTTCTTGCCCCTGAATGCCTCGACCACTTCCCTGCCCTCTTTGCGGAACCGGAAGCAGACCTGTACCAGGAAGGCCACCACACCGGTGACGAAAAGCGCCAGCCCATGCGGGATGCGGTCGGTCTGGTCGTTGCCGGAAAGCGGACGGTCCCAGTACTCCTCGTGGATGTTGAACGCCATTACAGATTCATCCTTGCCCGCGCAAGACCGCAGATAGACCCGATTACCTCTTCGATGTGCATGCTGGAGGAATCGACGGGCACGGCATCGGCGGCCGGGCGAAGCGGAGCGGTGTCGCGGCTGGAATCCAGCTCGTCGCGGCGGATGATGTCGGCAAGAACCTCTTCATAGCTGATGGAGCCCACGCCTCGATCGGCGTTCTGACGAACGCGGCGATGCGCGCGCTCTTCAGCGGAAGCGGTAAGGAACACCTTCACCTCGGCCTGCGGGAACACCACGGTTCCGATATCGCGGCCCTCCACGACGAAATTGCCCTCCGAGCCTATCCGGCGCTGCTGTTCAACCAGTGCGGAGCGCACAGCGGGAACGGCGGAAACCTTCGAAACCGAGCGGTCGATCTCGGCAGTGCGGATGGCATCGGTGACATCGACATCGCCGCTGAACACGCGGCGGGGAACCGGATCGCCCTCCACATGGCCGAAGCTGATCTTCCTTTCGTTGGCAATAGTGCCAAGCGCTTGCGCGTCATCAAGCGAAACGCCCTGCTGCAAGGCATACCAAGCCACCGCGCGGTACATCGCCCCGGTATCCAGGCACGAAAAGCCCAATTCCTTGGCTATGGCCTTCGCAACGGTAGACTTGCCTGCCCCCGAAGGCCCATCGATGGCGATGATCAACTACACCAGCCCCTTGAGGTTCTCAAGGAACGTGGGGAAGCTCACGGAAACGCAGTCGAAATCGACGATATCGACCGGAGTGTCGGAGCAAAGGCCCACCAAAGACCAAGTCATGGCAAGGCGATGGTCCTTGCGGGAATCGAACACCAGCCCAACGGGTATCTGCAGGTCCGGCTGGCCCTCGATGTACAGGTCGTCGTTTTCGGCCCATGCGTTCACGCCCAGCTGATCTAGTCCCTCGATGATGGCGGTAAGGCGGTTGGATTCCTTCTTGGTAAGCTCGCTTACCCCGCGGAACACCGTGATGCCGGCAGCATGTGCGGCCACCAGGGCCAACACCGGGATCTCGTCGATCTCGGAGGCGATGTGCTGCGAAGGCACCTCGCAGCCTACCAAGCGATCGGTGTAGGCGGCCTCCACCACGCCGATGGGCTCTTTGCCCTCGGCGGTAAGGTAGCGCACCTCAATGGAAGCGCCCATGCGCTCAAGCGTGCGGATGAAGCCGACGCGGCCGGGGTTCAGGCTCACATTCTCGATCTGGACCGAGCTGCCCTTCTTCAGCAAGGCGGCGCAGATAAGGAATGCTGCAGAAGAGGGGTCGCCTGGAACGTCCACCTCGGAGGCATGCAGCTTGACAGGACCCTCCACGGAAGCCCTGCGGAAGGCATGCTCCACCTTCACGCCGAACTCGGGCAGCATCAGCTCGGTGTGGTTGCGCGATACCGCGGGCTCGTTGATGGTGGTGGTTCCCTGGGCGCCCAAACCGGCCAGAAGCACGGAGGTCTTCAGCTGGGCGGAAGCCATGGGCGAATCGTAGGTGATGGCCTTAAGCTCAGGGTTGCCCACCTCCACAACAGGCAAGGTCTCGCAGGCCTCGGGCTCGAAGCGCGCGCCCATCTTCATCAGCGGCGCGATGATGCGGCGCATGGGGCGCTTGCGCAGGGAATCGTCGCCGGTTATCTCCACGCGGATATCCCAAGGGGCAAGAACGCCCATCAGCAAACGCGAGGTGGTACCCGAATTGCCGCAGTCGATGGGATGGTCGGGCTGCTTGGGGCCTTGCGCTCCCCAGCCGGTAACGCCGCCGGCAAGCGTTCCGTCCACCTGGCGCTCAAGGGAAACCTGGGCGCCGAGCGCCGAAACGGCTCCGATGGTGGAGCGCACATCGGCGGAATCCAACACGCCGGTAAGGCGGGAAGTGCCCTCGGCCATGGCAGAGAACAGAACCGCACGATGGGAAATGGACTTGTCGCCGGGAACGCGCGATGCGCCCTTCAACGGCCCGGAAAGGGGCTCGATGCGCGTGATGTTGGAAGTACCCATGATGTATCTACTCCTTGCTCAGCGGATTGAACGAGATACTGAAGCCAGCCTTGATGAGCTGGGTGGAAAGCTTTCCGATATCGCCCTCGTCGGTAAGGACCATGTCCAGAACCGCGCTCGAGGACGTGATGTGGTCGATCTCGATGGACTGCACATTGCATCCCACCTTGCTGGCGATGGAGGTAACCTCGGCAATGGCGCCAGGGTGGTTGGCAAGCGGGATGCGAACCTCCAGAAGGTCTGAAGTGGCGGGAACCCATTTGGCGGGAATGGCGCGGCGCGCCTCGGCTGCGCGGTCGAGCAAGGAAGTGAACTTCTCCTTGTCACCTTCACGCAAGGCATCCGCAAACCCGCCGATGATGGTGCTCACCTCATCAAGCCCCTCGACGATCGCCTCGCGGTTGTCGAAGGCGATGCCCGTCCAAAGGGCTGGGGAGCCCGCGGCGATGCGGGTGGAGTCCTTGAAGCCGCCGGCCGCCAGGCGGAACAGCGCCTCTTCCCCATCGGCATGGCGAACAGCGAGCTCGACCAGCGACGAGGCCACGAAATGCGGGACATGGCTCACGATGGCAACCGCTTCGTCGTGGCGTTCGCGCGGAAGGGAAACAACGCGCGCGCCCATCCCCGCAAGCGCTTCATGCAGGCTTGCATAATCGTCTGCCGAAGTTGACGAATCAGGGCAGAGCACCCAATGGGCGCCCTGGAACATGTCTTCGCGCGCACCCTGGATGCCGCTCTTCTCTGAGCCCGCCATAGGATGGCCGGGAATGTACTTCTCGGGGCGCTTCAAGATCTGCACAGCCTGCTGGCTCACGATCTTCTTCGTTGAGCAGGTGTCCGACACCACACCCGCAAAGTCACAGTCCGAGATTGCCTGGAAATACACATGGGCAACCGGCACCGGCGTTGCGATCATCACCAATTCACATGAGGGAAGAACCTCCCCCAAATCCTCAGTGGAAAGATGGCCCTCGTTGATCCAACCGCGCTTCTGGGCTTCCTCCAAAGCCTCGGAAGAAGAGTCGACACCCACCAGATACGCATCGGAATACGCGTTGCGGTACGCCGCCGCAAACGATGATCCGATGAGTCCCAGGCCGATTACGGCCACTTTGGTGAAATGCGTGTTCATGATGACGATTGCCTATTCCTTCCATTGCTTGGCAAACAAATGCAGCTCGATTCTACCATGCCCCTGTTGGGCGGCGGCCTACTTGGGCGCCGCTGAAAGGGCCGCCAGCTCTTCTGGGGCAAGCTCGCGGTAGCACCCCACCCCAAGCGAACCCAGGGCAAGCGGCCCGAACGACAGGCGGTGCAATTCCAAAACCGGGTGGCCAACAGCTTCGCACATGCGCTTCACCTGGCGTTTCCTGCCCTCGTGAATGGTCAGCTCTATCACCGACGCTTCCTTGCTCGCATCGATGAGCGCAACCTCTGCAGGCGCGGTCATGCCGTCCTCCAGGCGCACGCCATCGGCCAGACGCTCCAGGTCGGCTTTCTTCGGCAGGCCCTCCACCTTTGCCCGGTAGGTTTTGCTTACGTGGTGAGAAGGGTGCAGCAGGGCATGGCCCAGCTCGCCGTCGGTGGAAAACAGCAGCAGCCCGGTTGTATCGAAGTCAAGCCGCCCAATCGGGTAGAGCCCCGGGTATTCCGCCACGGGAACAAGGTCCGCAACGCAAGGGCGGCCCTGGGGGTCGCTCATGGTGGTTAGATAGCCCGCGGGCTTGTTCAGCATCAGGGTATGGCTCGATCCGGGAAGCCCTACCGGCGCACCGTCCAAAAGAACCTCGTCGCAAGCGGGGTCTACCTTGGTGCCAAGCTCGGTGACCACCGCGCCGTTCACGCGGACACGGCCTGCAGTTATCAGCTTCTCGCTGCTTCGCCGGCTTGCCACCCCGGCCCTGGCAAGGAACTTCTGCAGGCGCATGACGCCGTTCGACTCAAGTTCGCCCACGGCGCACCTACTCGTCCTCGTCGAAGACAAGCTCGTCGAAGTTGATCTTCTCCACAGCGCCTGCGCCCTTGGCCAAGGCATCGGAGAGCATTTGCTGCATGGCCTCTTGCATGTCCTGGGCAACAGGTTGCTCGTCTTCGTCGGATCCGTCGTCCACAAAATAGATCTCATCTTCGGGGCGCACCACATTCAGCCGCTCGGCTATGAACGCACGGGTGTCGTCGTCGGGTGCAAACGACTCCAGCGGCGGCAGGTCCTTCACCGAGCGCAAGCCGAATCTTTCCAAGAATGTCCGCGTGGTGGCGTAAAGAACCGGGTTGCCAGGGGAATCCTGTGTTCCCGCCTCGCGAAGAAGGCCCTTTTCCACCAGGGAGTTGATAGAGCTGTCCGAGCTCACCCCGCGCACCGAAGCCACACCGTTTCGGGTGATGGGCTGGCAATAGGCAACCACCGCCAGCGTTTCCAAGGCGGCCTGGGACAGCTTACGCGTATCCCAGGAAAGCACGTAGCGCTCTATGAGCTCGTGGTAACGGGGGTGGGTATACAGGCGCCATCCGCCCGCCACCTCCCGCAGCTGGATACCCCGCTCGTCGGCGCTCAGCCTCTCGCGCAGGGAAACAAGCGCCTCTTGGACCTGGGCAGGGTCCACATCGAGCATATCGGCGAAGGTCAGCACGCCAACCGGCTCGTCGGTCACGAAAAGCATCGACTCGATGGCACCGGAAAGCCACTGCCCGTCAACGGCCACGGGCGCATCCGCGCCTGCAGGGGTGCTGCCGCCCTCGCCGCACCCAGATGCAGCGCACTGCTCGCTTTCGGCAGCTAGCGAAACCTCCGAATGAGCGTTTTCCGCCCCAAGGCCGACTTCGGGTCCCCCAAAGGCAGACCCTGCCGCTTCTTCCCTATGCATCAGCGCACCTCCTGTGCCGAATCGAATCCATCGCTCAAAATCTGCTCTTCGCTGCTGCCCTCAACATAGGTGATGTCGATGTCGCCGAACAGCTTGTCTTGGCGCAGGCTCACCATGTTCCGTTTGAACAGCTCGAGCATCGCAAGGAAGGTGACCACGACCATATGGGGGCTGTCGTCTTCCTTGACGAAGTCCGAGAAGCGGGCGCTGCCCTGGGCGCATACCCTCTCGAAAACGGTGCGCACCTGCGTTTCCACGGGAACTACGCGGGCGGCGATGTGCTCCGACTCCAGCAGGAACACGTCGCGCCGGGCGATGCAGCCCGCGCACAGCTCGCCCAAACGATCAACCTCGATGCCCTGCAGGTAGTCGGGAACCAGGTTCAGAAACGTCCTGTCAGGCCCAAAGGGACGCACATGAACGCGGCCCTCCGCCTCGAAACGGGAAGAAAGGGCGGCAGCGGCGTTCTTGAACTTCTTGTACTCAAGCAGATGGTCAACCAGCGAATCGCGCATCTGACTCGGCGACATCTCCTCGAACTCTTCGGGAAGCTCTTCGGTTGCCTCCTGGGGAATCAAGCTTGCAGCCTTGATCTCCAGCAAGGTGGAAGCCACCAGAAGGAAGTCGCTCGCAACATCCAGATCGACGTTGCGCATGCGCTGAACTTCCGCCAAGTACTGGTCGGTGATCTGCGCCAGCGAGATGGAGCCGATGCTCACCTTCTGCCGACCCACCAAATACAGAAGCAGGTCGAAGGGGCCTTCGAAGCTCTCTATGCGAACCCGGTACGACATAGGCTAGCCCAAACCTACGAACTGGTTCTGGCGCAGCACCTCGTAGGCGCCGATGGCAACAGCGTTGGAAAGGTTCAGCGAGCGCAGGCCGTCACGCATGGGAATGCGCACGCAGGATTCCGGGTGCGCGTCGAGCACCTCCGGGTCTATCCCCCTGCTCTCGCGCCCGAACACCAGGTACAGCTCGCCGGCACCCTCTAGGGGCTCGTCGAAGAACGAGCGGTCGGTTCGCCCCGTGAAAAACAGAAGACGCTTGCCGCCATGCTGCTCTAAGAACTGGCCTACGCTGGCATGCCGGACGACATTTACCTTGTCCCAGTAATCAAGCCCGGCCCGGGCAAGGTTGCGCTGCGTGTAGCGGAACCCCATAGGCTCAACCAGATGCAGGGTTGCCCCGATGCAGGCGCAGGTACGCGCGATGTTCCCGGCGTTTTGGGGGATCTCGGGCTCGAAGAGCACTATATGAAGGTCAAGCGCCATTACGCCTTGGCCCCCTTGCCCATCTCCGCCTCGATCTCCTCGGAAAGCATGATCCATTCCTCTTCGTGGGCGGAAAGGGACTGCTTGAGCTTCGCATGCTCTGCAATCACATCGCTCGAAGAGTCCTCGTTGGTGTAGAACTCCGGGTCGGCCAGCAGAGCCATGATCTCTTCCATGCGGGCGGTTTCCCGCTCGATGATCTTATCCAGTTCTTTAACGCGCTTGCGCTGGTTCTTCAACGCGGCGTATGCGCGGTTGCGGGCCTCGGCCTCGGCGCGCTTCTGCTCTTTGGTCTTGGGCGCAGAACCACGAGGAGCGGTGAGCGGATCTTTCTGGGTGCCCTCCGAAAACGCCTTGGCGAATGCAGCGGAAGACGCCTGGGCGGGCGCGGCCTTCGCGGAACCCTTCGAAGAGCCAGGCGTCGCCCCATCAACCGCACTGCGGCTGTCTTCCTGACCGGCTTTATACAGGTAGTAGTCGTAATCGCCGTCAAAGGAGGTAACCTGGCCGGGCTTGACCTCGATGATGCGGTTGGCCACCGACCGGATCAGGTGACGGTCGTGGGTGATAAGCAATAGGGTGCCCTCGAACTGCTTCAGGGCCTGCTCAAGGATGTCCGCACTGGCAATGTCCAGGTGGTTGGTAGGCTCGTCCAAGCACAGCAGCGGGCGGGGAGCCACCAACATCTTTGCCAGCGCCAAGCGGCACTTCTCGCCGCCGGAAAGAACGGAAACCTTCTTATCCACCGCATCGTCCTGGAACAGGAACGCGCCCAAGAGCGTACGGACCTGCGAGATGCTCCAACCAGGCGCAGCACCGTCAAGCTCCTCGAACACGGTATTGCCGGGGTGCAGTTCCTCAAGCTGGTGCTGGGCAAAGTAGGTCTTGCTCACGTGGGCACCGTACTTGATGCTGCCCGAATCGGGCTCGAGCGCCCCGGCGATCATCTTGAGCAAAGTGGATTTACCGGCACCATTGGGGCCAACCAGGGCAATCTTCTGCCCACGATACAGGGAAAGGTCCAACCCCTTGTAAACCGTTTTCTCGCCGAAGCTCTTGTGCAGATCCTTGCATTCAACCACCAAATCTCCCGTACGGGGCGGCTGCTGGAAGTTGAAATGCACGCGTTTGCGCTCGGGGGGAACCTGGATACGCTCCATCTTCTCGAGCTTGCGAACACGGTCCTGCACCTGCTTGGCCTTGGTGGCCTTGTAGCGGAAGCGCTCGATGAACGCCTCCATATGGGCAATTTCCTCTGCCTGCTTCTGCGCCTGCTCGCGCAACAGCTGGATGCGCTCCTCGCGCTGCTTCAGGTAGGCCGAGTAATTGCCCTTGTACGTTTGCACCATGCCTAAGTCGATCTCGGCAACGCGATCTACCATGTTGTCCAAGAACTCGCGGTCGTGGCTGACCACGATGACGCTGCCGGAATAGCTGCGCAAGAAGCCTTCCAGCCATTTCACGCTTTCAAGGTCAAGATGGTTGGTGGGCTCGTCGAGCAGCAGAACCTCCGGGTTTCGGGTAAGCAGCTTTGCCAGGGCGATGCGCATCTGCCAGCCGCCGGAAAAATCGGTGGTCATGCGGGCCATGTCGTCTTCACCAAAGCCCAAGCCGAACAGAACCGAGCGCACCCTGCTCTCCAGCAGGTACCCGCCCATGGCCTCGTATTGGTCTCGAGCGCGGCCATAGGCAGCAAGTTGCTTTTCATCAGGATTTTCGCCCAGCGAACCCTCAAGCTCGCGCATGTGCTTTTCCTGATTCAATATCTCGGTCTGGGCAGAAAGAACCTCCTCGAAGATGGTCCTCTCCCCCATTTCGATGGCCTCTTGCTCCAGATAGCCGATCTTGGCGCCCCTCGCCAAGACGATACGGCCCTCGTCGGCGTCTTCCTTGCCGGTGATGATATTGAGCATGGTGGTTTTCCCTGCGCCGTTAGGGCCGACCAGGGCAAGGCGATCGTATTCTTCCAAGCGGAAGGAAACATCCCGGAAAAGGACTCTCGAGCCAAATGACTTCGTTATATGTTCAAGCTGCAGGATCATAACGACTCATTCTATCGCATAGACCAAAACACCCCGCAGAAGCAGGGTGTTCCCAACAAAAAAGTAGAGCCTCACCAACGCAGGGCGGAAAGCAAACCAATCAATCGATGTAGATGCTTGGGGAATTGGAGCGGTCGAGCTGATGCCCGCGAACGTACTCGACGAAGTGCTCAACGCAGTACGGACGGTAGTTCTTCTCGCTGTAAACCAGGTAGATGGTGTGGCAGTAGCGTCGTTTCTCAAGCTCGTTGTTGTAAAGCGGCTTCATCACGATATCGTCAAGCGAATGAGGGAAGAATGTGTCGAGCATAAGGGCAACGTCCGGGCCGTTCGCTGCGAAGCCGGCAAGGATCGACTCGTCCTCATAGGCGTAACGCACGTTCTCGATGCCGAAATCATCAAGCAGGTGCTTCACGGACCTGCCCAACGGCACCTCGTCGCGATAGGTGATGATGGATGCTTGCCTTAAATCGTCGGGGGTAAGGTATTCCTTGTTCGCCAACGGATTGCTCGGGCTCATGGAAACTACAAGCTGCTGTTCCACTACGGGAATCTGCTGCAAACTGGGGTCGGTTTCCTCGAACGCGCAAAACACCACATCATGTTTGCCTTCAACCACCCCAGAGAGCAATTCCTGCGAAGGCTTCTGGTTGATGTTGAACTCGGTTTTGTGGTCGTTGACCGAAGAATAGCCCTTGAGCAACCGGGGAAGATAGTCGGTCTGCAGGGTGATGATGCAGCCAAGGTCGATCATGCCGCCATCGCCCTCGCCGGAGTAGCCCTTCATTATGGCAATGCCCTTGTCCAGCTGCTCCAATGATGCGTTCACGTAGATCAGGAACTCTGAGCCGTATTTGGTAAGCTCCACATTCCTTCCCGCCTTCTGAAACAGGGAAACGCCCAGCTCCTGCTCGAGCGAGGCGATGGAGCCCGAAAGGGTTGGCTGGGTGATGAACAGTTCCTTGGCAGCTTTGGTGTAATGCTGCAGTTCGGCGAGCTTGCGAAAGTAATACAGCTGGGAAAGATTCATGGGCTCTTTTACCTACATCGACTACGACGGCAAAAACGCATTCAAGTATAGCGGAAAACCGATAGATAACGCCAAATCTATCTGTTCAACCTAACATTCCCGAAACAAAGACGAGCGAAAAACGAACCGGGCTACCGTCTTCGGCACCAGAATGAACACAAGCTTCGGCCTCGATGCATCAGGCCATCTGAAGAATCCCTACGCTCGAAAGCCAGGAAAGCAGAGGGAGGAGCCGAAGCCCCTCCCTCTGAAAACGCGTCAGAACACCTAGGCAAGCGCTGCAGAAGCAGAACTTTGCTACCACAGCCAAAACGATGGCCGTTTATCCTTGCTAGTCCTTCATCTTTTCCATCGCGCTATATCCGAATTGCCTCTTAAAGCGGGAAACAACATAAAGCGACATGACGATGGAAACACAGGCGCCAACAAGAAGCAGCACCATCATGATCCAAACCGCGCTCGCTTCGCCAACAGACTTGGTCATACCGCTGACGATGAACGGCAAGAACACCGAAGCGAAGCCCATGAAGGTGTAGTACATACCCACATTACGGCCGCGAGGTCCGGGGCACATCATCTGGCGAAGCGTAACGCCCGTCTGCAGCATGCCGCCCGCAGCCGAGAAGCCAAGCACCGCGATGGCAACATACACAACGCCTGCGCCAAGGTTGAGCGGAAGGGCGATGATTACCATAGCCAAAGCAAAAGCGGCAAGGATGGAGTCGATGAGGATCACCTTGATGGGCGTCCAACGAAGTTTGCCCATCATCCATGCCCAGAACAGCACGGCACACACAGAGCCAACCGTATAGATGGAGGTCAGCCCGGCAGCAGCCGTGGTATCAAGACCCAGGTTGGTCAAACCGAACTGCTTGGTGTACTGCTGGGCACCGTACATGATGAACATGATCACGAAACCGAAGAACAAGGTTACGAAGTTCACCAGAGCAGTAGGCTGCTCAAGCATTGCGTCCTTGGCTTGCTGAATCTCCGCCTGGGCCTTGTTCTTTGCGCCTTCAGAATCCCCAGCATCGGTAGCGATCTTTCGTTCGTCATCGTAAACAAAGGGAGTGAGAATCGCCATCACCGTGGCCACAACAGACATCACAATAGGGATCATGATATTGATATGCCAATTATCTCCGCTGTTCATGGCAACGAAAAGCGGGTAGATGATACCGGCAATGGAAATAACGAGCTTGATGCCGATAGTGGTGGAAGCAGAGTACTTCGGGTTCGCCTCGGCGATAGCCGGATACAAGGAGCCGTCCCAGAAGCCCGAAGTCGCAACACCGGAAAGGAAGCCGGCAACGCAGGCAACGGTGGCGTTATCGGTAACGAGCATGATCACGAACGAAACGATGTAAAGAACGCCGCCGCCAACCGCCATGACCTTACGGCCAATACGGTCGGAAATCTCGCCACCGATCCACACGCTTACGAACTTGCCTACTCCAACCCAGGTGATAGCCATCGATACCGCCGCAGCGCCCGCAGCAGCATCGGTAAAGCCCCATTGCGTATAGAAATTGACTTGGTTTTGACTGAAAATGATTGCCTGCACGCCATGTGTCAAATAGCACATGTACACAGTCGCAATAGCAAATAGATACTTGCTTGCCTGTTTCGCTGCACTCAAAGCATTCCCCTTTCGATAGAACAACCTCCATAAAGGTTTAAAAGGAACGCTTATCCCCTATTTGAACACGTTCACTCTTAAACGAGTTAATACTATCCCTCCCAACAAGAAGGTTCTAATTCATTCGGATGATGGTATCGAGCCAATATATCATCCTCTGTTATAGGAAATAAAAGGAACAAATAAGCAGACCGCTTCGATGGGGAAAAGAAGCGCAAACCAGCTAAGGCTAACAATCTGCGCACCGTTGCGGTGGCAGAGCCTAGCTCGTTAAAGAGCGACACCGCCTGTTCCCTCTGTTCTTATGCGCAACATGCTATGCGGACTCCGATCTTGGACTCAAACATGTCCAACCTTTTTTCCCGCTTCCCTATCCATCAAAATCCATTGCCCTAATGGCAAAAAACGAAGCTTGGCGAGGCAAGAGTTTTCCAAAAGCATAAAAAGAGAACCCGCCGAAGCGGGTTCCCCTTTATTGAAGATATTACGTTTGCCGAAGCAAGCAGATCTTAGCCGAAACGATACTGCACGCCCATGGTAGGCTGCGGGTACTCCCACTTCTCAAGGATGGTTTCGCCACAGATCATGCGGCAGGTACCGCACTCGAGGCAACCAGCATAGTCGAAGATGGGGTCGTCGCCCTCTGCAGGCATCTTGTACAGAGCTGCAGGGCAGCACATAACGAGCTTGTGGAACTCAGGATCGGAAGCCTTGACGCCTTCCTTGATCTTGATGTGTGCGTTTTCCTCGTCGACCTCAAACTTGTTGAGAGAAAGCTTCTCGTCGACGTTAACGGTGATGTTAAGTTCGCTCACAGCGCCTTCACTCCCTTCATAGCAACCTTAGCCAGCTTGAACAGACCCTGCTTCTTCACAGGAGGAAGCGCGATCTTCATGACATGCTGACGGGGCTCGCCGTCAACCTTGAACAGCGGGGTCATGATGTCACGGATCATCTCAGGGTAACCACGGAACATGCCAGGGCAGTTCTCCAGGAACTCAGGAGCCTTCTCGTACATCTTCATGTCGCGCATGATGAAGGAGTTGTCCAGCATGGTCTTGTAATCAGCAAGGCCGGCCTTGGAGGTATCGCCAGCATCGAGGGCCTTGATTACAGCCTTACCAGCGATTTCGCCGGAAGCAACAGCAAGGTCCATACCGCGAACGGTGTAGCCAAGGTTCATGCACAGCATAGCAGCGTCGCCAGCAACGATTACGCCATCGCCAACGATCTCGGGCATCATCGGCAGGCCGCCCTCGGGAACAACATGACCGGAGTACTCAACGGTCTTGCCGCCAGCGATAAGAGGCTTGATCTCCGGACGGTTCTTGAAGTTCTCGAGCATCTGATACACAGGGATATCCTGCTTCAGAACCTCGCTCATGGTGGCTACGATACCGACGGAAACAGATTCCTGGTTAGCGTAGACGAATGCGCCACCGATGATGCCGTTGGAGCAGTCGCCAGCGAAGAGCCAAGAAGCACCCTCGCCAGGATTGCAGAGGAAGCGGGACTCAACAACGTCGGCAGGAAGCTCGATGGTCTCCTTTGCGCCAACAGCTACCTGATGGATAGCAGGAGCCTTCTTGGAAAGACCAGCCTTGGAGGTGAGCAGGGAGTTCACGCCGTCGGCAAGAATGACGACATCGGAGGTGATCTCGTCGCCGAATGCGTTGATGCCCTTTACCTTGCCGTCTTCAATGATCAGGTCTTCAACAGCGATGCCGTAGATGAACTCGGCACCGGCGTTTTCAGCCTGCTCTGCAAGCCACTGATCGAAGGGCCCACGAAGAACAGTGTAGGACTCTTTGCCGGCCTCTTCGAGCTCACGGGCGGCATAGTCGATGGTGAAGTTGGAGTCGGGCGACATGAGGGAGATGCGCTCATGCGTAACCTTGCGCTGCAGAGGAGCTTCCTGGTAGTTAGGGAACACCTTGGCAAGCGAATGCGTATAGATGCGGCCACCAGTCATGTTCTTTGCGCCAGCGTACTGACCACGCTCAACGACAAGAACCGACTTTCCGGCGGACGCGAGGGTGTAAGCAGCGACAGAACCTGCGCAGCCAGCACCGACGACGATCGCGTCAAAATCGGACATGCTTTTCCTTTCAGAGGGTGAACAAAAAAACAGGGCGCAGTTGCCTGCGCCCTGCAATGATAAGCTTTTACAGCTTTTCGATCAAGGCAGGAAGAACCTTGTAGATATCGCCAACGATACCGTAGTCGCACTGCTTGAAGATAGGTGCGTTCTGGTCCTTGTTCACAGCGATGATGGTGTCAGCACCCTGAACGCCAACCATGTGCTGCATCTGGCCGGAGATGCCAAGAGCGATGTAAGCCTTGGGAGCCAGCTGCAGGCCGGAAACGCCGATGTAGAGGTTGCGGGGCAGCCAATCAACGTTCTCTGCCAGAGGACGGGAGCAACCGAGCTCGCCGCCAGCCTTAGCTGCGAGATCGCGAGCCATCTGGAGGTCAGCTTCCTCAGCGAAGCCACGGCCAGCGCCAACGACAACGTCGCACTTGGTGAGGTCTGCGCCCTCGCGGGGAACAGCCTTGGTGCCGCGAAGAACCAGAGCCTTGGCAGGAGCAGCGTAAGCGATGGTCTCTACCTCGTCGGTGCCGGTAGCCTCAGCATCAGCGAAGGCGGTAGCAGCAACGGTGTAAACCTTAGCGCCGGTTGCCTTCTGCTTGGAAGCAGCGAGGCCGCCGAAGTACATGTTGGTTACGGAGTCGCCGTCGAATGCGGTGACGTCGGAAACAACAGCGGTGCCGAGCTTAGCAGCAAGAAGACCAGCAAGGATCTTGTTGCGGGGGGTGGGCTCAACGAGAACAACGTCGGGCTGAGCAGCATCGTAAGCAGCCTGAACGCCAGCAGCAGCGTTCTCTACGGGCTGACCCTCGGGAAGCTCAACATCGTAAGCCTTGTCGGCAACACCCGTAGCAGGTGCACCCTTGACAACTGCGAGTACTACCTCGTCAGCGATGGTACGAGCACCAGCGCAAAGAGCGCGCTGTGCGTCGGTGGTTTCAGCAAGAACAAATGCCTTCATGTTTTAGTACCGCCTTCTCTTTACTTAAGTGCCTCAGCAACAGCTGCCGCAAATGCGTCGATGTCGCCCTCTTCAAAGATCTGCTGCTTGCGGGGAGCGAGCTCGGGAGCCTTGGTCTCCTCGATCTCGATCTTGGCGTCTACGCCGCCAGCAAGCTCGTCAACGGTGGAAGGCTTCTTGCCAGCTGCAAGGATCTCACGCATGCCGGGGATGCGGGGCTCGCCGATGGAGGGAGACACAGCAACAACAGCAGGAAGCGGAACCTCGATTTCCTCAACCTCTTCCTCGAGGGTGCGCTCGACGACGACCTTGTCGCCCTCGACAGCGATGGAGGTAACCTCGTTGATGGTGGGAACGTCGAGTGCAGCAGCGAGCTGGACGTTTACCTGGCCAGCGTAGAAGTCTGCAGAGCCGTCGCCGGTGATGATCAGGTCGTAATCGGAAACCTTCTCGTCAACGATGCCCTTCAGAACCTGAGCGGTTGCGTAAGAGTCAGCGGTTGCCAGAGCGTCGTCGGTAACCATGATGAGCTCGTCGACGCCACGGGAAAGGATGTCCTTCTTGAGCTTTGCGTCGGTGGCCTTGGAGGTTGCAGCGCTGATTACGGTAACGGTGCCGTCGTTGGCAGCAGCGAGCTGAGCAGCAGCCTCGATAGCGTTCTTGTCGTAAGAGCTGATGACCTGATGGGCCTTGGAGTAGTCGAGCGTGCGATCGCCAGCGACGAAGATGTCCTGGTCGTCAGCAACTACCTTTACTGCGACAACAATTTTCATAACTTTCTTGCTCCTATTCTCCTTGTATTCCTATACAAATGGGAGTTACGTGCAGCAATGCGCGTGGGTTACTTGTACTGCTTCGGGATTGCACGACCAGCGATGTAGTCCATAACCTCGCACGTACCGCCAGCAAGCATGTTACCACGAAGGTCACGCCAAATGCGACCAACGCGTACTTCCTCGGTGTAGCCAAGGCCGCCGTATACCTCAATTGCGTTGTCGGCAACCTGGAGGTGAGCACGGGTGCCCCAAGACTTCAGCATAGCGATGTCAGCGTTGATGGACTGACCCTGATCGAGCTTCCAGAGGCAGTAGTACAGCCAATGACGGGTCTGCTGCAGGATAATCTCGTTCTGCTCGATGAGACCCTGAACGCGGGGGTTGGTGATGATCGGCTTGTTAAATGCGATGCGCTCCTTGGCGTAAGCGATTGCATCGTTCTGAGCGGCCTGGGCAAGACCAAGGCCCTGGGCAACAACGAGGCAGCGCTCGAACTCGAAGTTCTTCATGAGCAGCAGCCAGCCAGCACCAGCCTCGCCGATGCGAGCAGACTCCTCAACGACGACGTTGTCGAAGAACACGTCGACGAAGGGAACGGTGTGCTGGCCGATCTTGGTCAGGTGAGCGGTGGAAACGCCCTCGGTCTCGCGCTTTACGAGCCACAGGGACATCTTGTTGTTCTCGCGGGCGGGATCCTCGTCCTTGCAGATAACGATGTAATAAGGAACGTCAGCGCCGTTGGTAACCCAAGTCTTCTGGCCGTTGAGCACGTAGGTGCCGTCAGCCTGCTTCTTGGAGGTCATGGTCATGCCCATGTTGTCGGAGCCGGCAGCAGGCTCGGAAAGGCAGAGAGCGGCAACGGACTGGCCGGACTTCTCGTACTCCTCCATGATGACGGAAGACTGCTCGGGGGTACCGAACTCAGCGAGGTCGGCGCAAGCGAGCATACCGGTCATGAACGGGGTCATGGCGCCGGTGAACTCGTAGAGCTTCTCGGTCATGAGACCCAGGGTTACGTGATCCGTGGGGATGCCACCGACCTCTTCGGGAAGGCCCATGAAGGGGAAGCCAGCGTCGCGGTATGCGTCCTGAGCCTCAGCGTTTACCTGATGGTTCTCGTACATCTGGCGAACGGACTCGTCGTCAAAGTAGCGGTCAGCGTACTCCTTGAGGGACTCTACAAGAAGTTCCTGCTCGTCGGTGAGAGCATAATCCATAATCTTCTCCTTCTCTCGCCCACCACGCCTCCGTGACGGACGAACTTGTTCTGGCACACGGGTACCAGAAAACGGACTTTCGCTTCGACTAGTTTAGGCGGAAACGCTGCTTCGTCCAATAGATAAAAAGTTGAGCGGATAAAGAAAAAACCGATTCATACCCAACTGAACCATAGGTTGCATCTATCAGTTTCATATTGCTCCTACTAATATATAAATGTGTCGTCGTAGGATGTTTTCAGCCTCTTTTCCCAGACCAACAAACCTCCGGGCGCACCTGCGATTCCCCACTGAAATGATCTAACCGCAAATGTTCGACGGGAAAGCCAGCTGGATACTAAAAGCAGGGCAATCCAGAACGATAGAAGCACCCTATGAATGATCTTTTATGGATCGGCTATATCCTATTGGACACTCTTAAGCGCGAAAATGCTAAACTGATCCACAGCGGAATATCCGGAATCTGCCGCATAAGGGTTAACAGGAACCACAGGGTTCCACTCACAAACCGATTAGGAGGGTTTATGAATCCGAATGCAACCATCACCGACGAGCAGTTCAAGGCGTACCTCAAGAAGGTTCGCGAAATGGTCGAAGGTCCTTACACCGAATGGCAGAAGGAGATCGAGGTAACCAACACGTTCCCCGAGAAGTTCTACCAGTCCAACATCGACAACGACATCTATCGTTACTCTCTCCCCGTAGAGTACGGTGGATGGGGCCTCTCCGAGAAGGAAATCCTGCAGGTTCAGGAAGAGTTCTCCCGTGGTCCTTCGGGCATGCGTATGCATATGCACTATGCTTCCGACCTGAACTGGCGCATCCTCAACGACTTCGGTCAGCCTGAGATCAAAGAGAAGTACATGCCTCTCTTCCAGGACAAGACCATCTTCACCAACTTCGCTCTCACCGAGAAGTCCGGCGGCACCGGTGCTGACCTGCACTCCACCGCTGTATGGGACGAGGGCAAGGGTAAGTGGATCCTGAACGGCGAGAAGTGGCTCATCTCTCACACCGACTGCTCTCAGTTCTCTTACGTTATCTGCGTAACCGACCCCGACAAGCAGGGTGACGACCGTCTGTCCGCATTCTTCGTGCCCATGGACGCACCTGGCTTCGAGATCGTTCCTATGCCTCACATGATGGGCTGCCGTGGCTCCGGTCACACCGGCCTCAAGTTCACCAACGTTGAGCTTGGTCCTGAGCTGATGCTCGGCAAGCGCGGCGAGGGCATGAAGGTTGCTATGCACTCTCTCGCGGTTTCCCGCGTTCACATCGCAACCTCCAACCTCGGTATTTCCCAGCGCATGTTCGAGATGTCCATCGCTCGTGCTCGCGACCGCGTGACCTTCGGTAAGCCGATCATCAAGCGTCAGGCTATCCGCGTTAAGCTCGCTAACATGCAGATGATGATCCATGCTCTCCGCTGCTGCATCATCGACTTCTGCGACGACTTCGACCTGGACAACATGGGCGAGTACGTCTCTGAGAAGGCTGCAATCTGCAAGCTGTTCTCCATCGACACCGTTCGTCTCGTTTCCGACGAGATGCTCGAGATCTTCGGTGGCGACGGTTACTTCGAGGATTCTCCTTATGGTCCTACCGAGCTTCTTTACCGCGACTGCCGCGCTATGTGGCTTGAGGAAGGCGCTCCTACCGTTCAGCGCATCACCATCGCTAAGGGCATCGAGGATCATGACGGTACTCTCGAGTACCAGACCTGGATCGCTGGCTCTAAGCTCGACTAGTTTTAACTCTTACAACCAAGAGTTATCTTGGCTAGATTCCGGAAAGGGAGGAAGCTTTGCTTCCTCCCTTTTTATACGATCGGGCTTATGTCTTTCCTTAGGGGAGCGCACTGCGCAGCACTGCCCTCCCCTAAGGTCGGATATGATCTAGACCTATCGCTTACATAGAACCGCTTCAGACGCCTTACAGAAAGGTTCCGCATGGCTCTGTTCAAGAAGAAGGAAAAGAAGGGCTCCGAGGAGAAACCGCAAAAGAAGCCTTTGGAGATCTGGTACGACGCAAACGATGTGCGTATCGGCGATGATGGCTACCCCATGACCCCGATACGAAGGAGGATGCACAACATCTGGAACGCCTACTTCGTTTACGCCATAGTGCTTTTGGTATGGGGCTGCGCATGCATGGTTCTTGCCTACTTTACTGGAGAGACGTTCACCGACTGGGAGCTTGTTGCCACTGGCGGCCATACTATAAACGGAATCCAGCTCGGCACTATATTGCGTGTGGAAGCCTTGGTTTGCCTGTGGTCTGCGGTTGCCCTCGTTGTGCTGAACTTCAAGGGATTCGCCTGGCTCTATGATCGCCAGCAATCGACCTTCTTCAAGGGCTTGCTCTACGGCCTTGGCGCAGTATCGCTTGTTATGGAGATCGCCTTTCTGGTTCTTACCTATCTTCCTAGCCCAGCGTGCTTCATCAACATTGTTTTCATCGTTCTAGCGATTCTTACCATGAAGCAGGTAAAAGAAGAGCGTCCTACGCTCAAGAAGGCAAAAAAGGTTCGCAAGGAAGTGAAATAACTCTCGAATTGACGTGACATTTATAACTGTCTTAGACATTGCTAAGGCCGTTTTTTATTCGCCTTTAACCCAGAATCTTGGTCTAACAGGGACTAATGAAAAGAAGCCGCTGAGATAATCTCAGCGGCTTCTTACGTCCTTATGGTGGGCCCACCCGGATTCGAACCGAGAACCAAAGGATTATGAGTCCCCTGCTCCACCATTGAGCTATGGGCCCAATCGCAATCCCTGAAGAGTTGCGGTGGCTATTCTACCGCATAAAACAAGGCTTTGGGAATTCAGGCATCAGTAAACCATATGCATTGCTTCGCGGACCTGATCGAGGGTTTCGTTGGCAATCTCGTTTGCCTTTCGGTTGCCCTCATGAAGGATCTCGTCTACCAATGCAGGGTTTTCTGCCAGCTTCACTCGACGCTCGCGGATAGGGGCAAGATAGTTGTTCACCGATTCCGTAACGTACTTCTTCAGAGCACCGGAACCACCGTTGCCGATCTCTTCCGCGATTTCAACCTCGGTGCGCCCCGTGCAAAGGGCCGCAGTAGTAAGAAGCGCCGAAACACCTGGACGGCCTTCCTTATCGTAGGTAATGAAACGCTCGGAGTCGGTCTTAGACTTCTTGATCAACTTTGCGGTCTCTTCAGCCGTGAAGGCAAGACTGATAGCGTTCCCGTAGCTCTTGGACATCTTTCGCCCATCAAGGCCTGGAATCTCGGGAGTATCGTCGTTCAACAGCCCCTCCGGCTCCGGGAATACCTGGGCGTAACGCTCGTTGAAGCGGCGGGCGATCTGGCGGGTTTGCTCAATATGGGGAAGCTGATCCTTGCCGACGGGGACTATATTTCCCTTGCAGAACAGGATGTCGCATGCCTGATGAACAGGGTATGTGAGCAACAGGCCGGTAAGCGCATGACCAGAGGCCTCCTGCTCGGACTTCACCGTTGGGTTCCTAAGAAGCTCTGCCTCGGAAACCAAGGAAAGGAACGGAAGCATCAGCTGGTTCAGAGCAGGAACGGCAGAATGGGTGAAGATGATCGTTTTCTCGGGGTCGATGCCGCATGCAAGGTAGTCGATAACCATGTTGCGGACGTTGTCTTGGATGTTGTCGGTGGTATCGCGGTCGGTGATTACCTGGTAATCGGCTATGACGATGCGAGTGGTGATTCCCTTGCCCTGCAGGGCAACTCGCTCGCGGATAGTGCCGAAATAATGACCCAGATGCAAGCGCCCCGTAGGCCGATCGCCCGTAAGCATGGTGTACTTACCAGGGTTTACCTCTATATCGGCACGGATTTCCTCGCTGCGCTTAAGGCTTGCCTCGAAACTGCTTGAACTCATGCGCTATTAGCCTCTTTCGATGTTATTGGAAAACGACACAACGCCGTTCGAATGCGGCGATCATACAGCTTCCAAGTATAACATTGAGGATCTTGCCGATAGACTATTGACCTGCTCTCCCCTACACTTGGGTTATGACTGAGAATATTTTCAACACGCTTGGCCTGTCCAAGCCATCACTCGAGGCGGTTTCCGCGCTCGGCTTCACTGAACCAACCCCCGTGCAGGCGCAGTCCATTCCTCCGGGAATCCAAGGCAAAGACATACTGGCCGCTGCCCAAACCGGCACCGGCAAAACGCTGGCCTACCTGCTGCCCATCTTCGACCAGATGGTTCGCCATTTCGGTTCGAAGCGCCCCAAGAAAGGCCCGTATGCCCTGATCTTGGCACCCACGCGCGAACTTGCCCAGCAAATCTCCGAATGTGCAGCCGTAATCGCAAAGACCACCGATTTCCGAACGCTTACCGTTATCGGCGGAAAAAAATACACTACGCAGATCGAAAAGCTCAAAAAGGGTTGCGACGTGCTTATCGCAACCCCGGGGCGCCTGCTTGATTTGGCAAACCAGGGTGCGCTTTCCCTGGACAGCATCCATTACCTGGTGCTCGATGAGGTAGACCGCATGATGGATATGGGCTTCTGGCCGTCCGTCAATTCCATTGTGCGAAAAACCCCGAAGAGTCGTCAGACGTTCCTCTTCAGCGCCACGCTCACTTCCGATGTGCAGGCGAAGGCCCAGATGGTTCAGACCGACCCAGAGGTAATCGAGATTGCCCACAAAGGCGAAACGGCCGATACCGTCGCGGAATTCGTGCTGCCCGTGGCCGAGCGGCAGAAGCAAGAGCTTTTGGTTCGCCTTTTGGAAGAAAAGGGCTCGCAGCGCGTTATCGTGTTCACCCGAACGAAGCAGTCCGCCGATTCCTGCGCCAACCGCCTTAAGGATGCCGGGGTGAGCGCCGACAGCATCCATGCCGACAAGCCCCAGGGCAAGCGAGACCGCGCCCTGAAGAACTTCCGCGAGGGCAAGATCGACGTACTGGTTGCCACCGACGTGCTGGCGCGCGGCATCGACGTAACCGACGTCAGCTATGTGGTCAACTTCACCGTGCCCGACTCCCCAGAAGACTATATCCATCGCATTGGCAGAACCGGCCGCGCAGGCGAGCAGGGGGCGGCGTACACGTTCCTTTCGCCCGACCAGATACTGGAACTGCGCGAGATCGAATACCACACGAAGCACCTTCTGGAAACCTACGATGTGGAAGGGTTCGAGTATACCGACGACCGACTGGTGCCCAACCCGAAGCGCCCGGCAAAGCGCGCCTCGCGAAGCGGACGAGGCCGACGCCGCCCATCGCTTAGAAGGCGCTAACCCGCATAAAGCCATTCGGCACTGACTTCGACGCCGCCCTGCCCTTGCAGGGCGGCTCTGTTTTGGAGTGGCGGTTTTGCGCCCGATAAGGCCGCGCGATCCTTTTCGAAAAAAGGTGTTGCGCTCTTCTTCAAGATGCGTATAATAAATTCCTGCGTCACGAAGAACGCACCGAATTCCTCGGTAGCTCAACGGCAGAGCATCCGGCTGTTAACCGGAGGGTTGTAGGTTCGAATCCTACCCGGGGAGCCAGAAACATCAAGCCCGCTTATGCGGGCTTTTTCATTATTTTGGCAGGCTTGAATCCCCCCCTATGCGCACCGAGGTGACCCTATGACTTCCATCCTGTTCCTTTGCCATGGCAACATCTGCCGCTCGCCTATGGCCGAGTTCGTCATGAAAGACCATCTTCGCAAGGCAGGGCTTGAGGACATTGTTGCCGTTGAATCTGCGGCGCTCCACCGCGACGAGATAGGCAGCGACACCCATTACGGCACCAAGGACATGCTGGACTGCCATAACATCCCCTACGAACCACGTGCTGCGCGCTTGGCAACTAAGGCCGACTACGACCGGTTCGACTACCTTATCGGGATGGACGGCTACAATCTGCGCGACATGCGCCGACTGTATTCCAACGACCCCGCAGGCAAGGTGAGCCTTCTGATGGACTGGGTCGGCGAATCGCGCGATGTGGCCGACCCCTGGTACACCGGCGACTTCCAAACCACCTTCAACGATGTGGACGCCGGATGCATCGCCTTGCTTGAGCACCTGAAGATGTGCCTAGGGCGCTAGCGCAATGGACAACGAGTTCCAGAAACGCTGGGAGCGGATTCAGCAAGCTATCGCCACAGAGATTTCCGGCGAGACGAAACCCAAGGTTTCCAGCGGGCGAACCCTATTCGGCATCAAGAGCGAAGGGGAAGCCAAAATGGACATCTTCGCCAAGCAGATCGAAGAGGAATATGCCGCCGGACGCCGCGCAAGGAAGCAGCAGGGAGAATGCCTCGCTTCCGATGGGGAGCGCAAGGGCCCCGAAGAAGAGCAATAGGGGGCCAGCGTTTGCCGGCCCCTGCTGCCCTGCCCCTACCCTAGCCGCGGAGGTCTTCGAGCACGTAGCAGAAGTGGATCTTCGGGTTGCGCGAGAAATCTTCCGGGATGGTCTGGGCGGTGACGTCCTTGATGCCCAAACCGCAAGCGCGGACCTTGGTATCGTCGAGCTTGAACGAGCGCAGGTTGCCCGAGAACACGATTTTCCCGCCCGGCGCCAACAGGCGGCGAACCAGCCGCAGAAGCTCGGCATGGTCGCGCTGGATGTCCCACGTACGCTGGCCCATGGTCTTCGAGTTCGAGAACGTAGGGGGATCGACGAACACCAAATCGTAGCTGCCCGCTTCCTCTTCGGCGGCACGCTCGATCCAGGAAAGCACATCGGCGCGCACAAAACGATGATTGCGGCCCGTAAAGCCCGAGCGCTGCATGTTGCGCTTCGCCCAATCCAAGTAGGTCTGGCTCATGTCCACCGTGGTGGTGGAAGAGGCGCCACCCGCGGCGGCATACACGGTTGCCGTGCCCGTATAAGCAAATAGATTGAGGAAGCGCGTATCGGCAGCCATTTCACCCACCATACCGCGCGTTATGCGGTGGTCAAGGAACAGGCCCGTGTCCAGGTAGCCTGAAAGATCCAGCTCGAAAGGATGGCCCGCCTCTTCTACCATGATGCGATGGGAAACGTGCTCTTGCCTGCGATACTGAGAGCCGCCCTTGGCCTGACGGCGCACACGGGTGAACAGGCAGTCTTCAGGCACGCCGAGCAACACCGGCGCTACCGCGCAGGCATCCTTGAAGCGGCATGATGCCTTCTGAGGGTCGATTTCCTTAGGTGCTTGGTATTCGGTCACCAGCAGGTTCGCATTGCCCGTGCCCTGCTCTTCGAACATATCCACCGCTACCGCATAATCTGGCAGGTCGGCATCGTAGATGCGATATGCATGGATGCCGTTCTTCTTCGCCCATTTGCGCCGCGCCTTTGCCATCTTCCGCAAGCGGGCTGCGAACTGCAATGCATGATCGGAAGATACGGCAACCTTCACCTCGTTACCGCCGAGCGTAACCAACGGCGCCTCGATGATGGTGGTGTGCCCCAATCGATAGCTGCGCAGCGTGGCCTCGATAGCGCCGTTGTACACGGGAAGCGTTTCCTGCGCCTCAAAGCCCGCGGAAACGTCGAAGTCGGCATCGGGCGTGATAACCACCATATCCCACGAATCGGGAAGGATGCGCAGGCCCTTTTGCAAATGGCTGTAGAAGCCTTCCAGCCCATGAGCCAGAAGGCGCATGCCATAGGGCGGGTTTATGGCTATGAACCCGCCTTGATCGAGCGCCACCTGGTTCTGCTGCAAGCTGGTTTCCAGATCCCCGCAATCGGCGCAGCCGAACGTTACCAGCTTGGAAAAGCCCAAACGGCGCGCGTTCCCACGCGCAATGCCCACCGCTTGCGAATCGATGTCGAAACCGAACAGGCGCGGTGCGCATTCCATGCCCGCCTCGAAGCGCTCGTCGGCATCGGCGAGCAGATCGTCGAAGGCATCAGCATCGAAATCGGCGCAACCCTCGAAGCCCCAATAGTCGCGCGAAAGACCAGGAGCACGATCGGTGGCTATCATAGCGGCCTCCAGCACCAGGGTGCCGCTGCCGCAAGCAGGGTCCACGAACACCGGGGCATCGGCCGCGCCATCATGCCCCGCGCGCTTAGCGGCTGCACGCCGAAGAGCAGGAGAAGCCAAGCGATCCCAGCCGCCCCACACCAGCATACCTGCCGCCAGAGCCTCCTTAAGCGGAGCCTCTACCTGTTCGCCCGGAACGCGGTAGCCGCGCCGATGCAGCGATTCACCGGCATAATCGATGGAGACCGTGGCCTTGTTTCCGCGAAGGGAAACCCAGATGGGAACATCGGGGCGCTGCGTGCTCACGTCGGGGCGCTTGCCGCGGGCGCTGCGCAGGCAGTCGCAGACCGCATCCTTCACCTTCAAGCCGGTGAACTGTGTGTTGCGAAGCGCTTCGTTGGTTCCGCGCGCCGTTACGGCAATCGTTGCGCCATCGCCCACCACGGCAGCCCAGGGCAAGGCCTTCACGCCCCCATAGAGCGCATCGGCGCTCTGCGCATCCACGCGGCCCATCACACGCAGCACGCGCGAGGCGATGCGCGACCACAGGCACACACGATAGCCATCCGTCTTGCTGCCGAAGAAGGCCACCCCGCCCTTCAAAGGGCGCACGCTGCGCGCACGAAGACGCTTCAGCTCATCGGCCAGGATATGTTCGAACCCCTGCGGGCATGTGGCGAAGAATTCAAGTTTTTCGTTGTCCATAGGGGCTCTCCAATGATCGCAAGGGTTCGGTTTGGATGAAGGAAAGTGTACCAACGCAATATAAGCTAGGTACAGAATGCTGGACTAAGCTCAGAATGGAAACAGAAGCTTGCGCAGCAAGACAGCTGGGGTGCTCGCTCAGATGCAGCAAAGGAAGAATTGGACTTTGCGGGTGAATCGTTGCAGCAAAAACAAGGCAATCCAAGCCACCCGCCTTCTCCCATCAGCCCGAAATTACCGCAGATTGGGGCATGCGCCAGTAAATCAGCGAGCGGGATTCTGACGAGTGCAGGAAGATTGAAAGGCCCACGGGGCTGGCCTTCGGGCCGCCCCATGGGCCTTGAGATTTTCCTGTGCCGCCAGAATCCCGCGCAGCGTCATTGCGTCTCATAAGCCAAGCGCCGTTCGGCAGAACGGCGCAACAAGCTAATCTTCCAGGTAATCCTTCAGCTTCTGCGAGCGGGAAGGATGGCGAAGCTTCGCAAGCGTCTTCGACTCGATTTGACGGATGCGCTCGCGGGTAACACCGAACTCGCGACCCACTTCCTCGAGCGTGCGGGGATGGCCGTCTTCCAGGCCGAAGCGCAGGCTGATAACCTTGCGCTCGCGTTCAGCCAAGCCCTCAAGCGTCTTGGCAAGCTGCTCTTGCAGCATGCTGAACGAAGCGGCATCGGGCGGAACGACGGCAGCATCGTCTTCGATGAAGTCGCCCAGCTGGGAGTCTTCCTCTTCGCCGATAGGCGTCTCCAGCGAAACAGGCTCTTGGCTGATCTTCTGGATCTCGCGCACGCGCTCGGGCGTAAGGCCCATTTCCTCGGCGATTTCTTCCGGGGTAGGTTCGCGCCCGAGGGACTGGAGCAGCTGGCGTTGGATGCGGACAAGCTTGTTGATGGTTTCCACCATGTGCACGGGGATGCGGATGGTGCGGGCCTGGTCGGCGATGGCGCGCGTGATGGCCTGGCGGATCCACCACGTGGCGTACGTGGAGAACTTGAAGCCCTTGGTGTAGTCGAACTTCTCTACCGCGCGGATAAGGCCAAGGTTGCCTTCCTGGATAAGGTCGAGGAACAGCATGCCGCGGCCAACGTAGCGCTTGGCAATGGAAACAACAAGGCGAAGGTTCGCTTCGATGAGCTGCTGCTTTGCATCGAGGCCTACCTGCTCGACACGGGTAAGGCGCCTGCGCTCGCGGCGCTCGAGCTCGATGCCCTCCTCTTCGGCCTTCTCGAGCTCTTCGGTAGCGGCAACGCCGGCTTCGATCTTCATGGCAAGGTCGATTTCCTCTGCCGCGGTGAGCAGGGAAACCTTGCCGATTTCCTTCAGGTACATGCGAACCGGGTCGCCCGTGAGCAGGGCAACCGAAGAATCCGTAGAGGACTTGCGGGTGCTGCGCTTGCGAGTGCTCTTCGCCTTATGGCTTACCTTGGGAACCGTGATCTCGGCGGCGGCCTTCAGCTCTTCTTCAGGTACACCCTCGAGCAGGCTTTCATCGGTAAGGTCGGAAGCCTTCACCTTTTCTTCGTGGTCGTCCTTCAGATCGGTAGGCTCGACGTTGGATTCCAAGATATGGTCCTGCTCGTCTTCAGCATCGAGCTCGGCAGCCGCGGCCTCTTCGGCCTTCTTCTTCGAGGCGGCTGCGGACTTCGACTTGGCAGCCTCTTTCTTAGGGGCGGCCTTCTTCTTGGCAGTGGAAGATGCCGCGGTCTTCTTGGTGGTTGCTTTCTTGGCTGGCGCTTTCTTCGCCGTTTCCTTCTTTGCCTCTTCCTGGGATTCAGGCTGTTGTGAGGAAGCCTTTGCCACGTCGTTTCCTTCCCACGCTTCTTCGCTAATGAGGGCATAGTTTGCCCATTGAAAACATCACGCCATTATAACGCTAACCCGCCGGATCCGATAGCCTTAAATTACCGGCACCCGGCCTACAGAAGGCTAACCGGGTCGATGTCGATGGTGACCCGGACATCGTGTTCCGCAGGTCGGGAGCGGAAATACGGCCCCAGGCAAGCAGACAGGTTGCCGTCGAGGGGCAGCTTGAGCACGATATGGTAGCGCCACTGCCCTTTCAGGCGCTCAAGCACGCAAGGGGTTGGGGGCAGAACCTCCCACGACGGCCCGCCATGCTCGGCAACCAGCCGGCTCACATCGTCGTATAAGCCGGCCGCGACGCTGCGAACGCGATCGGCGCTGCGGCCCCACACCAAGATGTTGGCCATCCGGACGAACGGCGGATAGCCCAGCCCCTGGCGAAGCTCCAGCTCTGCAGTAAGGAACCTTTCGCGGTCATAATGGGCAGCAGCCTGGATGGCCACGTCGCCGGCGCTGTAGGTCTGCACCACCACGCGCCCGGGCTTCTCGGCGCGGCCCGCACGGCCAGCCACCTGCTCTATCAGGTCGAACGTACGCTCGGAGCTGCGGAAATCGGGCAGCTTCAGCATGGTATCGGCGTTGATGACGCCCACCAGCGTGACCTCGTCGAAATCCAGCCCCTTCGCAATCATCTGCGTGCCCAACAGCACTGCCGCCCCGGGGGCTGCGAACTGCTCCAGAAGGCGCTGGTGGCTCCCCTTGCGCGAAGTGGTGTCGGCATCCATGCGGATAACCCGGCAGTCCCTGCCATCGAGCAGCACGTTCAGCTCGGATTCCACCCGCTGCGTTCCTGCGCCGAAGCGCTTCAGGTAGGGGCTTCCGCATTTAGGGCACACCGCCGGCACCCGACGGGCCTTGCCGCAGTGATGGCATATCAGCTTGGCCGCTCGCTCGTGGTAGGTAAGCGACGTGGAGCACGAATCGCATTCCGGGACGAACCCGCAATCGCGGCACAGAAGGAACTGCGCGAAACCGCGCTGGTTCAGCATCAGGACTGCCTTCTCGCCTTTGTCGAGCACCTCGAACAGGGCGTTTTTCAGCTCGCGCGAGAACATGGAGCGGTTGCCGCCCCCGAACTCGCGCGCCATGTCGACCACCTTGATTTCGGGAAGGGGCTTGCCGTTGGCGCGCTCGGGCATTTCCACCTTATGCCAGCGGCTGTTCACCTGACAGCTATGCAGCGCCTCGAGCGAGGGGGTGGCCGAGCCAAGCACCAGCACCGCACCATGGGCGCGCGCCATCCATTCGGCAACATCGCGCGTGACGTAGCGAGGCGCCTGATCTTGCTTGTAGCTGCCCTCGTGCTCCTCGTCGATGATGACGATACCCACGTTTTCCATTGGGGCGAACAGGGCGCTTCGCGCACCGACCACCACGCGCGCCCGGCCTTCGCGGATAAGGTCCCACTGGTCGAAGCGCTCGCCTTGGCTCATGCGGGAATGCAGCACGGCCACCGTATCGCCGAAACGCCCGCGGAAGCGCGCCACCGTCTGCGGGGTAAGGGATATCTCGGGAACCAGGACCACCGCTCCCTTGCCCACCGCTTGGGCTTCCTCGATGGCGCGCAGGTACACCTCGGTTTTTCCGGATCCCGTTACGCCATCTACCAGAACCACATGGCCGTCAGCGCAGGCGGCGGCATCGGCGATGGCGCTAACAGCTTCCTGCTGGCTTGCCGTAAGCCGCGGGCGCTCGTGCACGCGCTGCTGGAAGGCGGCGCTTTCGCATTCGGCCCCGCGCATACGACGGCGCCGCTCTATGCGGACAACGCCCTTGCCCTCCAGCGACTTCAGGGAAGAGGAAACGTTGCCGTATTCAGCAGTCAGCTCGGCCACGCGCAAGTCGCCTTGGCGCAGGGCCGCCAGGATAAGCTCCTGCTTAACCGCGCCTTTACGGGGAGAAAAGCTCTCGGCTTCGGGGGTAAGGCAAACCCAACGTTCGTCCACTTCGGCAATCAAGGGGCGCGTAACCTGCCAGGTGCCGTTTACGCGCTCCATGCGGGGAACGCCGCCGGGCGGCATGAACAACCGGATGCAGGAAGAAAAAGGCGCCAAATAGCGGTCGGCCAAGAACTGCGCGCAGCGAGCGCCGATGGCGGTGAAGCAGGGCTTGCCCAGAACCTCTTCGACGGGCTTGAGGCGGGAAGCTTCCACGCCTTCGGGAAGGATATCGGACACACCGGCAACGAACCCCACCGCCTTGCGCCCACCGAAGGGCACCAGCACGGGGCAGCCAACCTGCACCCCGGCCACCGGGTCGGGCTGCAGGGCAGCTGCCTGGGGCGCATCCTGCTGCTCCGACGAAGCTTCAAGCAGACTCTCCAGTGAAGGCTGAACGGGGCCTTTCCGCTTTGATGCGCCCTTCTTTCCGCCTGTGTGCAAAGCAGTGCGTTCATCTGCGGTTTCGGGCACCGCATAGGTATAGGGCGCTTCGAGCGCGGCAGTGGGTATGTCCAGGATCACCGATGCGTATCTCATGCAACCGAGTATACCAACGCCGCAACCAGCGCCGGGCGCTCGTTAGCATTGATGCGCCAAGAGCAACAATGCGCCAAGAGCAACATTGAGTCGCTTGCTTCAGTGTGCTAAAGAGGGACTGTCCCTGATGGCTTACCTACTGGCTTACCTACTGGCTTGTCCCTACTGGCTCACCTACTGGCTCGAAGTCCACAGGCACCTGTCCGCGCCGCGGGCAAGGGCATCATCCCTTCGGGGATTCCCGCTACCCTGCTCGCTTCGCTCGTGCGGTCGCTGCTTCATGCATTTGAAGGAGGTTCGCTTCGCGAACCGTTCAGGAATTGACTTCAGAGAACCCCTCAGGGCGATGCCCCAGCCCACGTCGCTGCATTTTTGTGACCGTAGCGGCGCGCGGTGCGAAATCGATTCGCCGGGCGCGACGGATGCGCAGCGGTACGCAAAAAGCAAAAGGCCCGCCGAAGCGGGCCATACCATAAGGAAGGCTATGAACCGGGTGCCACGCCAGAGGGCCCGCCTCTACTGGCACGCGGCCTTCAGGGCTTCGGCTTTGTCGGTTTTCTCCCAGGTGAATTCGGGGAGCTCGCGGCCAAAGTGGCCGTAGGCGGCGGTTTTGCGGTAGATGGGGCGACGCAGGTCCAGCTGGTCGATGATGGCACCGGGACGCAGGTCGAACACCTTGTTCACGGCTTCCTCGATAACAGCGTCGGGAACCTTGCCCGTGCCGAAGGTCTGCACCATAACGGAAACCGGGCGTGCAACACCGATGGCGTAGGCGATCTGCACCTCGCAGCGGTCGGCCAGGCCGGCAGCCACCACGTTCTTGGCAACCCAACGGGCCGCATAGGCACCGGAACGGTCTACCTTGGTGCAATCCTTGCCGGAAAACGCGCCGCCGCCATGGCGGCCCATGCCGCCGTACGTATCGACGATGATCTTGCGGCCGGTAAGGCCCGCATCGCCCATGGGGCCGCCAACCACGAAACGGCCGGTGGGGTTCACGTAGAGCTCCAGGTTATCGGCAACGGCAACGCCCTCGGCCTCGAACACCGGCTTGATGACATTGGCCACCAGCTGGCTGCGCAGGGTTTCCGGGTCGGTTTCCTCGGAATGCTGGGTGGAGACAACCACCTTTTCCACCTGCGTGGGCACGCCGTCGATGTAGCGAACGCTCACCTGCGTCTTGCCGTCGGGGCGAAGGTTGGGCATGGTGCCGTCTTTGCGCACCTGCGATAGGCGCTCGGCCAAGCGATGCGCCAAGTAGATGGGCATGGGCATAAGCGTCTTCGTCTCGTTGCAGGCATAGCCGAACATCATGCCCTGGTCGCCTGCGCCGATCTGGTCGTACGGGTCGGCGGCCTTGCCGCTCTGGGTTTCCCACGACTCGTCTACACCCTGGGCGATGTCGGCCGACTGCTCGTGGATGGTGTTCAGCACACCGCAGGTATCGCAGTCGAAGCCGTACTTCGCGCGGTCGTAGCCGATTTCGCGCAGCACCTGGCGGGCGATGCCGGGAACATCGACATACGCCTGTGTGCGCACTTCGCCGGTAACCATGATCAGGCCGGTGGTTGCCACGGTTTCGCACGCGCAGCGCACCTGGCTCGGGTCGGCGGGAAAGCCGCCGGGGGCAACGTAGCCTGCCGCCTGCAACTCTATCTCCTTCGCCAAGATGGCGTCCAGGATGGCATCGGAGATCTGGTCGCAGATCTTGTCGGGATGGCCTTCAGTTACCGATTCACTGGTGAAAAGGTACGAACGCTTTTCTTCCTGCATCTATTGAGTCCTTTCGGAAAAGACGGCGCGCAAAGCACCGTCCTTGATCTTGATTGTCAACATAGTAACCGCTTATGAGGGTTTTGCCGATTGCGGCCCGCGAAACCAAGCAGCAAACGCGCAAACGACCATTGCCTGCCCTACTGGGGCGCTCAGCAGAGGTAGCGAAAAGATTGCCCACCCTGCCCGGCAACACGCCGAAGAGGGGCAGAAGGCCCACCCGCCTTCGTGCGCAGGGCCGTGCGAACCTACTTCTGCTGCGGCATGGGGCAGCGCTTGCGGCCCAAACGCTCGAACTTGGTCATGTCCGTTTCGGCCATGCCTTGGGCCTCATCGCAGCGCTTGGCGTACAGAGGCTCCGACTGGTCTTCCCATATACGCTCGGCAACGGGCTTCCAAGCATCGGCCACGGGCTTGGTCTTCGCGCACAGATCCTCTACCGGCTCGGGTGCCTCGGGGTCGGTGGAATGGGCGCCGGCGCGGTTCACCATCTCGGTGAGCTTGCCGCTGTTCTCGTAGATGGGGCACGGGCGCAGCAGGTTGTCGTCGAACGGCTGCTCGCGGTAGTACTCCATGAACAGGGGCGAGCGCAGCGCGTCGAGCAGCGAGACCTCGCGGATGTTGGCGTTGGAGTAATGGGCGAAGACGCACGGGTCCACATCGCCCTTCGCGTTGATGTGCAGGTAGCGGCGCCCGCCGGCAATGCAGCCGCCCACAAACTCGCCGTCGTTCTGGAAGTCGAGCGTGAACAGGGGCTTGGTCTTGCGCATCTCGCGAACGAAGCGGTACAGGTGCTCACGCTGCTCGGGGTTGGCCATCAGGCTCGCGGGCGAGTTCACGCCAACCGGCATGTACGAGAATATCCAAGCGAACAGCGCGCCCTGATCGATAAGGTAGTCGAAGTACTCCTCGGAAGCGATGGAATCCCAGTTCTCGGAGGTGTAGCAGCAGGAAACGCCGAACGGCAGCCCGTGGGACTTCAGCAGCTCCATAGCATGCTGTACCTTGGCGTAAACCCCTTCGCCGCGGCGCCCGTCGGTGGCCTCCTCGAAGCCTTCGGCGCTAAGGGCGGGCACGAAGTTCTTCACGCGAATCATTTCCTGGCAGAACGCCTCGTCGATGAGCGTGCCGTTGGTGAAGGAAAGGAACACGCAATCGGGGTGCATCTCGCAGAGCTTGATAAGGTCGCGCTTGCGCACCAAAGGCTCGCCGCCGGTGTAGATGTACACATGCGTGCCCAGCTCCTTGCCCTGGCAGATGATGGAGTCGATTTCCTCCAGGCTGAGGTTCAGCTTGTTGCCGTACTCGCCCGCCCAGCAGCCGGTGCAATGCAGGTTGCAGGCACTGGTGGGATCGAGCAGGATGGCCCAGGGGATGTTGCACTCGTACTTATCGCGGTTGGCTTCCTGAACCGGCCACGCCATAAGGTTGCCGTCGATGATAAGGGTCTTGATGAAGCTGTCGCGCACCTCTGGGTTCAGGTCGTTCATGATGTGCATCAGCAGCTGGTACCAGTTGCTCTTCTCGTCGATGGCGCCGCGGAAGGCTGCGCGCTGGCTGGCGAACAAGTCTGCCGGGGCAGCCTTGTCCAACAGGTCCATGATCTTCACGATGTGGTTCTCTGGATCGGCAAGAAGATAGTCCACTGCCTTTTCGTACGCCGCTCGCTTGATATGATCAGTCGCTTTCATTTCCCCTACTCCCCTCAGTAGTGCCTTGTCCCCGTTCAGGAATGCCGGAAACGTAAGCCATTCGCTCCGCTTTCGCCACCTTTGCAAATCCCAAACGTTGATTTTTCTACATTTGTTGATTATATTTTCTATGCCTGCACGCTCAATGCCCAAGCAGGCCAGATTTGTATATTTGTCTACAGGCACACGGGGAGTTGGGGATTATCTATGACGGACATGAAGGCAAAGAAAACCGACCGCCGCGTGCTGCGTACGCGCAACGCCATCCGCGAGGCGTTTGCCGAGCTTCTGATGGAAACCGACTTCAGCAAGATCACCATCACCGCCCTGGCCAAGCGCGCAGACGTTGACCGCAAGACGTTCTACACGCACTACTCTTCCATCGAGGCGCTGCTGGAAGATGTGGTGCGCACGCAGATGGAGGAAAGCCTGCGCGGCATGGACATCCGCGACTTCATCAGCGACCCCACCCAGTACACGCGTCACTTGCTGGCAGCGGTTGAATCTTCCCTGCCGTTCACGCGCGAGCAGCTGCGAACCGTTGCCTTCAACGCCCCCATAAACGAGTTCCTGCACATCTGGGCCACTGTGGCGAAAGAGCGCATCGTGTCCCAGACCGGCCCGCTTTCCGAGGGCCGCGAAGAGCACCTGGGCATCATGATCGAGTTCTACCTGGGCGGCGTGCTGAACTCGTATCTGTACTGGCTGTACAAGGGCAAGGACGTCCCCTTCGACGAGATGGTGGAGCTGCTGAGCGACAACGTGGTAAGCGGCATTTCCGGCACCATGGGCAAACGCGTGAAGCTTTCGTAACCAGCCTGCGGCATCGGCGCGCGCGGCCTTATTATGGGTACACTTCCCCGAACGGACCCAATAGGAAGGGCGCCCATGAAAAGCAATGCAGAGCTCACCGAAGAGTACTTCGCCATAGCCGACAGCCTAGACGGCGACATAGAGGGACGCCGAAGCGCCTATTCCTACATGCAGGGCTCCACCGCCATCGTGCACCACAAGGTGGTGGCTTCTTCGTTTGTGCCGCGCCTATACAACGATGAGAGCTGGGAGGCGCTGCGCTATGTGGCGGAAACCACGCACCGCATCCTGTGCAAGGTGATAGAGCACTACCTTGCCACGCCCGAGTACCGCGATGTGTTCAGCTTCGACGAGCGTCTGAAGGAGCTGGTGCTGCTGCCCCGCGGCTACGCCGACCCCCTGCCCTTCGCGCGCATCGACGTGTTCCTGAATGAAGACGACCTTTCCTGCGGCTTCTGCGAGTTCAACGGCGACGGCTCGGCCGGCATGAACGAGAACCGCGAGATAACCAACAGCATCTGGGACACCAAGACGTTCCAGGCCTTCGCCGAGCGCCACACGGTGCAGCAAACCGAGCTGTTCGATTCGTGGGTGCGCGAGTTCATCCGCATCTTCGAGCATTCGAAGCATTTCGTGCCCGGCGCGCGCTTCGCCATCTGCGACTACCTTGAGTGCGGCGTGGTCGATGAGTTCAAGGTGTTCTCGCAGCACTTTGCCCGCTATGGGTACGAATGCGTGGTGTGCGACGTGCGCGACCTTACCTTCGACGGCCACATGCTGTGCGATGCCGACGGGCTGCCCGTGCACGCAATCTGGCGCCGCAGCGTTACCAACGACGTGCTGGAGCATTGGGACGAATCGCAGGCGCTGATAGAGGCGTGCCGGCACGAGGCGGTTGCCCTTATCGGCAGCTTCGCAGGGCATCTGGTGCACGACAAGCAGATATTCGAGGTTCTGCGCGACCCCCGAACCAAGGAAATCCTCACTCCGCAGGAAAACGAGTTCGTGGAAAAGCACGTGCCGCGCACCCTGTTCCTGGATGAAAAGGAAATAGACCTTGCCGAGGTTACCGGAAACAAGGATGCCTGGATCATCAAGCCCACCGACAACTACGGCGCCAAGGACGTGTACGCCGGCGTTTCCTGCACGCAGAAAGAATGGGAGGCGCTGGTGGCGCGCTTCGCCAACGGGGCATCGGGCGCGCCGTTCATCGTGCAGACCTACCTTACCCCCTACAAAACCCGTACCCTGCCCCCCGATGAGGGTATCGAGGAACTTGCCGACGATCAGGTGGACCGCAATGGAGCGATGTACAACAACCTTAGTGGGCTGTATCTGTACAATGGGCATTTCCAGGGCATCTTCAGCCGACTGGGGCCGCTTCCCACCATCAGCAAGGAGCTGAAGGGCATCACCGCTGCCACCATCCGCGTAAGGAACTAGGCGCATGGGCATCGTGCGAACCGCGCTTGTTTGGCTGCTTTCCCTTGCCACCAGCGTAGCCGTGGCCTATTCGCTGTTCGGCCTTGGCTTCGTTGCCTGCACCACCCCGCAGGCAACCGCTGCCATAGGCGGCACGTTCTCGGGCTGGGAGAACTCGGTGTTCCCCGAAAAGGACATGGCTGCCATAGCGGAAGCCGCACGCGCCTACAGCATAGAAGGCGCTTCTGGCGACAACCTGTTCGCCACCATAGAGAACGCGCTGGCAGAAACGAACCCGTCGCTGGCTGCGGCGTTCGAAAGCTGGAGGGAAGGCTCTGGCGCGGCGTTTGCCAGCACCGAAGCAGGGGGCGGGCAATCAGCGGCGGCATCGGCGCTCTCGAACGCTGCCGGGGGCGTTTCCGAGCGCTATGCCCTTTCCGAAAACGCGCTTTCCCACCTACGCGACTGCACTCCCATATTCACCACCGGGCGCATATCGGTAGGCGTGGTGGGCGGCTTTGCCGTTGCCGGGCTTATTGCGTTGGCAATCATCGCCAGCAGAAAGCAGGCAGGGCGCACCCTTATGGCGGGCGCCGGGCTGGTGTTCGCTCTGCTGTTCGCGTTGGGGGCGTGGGCTGTTATCGACTTCAACGGGCTGTTCACCTGGATGCACCAGATGCTCTTCGCGCAGGGCAATTGGACGTTCAGCGCCAGTTCGCTGCTGATACAGCTGTTCCCCGAGGCATTCTGGGCGGCCATGGCAGCCCTATGGGTGATTGCCAGCCTGGTATGCGCCGCAATCGCAATGGTGCTGGGCAAGCTGATTTCACACCTGCCGTAGCGCCCCAATCAACGGGATCTTCCATTAACGGGGATTCAGCACGCGTTCCCGCTGCTTCCAGTCGGGCATCACCCTGCCCATAAGTTCCTTGAAGCCCGCGCCATGGTTGGGCTCCAGCATGTGGCACAGCTCGTGCACCACCACGTACTCCAGGCATTCCGGCGGGTACAGCGCCAGGCGTATGTTGATGCACACCCTGCCGGTTGCCGGCTGGCAGCTTCCCCACCGGCTTCTCATGTTCCGATACGCCAGTGTCTTAACTTTCACCCCAAGAATGGGCTCCCATTCAGCCACCAGGGGCGGCACACAGGCCTTCACCACCGCGCGCCACTGCTCCACTTCCGCAGCGCTGGCACACTCCGCCATCGCAGCAGGTGAATCGGCATATTCTGCCTTCTGCTTCCTGATCCATCCCGCTTTTTGCGAAACAAAGGACCGCAAAGTTTCCTTGCGTGTGCCAAAAGGCGCCGATAGTGTCACAACACCCGTGGGCTTCACGTGCAGGCGGATGCTCTTCATGCGCTTCAGCGTTACCTGAACATCGATGCCATCCACCTGCATGCTGAACGACTGGCTGCCCACCACGGAAAACCCAGCCTTCCTATCGGTACTTCTCTACCGACATGCAGCGCATGGCGTTCAAGATGGCAAGGATGGCAACGCCCACATCGGCGAACACGGCAAGCCACATGGTGGCGGCTCCCACCGCTGCAAGGATGAGCACGGCGAACTTCACGCCCAAGGCGAAGATGATGTTCTGCCAAACGATGCGCATGGTCTTGCGGGCGATATGGATGGCGGAAGCGATCTTCGAGGGTTTGTCGTCCATCAGCACGATGTCTGCCGCCTCAATGGCGGCGTCGGAGCCCATGGCACCCATGGCGATGCCGATGTCGGCGCGGGTAAGAACCGGGGCGTCGTTGATGCCATCGCCCACGAAAGCCAGCTTGCCTTTTTCGCCCGTTTGCCCCAGAAGGCGCTCCACCTGGTTCACCTTGTCTTCGGGAAGCAGCTGGCCATGGAATTCGTCGATACCCAGCTTCTGCGCAACCGCCTGGGCCACTTCCGTGCGGTCGCCCGTGAGCATGACGGTTTTCCGCACCCCTGCCGCATGCAGGTCGGCGATGCACTTCGCCGCATCTTCCTTCACCACGTCGGCGATGATGATATGGCCGGCGTACTTTCCATCCAGCGATACATGCAAAATGGTGCCGGTGAGCTCGCAATCGTGATAGGCAATGCCCTGCTCGCGCATGAGCTTGTCGTTGCCCACCAGTACCACGTGCTGGTCTACCACGGCGCGCACGCCATGGCCGCCCTGCTCGGAAACCTCGGCGATGCGGTTGCGGTCTATCTGGCCGGAAAACGCCTCTTTGATGGAAAGGGCGATGGGATGGTCGGAGTACGCCTCGGCGTGGGCGGCAATGGAAAGAATGAGCTCCGGGTCTACCTCGGCAGCGGCTTCAGGATGCACCGCCACCACATTGAAGGTGCCGTTGGTAAGGGTGCCCGTCTTGTCGAACACCACCGTATCGGCCTTCGCCAGCACTTCAAGGTAGTTGCTGCCCTTAACCAAGATACCCAAGCGCGATGCCCCGCCGATGCCGCCGAAGAACGAAAGAGGCACGCTTATGACCAGGGCGCACGGGCAGGAAACCACCAGGAAGGTAAGGCCGCGCTCCACCCAATCGGCCCAACTCTGCCCCAGCAGAAGCGGAGGCAGCACGGCCAGCAGCAGGGCGCCGATGGTTACCACCGGCGTGTAGTAGCGGGCGAAGCGCGTGATGAAGTTCTCGGTTTGGGCCTTCTTCTCGCTGGCGTTTTCCACCAGCTCCAAAATGCGCGAAACGGTGGACTGTTCGAAGGGCTTGGTCGCCTTCACCGTAAGCAGGCCGGTCATGTTCACGCAGCCGGAAATGACCTCGGCGCCTTCCTCGACGTGCCGGGGCACCGATTCGCCGGTAAGCGCCGCCGTGTCAAGCTGGCTGGAGCCCGAGACCACGATGCCATCGAGCGGCACGCGCTCGCCGGGCTTCACCACGATCTGGTCGCCTTCGGCAATCTCGTACGGATCCACCTTCACCAGCTCGCCGTCGCGCATGACGTTGGCGTAGTCGGGCGCGATGTCCATCATGTCGGCGATGCTCTGGCGCGACTTGCCCACCGCATAGCCCTGGAACAACTCGCCCACCTGGTAGAACAGCATTACCGCCGCGCCTTCTGCCATATGCGGGTCGGATTCCGGGAACAGCACAAGGGCAAAGGCGCCCACGGTGGCGATGGTCATAAGGAAGTTCTCGTCGAACACCTGGCCGTTGCCGATGTTGCGCGCCGCCTTCAGCAGCACATCGTAGCCGGCAATGAGGTACGGCACCAGGAACAGAACGAATTCCAGGTACACCGCATTCGTTTCGCCGCCAACATAGCTGGCAAGCGGCACTAATTTGGTTACCGCAAAAACCAATGCGAACAGCACCAGCGCAACAACGATGCGGTTGCGCGTACGTTTCTGCTTCTTGTTCATGAAGAACCCTTTCGTAGCGTAAGCGGGCAAACCAGGGTTTGGGGGTTCGGTAGCCCGCGTTCGTTTTTTACCGGAAGGCCAAGCGGCAGCACCGGCATTCCGGCGAAGCGCGTTAGCGGGAAACCTAACGCAGGATAGCCATGTCCGGCTCGATCTTCTTGCAGATCTTTTCCGCCTCATCCATGATGGCATCGAGCTTTTCCGGCTCGCAGTCGATTACCAGCTTCTGCGTCATGAAGCTCATCGATGCCGTGTTCACGCCGTCGATCTTCTTGATGGCGTCTTCCATCTTGGCGGCGCAGTTGGCGCAATCCAGATCCTGAAGCTTGAATACCTTGCGCATGGGAAATCCTTCCAATCGTTTCGCATCGAGCAGGCCCCGATGCGCCTTTTCCTTATTCGGCGGTGCGGGACAGGCAGCCCGCCTTTCGCTCCGAGGGCAACCATTCCGGTGTTGCCGGCGGCCCCGCTATTCGCAGATATGCGTCATGCCCTGGGCCAGCATGGTGTGAACGTGCCCATCGGAAAGCGAGTAGATAACGTTCTTGCCATCGCGCTTGGCGCGCACCAGGCGCGATTGTTTTAGCGTGCGCAGCTGATGGGAAACCGCGCTCTGGGTAGCGCCGATGGCCTCGGCCAAGTCGGCCACGCAGAGCTCTTGCGCCATAAGGGCGTACAGGATCTTGATGCGGGTGGTGTCGCCGAACACCTTGAACAGATCCGCCAAATCGTAGAGCAGTTCCTCGTCGGGCATCTCCGCACTATCGTCGGCCAAAGCATCGGCCGAGCAGCCGCAGGGGCAGTCCCCCTCCCCTTCGGCAGGAGGCATCGAAACCGATGGCGCACCAAGCAGCGTGCCCTCTTCGGTGGCCTTGTCACGTTCGTTGGCCATGCGAAAACCTTTCTTCATATGAACAACTGTTCATAAGTATACGAATAAAAAGAGAGCCGTCAACCGAGCTTGCCGTGCGGTTTCCAAGTCCGAAACAGTTTTCGGGGCCTAGAAAACGAGCTTCGATTGCGGCTCCCTAAGAAGGCGATTGAAAGAGGGCCTAATTGCCGCGCTTCACCTTGCGGGCAATGCGGTCAGCCACAGAAAGCTCTTCGCGCCTATCGCCGCCCCAGAAGGAAATGGAAACCATCCCCGCCCCAACATGGCTGCCGATGGTTGCGCCGATGTCGTGCTTGATAACCGTAAGCGTCTCGTCCTGCTTAACAAGCAGGTCTACCAGGCGGTCGGCATCTTTGCCGCAGTCGGCGTTGCCCACCAGCACCACCCTGCCTTCTTCGGCATGGTCCTTCTCGAAGCAGGCGGCCAGCTGCTTCAAGCCCTTCTTCCTGCCATGGGCGGCGCCGGCAAGGGAGAGCTTGCCGTTGGTGTCGAAGTTGAGCAGCGGCTTCAAGTCGAGCTTCGAGCCGGCAAACGCCACCGAGGCGGGGATGCGGCCGCCGCGGTGAAGGGCATCAAGGTCGTCCACCATGAACAGGGTGTGCACGAAGTAGCGCGCCTCTTCTGCCCAGGCAACCATTTCCTGGGCCGTCAAGCCCAGCTCTCGCTGGCGCAGCGCCTCCAGCACCAGCAGGCCTTCAGGCGTAGAGCCCACCAGCAGGTCCACGATGAAGATGGGAGCATCGGGGTTTTCGGCCTTCAGCTGGCTCCATATGGCATAGGCCGTGCTGTAGTTGCTGGATATGCCGCTGGAAAAGCACAGGTACACCGTAGGAACGCCCGATTCGATGGCCTTGCGGAAGGCGGCCTCGGTTTCAGCCGGCGCAACCTGCGAGGTGCTGGGCGTGGCGCCTTGGCGGATGCGGTCGTAGAATTCCTTGGGGCTGCAGGACTGGTAGAAATCGTCTTTGTAGGTTTCACCTTCGATGATGTAGTTGAAGTCGATCAGCTCGATGCCGGGCTGCTGAACAATGTCGAGTGGCAGGTCGCAGCAGGAATCGATGATGAGGTTGCATTGGGCGGGCATGTAGCGCTCCCCTTTCCACGGGCGCAATGCCCGGTTGATAGCTGGTTTTCGAAGCACATTCTACTGCATGGGTGGACTGTTGGGTGCAGCGCGCCGAAGATGCCGGCGCGAGCCCCGTCGAAACCGCCATCGCGAAGGACTACCCCGAAGGCGAGGCGGCTAAGGCGTGCAAGCATCCGGGAGAGGTTCTGGCTTGGTAGGCCAAGCCGACTCTGGAACGGTTGCAGGCAAGACGGTAGACATGGCCTTGGAGGCGGACAAAGCGGTGCTATGGCGCGCAGTCGGCTTCGCCGCCAGCAGCCTTGTCTGCGAAGTTCTGCGATAATCTAAGCGCATAACGATTTACCCGGCGTTGAACCGGACCGAAGGAAGAGCAATGAAGCAGGACTTCATACGGGCGCGCAGCGCCGAGCAGAAATGCCAACGCCTGAACGACATAAAGAAGGCCACTGCCCAGCTCTACCGTGAGTTCCCCTACCACGAGATAACGCTCACCACCATCGCCGAGCGCCTGGGCTGGAGTCGCGCGAGCCTGTACAAGTACGTCACCACGAAGGAAGAGATATTCCTGGAGCTTTCCGCCGATGCGCGCAAGGCGTACTTCGACGCGCTGATGCAAGCGTTCCCCGAAGGCCGCAGCGTGGATGCGGCCGAGGCGGCAAAGCGCTGGGCGAAAGCAGCGGAAGCCAACCGCGACTGGTTCGTGTACGGCAACCTGCTGCTCACCATCATCGAGACCAACGTTTCGCTGGAGCGTCTTAAGTGCTTCAAGTTGGGCTACTTCGACCACGAGGAGGAACTGGCCGGGCAGCTATGCCCAGTACTTGGGCTTTGCCGCAACGACTTCGAACTGCTGCTCAGCATGGTGAACAACCAAGCCGTAGGCATGTGCGCCAGCTGCGCCAACAACCCCTTGGTTTCCCTGGCCTTAGAAGAGCTGGGGATCAAGCACGAGCCACCCGAGTTCCTCCCCGCCATGACGGGTTTCATAGAGATGTGCCTGGCGCGCTTCGCCTGAACCCCGCCCGCACGCACCGGGATTTCGCCATTCAGCCGCTGCCCATTGACTGGTTTGCGCGAATGTGAGCAAAAAAACACTTACGAAGCACCAACGGTTTGTGCTTAAATACAAAGTTGTTCAAAGCAGTGAAGTAGCTTCACCTATACGAAGCGCTCGTAGCTCTACGCTACGGGCGCTTTTTTGTTGCCCCGAACGCCAATGGGGCTGCCGGCGAATTCCCGCAGAAGCTGCAGGCACTGCAACGAAAGCCCGAAACGGGAGCTTCGAAGAAAGGAAAACCCTCACGTGACCCATCCCCAGAACGGGGCACTCCCCCAAGCGCGCGTAGTCGTGCCCCACCCTTACCTTGCCCTTATGGGCCTGTACCTTGGCGGCTTCACCGGCATGTACAGCGAAACCGCCTTGAACATCGCCCTGCCGCAGCTTTCCGCCGCCTTCGGCGTGGAACTTGGCCTTGTGCAGTGGCTCGTTGTGGGCTACATGCTGGCCATCGGCATCGTCCTTCCGTTTTCCAGCCTGCTGATGAAATGGTTCAGCGCGCGCAAGATCACCGTGTTCGCGCTGGGCGCATTCTTGGTTGGTGCGCTGATCAGCGGTTTTTCCAGCACCTATGAGGTTGCCCTTGGCGGCCGCATCATCCAGGGCATCGGCACCGGCCTGGTTCTGCCGCTGATGTTCGCCATGGTGCTTGAGGTCATCCCGCCGCACAAGATCGGCGCAGCCATGGGCATCAATGCGCTGGTTATCATGTCCGCCTCTGCCGTTGGCCCAACGCTGGCCGGCGTCATCATCGGCTGCCTTTCCTGGAACTGGGTGTTCTTCAGCTTTGCCATCGTGCTGGCCGTGGGCATCTTCTTCACGCTGAAGTTCCAGGTGAACCCCTACGAGCTTACCAAGCCCCGCATCGACGCGCTTTCCGTGGTAACCAGCTGCCTGGGCTTCGGCGGCCTGGTGCTGGGCGTGGGCATGGCCAGCCTGTACGGATGGGGTTCTGCCCCCACCCTGGTATCCCTTGCCGTGGGCATTGTTGCCCTGGTGGTGTACGCCAAGCGCCAGCTGGGTATGGAAATCCCCGTTATCGACCTTCGCGTGTTCAGCATTCCCGGCTTCCGCGTGGGCGCCCTGTGCGTGATGCTGAACTTCGGCATCACCCTTTCGGCCATGTACATCCTGCCGCAGTTCTACCAGAACAGCATGCTGCTGGCAGTGAGCTTCGCCGGCCTTATCATGCTGCCCGGCGGCATCGTGAACGCCCTGGTGAGCATGATCTCCGGCCGCATCTACGATGCCATCGGCGCGCGCATCCCCGCGCTGGCAGGTTTCGCGCTTTCCATCGTGGCTTGCGCGCTGCTGATGCTCACCACGCCCGATTCCTCGCTTGCCTACGTAATCGTGTGCCACATCCTGCTGATGATCGGCGTGCCGCTGGCCATGAGCCCCTGCCAGACGCACGCGCTTTCCTCCCTGCCGCCGCGCCTTTCCACCGACGGCAGCACCATGATCAACACCATGCAGCAGGTTATGGGCGCCGTCTGCACCGCAATCGCCACCTACCTGGTGGCCACCGGATCCAGCGCGTTCCTGGGCACCGGCGGTACCGATTCCAGCGCCGCATTCACACAGGGCGCCCACTGGGGCTTCCTGTTCACCCTTGTATTGGCCGTTGCCGCATTCGCCCTGGCGCTGACCTTCAAGAAGCGTGAAAGCGCCCAGCAGGCGGAGCCCCAGGAAAAGCCCGAGGAAGGCGCCCTGGTTGCTCCCGAGGCCTCTGTTCGCTCGCTGATGAAGCCCGAGGTGTTCACCCTGAGCGAAAACGCCAGCGCGCTTGACGCCCTGCGTCTGTTCGCCCAGAAGCGCATTTCCGGTGCGCCGGTGGTAAACGAGGCGGGCAAACTTACCGGCTTCGTGAGCGACGGCGACATCATCGGCACCCTTTCCCGCCAGAACCCTACGTTCACCAGCTTCTATGCTTACACCACCGAAGACGGGGCCGACTTCGACAAGAAGATCGAGCTGCTCTCCGGCATGCCCGTTTCGGCCATCGCCACCAAGAACGTGCTTACCGTGAACGCCGGGGACGACATGCGCGATGTATGCGCGCTGCTTGCCGAGCATCACCTGAAGAAGGCGCCGGTCATGGAAAACGGCAAGATGGTGGGCGTGATAAACCGCTCCGACATCACCCGCTACACCGTTGGGCTGTACGCTTTCACCCAAGCGAACGCCAACGCCTAAGCGATAACGGCAAAACATACCGCCATGATTCGAGGCCCGTGCTTACCCGAAAGCGCGGGCCTCTGTTTTGCCCGTGCGCAACATTTGCGTGCGATAATCAGCGGGTAAGTAGAACACGGCGAAAGGATGCCTATGGAACCCGCCGAGAAAGCAAGCGCGCAGAAGAAGCTCCTTCGGCAGAAATACCTGGATATCCGCAAGGCGCTTCCCGAAAAAGACCGCGTGCGGCAGGATTCGGCCATCCAGCATCAGTTCCTCGGGTTCACGGCATACCAAGAAGCCAACCTGTTGCTCGCCTACGTTTCCTACAACACCGAGGTTCACACCCATGGCATCATCGAGAAGGCGCTCGAAGACGGCAAACGGGTTGCCGTGCCGCGCTGCGCCGAAAACCACCAGATGCACTTCTATGAAATAACATCGTTCGCCGACCTGGAGCCGGGTTGCAAGGGAATCCTGGAACCGGCAGCGCACCTTAGCGCGCACCTTTCGGCTGAAGATATGGCCGAAGCGCTGTGCTTGGTGCCGGGGCTTGCCTTCGACGCGTTAGGCTTCCGCATCGGCTACGGCGGCGGGTTCTACGACCGCTTCTTGGCAGGGTTCGGCGGAACGAAGGTGGCCCTTGCCCGCCCCAACCAGCTGGCAAGCGAGCCCCTGCCCACCGACCGCTACGATATCCCCGTCGATTACCTGGTGGTTCCCAACACCATCATCGCCATCTAGGGAAGCCGGCAAGACGGGCTTTCCATCGCGCGTCAAAGAGTGGGAGCAAGGGCGATGGCGACCTGAGTCACCGACCCCGACAACGGCTCCGAACGGCAGGCACGCTGTCGCGCACAACACCGCCAAAGGGGCAGCCAACCCTTTCCTAATAGAAGGTGATGCCGTTGCGGCCGTTTTCCTTGGTGCGATACAGGGCGATGTCCGCATCCTTGAACAGGCTCTCCCCTGGGTTCTCGCGATCAGTGAAGGCAACGCCCACCGAAAGGGAAACCGGAGGAAGGCCGTTTTCCGGGTTCAGCAGCTTCTGGTTGATGAACCCGATCTTCTCTTCGATGGTGTAGGCCAAATCGCTGGTCATTTCCACCATGATCACCGCGAACTCGTCGCCGCCGATACGGCAGGCGAAGTCGATGCTGCGAAACGTCGTTTTCAGCAGGCTTGCCACGCGCTTCAAGATCTGATCGCCGGTTTCGTGGCCGTAGGTATCGTTCACCTGCTTGAAGGTGTCAACATCCACAAGGATAAGCGCGAACGGGGCGGCCGCTTCCTCATGCATGGCAACCAGACGGTCGTACGAGCCGCGATTGAGCAGGTCGGTTAGCGGGTCGTGCTCGGCCTGATGGCGGATGAGCAGCTGCTTTTCCTCGCTTTCCCGATACACGCGATTGTAGGTAACTGCCAGGTTCTGCAGCTCGGCCGCACCGACAACGGGGAAGATCTCGCCGTTCTTGATGCTGCGGTTGTAGCTGACAAGGGGCTTTACCACCAGCTGGCGAACCGCAATGCCGGCAAGAAGCGTCAGCACGATGAACACCGCCATGATCAGCTCTATCTTGAAATAGACATCGGAGAACACATCGGAGGCATGGTTGGCCTTGTTCTGGGTATCGACAAGGATCTCGGCCGAAGCCTGGGAAACGTTGTTGGCTATTTCCTGCCGTGCCGCCTGGTACTCTTCGTCGAAAACGAGCTGCTGCGCCTTATGGCTTTTCGCATCGGCCGAAAGGGCGGCGTCTTCTTCGGACAGGCTTACCGAGGCAACTTCGGAAGGCCAGCCCGATGCATCGGAGCCTGCAGCCTCAAGGCCCAGGCGCATGGCGTAGATCTCCGTTGAGGAAAGGGCGTTCGAGCGGTTCAGCGCTTCCTTCAGGGCGGCGAAAGCCGTGGACTTGCCGTCGTAAGAGCCCAAGGTGTCTACTGCGCCGTCGCGCCGCTTCAAGGTGTTCAGCTCTTCAAAATAGTTCGCCACGTAAGCATCGTCGCCGGTAACCACTGCCAATCGAACCTGGTCGGTAAGGTAATCGGAGGCTTCCTTCAGCTGCCCCACGGCGGCATCGCAAGCAACATAGGCCTCATTGGTTGATTTAAGGGCATCGAACTGGGCGCGCCCGTAGACGAACAAGACCACGCATGCGATGCTGAGCACCAACGAAAGCGCCATGCTTGCCGCGCTTACCTTGCGCACGCTCATCTTGCCTATTTGGATTTTGCCCATTTTCCCCAACCTTTTTCGCCACATACGGGCGTATTCGACAAACGCCATTTTCCACCCCGCGCCAACGAACGATTCCAGCTTCAACTATTTTTTGAGTAAGCGGGGTGCCGAAGCGGGCGAAGGGCGCAGACGGCCCTGCCCAAAAGTTTGCCGCGGCTAACGCTTCGGAGTAAAGTTAGATGTGTCTAACCATCTACCGCGCACAATCTGCGCAGAACCATTGAAGCGAGGAACCATGCCCGCGAGCAGCAAACCCTACCTTGCAGTGAGCAACCTCTGCAAGCATTACGGCGAAGACGAGGCACGCATCACAGTGCTGAGCAGCCTTTCCGTCACCATCAACAAAGGCGAGATCTGCGTACTGCTGGGTCCTTCCGGCAGCGGCAAGTCCACTTTCCTGAACCTCATCGGCGGCCTGGAGCCGGCAGATAGCGGCACCATCGAGGTTGCCGGAACCGAGCTCACCGCCCTTTCGGCAAAGCAGCTAGGAGAATACCGTCGCCGCGAGCTGGGCTTCGTGTTCCAGTTCTACAATCTGGTGCCCGACCTTACCATCCGCGAGAACATAGAGGTGTGCCAGTACCTGAGCAAAGACCCGCTGCCCATCGACGACCTGCTGAAATCGCTGGGGCTGTGGGAGCACCGCTCGAAGTTCCCGCGTCAGGTTTCCGGCGGCCAACAGCAGCGTTGCGCCATCGGCCGTGCCCTGGTGAAGAACCCCGGCCTTCTGCTGTGCGACGAGCCCACCGGTGCGCTCGATTACCAAACCTCGAAAGAGATCCTGGCGCTGATGGAGGGCATCAACCGGGAATACGGCTGCACCATCGTCATCGTTACGCACAACGACGCCATCAAGAACATGGCGCATCGCATCCTTCGCCTGCGCGACGGCATGCTAGCCGAAGACGAGCTGAACACCCACCCCATGCGCGCCCGCGACCTTACCTGGTAGGAGCTAGCCATGTCTCCCCTAACCAAGCGTTTCCCCCGAGAGCTGAAAAACAACTTCAGTAAGTACCTGGGAATATTCCTGATGATGATCATCGCCATAAGCCTTACCAGCGGCTTCTTGGCGGCGGCGAGCTCTATCCAGACGCTCATCCACAAGATGGACGATACCTACCTCATCGAAGATGCCCGCTTCACAACCAACTTCGAGGCAACCAGCAGCGAGCTTTCCGCGGCAGCAAAGGCGGCCGAGGCCACCGGCACCGGCGAAGTGCACGTGTACCAGAGCTACTGCTACGAAGTCTCGTTCGCATCTGCCGGCGCACCGGACACCAGCACAGCGCGCGTATACCAAGAGCGCACCAGCGTGAACCTTGCGGCGTACGACCAAGGGCGGGCACCGCAAGCCGCAAACGAGGTGGCCGTAGACCGCGTATTCGCCCACAACGCCGACGTGCAGGTAGGCGATACGGTGCAGGTAGACGGCGCAGACTTCGTGGTTTCGGGCATCATGACCCTGCCCGACTACAGCGCGCTGTTCGAAAAGAACAGCGACTTCGTGTTCAACGCCGTATCGTTTACCGTGGCAACCATGACCCCCGAAGGCTTCGCGGAACTTGGGGGAAGTCACACGCCTACGTATACCTACTCCGTCCGGTTCGATGACCGCGGGCTAACCGATGCCAGCCGTGTGAACGCCGAAAAGGAAATGACCGAGGCGCTGAGCGATGCAGGCGTTGCGCTGACGGACTTCATCGACAAGGACGCGAACCAAGGCATCGGCTATCCACTCGACGACATAGAGGGCGATTCTTCCATGTGGACGGCGCTTATGTTGATGCTCATAGCCATCATGGCCTTCATGTTCGTGGTGCTGACCTCGAGCACCATCGAAGAGGAAAGCGCCATCATCGGCACGCTCATGGCATCGGGCTGGCGCAAGGGCGAGCTGGTTCGCCACTATCTGGCGCTTCCCGCGCTGGTGGGCACAGCGGCGGCAATCGTCGGCAACGTGCTGGGCTACACGCTTATGGCAGAGCCCATGAAGAACCTGTACTACAACTCCTACAGCCTGCCGCCCTACGTTGCCACCTGGGATTGGAGCGTGTTCCTTATCACCACCGCTGCTCCGTTGGCCCTGCTGATAGGCATCACCTTCTTGGGGCTGCTTCGCAAGCTGCGCTGTACACCGCTGCAGTTCCTTCGGCACGAAACCGCGAAAGGCAAAGGCAAGCGCGGGGTTGCCCTCCCGGAAAAGCTGCCCTTTCCCGTTCGCTTCCGCCTACGCGTATTCCTTCAGAATCTGGGCAACTTCGCCACCCTGTTCTTCGGCATCGCCTTCGCCAGCATGCTGCTTTTGTTCGGCCTTTGCGTGATGCCCACCATGACGCACTACGCCGAATCGCTTGCCGAAGATGTGCCGGCCGAGCACCTGTACACGCTGAAGGCGCCGCTGGAGATCGACGGCACCGATTCCGAACGTGCAGCATGGGCAGCAGCGCAGGAGATTAGCAGCGTGCGCAACATCGCCGACCTGGGGATGACGCCCGCCCAGCTCATCGACGCGCTGGCGAAAGCGAAGAGCATCGATGCCGACGCGAACCCCATCAATACCAAGGAGAACAGCGAAGCTGCGATTGCCCAGGCCGAGAAATATGCGGTGGCCTCGCTCGAATACGAACGGCCAGGCAACGCAGGAGCCGAATCGGTAACCGTCTACGGTGTGCAGCCCGATTCCGCCTACTGGACGGGGCTCGGCCTTTCAGAAGGGCAGATGGCCGCATCCGGCGGCATGTTCGAGAAGTTCGGCCTAGGCGAAGGGCAAACCATCAGCCTTACCGACAAATACGAGGGGAAGACCTACGACCTTGCCATCGATTCCCGCTACGGCAGCGAGAGTAGCATGGCGGTGTACTTGCCCCTAAGCGACTTCAACCGCATGTTCGGCAACGATGACGACTACTTCAACGGCTACGCATCGAACATGGAGCTGGACCTAGACGAGCTGTATCTTTCCAGTGACTTAACTCCCCAAAGCATGGATAAAATCGCTGTTCAGATGACAAACTCCATGGGCAACATGATGAATATGCTGCTCGGGCTTGCCGTGAGCATATTCCTAGTGTTCATGTACCTGCTCACGAAAACCGTGATAGACCGCAGCTCGCGCGCCATCAGCTACATGAAGGTGTTCGGCTATGCCGACCGCGAGATAAACCATCTGTACATCCGGTCCATCACTTGGACAGTGCTGGGCTCGCTGCTGCTTTCGCTGCCCCTTATCCTGACCACGCTTACCGCGGTGTTCAAGGCGATGCTGATGGAGTACAACGGCAACATCACCATCTACACGCCCATCGAAGACCTGGTTATATGCGTAGCCGTGGGATTGGCGACCTATGCCGTTGTTGCCTTCCTGCACACCCGTCGCATCAAGCACGTTCCACTGGCCTTGGCACTGAAGGTTCAGGAGTAACCCGTCCGCGCCAGCCCAACCCGTCCGCGCCGCGGGCCGGGGCACCAGCCCTTCGGGGATTCCCGTTCCGCTGTTTGATGGTGCCCGCTTAAGCGGGCCCCATCTGCATGCGCTGCACTGCTTCATGCTTAAGAAGAAGATTCGCTTCGCGAATCGAACGAAGTCAGCGTTCAGAGAACCCCTCAGGGCGATGCCCCAACCCACGGCGCTGCGTTTCCGTTGCTGTAGCGACAGCCGGGGCCTGGGCGGCGAAGCGCTCTTCCGTAGCGCGGCTTTCGAGCAAGCGCCTCCAAAGGCGGCGCCCCCGGTACTTGATCGTGGATTCCGGGATGAGGCGAACCATGCGTCAAGCCATTTATCTGCGCCGCCCCTTCGCGCTTGCTCGAAAGCCGAATCAAGCGAAGGCGAGCGCTGAGGTGCGCAGACCCCGGCTGGCGCGGACGGACGGATCACACAACTAGATAAGGAACTGCCCTAGATCGGCATCGCGGAGGAAGGCGCGCTCGGATTCATCGCCCTCGCTGGTCTCGATGAAGACGAAGCCCAGGGCTCCGGTTTCCTGCGGGTCGAAGCGGTAGAACGCCTGCAGGCCACTGAAGCGCTGCTGGAACGCAGCGTAATCGAACCCGGCCTCGCCGTTCGCCAAGGGCTCAGGCGCGGGAACGTAGCCCATGCAGTAGAGCTTCCCTTCCTTGCCCGCCAGCAATTCATCCCAATTGGGCCGAACGCTGCGAAGGAAGTAATCGTAGGTATGGAACCCGTAGGCGAAGTACGAGATCTCAGTTCCGCAGATGCCGGCGAAGCGCAGCGGGTTGAACTCGATGGGCGTTATGACGCCTTCCTTCATGCGCGTTTCCACATGCACGGGGAAATTGCGTGCGCCCACGAAGCGGTTCACTTCGGTAAGCCATTCGGCGAAGTGGGCGGCATGCTCCCGAATCACCGAAGGGCCGGTAACGTAGCAGCGGTCGGTTGTGTCGTTTGCGTCCTTGAACTCATGGCGCAGCACATCCAGCACCACCGCTTCGCCGTTTTCGTCGAAATACGCATCCACGGCATACTCGGTGCCATCCAGGTAGGGCTCGATGATGAAGGAATCTTCCGCGAGCGAGCTTTCAGAATAGCGCGAGCGCCATACTGGCAGGTTCTGCTGGATATCTGCCAATGCGGCATCCCATTGAGTACGGCTGTTCACCACGTAAACCCCCGCGCTGCAATAACCAACAGTGGGCTTCAGCACGAACGGGGGCTGCAGCTCGTCGAAGTCCACGCTCTGCAGCTGGCTGGTAGGCACTTCACGGCATTCCAGCTCTGGATACATCGGGCGCAGAAGCTGACGCATGCGGGCCTTGTCCTTGAAGGTTGCCATTGCATCCGCCATAACCTTGCTTTCGGCATGTTCGGCAATCCACCCAAAGGCGTTTTCCGAAGTGCACACCAAGCGTGCGCCGGCGTTCAGCTGGTTGGCGAATTCTTTGCTTTCCAGGACGTTGATGCGGTGCTCGGCGGCAAGCTTGCGCGCCATGCTGTTGGCAAGAACCGGCTCCTGGGTTTGCTCGAGGTACTCAACAAGAACGGGAGCCGCAAACGGCTCATCGACGATCATCATAGGCAGATCCTTTCTTCCAGGTACCAAGATACCCATTAATGAGCCCACCGCCCAGATCCATCGCGGCCAACGCTGAAAGAGGCCCGGTCCGAAAGAGCAAGCGCAAGGTTACCGCAGCAAAACCGATTCGCGGCTTTACCGCGTGGCTGAGTCCGAAAGAACTACACTGTGGCAATAGCGTTTTGCTTGGCCTGGCGTCAAGCCGAACCGCACGCGAAGCAGGGAAACGAACGGGAGGGAAAACATGAGCAGCTACCTTACCAAGCGCGCTTTGGAAAACTCCCTCAAGCGCCTTCTTACCGAAAAGCCCCTGGCCAAGATCACCATCGCCGACATCACCGAAGATTGCCAGATAAGCAGGATGACGTTCTACTACCACTTCAAGGACATCTACGACCTGGTGGAATGGTCGCTCGAGGAAGATGCCATCGCCGTCCTGAACGGCGCACAAACGGTGGAAACCTGGGAAGAGGGCTACCTTGCGGTGCTGGGCGAACTGGAGCAGAACAAGCCGTTCATCACCGCCATCTACCGCGAAATAAGCCGCGAGCGCCTGGAGCGATTCCTTCTGCCTGCAACGCGCAAACTGGTGCTTGACGTTATGGAATCCCAGCCCAACTGCGCAGATGTCCCAGAAAGGAAACGCACGTTCATCGCCGACTTCTATGCCCATGCCCTAGCCGGCGTGACGCTGGAATGGATTGGAAGCGGCCTTTCCGCCAAGCCGGAAGACCTGGCAAGCAACGTTTCCCTGCTGCTGGGAGGCACGATGGACACTGCCATCGAGCGCTTCGCCCACTACCGCTAAGTTCCACCCGCTAAGCTTCACCCGCTAATTGGCCACCTCGCGCTGCACCTTGCCAGCACCCAAACCAACAAGCCGCGCTGACCCCAAATCGCAACGCACCCCCCGAAACCCCACCAGCCCCACTCCCCCACCCTGCATCGTCGCAAAACCCGGCCGCCGAACCCTTACAACCTGCGGCGTTTGATAAGGAACTTATCAAAGCCGAAAAGCTGCTCATGGCGCATGCCGCCCCACCCCACCACAATGGTGACCAGGGAGAAAACTCCAGGCGCCTGTTGCATCAGCGCCCTTCTGAGGGGAATCGAAGAGCCGCCAGCGCAACAGGCGCCGCCATACGATGAGAGGGGACCTCATGTATTACTCCAGCGGAAACTACGAAGCATTCGCCCGCCCCAAGAAGCCCGAGGGCATCGAGCACAAGAACGCCTACATCGTGGGCACCGGATTGGCGGCGCTGAGCGCGGCATGCTACCTGGTGCGCGATGCGCAGATGCCCGGCAGCCACATCCATATCCTGGAGAAAGACCCCGTGGCCGGCGGCGCATGCGACGGGGCAGACATCCCGGGCACCGGCTACGTGATGCGCGGGGGGCGCGAGATGGACAACCACTTCGAGGTGATGTGGGACCTGCTGCGCTCCATCCCGTCCATCGAAGACCCCAGCGTCAGCGTCCTCGACGAGTACTACTGGCTGAACAAGGAAGACCCGAACTACTCGCTGTGCCGCGCCACCGTAAACCGCGGCCAGGACGCGCACACCGACGGCAAGTTCGGGCTTTCCGACAAGGCAGCCATGCAGATAATGAAGCTCTTCTTCACCCCGAACGAAGAGCTGTACGACCGCCCCATCACCGATTTCTTCGACGACGAGGTGCTGAATTCCAACTTCTGGCTGTACTGGCGCACCATGTTCGCGTTCGAGAACTGGCATAGCGCGCTGGAGATGAAGCTCTACATCAAGCGCTTCATCCACCACATCGCCGGCCTGCCCGACTTCAGCGCCCTGCGTTTCACCCGCTACAACCAATACGAGTCGATGATCCTGCCCATGCAGGAGTACCTGCAGAAGGCGGGCGTGCAGTTCCACTTCAATACCAAGGTGGAAGACGTGCAGTTCGAAGTCAGCGATGAGGAAGGCCCTGTGCACGCGGTAACAGGAACCGGGCAGGACACCATCCAGCGCATCCAGCAGGCGCAGTTCCCGCGCAACCCGCACAGCACGCCCAACAAGAAAACCGCCACGCGCATAACCGTGAACTGCAACGGCGAGACCAGCAACATCGACCTTACCGAGGACGACCTGCTGTTCATCACCAACGGCGGCTGCGTGGAAAGCTCCACCATCGGATCGCAGACGAAGGCGGCAGCATGGGATCCGCAGATCGAGCCCGGCAACGGGTGGGACCTGTGGCGCCGTATAGCCAAACAGGACCCCAGCTTCGGGCATCCCGACACCTTCTGCGGGCAGCCTCAGAAGAGCAAGTGGATGAGCGCCACCGTTACCACGCTCGACGGCGAGATCCCGCCCTACATAAAGAAGATCTGCAAGCGCGACCCCTTCACCGGCCATACGGTAACCGGCGGCATCGTAACGTGTCGCGACTCGAACTGGCTGATGAGCTGGACAATCAACCGCCAGCAGCAGTTCCGCGACCAGCCCTCCGACCAGCTGAGCGTATGGGTGTACGGCCTGTTCCCCGACAACGAGGGCAACTACGTGAAGAAGCCCATGACAAAGTGCACCGGCGAGGAGATCTGCCGCGAATGGCTGTGGCAAATGGGCGTGCCGGAAGACCAGATCGACGACCTGGCGAAGAACCACGCCAACACCGTTCCCGTGATGATGCCCTACATCACCGCGTTCTTCATGCCCCGCGCCGCCGGCGACCGACCCGACGTGGTGCCTGACGGCGCCGTGAACTTCGCCTTCCTGGGGCAGTTCGCCGAAACGCCGCGCGACACCATCTTCACCACCGAGTACTCGATGCGCACCGGCATGGAAGCCGTGTACACCCTGTGCGACGTGGACCGCGGCGTACCCGAGGTTTGGGGAAGCACCTACGATGTGCGCGACCTGCTTATGAGCAGTGTGAAGCTGCGCGACGGCAAGCCCATAACCGACATGAGCATGCCCTTCATAGAGAAGTCTGCGCTTGGCTTGATGCTGAAGAAGATCGACGGCACCGACCTGGGGAAGATCCTGCGGGAATACGGCGCCATCCAGTAGCGGCAAGCGCATAATAGCCCACTTCATTCGAAGCCCCTGACAGAAGCATGATCCTGTATTCCGCCAGGGGCTTCGTTCGTGCGCGGGGCGCACCCGTTGCCAGCCGCTCAGACACCGCGCCTGGGCAACCGGGCAGCCAGTTCAGACCCCACAGCCCCCAAGAGCACCAGCGCTGCGCCAACAACTTGCACGCCACCCTAGGCTTCGTCACCCGTAAAACCGCAGCCACCCCGCTTGCCGTAGAAAGGCTCATGGAGCACCTAGGCAAGCGCAACGATTGAGCAAAACCACCGACTTCACGTGGTACCGGGCAACAGTGCCTGATCGGTATAAGAGGGATGGTCGTTTTGTCGATAACCTGCAGGAATCTTACGAAAAGGCGAAAGAGATCAGCATAAACGACTTAAAGGGCTGATAGGGCCCAACCCAAAGATGAAGGCGACGGCGCTACCCCAGGGTGGCGCCGTCGCAGCTGGTTATGTCCAGGTCGGCATCGTAGAACGCGCGGATAGCACGTACGGCAAGCAGCACGTCGCGCGCACCGGCCGTTTCATAGGCCGAATGCATGGCAAGCTGGGCGCAGCCCACGTCTACCCCGTGGATGCTCGCCTGCATGTTGGAAAGGTTGCCCAAGGTAGACCCGCCCGCCATGTCGCTTCGATTGGCGAACCTCTGGAAGGGCACGCCGGCGTTGTTGCACACCGCGCAGAACACCGCGCGACTGAACGCATCGGTGCAGTACTTCTGGTTGGCAGCTTCCTTCACCACGATGCCCTGGTTAAGGAACGCGCGATTGCCCTCATCGCATTTCTCGGGGTGGTTGGGATGCACTGCATGGGCGTTGTCGCAGCTCACCAGCATCGATGCAGCAAGGGCACGGCGATACATCTCGTCGGTGCCGCCCAAGGCCGTATTCAAGCGCTGCAAAGTGTCGGGCAGGAAGGTGGAAAGGGCGCCCTGCATGGTGTTCGAGCCAACTTCCTCGTTGTCGAAGCAGCAGAGCACCGAAACGCTGCCCGGGTTGCTGGAGTGCAGAAACGCGTCGAGCGAAGCATAGGCGCACATAAGGTCGTCCAGCTTGGGAGCAGAAACGAACTCGTCTTCCGCGCCCCAAGCAATAGGCTCCTGCCGGTTCACCAGGAACACATCGCGTCCCAAAATCTGCTGCGGCTGCACCCCGAGCCTTCCCGCCAAAAGCTCGTCGAACGCAGCGGCGGAAAGCTCGCCGGCAGAGAACAGCGGGCACAGGTCCACTTTGCGGTTCGGCGCAAACCCGCTGTTCACGCTGTGGTCCATATGGATGGCCAGGCTGGGAATTATCGCAACCACGTCATCGAGCGAGACCAGCATGCTCTCGATGCGGTTCTCGGTTTCCACCATGACGCGCCCGGCAACCGAAAGCGGCCGGTCGAACCAGGTGTAGTCGATCATGCCGCCATAGGCTTCCACGTTCAAACGGGCGTAAGGCCCGGGCCCTTCGAGCGCCGGGTTCGCCTTCAGCTTGAAGGTGGGCGAATCGGAGTGCGATGCGGCAATCTGGAAATGGCAGCACGCCGGGCGCACATCGCTTCCCACTTTGAACGCGATGATGCTGGAATTGTTGCGCACCGTGTAATACGAACCACCCGGCTCGCATTCCCAGGATCGCACTTCAGGTAGGTACACGAAGCCCGCCTCATCCAAGCGCGAACGGATAGAACGCACCGTATGGAACATGCTGGGGCTTTCCTTGATGAAGCCCAGCAGGCCTTCCGCCGCCAAACGCTCCTCGTAGGCAAGCCCATCAACCATCGAAGCAGCCATGGCCGCGCTCCTTCCCTGCGCCTCTGCGCAAAAAACTACTGCGCTCAGTCTAGCAGGTGAAGCGGATACGGGGGCTGCGCCCGATCGTGCTGGATCGCCTGATCCAGACCAACCACGCCAGCCACCGGCAAGCAACCCCGGCAGGGCGCGGGCGATAGCCTAGAACCAGCCGGTATAGGTTTTCTGCACCACGGCGCTGGCAACCCAGTTCGCCATAGTGATGAAATCGAACACCGGCAGCCCCGTTGCCTTCTGGATGGCGGCGGCGTACGGCGGAAGATCGCTGCATTCCAGCAGGATGGCCTTCACTTCGGGGTGCTCGGAACACAGCCCCCGCGCCAACGTGCACAGATCGTCGGTGAGCTTGCCGTTGTCCAGCTCGTGGTAGCCCCAGCGGATGGGCGCGAAGCTTTCCAGGCTGCCCACGTTCTGCACCACCAAACGGCTCATGTCAGAGCCCACATTCGCTAGCAGCGCATCGTTTAGGCTAGAGCCGTCCGCGCAGAACACGGCGATGGAGCCTTCCTGCGCGAACCCCGCCTTGATAACGGGAAGCTGGCACAGGCTGCTCATGAACACGGGCACATCCACCGCTGCGGCAACGTCGCGTTGGAAGTGGGCGAAGTACCCGCAAGCGCCGATGATGGCGCGCACGCCCCGCGCTTCCAGCCTGCGGGCGGCTTCCACCACCATCTGCTTGATGGCCGGATCGCCCGCGAACAGCTGCTCTATCTCGAAGTCCACTTCCTCGTAGAGCACCGGGAAATCGAATGTGCTGGCGTTGGCAACGTTGCCGGGAAGCTTCGGGTAGTCCAGCTTCACCACGATGATGCCCAGCACCTGCCCCGAAAAAGAACGGGGCGGAAGCCCGTGGGTGCCACGGACCTCCGCTTCCGTCTCAAGCGCGCCGTATGCGCCTTTCCAGTTGCCCATCTACTCGCCCTCTGCAGGGGTATAGTCGCCTTCGCGCAGGTAGGCCTGCATCTGGTCCTTGGTCATATGGCCGATGCCCAGCTCTTCCAGGGTAAGGCCGCTCTCGAAGAAGTTGGTCTTGTTCATCACGCCGCCGAGCACGATCATCGAGTCGATGATGGGCGTGGGCACGCCGAACTTCTTGCCCAGCTCATGGTACACATGGCAGCCTACGGGCACATCTTCGGTGACGTAGCGGTTCTTGATGGAAAACGGGCCGGTTGCGAAGCCCACTTCCCACTGCTCTTCGAACGGCACGTTGCAGCCTTCGCCCATGTACTCTTCGCCCAGAACGCTGGTGCGCTGGTAGAACACTTCCTTCTTGAAAGGCTGGATGCCAACGCCCATAGCCTCTGCCAGGGCGATCTCCTCGTTGTAGAACTGGTACTGCACCTCGGAAATGGAGGGGCAGAACGAATGGGAGTAGATAGAGTAGTCGTGGATGTTCTTGTCCAGAACCGTGCCGAAGTTTTCCATCGTGGAAACGCCCAAAACCGTGCCGGGAACATGGATTACCGGGTTCACGTTGGAGAAACCGATGTCCATAACGGTGTCGCCGCAAACCGCGCCGTCGCCTTCGGTGATGGCGTCAAAGCAGCCCAGCGCCTTGGAGCTTTCCACAAAGTCCTCGGTGTCCTTCGCAGGCAGAGCAGCGCCGCGAAGCGTGATGGCGCGGTACACCAGCGAGCAGGTGGGCTTGGCAACGCCACCCTCGGTATCGACACGGGTGCCGTACGGCGCGGAAGACCAGCCGCCGATAACCACGTTCTTGGTGCAGCCCATCTCGCGCATCATCTTGCGCAGCTTCAGGCTGCCGTAGTTGTCGGGGATGATGTGGATGATCTGGCCATCTTCCAGCACGGGGATAAGCTCACGGAAGAACACCTCATGCGCAATGGAGGGAATGCCCACGATGATGAGCTTGGCGCCCTTCACTGCCTCGGCCACGGAGTTGGTGGCCATGGCGAACTCGCCCTTGCCCATGCGACGGAAGCCGTACTTGGTCTGCGTTCCCGGCGCCTTGTCCTGCAGGGTGATGCCCGTGCGCATAACCGTGCCCAGTGCACCCTCGAAGAACGGATCCAGGTCGCAAATGCGAACTTCCTGGCCAGCCAGCGCACAATCGGCGCCACACGTCTTGCCCACAGCGCCGCCGCCGAGCACCGCAATGGGAGCCTTGCGCAATTCCTCTACGTTAACCAACTCAACAACCTCCTACTATCAATGTGCCGGCGCATACCGGGCTTCGATCGCCCACAACCGACATTGTTCAATACGCAAGAAAACGCCTGGGGTCGCCTTGCGAGGCGCGCTCCCAGGCGCTCTTCGAATACGGAATAAGGATACCACGCGCCCTTGGAAACCCATCCCATCCAGCGAATGCCCGGGATTTCCCGCTATCGGATTCCTGTATAGCTGGTTATCTCTTCGAAAGATAGCGCCAATCACCTGCGCCGAAAGCAATGCTCAGCCCGTCCGCGCCGGGCGAGGCCACGCCAAATTCAACCCGTCCGCGCCGCGGGCCGGGGCACCAGCCCTTCGGGGATTCCCGTTCCGCTGTTTGATGGGGCCCGCTTAGGCGGGCCCCATCTGCATGCGCTGCACTGCTTCATGCATTTGAAGGAGATTCGCTTCGCGAATCGAGCAGAAGCGGTGTTCAGAGAACCCCTCAGGGCGATGCCCCAACCCACGTCGCTGCCCAACTGGGGTCGAAGCCATCACCTTCCAGCCGGGACCCGGTAGCGCCGGACGGGCGAGGGTTTCTGCTACCATTTCCTCGTCCAAAAACAGGAGGAACAAAATGGAAGCCCCGAACATCCACCGCCCTATGCGAAAGCCCAACCGCCAGGTTAAAACTGCCGAGCAGCTTCATGCGATTGTGGAGGACTGCCATACCGTGCGCTTGGCCTTGGCCGACGAGGAAGGCGCGTTCATCGTTCCCTTGAGCTTCGGCTACGACTGGGCCGATCCGGAAACCGAAGGCAACCCCTCCCCCGAGCCACGCCTGGCGCTTTGGGTCCATTCTGCGCCCGAAGGCCGCAAAGTTGACGTGTTGAACCGCCAGCCGCGCATCGCTATCGAGATGGATGTGCAGGATGGCGTTATCAGCGGCCCCTACGCCTGCGCCTATTCGTACGCGTACCGCAGCATCATGGGTATGGGCACCGTGCATCGCATCCAGGGAGCGGAAGCTAAGCGCTACGGGCTTACGCGCATCATGCAGCACCTTGCACCCGGTGCCTCAACCGAGTTCACCGACCAAGCGCTGGCAAAGGCGAACATCTACTGCATCGATGTGGACACCTTCACCGGCAAACAGCACTAGCGCTTGCCCGAAGGCCAACCAAAGACAGCCACGTTACCCCTCCGGCTTAACGTTGCCTGGGCGTAACGCATAGGGCTTGCCGCGCTGCATGAATCGCTCTAGCGCTTCGAGCCCTGCCTGCGGATGCCGCCTTTGCTGCCAGCCGCCTTGTTGGGGCCGCGGCCTTGCGGCTTGAAGGAAGGCTTCGCGGGCTTCGCCTTCCCGTGCTGAGCATTGCGCTTGTGCCCACCCTGAGGCCCAAAACCACCTTGCCCGCTTTGCCCTTTCCGGCTCTTCGCGTTGCCGCTCTTCGGCTTGCCCTGCTTGACGGGGCCTTTCTTCCCAACGTGCCCTTTCGACTTGCTGCCTTTTGCGTGGCCCTTCGCGCGGTCCTGGCTCTTCGGCTTTCCCCCGCCATCGGGACGAACCAGGCATTCCTTTCCGTAGCCGATAAGGTCTTCACGGCCCGCTTCCTTCAGCGCTTCCATCACCAAGCGGCGGTTCTTGGGGTTACGGTACTGGATAAGGGCGCGCTGCATGGCCTTTTCGTGCGGCGTGCGGGGGCAATACACTTCCTTCATGGTTCGCGGGTCTACCCCGGTGAAGTATATGCAGGTTGCAACCGTGCTGGGCGTGGGATAGAAATCCTGTACCTGTTCGGGGTTGAAGCCCATATCCCGGCAGAATTCCGCCAGCTCAACCGCCGCTTCCAACGTGGAGCCGGGGTGCGAGCTCATAAGGTAGGGAACCACGAACTGCTTCAAGCCCAGCTTCTTGTTCGCAGCATCGAATCGGCGCACGAATTCCTGATAGGTGTCGTTGCTGGGCTTGCCCATAACCTGCAGCACATCATCGCTCACATGCTCGGGAGCCAGGCGAAGCTGCCCGGATACGTGGTGCTGCGCCAACTCGCAGATGAACTCTTCGGCGTGCTTATCCAGCAGCACGTAGTCGAAGCGCAGGCCGCTGCGCACGAACACCTTCTTCACCCCCGGAAGGGCGCGCAGTTCGCGCAGCACCTCCAGGTAGTCGCGGTTGTTAACCTGAAGGCTTCGGCAGGGCTTCGGCGCCAGGCAGCGCTTGCCGCGGCAGGCGCCCTTGTCCAACTGCTTGGGGCAGGCAGGTTTGCGGAAGTTCGCGGTGGGGCCGCCCACATCGTTGATGTAGCCCTTGAAGTCGGCGTCTTCAGTGAGCGCTTTCGCCTCTTCAACCAGGCTTTCCTTGCTGCGGCTCTGGATTATGCGCCCCTGATGGAACGCCAACGCGCAGAACGCGCACTCGCCGATGCAGCCGCGGTTGCTGGTTAGGCTGAACTTCACCTCGTTGATGGCGGGAATGCCGCCCGCAGGCTCGTACATGGGGTGGTAGGCACGCTCGTACGGCAAGCGGTAAACCGCATCGAATTCGGCCGTGGAAAGCGGCGAGCTGGGAGGGTTCTGCACCACATACAGATTGTCTTGCTCGTAGGGCTCTACCAGGCATTTTCCACTGAACGGGTCCAGATTGCGGTACTGCATGCGGAAGCTTTCGGCATAACGCAGCTTATCGCTTCGCATGCTCTCGAAGGAAGGCAGCGCAACGTAGCCGTCCGCCACGCCCTCCAGGTTATGGGAGCGGAAGGCCGTGCCCTCGATCCAGGTTATCTGGGCAATGGGGATGCCGGCGTTAAGGGCATCGGCGATGGCGACGATCGACTTCTCCCCCATGCCGTAGCTGATCATGTCGGCGCCGCCGTCAAGCAGCACCGAGCGCTTCAGCTTGTCGGACCAGTAGTCGTAGTGGGCCAGGCGCCGCAACGAAGCCTCTACCCCACCCATGATGATGGGGGTATCCCGATACGTGCGCCTGATCAGGTTGCCGTACACCACCGAGGCATGGTCGGGGCGCAGGCCCATCTGGCCGCCAGGGGAATAGGAATCGCGGCTGCGATGCTTCTTGGCAACCGTGTAGTGGCACACCATGGAATCCATGTTGCCGGCGCTCACCAAGAACGCAAGGCGCGGCTCGCCGAATACATCGATGCTGGCCGGGTCATGCCAATCGGGCTGGGCAATGATGCCCACCTTATAGCCGTTGGCTTCCAAGAGGCGCGTGATGATTGCCATGCCGAACGAGGAATGGTCCACATAGGCATCGCCGCACACATACACGAAATCGCACTGGTCCCAGCCGCGCTCTTCCATTTCCTTGCGTGTTACCGGCAGAAAAGCCACCCTGCATCCCTTCGAAAGCCTATAAACGCCCTCATTTTATCGGAACGGCACCGAAGGGCGGCGAATGTGCAGCTTGACCCGATTGCGTGCTAAGCCCTTGACCGCAGCCGCGACAGCATCCGCGGCGACCTGCTGCTGCTCGTCAGCCGAAATGGATGTCTGGTCGTCGCACCTATCGTCTAGTTGGATTCATCCTCGCTGTTGGACTTCGCCGACTTGATCTTGGCCTGGATCTTTTCGACAGCGCCGCCCGCAAAAGCTCCGGCGCGGCTGCTCTTGAGCACCACGATGCCCAGGATTGCCAGAACCAGCACCAGCCACACCCAAATAGTGGTGCAGATGTAGTCGGTGACCAGCAGCGATGCAATCCCTTCGCCAAACTGGCTGACGAATGGCAGCGAAGCAAGCGTTTCCCCAAGGTAATCGTTTGCCAGCATCTGCACCAACTGCTGGCTGTACGAGCTTACGAAAAGGTTGCACGCAAGGTTCAGGATATAGATAAGGATGATGAAGAAGAGGCTGGAGCCTACCATGAACTTGAACGAGCGCAGCAAGTAAGCCGGTTTGGCCTTGTTGCTGATTACCCGAACCAGGCCGATAACCCCCAGCACCAGCGGAGTTGCCCAAATCGCAACAAGAAGCAGAACAACCACCGCGATGGCGGCTATCACGCCAGGCCCAAGCTCTACGACGTCGCCGTTGACCATGCCCACCAGCTGCGAAACGAAAATTGCGAATTCGGGAATCGAATACTCAGCAGGAGACGACAATCCAGTGATAGCCGAAGTGGCCTGAATTATCGTGGTGACGATAGGAAACGAGATCCAAGCGAAGAACGAAAACAGCATGCACACGGCTGTGATCACGATTGCGATTGTGCGAAGGCCGCCCGTTTCAACCTGCTCGCCATCGGCATAAAAATACGATTCTTTGGTTTTCATTGCAGCATTTCCTCCAAATTGCCCCCGCAACAGCCCTTATGCGCTGATGCCGCGTACGTACCAAAATTAACTGGCTCTGAGCCTATCACATAAGATGCCCAGCATACAGCCGCACAGGCAGCAGCGAAGCCAAATAGGAAAGCTCTGCTTCACGAACGGGGGGCGAACCAAACAGACCGTCTTCGGGCACTCGGCCAACGCATTGCCGACAAAACAGACGAACCCACCAGAGGCTGCGCATAGACATGGCCGCCAGGGTGCCCACGCCCGAGCTCGAAGAACATCGCTAGGGCGAGTCGCATACATCACGCTGCCTAAAGGCGGCCACACTATTCAAGCAGCAAGGCGATCTGCCTATTCTTAAGGCGATTTACCGCATCGAGCTTCCACTTGGGGTAATCGAAACCGGGATCTGCATACTCAAAATCCTTGAGCTCGATAAGTTTCGCCTTAATGCTCGACGTCATAACAGCGCGGGCGATGGCAATGAAATCGGTGCCGATCTTGGGCCCGATCATACTCACGTATTCCTCGAAATCGTCCTGCTCCATCATCATGGGCAGGCAGGCCATGTTGTGGTCGAACAGCGGCGCCATGCGCAGCACTTCGCCCGAGGCGTTGTCTACCAAGAAGCCGTAGTTGCCAGCATGGCGATCGACGTTCGCCATAACCGCGTCCATCACAATCATCTCGCGGAAGCTTTCCTCGGCGCCATGCTTCGCGGAGAATTCAAGCATATCCGTTACGGTGAAAGGTCCGCTGAAAAACCGATGCGCGGAAACAAAGCCCTTTTCTTCCGAGGTGAAGATAGGGCACTTGCAGGCAAGCTTCCCATGGAACTTCATAAGGCTATAGGGCACGTGATCGACCTTGGCGGCCTTGAGCAAATCGGAAGCAAGCGCCTCCGAATACGGCTCAAACCCAGCATTGGCGTAGCCGGTGGAGCCGCGCTTAAGAAGCTCTATCTGCTCCCCTTCGCGAATCCAACACTTGGCGAACGAGCCAGAGGTGGCGAACTCCGGCGAAGTAGGCGAATTCTCGCGACCGTACATGCCCGTGCCGTCGAAGGCAATGCGCGCAATCACATCATCGAAGAGATTACGATACAGGGATACGTCTTCCCAGGTAAGCGCTTCATCTTCCCGCTTCATCCAAAACGTGTCGGTAAGCGAAAGGCAGCGCACCATGCCGATGAAGTCATGGCGAGTGGTAAGACCGAGCTCCCTCATCAGCTTATCGATTGAATTACGACGCCTGGCAATTTGCCGCCCATCTATCCAATCGTTGATGTCGATGAAGCTATAGGGAAGATACGGGTCGGTCTGCTCAACCAGATCATAGAAATAATCATCGAGCTCGGATCTCTCTTTATAGGTGGCAACCACCACGTCCTTGTTCATGAGCTGATACAGCATGGGGCACCTCCTTCAGGGCATACATCGTTTTCCCATTATAAGGCACTGCGGAGTTCGGCCCCGAGGCGGCAACCGGCTGTCATCATCGGGGACAACAGGACACCCATCTGGCCACACCCCGAACACCAGCTAGGGCCGCAACCGGATGGCAGCCCCAGCCCTGCCCCATGGAAAGGCCGCACTAGCAGACCAGCTTCGAGTCCTCTGCCTTCTGCACGTACCAGTTCAGGAACTTCATCAGCGGCTTGCGGAGCAGCAGGCCCAGCAGCAAGAACGGCACCACGAACAGAAGCAGGCAGCCTATCTCTATCCAGAAATCGCCGTTGTACACACCCATCATGGCAGCGCGCATGGCATTGATAACGTGCGTTGCCGGCAAAAACGGGCTGAGCATTTGGAAGAAGTCGGGCAGCATCTGCAGCGGATAGCTGCCACCGCCCGAGGTTACCTGGATGATAAGCAGGAACACGGCGATGGCCTTGCCCAGGTTGGCAAACGAAACCACCAGCGTGTACATGATGAACGTGAACACCAAGCCCGCCAGCCAGAAGCAGATAAGGTACAGCAGCGGCTCATTGGCCTGAACGCCCAGGAACAGCATGTTGCCCACCGCCAAAACGGTGGTTTGGCACAGCGACACGAAAGCGAACACGCCGAAGCGGCCCAGGAACAGCTGGTGCAGCTTGGGGTAGCCCAGGGCGATCTGTGCCTTGCGCGAAACGTTCACCTTGATGGCAACCACCAGCAGCAGCGAGCCCACCCATAGGCCAAGCGTGGTGTAGAGGGGCGCCATCTGCGAACCGAAGTTGTCGGCCGGGAACACCGCGTGCCTATCCAGCTGAACCGGCGCAGCAAGGGCGGAAGCCAGGGCATCGGAGTCGCTGTACAGCACCGTACGCAGCTGGTCCATGTTGCCCGTGGAGAGCGCGGTGCGCATGGTTTGCGACAGATCAGTGAACTTGGTGGAAGCCTTCTCCAAGTCGGTAGCGGTGGTTTCCAGCTTTTCCTTCGCGCTTGCAATCCGATCGGCCAGCGAACCGGCATTGCCCTGCATGTCGCTGCCCATTGAGCTTAGGGCAGAGGCGCTCGAAGCAAGCGTGCCGGACATGTTGGAGATCCTCTCCGAAAGGTCGTCGAGCTGGGGCTTGATGGTGTTGTTGTACTCATCCGAAAGCTCGTTGATGCTGTTCTTGGCCTTATCGGCCTGCTCCTTTGCCGCAGCGTGGTTGGCCTTCGCCTCTTCGGTCGAACTGTTGATATCGTCCGCAGCGGAGCGCATGTTGTTGGCCAATTCAGCCTGAGCTGCAGCCGAATCGCGCAACTGGCCAACAAACACATTCAGGTTGGCGGCCTGGTCGGGGTCGGTTTCCTCGTACTGCTTGGAAAGCGCGTCCACCTCGTTGGCAATGACATAGAACTGGGCAGAGATATTGTCGACGTCGTTGGCGCGGTTCTTCAAGTCGTTGGCCGCATCGCCGGCAACCACCGTAGTGGAATCGAACGCTTTGTCGATGGAGTCGGAAACGCCGTCGTAACCCGAGGCGGCCTTGGAAATGGCCTCGCCCAAGGCGCTGTTCGCATCCTTCATGGCCTCGGTCATGCTGGAAACGGAATCCTTTGCCCGGTCAGCAGAATCCAGCACTTCGGAAGCCGAGGTGCCTGCCTGGCCAAGCAAGTCGGCGGAACCGGTAACCAGTTGTTGGGTGGCGCCGAGCACCTGAGAATACGACTTCAGCATCTTGGAGGCCTGCGACATCTGCGAGCCCAACGTGTCCACGTGGTCGGCCAACACGCCAAGCTGACCCTGCGCGTCGGAGGTGTCGGCGTACTTCATCAGCGAGCTGGCAACGTTCAGGCCCACCTCGGCAAGCGTTTCGGAAAACGCCTCGTTCACCATGTTCGAGGCTTTGTCGGCGCCTTGGTCGGTAAGCTTGGGTGCCACCACATTCTTCTTCTCGTTGCTGTAATACAGCAGGTTGGCGTGCTCCACATCGTCGGAGTAGAACGTCATCATGTCTTTGCTGAAGCTCTGCGGGATAACCACCGCGGCATAGTACTTGCCCGAGCTTGCCCCATCGATAGCATCGTCTTCGTTGGTGAACACCCAATCCATCTGCTCGCTGGCCCGCAGCGAAGAAACCACCTGCTCGCCCATATTCACCTTCAGCGGAACAAGGTCGCTTTGGTAACCTTCGTCGTTGTTCACCACCGCTACCTTCAGGTTGCCGGTGTTCTGGAACACATCCCAGCAGGCCAACACGTTGTACCAGCTGAAGATAGAGGGCAAGAGCACTAGGCCCAGCACGATGATGAGCGAGACCATGTTGCCGAAGATGCGCTTCATATCGTCTTTGAAAAGCTGACGGATCATCTGCGCACTCGCCTCCTCAGGTCAACGGGCTTGGGCGCCGGCGATGCGGACACGCCGTCGCGAGCCTGGTACAGCATGGAAAGCTCTTCGTCGGAAAGGTCGTCCAGGGTAATCTCGTGGGCCATGCGGTCGCGAACAAACTCGAGCCCGATCAGGAAGAACACCGTTACCGCAAACCACGCCAGCCAGCAGGTAAGAATCACGACCTTCTCCAGGCCCAGCACCCCCAGGATGGGCGATACCACCGCGGGAACCGCCAAGGCAAGGATCAAGGCACCGCGGCGAAGCCTTGGGTACAAGTGGATGAATCTCTTCGCGCTTTCCGCAAGGCGCGTACGGTACTCTTCGCGGTCGGCCAGAACGCGGAACAGCTGGTCCATACGGTAACGACGCGCCGGCAGCTCGGAGTCCTCGCCATTGAAGATGTCGCTGGCGGCAATCTGCTTGCTGAACATGCGGTTCATGTTGGTAAGGTACGGGCGCGCCAAGAAGCCGCCGATGAAAAAGATAAGGAAGAACAGCAGTAGGACCGCCATGAAGCCCGCCCATTGCAGCCCGTAGAACCCGGCGATGGTTTCGCGCAAAGCGTTGATGCCGTAGGTGAACGGGAACATGGGGTACACCACCTGGAAGAACGGCGGCGTCATCTCTATGGGGTACAGGCCCGTGGCCCCGGGAATCTGCACGAAGATCAAAATGATGCACATGCCCTTGCCCACATGCTGGAGCAACACCGAAAGGGCGAACTGGATGCACAGGTACGTCAAAGAAGTGAACATGGCCGTGATGAAGAACAGCGGAGCGCTGGCAACTTGAACCCCCAAGAACAGGTTGCCGGCACAGCACACAAACGCCTGCATCATCACAAGCGGGGCCAGGAACAGCCACTTGCCCAGGTAGCGCTCACGCGAGGAAAGGTCCGGAATGCCCTCGTCGTCCACTTCCTGGCGCAGGATAACCAGCAGCATGAACACGCCGATCCACAGCGTCATATTCATGAACAGCGGCGCCATGGCCGAACCGTAGGCGTTCACGGAGTACAGCTCAACGGTTTCAAGCTGCGTGGGCGAAAGCATGAAGTCGGCGATCTTCTCGGAATCGATCTGCCCACCGAACAGCTCTTCAAGCGCGCTGGAAGAGCTGAGCGCCAGCACGTCGGTCTTAACCGTATCGATGTCGCTCTGGAAGCCCGCAAGCAAGCCGTCAGTCTGGCCCAAGGCATCGGCAGTCGTGGCCAAAGTGGAGTTCAGCTGATCGATGGCGATCACCGACTGGTCTATCAGCAGCTTCTGGTTGGATACCGCCGTGGAAAGGCCGGCCAGCGCATTGGAAAGCTTGGTTATGCCTTCGTTCAGCACCGGGAGCGTCTGGGAGTTGAACGCGCTTCGGTAGTCCTTCGATATCACCAGCGTGTTCTGGAGCGCACTGTTCATCTTGTCTGCTGCGGAATTGATGTCGTCGGAGGCGGTGCACAGGTGACCATAGGTGGTATTCAGGTCCGTCACCGACTGCTCAAGCGAGGAATTCTGCTTCTCCAGGGCGTCTATGGACTCGTTGATAATCCTCTTCGTGTCCTCGTCGAGCCCAGGCGTATCCTGGAGGGTCTGCAACGTCTGGATCATCATGTTGTTCGCAGAGATGATGGTGTCGCTGGTCTGGGAAACGACGGCAACCGCGCCCTCGGCGGCCTGCACCTGGGAATTCACCTTGCTGATGGCAGAATTGGCGTTGTTGCAGGCGGTGCGGGCCAGCTCGTTCGACTCGTCCAGGGCAGAGTCCATGCGGGAAACAAGCGGGCCTACCGCGTTTTGGGTGGAAACAAGCAGGCTGGAAGCCTCGGCAAGCTGATCGCTCAGGCCCTGTATGCCGTCCTTGGCGCTTTGCAGCTTTTCCTTCGCATCGGCGGTCTTGGACGCAAGGTCGTTCGAGGCGCTCTTCAGGTCCGCCACCGAATCACGCGCTTCCTGCAGCGAGGAATTCGCCTTGTCCAGCTGGCCGGCAACGCTGGTCTGGCCCGCATCGATGCTTTCCTTGGCATTGGAGATGCTGCTGTTCAGCGTGTCGGCGATAACCCCGCTTACCGTGGAAACGAAGGAAGAGTTGATGGTTTCGTCGAGCGTGGTGGCGCCGGTGTCGGTAACCTTGGTGGATACACCGCCCGCCTTCTCGTTCACGTAGTACTCAAGCTTCGGCTGAACGAAATCGCCGGTAAGGAGCGTAGTAACGTCGTAGCTGAAATCGCTTGGCATGATGAAGGCCGCATAGGCCTTGCCGGAATTCACTTCCTCCATCGCCGTTTCACGATCGGTGAACGTCCAGCCCAGCTGCGTGTTTTCCCGGAGCTGCTCGACCACTTGGTCGCCCATGTTCAGCTCGCCCACCGATTCGATGGTAGCGCCCTCATCTTCGTTCACCACGCACACGCGGATGTTGCCGGTGTTGCCGTAGGGGTCCCAAAAGCCCACAACGTTGAACCAGGTGTACAGCGAGGGAAGCACCACCAGCACGAACACCACCACAAGCGCGGCGGGCGCCTTCAGCAAGCGCAAGTAATCTCGTTTAAGAACGCGAAGAGCGTTTCCCACGCCGGCAAGCACCTCCTATGCATCCAATCCGTTGCGGCATACCCTGCTTGGCCAGTTCGGCCAGCTTGATTCTTGCGTATTGTATCCCGCACAGCCAAACTCCCCCGCAGCCCCGCAATCCCTATACAGAAATTCCCCAACTGTAGAAGAATTTGAACAAAGCACCGGGTTTGTTCATTGACCAGCGGCAGCAAACCGCCGCCTACGCGCAGCAGCAGACAAGGGAGGGACACAAAGCCGCCTATTCGGCCACCTCTTCCAACAACAACCGGCGGAACAGGTCGAACGCCTGCCATGGCTCGGCATTCACCGGAACGCCCAAACCGATGCAGTAGCTTGCCTGCGGCGAAAGCGGTATGCGCACCAGTTCGCCGGAAAGATACGGGGTAACGTCGAGCATGTCGGTGAAGCAGAACACCGCACCTATCCCCTGCGAGGCCATGGCCAGAAGCGTGGGAAGGTTCTCGCTCATGGCTACCACCTTCGGGCGGATGCCGGCATTGCGCAGTTCGGAATAGGCAACGCGGCCCGAGATGTCATCTACCGTGGCAAGCACGAACGGGCACTTCGCAAGCGCCCCGATGCCCTCGGCAGCCAGCTTCTGCGCCGCCTGCGCCGCCGGCATGCCCATAACCTGCTCCAACAAATCGGGGTGGATCGCAAGCACTATCTTCTCTTTATATATAGGCTCGACGGAAACCCCGGGGCAGGTTCCCTCGAACCGGGCGATGACGGCATCAAGCTCGCCGTGCTCGGCCATGCGGATAAGGGAACGGTTGGTGCCTTCGATCAGCTTCACGGTTACGCCGGGCATCTCCTTGGCCATGCGGGCAACCACCTTCGGCATCAGCACGCGCCCACGGCTATGGGAAATGCCGACCTTCAACACGCCGGCCGCGCCATTGGAAACCTCACCGATCTGGCGAATCATGTCGCGCTGGGCCTGACGCTGCTCGCGCGCGTACATAAGAAACACCTTGCCGGCAGGCGTGAATGAGATAGGGGTGCCGCGAACCACCAGCTTCGCACCGAGCTGCTTTTCCAGGGAAACCAAACGGGCGCTCAGCGTTTGCTGGGAGATCTGCAGCTCGTCGGCCGCCTTGGTGAAGCTCTCGTTTTCAGCCAGCTTGATGAACCAATCCCATCCTTCAAGGCTCACTTTTATCCTTCTTCCCGCAAGGCCCCAAACCACCGAGCCTGCAATTCAACAGATTCAGCGTATCCGTAGAAACAAAAACGGGGCCGTTTCCGTTCGCCTGGAATGTTATACCGCTATCCAACGATTTTTGTTACCCAACAAAATTAATTGGCGTTTAACAATAAATAAACGGTCAATTCACGTAAAATCAACGACAGCGAAAGGGCTCCGGCTCAAAACGGCCAGAGCATCCAACGGCAAAAGCCCGAAGAGCCATCCCGCCTTTCGCGTAGGAACAAACGAAAGTGAGAAGAAATGAAGAAGAAGCTTTTGGCAGTCTTCGCCTGCGCCTGCGCTGCAGCTATGGCGCTGGCCCTGGCTGGTTGCAGCAGCTCGTCTAGCTCCAGCAAGGAACTGCGCTTTGTAACCGGCGGCGAGTCCGGCACCTACTATGCCTACGGCAGCGTTCTTGCCCAGTACGCAACCAACAACGCAGGCCTGAACGTGAACGCCCTTTCCTCTGAGGGTTCCAAGGCCAACATCCAGTCCCTGCAATCCGGCGAAGCCGAGCTGGCCTTCTGCCAGACCGATGTGGCAACCTACGCCTACAAGGGCACCAACCTGTTCGACGGCGCAGCCTACACCGACTTCTCTGTTGTGGCAGCACTCTACCCCGAGCAGGTGCAGATCGTAACCTGCGATTCCAGCATCAAGACCGTTGCCGACCTTAAGGGCAAGACCGTTTCCGTTGGCGCTGCCAACTCCGGCGTGTACTTCAACGCAGTCGACATCATGGGCGCTTACGGCATCGACGTGAAGAGCGACATCTCTGCCGTTTACCAGAACTTCGCCGACTCCGCCGATTCCCTGAAGAACGGCAAGGTTGATGCAGCATTCATCGTTGCCGGCGCACCCACCACCGCCATCACCGACCTTTCCACCTCCAAGCAGGCCTACCTGGTATCCATGGACGCCGAGCACATCGCCAAGCTCCAGGAAACCTCCCCGTACTACGCCGCGGCAACCATCCCTGCCGGCACCTACTCCGGCATGGAGTCTGACACCACCACCGTTTCCGTTCTGTCCGTTGTTCTTGCCAACAACTCCGTAAGCGAAGACGACGTGTACGCCTTCACGAAGTCCCTCTTCGACGGCGCTCAGAACAACAGCGAGGCTCATGCGAAGTACAAGGAGCTCAGCCTTGAGACCGCTTCCTCCATTTCCTCCGTTCCTTACCATGCTGGCGCTGCCAAGTACTTCAAGGAGCAGGGCGTAGAGGTTCCCACCGCTTAATGGCCTAACCGCCGAAAACCCGCGGTCGTAACCGAAACGATCAGCATGCATGAAGGGTCGCAGCGCGCAGATGCCGCTGCGACCCTGATTTGCTACCGAAAGCCTTTCGTGCGCGCTGTGTTCTTGGGTCTTTCGGGTTCGCCGCCACGCGCAACCTGCCCCGATAGCCCAGCCCGCACGCAATGCGTATGCCGTACCCGACCACTGCAAGGAGAGCTATGAGCATATTCAACTCCAGCAAATTCAACATCAAGAAGAAAAGCGAGGTGAAAGACGAGCAAAGCGTACCCAGCAACGCCGATGTCGATGTAGACGAGGTAATGCGCAAGTACGACCGCGAGTCCAACACCCGCATCTGGACGGGCGTTCCGAAGGCCATCATCACCGGCGTGATGGTGCTGTTCTCGGTGTACTGCCTGTACATGACGCTGTTCAGCGTAGAGCAGGCCGAAACGCGCCTGGCACGTTTCTTGGCCTTCGTTATCATCATCGGCTTCCTGATGTACCCCGTCTCCAAAACCGGGCACTCCCCCAACCACATCCCGTGGTACGACATCGTGCTCATGGTAGTGGGCGCGGCGTCGTTTATGTACTTCGCCGTGAACACCACGCCCATCCTTATGATGGGTGCGCGCATCGGCACGCTGGAACTGGTAATGGGCATCTGCGGCATAGCGGTGCTCATCGAGCTTTGCCGGCGCTGCGTGGGCCTTCCCATCATCATCGTGGTGGGCTGCCTTATCATCTACGCGTTCTACTGGCAGTTCAGCCACGGCAACGACTTCATGCGTGCGCTCACCAACGTGGTGCAGAAGCTGTTCTACACCACCAGCGGCGTTATCGGCACGCCTACCAACGTGTGCTACACCTACATCGTGCTGTTCATCATCTTCGGCGCGTTCCTTGAGCGCACCGGCATCGCGAACTTCTTCATCTCGTTCGCAAACCGCCTGGCCGGCTGGTCTTCCGGCGGCCCGGCCAAGGTTGCCGTTATCTCTTCGGCCCTGTGCGGCATGGTTTCCGGCTCTTCGGTAGGCAACACCGTTACCACCGGCTCGGTCACCATCCCCATGATGAAGAAGACCGGCTACAAGCCGGAATTCGCCGGCGCAGTTGAAGCCGCGTCTTCCACCGGCGGCCAGATCATGCCCCCTATCATGGGCGCTGCCGCGTTCCTGATGGCAGAGTACATGGGCATCCCCTACATCCAAGTTGCCACCATCGCCATCATCCCCGCCATCCTGTACTTCGGCGGCATCTTCTGCACGGTGCACCTGGAGGCCAAGAAGCGCGGCCTGAAGGGCATCCCCTTCAACGAGCTTCCCACCTGGATCTACCTGCTGAAGAACTGCTACCTCATCATCCCGCTGGTGGTGCTGGTATGGATCGTTTCCGCTGGTATCTACACCATGGCCGTTTCCGCCGCCATCTCCATCTTCGTGGCGTTCGTCATCGGCTATATCCACTTCTTCCTTACCAACTGGGCTGAGCGCACCGAGGAAGACACCTTCGGCAGCATCCTGCTGGAAACCACCAAGACCGCGCTCTGGACGGCAGCCGATGCCTTCGCTGCCGGCGCTCGCAACTCCATCGCCGTTGCCGTTGCCTGTGCGCTGGCTGGCATGATCGCCGGCTGCATCACGGTTACCGGCCTGGCGTCCGTACTGATCAATGCCATCGTTATGGCTGCAGGCGACTACCTCATCATCGGCCTTGTGCTTACCATGCTGTGCTGCATCGTGCTGGGCATGGGCGTTCCCACCACGGCGAACTACTGCATCATGGCCGCAACCTGCGCACCCATCCTTATCCAGCTGGGTGTGCCGCTGGTATGCGCCCACTTCTTCGTGTTCTACTTCGGCATCCTGGCCGACATCACGCCGCCGGTTGCCTTGGCCGCCTACGCGGGCTCGGCAATCGCGAAGTCGAAGCCGATGAAGACCGCCGTGAACGCATCGCGCCTGGGCATGGCGGCATACATCGTGCCGTTCATCTTCGCCTTCTGCCCTGCCCTTATCATGCAGGTTCCCGTTGAGCCCTACATGGTGGTAATCAACACGGCCATGGCCCTGTTCGGCCTGTTCGGCATCGCCGCCGGCATCGAGGGCTACCTGTTCGGCAAGATCAACGTGGTGCTGCGCATCCTCGCCATCGTGGCCGGCCTGGTAATCATGCTGCCCATGTCCGAATCCGACGGCATCACCTCGCTGTGGATGAATGCCATCGGCTTCGTGTTCGTGGCCGGCGTGTTCGTGTACCAGAAGCTTCGCCACGGCAAGGATAACGACGGCGGAAACGGCGATGGCAAAAGCATTGAGGCCGCAGCCTAGCAGCTGACCCCTAGCCAACGCACCTTACCGAATGCAAGCGGTGCCGGCCAGCACAGCCGGCACCGCACCCGAAACGCACACCCTCCACTGAAACGAGGATCCATGGATATCAAAGAAACCATCTGGGTCACTGGCTGCAACGGCTTCTTGGGCCGCGAGATAGTCAAGCGCCTGAAGGAAACCTACAACTGCACCGTGGTAGGCACCGACACCGAGCTGAGCGTGACCGACCCCGACCTGGTAGATGCTTTCGCGCAAGACCTGCGCCCCGACGTGGTAATCAACTGCGCCGGCATTTCCCGATCGGTTGCCGGCCTGGGCAACCGCATCCACGCCTACGAGGTTAACGCCCTGGGCGCACGAAACGTGGCGCTTGCCGCTAACAACGTGGATGCGCTTATGGTGCAGATCTCTACCGACGACGTGTTCCCCATGCGCATGGCCGAGCCCGCAAACGAGTTCGACACGCCCCACCCCGAAACCCCCTACGGCAAGTCGAAGCGCGCCGGCGAGGTTATGGTGCGCGACACCGCACCCAACCACCTCATCATCCGCTCTTCCTGGGTATACAGCGCAGACGGCAGCCAGGTGAAGAACGCGCTCGATGCCGCGAAGGCCGGCAAGACCATCGGCGCACGCACCGACCAGATCGCCTCGCCCACCTCGGTTTCCACCTATGTTGACTTCCTTATCAAGGCAATCAACCGCAAGGCAACCGGCACCCTGCACGTTACCTGCCGCGGGCTGGCAAGCCGCTACGAGTTCCTTTCCCGCGTGCTCACCGTATGCGGCTACGACCCGGCCAAGGTGCTTACGCCCGAATCCGACCTGGTAACCGCAGAGCAGGTTGAGCTGGAAAGCCTGATGCTGGAAATGTTCGGCGCAGAGCTGCCCACCTGGGAAGAAGACGTCGATACCTACTTCAAGGAAATCGGCCTGGCGAAATAACCGCCAAATTCCCCGCACCTGAAACACAATGGCCCGCCTCGGCGGGCCATTTGTTCGCTAAGGCTCAGACCTGGCGGAAAACAAGGAAAGCCGCGACGCATCCGTCACGGCTTTCCTTGTTTTCTCTGCTCAACCGGCCCTACCGCTCCGCATCCTAACGCGGCGAAGCTGCCTGCCCTTCGGTGCAGCAATGTGCGCCCTCGCGCTACTGCACCTTCTTGTATAGCTACTTCGAGCGATGCAGCAGCTTAGCGCCCACAATAATGCAGCCTACGCCTACTGCAACGCCGGCCGTAATGGCAACGCTGCCCATAGCAATAGCCATTGCGCCCGAGTGGCGCATCGTCTTCAAAGCCTTTTCCATAGCGTCCTCGCTTTCAACCTGTTCTTCCCAGATCCACGGGTTCTCGAATCCACATAGCACTTTAATGCGCTAAAGAGGGACCGTCCCTGCTTGCACGCTTATTTTAACGTGTTTTGCGAGGTAATCACACGGTGCCGTTTCCGCCCACCATCTGCTTGCAGTTGCAGAACGCCATCAAACCGGACAATTGACAACGCACTGCTTGGTTAGCGCGTCAACAGCCACCGCATTAGCAAGACATAATTTATGTCGACTTTGTATACGTCACTGTATACAATACAAGCATGAAAACAGGCGATAGCATATCTGCGCTGGCGGAACTAGCCTCCAGCCAATGGGGCATGTTCACCACCGCCCAAGCCGAGTCGGAAGGCGTGAGCCGGGTGCAGCTCAGCCGCATGTCGCGCGACGGCCGCATAGAGCCCATGGCCCGCGGAACGTACCGCTTCGCCTCGGCCGGGGACACGGAGCATGCGGAGCTAAAGGCGGCCTGGCTTTCCCTTCTGCCAGGCAAAACAGTATACGACCGCCTCAAAGCACGGCCCCGGGACTGCGTCGCCGCAGGCAGGACGGCAGCCACGCTCCTCGGCGACACGGAGCTGCACCCGGAGCCCTACTGCTTCACAGCCAGCCAAGGCAGGCGCACAACCCGAGCCGATGTCCGCCTGCTGCCATGGCCCGTGGAAGAACGCGATATTACGACGATCGACGGCATCCCGACCACGTCCCCGGAAAAAACCGTCGCCGACCTGGTGCGCCTAAGGGAGGACCCGAGCCTCGTGGCGAACTTCATCGAAGGAATGGCGGCGCGGGGACACATCTTCGACCGACGCAGGTGCACGGAGCTTCTTGCACCCCTCGCGGCCAGAAACGGCTACCGCAAGGGGGACGGCGAGTCCTTCGCGGCGGACGTCGTGGGCAGAAACGCCTCTCCGGCGATGCTGAGGCTGTCGGAGCGTCAGGCTGCCGGAATCGAAGCATGGACAGGCGGTGCAGATGCGCCGCCATTGAAACAGGAAGACCACTATGGCAACTAAATACAAGACTTATCGCGCCATGGAGCAGGCCGTCAAAGCCGCGGCCAAGGCCTCTGGACGCGATGTCAACAAAGCAATCCAGGCCTTCTATCACGACCGCTTCCTTTGCAGGGTGTTCAGCGCCAACGAGCCGAGCTTCATCCTCAAAGGCGGGCAAAGCATGCTCGCGCGCATTCCCAACGCCCGCGAGACCAGGGACATAGACCTGATCGGCAGGACGTCCGATATCGACAAGGCGCTCAAGGAACTAATCGATGCGGCATCCGTCGATCTTGATGACTTCATCGAATTCCGGTTCAAAGACAAGAGACCGACCGACACATCTCAAGACTACCGCGAAGGGTACACAGTGACTTTCGAGACCTGGCTCGGAGGAACGGCACGAAAAGGCACCATCTCCATCGATCTCGTCGTCGACACCCTACCACCCGAAGAGTTCGACGTCGTCGCTCCGGTATCGAGAATCGAAATCGGTGGGATCAAGACCTTCAGCTATCTCACGAACACCGCGGAAAACCGCATCGCCGAGAAGGTTTGCGCCACCATGCAGGATTACAATGGGCGCCCATCGTCAAGGACGAAGGATCTTGTAGACCTGGTCGCCTCAATGCTCAACGAAGAGGCTGACGCCAACAATCTTTCACGATTGGTCTCAACAGAATGCAGGCTTCGGGGCATAGATCACATTGACCAGTTCTCCATTCCCGAGAGCTGGAAAATCACGCTGTCGGGCAACTACTCCAAGCTGGCGAAGGAGGCCGTCCTGCCAAGCGAGTTCTCGGGAGTAGAGAATGCCGAGGCGGCGGTCTCTGCGTGGCTTTCGCCCGTATTCAACGGCGATGCCTTGGGCAAAACCTGGATTCCGGGAGAACGGCAATGGGTACAATAATTGAACTTCCTAATGCTGATAACGTTGCAGCACTGCCAAAACGCATATAAAAGCGTTAGTGTTTTGGCGTGACGCGACCGGAGGGCCTCAACAGCAGGCGAAGCCTCAACCTAAACAAACATATTTAGCTCGAAAAAGGAGGCCGCATGACCACTGTCGACGATATGCAAGACGCCATCTTCGCTGAAGAGCAGGCTCATCTCACAGAAACCTACGCCACCATCGAAGCCATGGAACAAGGCGTTATGGCGCAGATGCGCAAAACCGCCCAGCAGGCCGAAGAAGACAAGAAGAACATGGCCGACGAGCTGGCCTCGAACTTCGCCAGCGACGGCGAAAAGCAGGAAACGTACATCGAGTACGCGAACATGAACAGCGTCATCGACTCGTACAACCGCGCCCAGCGCGCCGCCGCCGACAAGCTCACCGCCATCCGCATTCTGAAGCCACAGCCGTACTTCGCGAAGGTGGTTCTGCAGTACCGCGCCGGCGCTGAGCCCAAGGAACTCTACATCGGCAACGCCGGCCTTTCCGACGAGAACTACCAGCGCCTAGTGGTGGACTGGCGCAGCCCCGTGGCCGAGGTGTACTACAACCAGGCCGACGGCCCCACCTCCTACGAGGCGAACGGCCGCACCATCAACGTTGACCTGAAGCTGCGCCGCCAGTTCGACATATCCCACGACAAGCTGAATGCCTGCTTCGACACCACCGTTGCCATCGAGGACAAGCTGCTGCTGGCCTCGCTTTCGCGCCAGCGCACCTCGCAGATGCAGGCCATCACCACCACCATCCAGAAAGAGCAGAACGTCGTTATCCGCCACGAAGACGTACCCGCCCTGCTGGTGAACGGCATCGCCGGCAGCGGCAAGACCTCCGTGCTACTGCAGCGCATCGCCTACCTGTTCTACCAGAAGCGCGAAAGCCTTGACCCGCGCGAGGTGTTCCTTATCACGCCGAACCCGGTGTTCCGTACCTACATCGACCACGTTCTACCCGACATGGGCGAGCGAAACCCCAACATCCTTACCTGGGCTGAGTTCGCGAAGGGGCTTATCCCTCCCGGACGCGATTTCCTGCGCGAGGATTCAAGCATCGAGGAGCTGCAGCGCATTGACAAAGCGGTAAAGGGCCTGGAATTCCAAGACAAGGACTTCCGCGACATAAAAAGCCAGGGCACCATGCTCATCTCCGCCCAGCAGATTGCCCGCGCTGCCGCCAAGTTCAAGAACGCGCCGGCCGGCCCGCATCGCATCACCCTTATCCGCGAAGAGCTTGAAACGCGCCTGAACAGCCGCCTTGGGCAGATGGCGGGAAGCTCCGCCGCGCAGGACGTGGTAAGCGAGCTGGACTACAACACCCAGCTCAGCGTTTTCGGCGAGCCGGTGGTCATGGACACCGAGGAACAGGCGAAGAAGTACACGCTGAGGTTCCTTACCCAGCAGTATGAAAGCGCCTTCGAGGCCGTGCGCAACGACTACTGGCTGCGCGTGGACCGAATAGGCAAGCGCATCGCGGGCATCGAAGAGCTCACTTTCATGGAATGGCTGTACCTGAAAATCGCCCTTACCGGCATGGGCAACCCTTCTGCCAAGTACGTGATGATCGACGAGGTGCAGGACTATTCCGCTGCCCAGCTGGCCGTGCTGGCCCGCTACTTCCGCCGTGCGAACTTCCTGCTGCTAGGCGACGAGAACCAGGCCATCATGCCGCAGACCGCATCGTTTGCCCAGATAAAGCAGGTGTTTGAAAAGCTGCGTGGCCAGGTAAGCGAATGCCACCTTATGACCAGCTACCGTTCCACACCCGCCATCACCGACCTGTTCGCCAAGTTGGCGGTTACTGCCGACGGCATGCAGATATCCTCCGTGCAGCGCGAAGACACCAAACCGGAAGTCATCGAATGCGCAAACGCCGATGAATACGAGCGCGAGCTGCGCCGCGTGGCGGCCGAGCTTTCCGGCTTCGAAGGCACCGCCGCACTGGTGGCCTTGGACGATGAAGCCGTGCAGCGCACCGCCCAGCTGCTCGGCGAAGATGCCCCGCAAGTTATCGACGGCAGCGCAGCGCTGCCCGATTCGGGCGCCATCTTGCTGGCGCTGCCGCTAGCCAAGGGCCTGGAGTTCGACCACGTGGTGGTGGTCGATGCCAGCAGCCAAACGTTCCCCGAAAACGACCTATCGCGCCGCCGCCTGTACACCGCTATCAGCCGCGCCACCAGCACCGTTACCGTGCTGAGCAACGGCCCGCTTTCCCCGCTGCTAAGATAGACGGGAAACACGGCCGTATGGCACACACAACAGAAACCAAAACAGGAGCATCCGTGAGCGAACCGAACAGCCAGAACCAAACGCAGCAGGGCTATATCGACGACGAGGCCCTGAAGCGCATGATGAAAGCCGCCGAGCCCACCTTCATGGAAAAGTACGGCTCGTGCCTGGTCACCTTCGTGCTCATCGCCATCAACGTGGTGGTGTTCGCCGTGGAAGCGGTGATGGCCGGCTTCACCATCGACATCGATGCGCGCACGCTGTACCAGATGGGGGCAATGTATGCCCCTGCCGTTCAGGGCCTGGCCGATGCGTACCGCTTCGTAACCCCCATGTTCCTGCACGTAGACCTTATGCACTTGCTGTTCAACATGGCGGCGCTCTACAGCGCCGGCGTTCTGCTGGAATACCTGCTGGGGCGCTGGAATTTCCTGCTGCTGTACTTCATCGCCGGCATCACCGGCAACGCCGTTTCGTTCGCAGCCGATGCGCTCACCGGATCCTATGCCGTTTCCGCCGGCGCCTCTACCAGCATCTTCGGCCTGTTCGTTGCCATCGCACTGCTGGGCGTGTTATCGAAGCAAAACCGCGATTTCCTTGCCCAGTACAGCAAGGGCATGCTTTCCGTCATCGGCATCAATATCGCCTTCACGTTGCTGGTTCCCAGCATTTCCCTCAGCGGGCACTTGGGCGGTGCAATCGGCGGCCTTATTGCCATGTTCATGGTGCCCAGCAAGAACCTGCGCGTCCCCGTGCCCGTGCGCATCGTGGTTGCCATCGCTTGGATAGCGGCGCTTGCGTACCTGGGTATCTACTTCGGGCTTGCTTCCTAGCGCAGACCAGGAAAAACAATGGGCGCCTACCAAACCATAGAAGGCCGAGCCGTCGGCGAGATTGAAGAGAAGAAAAGCCGCTTCATAGCGCAGCTTTGCCATGTTGAAACCGAGGAAGAGGCCCTGGCGTTCCTCGAGGAAATCCGCGCCGAGCACCGCATGGCACGGCACAACGTGTACGCCTACATCCTGCGCGGCGAAGGGGCCTCCGAGCGCATCCGCTATTCCGACGACGGCGAGCCGCAGAAAACCGCCGGTCTTCCTACCCTACAGGCGCTGCAACACGCCGGGCTTACCGACGTTGCCGTGGTGGTTACGCGCTACTTCGGCGGAACGCTGCTGGGCACCGGCGGGTTGGTGCGCGCCTACACGCAAGCCACCCAGGCGGCCATCGCCGCAGCACAGCTGGTAACGGTTTCCGTCTGCGTAGACCTTACCTTGCGGGTTGCCTACCCGCTGTACGACCAAGCCAACCGCATCGCCGCAGACTGCAACGCAAAAACCCTGGATACGCAGTTCACCGATGCGGTAACCATGCAGCTGCGCATGCTCGATGGCACGCAGAAGCCCTTCCTGAAAAAGATCACCGAGCTGTGCCATGGCCAGGAAGACCTCACCGTTTCCGACCCCATCGAAGCGGTGTTCTAGCCGCCAGCCCCACCGTGCATCGCCCAATTCCGCAAACCGCAAAAGCAACTGCCACATTGCGCGGCAGCCAGAAGTCAAGCCGCCGTAAACGCAAGAACGGCCCTCGCACGAAGCAAGGGCCGTTCAGGTCGAAGCCTTCAGGAAACCGAAGCGCTATTCGGCGCTCAGCCGCGAACCTTACAGGTCGCGCTTGCGCAGGATGGTGAGCGCGCACGCAAAGCCGATTGCTATGCAAACCGCAGCTGGCGCCAGCACGTGCGCATATCCCATGCCCTCAAGCACCAGCTCGCCGTCGACAACCGCCGAGCTAAGGATGTTGACGGAGCTCACCGGCAGCCATTCCACAACGCTTGTCCAGGCCTGCGCGATATCGGGCAAGCCGGCAAGCGCCAGCGAGATGATGGTGGAGATAAGCCCGCCGCCAAGGGAAATGCCCAAGATGTAGGCAATCACGTTGCTCTTCAGCACCCACAGCACCGCCAGCGTAAGGCAAGAGCATCCCCAGCAAACAAGCGTGGTCAGAACAAGCCAAAGGATAATGGAAACCGCCCCGGTGCCCTGGGTGAAGCCGCCGGCGATAAGCGCAACCACAAGCGTGATAACCAGGCCGATAACCACGAAGGCGAAGCTGACGACCAGCGCCAGCACCAGCTTTTCGGTGAAATAGGCCTTCTTGCCGCACGCGCTTACGACAGAGCGGTTGAATCCGGAACGCATATCACCCCAGCACAGGGTGGCAATGCGCAACGAGCACAGCAAGGGAAGCAAGCCCAACCACAGAAGCGATCCGGCAACCCCCAAAGGCGAAGCGAAACCCAACGATCCAACATCTTCCGAGCCGGCCATGTCGCTCATCATGTTCACCAGAAGGGGCATCACAACCACGTTAAGCAAGATGGCGGCAACAAGCACCACAAGGAACCAATGGGTATTGCTCGAAGGCCGCAGGATGCGGCGGAAATCAGCGCGAAGAAGCGATGTCATGACTACTTACCCCCTTGGTTGGACTGGCTCTGCGGCGCGGAAGAGGGGTTCTTTCCCATCAGCTCCAGGAAGAACTCCTCCACGTCGCGCTGGGTGCGCACCAGCTCGAGCACCTGCAGGTTCGCGTTGAACAGGGCAAGCGAAACCTTTTCCAGGTTCCCTTCTGCGCCGGGAACCAACAGCACCCCATCTTCAGAGGTGGTAACGGCTGCCTGCGGGAGGGCAGCGGCAACCGCCTTGGCCGCGCCATCCATGTCGGTGCAGCGCACACGGATAAGGCCGGCAGCCATTTCGCTCATGCGCTCGGCGCCGAACTCGATGGCCATGGCGCCGGCGTTGATAACGCCGAAGCGTGTGGCGAAACGGTTCAACTGGTCCAACACATGGCTGGAAACCACGATGGTAAGGCCGCGTTCCTTGTTCAGGCGCTGCAGGGCCTGGCGCATTTCCTGCGTGGCGGCAGGGTCCAAGCCGTTGAACGGCTCGTCCAGAAGAAGGAGCTTCGGCTCTCCCACCAACGCCAGGGCAATGCCCAAGCGCTGCTTCATGCCCAAGGAAAAATAGCGGGCATGTTTGGAGCCCGTCTTGGAAAGGCCCACCAGGTTCAGCAGATCCTTGCACTTGGCGGGTGCGTCGGCAACGCCGAGCGCCGTGGCCTTGTACATAAGGTTGTCGTAGGCGCTCATCTTCTCCAGCAGGCCCGGAGCCTCGATAAGCGAGCCGATGCCCGTGGCCCCGTCGTAGCGGGAAAGATCGTGCCCAAGCACGGAAAGCTCGCCGGAACTGGCCGAGATAAGCCCGCAGATCATCTTCATGGTGGTTGACTTGCCGGCGCCGTTGCGCCCGACGAACCCATAGATATCGCCTTCGCGCACATCCATGGAAAGGCCGTCGACAACGTTTACGCTGTTGTAGGTCTTCGTCAAGCCGCGCGCACAGATGGCGCTAGCTTGCTGGGACGTTGCCATATGCCCTCCTATCAGTGACTTCATAAAACACATTCGATACTAGTCCATTTCCCGGACCCGATACGATGGCGCGCCAAGCAGGGGGGTTGAAAAAGTAGTTGAAGCGGCAGGAAGTTCGGCGAGCGGCGCAGGAAACAGCCGAACGGCTGGTAATATAAGCAAGGTTATAACGCATTCAAAAATGAACCGACCTGCCCAAGGAGGCAAATATGCTCGTTGAAACCAAAGCGAAAGTCGGCGTGTTCTCCATCGCGCTCGGCGCGTACCTGCCGCAATTCCCGCAGCTCGTCCCTGAGTTCGAAGGCCAGTACGCCGAATTCAAGAAGACCCTGCCCACCACGGTCGATATCGTGGACGGCGGCATGGTAACCACCAAAGAGCAGGCGCAGGACGCCGGCGACCTGTTCCGCGCGGCCGACGTGGACCTTGTTATCCTGCAGATGCTCACCTACGCCACCAGCTACAACGTGCTTCCCGTCGTGCGCGACCTCGACGTTCCCGTGGTAATCGTGAACGTGCAGAAGAAGGCGCAGCCCGACTACGCCAACACCGACATCCCCACCTGGCTGGGCGAGCTGTACGCTTGCGGCGCCCCCGGCGAGGTTGTTGCCGACCTGAACCGCGCCGGCAAGCGCCATGCGGTTGTCACCGGCGTCGTCGAAGGCGGCGACCCGGAAGTTGCCAAGCAGCTTGAGCAGTGGTGCACCGCAGCTCAGGTTCGCCGTCGCCTGCGCCGCACCAACATCGCGCAGATCGGCCGCCCCTACCCCGGCATGATGGACCTCTACATCGACGAGACCAACCTGTACAACCGCCTGGGCCTGTACACCAAGCAGTTCGACTGGGAGAAGATGTGGGCCATCGCCGACGACATCGACGACCAGGCGGCCATCGACGCCAAGGCAGCCGAGATCATCGATACCTTCGACATCGAGGGCGGCGCTTCCGTTTCCGACGAGCCCATCCAGGACATGGCCAAGTACGTCGTTGCCTTCGAGCAGTGGGTGAAGGACGAGCAGCTGGGCCTTATCGCCAGCCACTACGACGGCTTCGCCCAGGGCAAGGCCGGCGTGCTGGACAGCATGCTTATCCCCGCGTTCTCGATGCTCATCAAGCAGGGCACTTCCTGCGCCGTTGAGGGCGACATGAAGGTTGCCATCGCCATGAGCATTCTGAAGACCATCGCCGGCACCGGCCAGCTTTCCGAGATGTACTCCATCGACTTCCCCGAAGACGTGGTGATCATCGGCCACTCCGGTTCGGGCGACGCCGACATCTCCACCGCCAAGAAGCCCACGCTGAAGGTTGTTCCCGTGTTCCACGGCAAAACCGGCGGCGGCTACCTTACCCAGTTCTACCCAGGTCTGGGCACGGTTACCTACCTGGGCATCACGCAGGACGGCGACGGCAACTTCAAGTTCGTGGTTGCCGAGGGCGAAAACGTCGAGGGCCCCATCTTCACCTTCGGCGACACCAACATGCGCATGAAGTTCAGCATCGGCGCCCGCGAGTTCATGAACCGCTGGAACGAAACCGGCCCCACGCACCACATGGCCGCTGCGCTGGGCAGCCACACCGACACCATCCTGAAGGTTGCCAAGATCCTGAATGTGCCGGTAGACATCGTTTGCCGCTAACGTTTCAAGCAGAAACAGACCTACGCAAAGGGGAGCTGCACACCGTGCGGCTCCCCTTCTTGCTTCTGGCGGGTGGTGGCTTGGCTAGCGGAATCCCGTTATTCCTTGTCTATCTCCTTGAGCTGCGTCACCAGATCGGCGCGTCTCTGATCGCGCTCCTGGCGCACTTCGCGCATCAACTCTACCCGACGCTGCCTGCGCTCTTCCTTGGCCTGCTCCACCAAATCGTGGCGCTTGTGCTGCTTTTCCAAGCGGGCCCGCGCCTTGGCCAGTTTGCGCTGGCGACGCGAGCTTTCGCCGAGCTCCGACGCATCGGCCAGTTGCGCATACGCCATGTGGTCGCCCACGATATCGCCCATATGGCGCGGGTCGTGCGCCACCTCGCGCGCGGTTTCCACTGGATGAACGTCGGCAACGCGGTACGTAAGCTGCGCCAGCAAAGGCATGGCCAACACCGTTATGGCACCGGCAGCCACCAGCACCGAAGCCGTTTCGTCGGACATAGCGCCCGCTGTGGTGGCCACCGACGTAACCGCCACGATAAGGGGCAGTGCGGTAGTGCAGTACAGCGCAACGCTAACCCGGTTGTGCGAAGACATAGTGCGGGTTTCCCTATCGATGGAAAGCGATACGAATATCGGCACCGTGCGGATGAGCAGCAGGGCAACGATGAAGCCCACCAAGAGCACCGGCTTGTCGAACACCGCCATAAGGTCGATCTTCGCACCGGACACCACGAAGAACAGCGGCACGAAGAACCCGAAGGCAGCGCCATCGAGCTTATGCTCCAGGTCGTGGTTGCCCGAAGGTATCACGTAGCGCAGCACGAAGCCTGCGGCAAACGCGCCCAGCACCGCATCCAGCTGGAATGCCGTCGAAAGGGCAACGAGTACCACCAGCAGAAGCACGGTAACGCGCATAGTGGTTTGCGAGGTGGTATTGCCATTCAAGGAAAGGAAGCTGTACACGCGGCTGCCGGCCTTCCGTGCCTTGGTGGGGATCACCGCGGCAAGCACCGCGATGGCCGCAAACGCAAGCAGAACCGCCAGGGTCTTCCATTCGGCGCGCGAGGAAAGCAGCAGCGCCATGGCAATGATAGGGCCAAGCTCGCCCCACGTTCCATAGGCAAGCACCGAATCGCCCACCTTGGTGCCTATGAGGTTGCGCTCCTTCAAGATGGGCATCAACGTACCCAACGCCGTGGTGCCCAGGGCAATGGCAACGGCAACGCCGCCCATATCGGTTGGCGCATGGGCGGGAACCGCCAGCGAGACAGCCTCTACCGCGGCAAAGCCCAAAGCCAGGCACACCAGCCAGGTAACAAACCCACGTTTTCCCTGATGGCCGGTAACGTTCTTCGGGTCTATCTCGAAGCCGGCAAGCAGGAACAGAAACGCCAGGCCAAGCTCTGAAAGCAGGCTGATGGAATCGGAAAGATCGATTATGCCGGCCATGTTCGGCCCCAGCAGCGCACCTGCAATAAGCAGGAACACCGTTTCGGGGATGGGCTTTTTCGGGATGGACTGCGCAACGATGGGGCACAGCGCCGCCACCAGCACGATAACGGCAAGCGATATGAGCTCTTCGGTCATACAGGGGTCTTCCACGCGGGGATCAGGTTTGCCCCATTATCCCCTAGGTTTTCGCTGCCCAACGAAGCAGGAATGCGGAATTCACGATAACGATCACGCTGCCGCAGTTGTGGACCAGCGCCCCGCTTACCGGATCCAGCACGGCAATGAACGCCAGGATGATGGCAACGAAATTAAGCGTCATGGCAAAGGCGAGGTTCGCCTTGATAACGCGCATGGTATGGCGCGACAGCGCCAGCAGGTGCGGCAGCGATCCTATGCCACCGCCCACCATGGCGATGTCGGCGGCCTCGATAGCCACATCGCTTCCCACGCCGCCCACAGCTATGCCCACGAACGAGCGCTTGAGGGCTGGAGCATCGTTTATGCCGTCGCCCACCATGGCGCAATGCCTCCCTTCCGACTCGTTGCGTTCGATATAGTCCATCTTGTCCTCGGGTCGGCATTGCGCCACACACTGTCCAATGCCCACTTCAGCGCACACCGCGTTGGCTGCAGCCGGGTTGTCGCCGGTAAGCAACACGGATTCCACGCCCATGGCATTGATGGAGAAGATGGTCTGCGCCGACTCGCTGCGCACGGTATCGGTTAGGGAAACGATACCGGAGGCAGCGAAATCCACCGATACGAACGCCAAGGTTTCGCCCCTCTCGCGCAGCTTGGCCAGCACTTCCCCGTCGAAGCCCTCCAACGAAACACCCAGATCGTCCATCAGACGGTCGTTGCCCACGGCAATCATACGGCCGTCCACCTGGGCCGCCACGCCCAATCCCGGCTTCATCTCGAAGCTTTCAGGCTCGATGGGCATCAGGCCTTCTTCACGGGCGCAGCGAACCACAGCTTTGCCCAACGGATGCTCGCTGCGAAGCTCTGCCGAGGCAACCAACGCGTACAGCTCGGCTTCCGCTAAGCCGCTGGCCGGGCTCGGGTAAACGCCGCCCACCCGCGGCTGGCCCACGGTTAAGGTGCCCGTCTTATCGAACACCACACAACCCACCTTCGCCAAGCGCTCCAGGGCATCGCCTTCCTTCACCAGGAAGCCACGTTTGGTAGCGTTGCCGATTGCCGCCACGATGGCAGTGGGGGTTGCCAGCACCAGCGAGCAAGGGCAGAACACGACCAAAACCGTAACCGCACGCAGGATCTCGCCTGTTACCAGGTATACACCCACCGCGGATGCAAGAGCACCCACCACCACCCAAGTGGCCCACTTGTCTGCCATGCGCACAATCTTCGCCTTACCGGCATCGGCGCTCTGTACCAAACGCGTCATGCGGCGGATGGAACTGTCCTCCCCCACCCGCGTGGCACATACATCGATGGATCCGAACTGGTTAACCGTGCCAGCGGAAACCTCGCTGCCAACCTGTTTATCCACAGGCATGGGCTCACCGGTAACCGCGCTCTCATCGATGCTGGTTGCCCCCGCCATCACCACACCGTCTACCGGAACGGTTTCGCCAGGAAGCACGCGCACCAACTGGTCGAGCCGAACCTCATCGGCATCCACTTCCCGCTCGGCGCCATCTCCCTCCACGATGCGCGCCCTGCGCGGGGTAAGCTCAACCAGACGCTTGATGCCCTTCTGGGCGCGGGCAACGGTAAGCTCTTCCAGCAGGCCACCCAGTTGCATGATAAGGGCAACCTCACCAGCTGCGAAGAACTCGCCGATGGCGATGGCGGCAATAAGCGCCAGGGAAACCAGCAGATCGGCCTTCACATCGAGCTCGGTAACCACAGCGATGAACGCCTCGCACACGATAGGCACCCCGCACAGCGCGATTGCCACCCATGCCGGGTTGAAGGGCAGGCTGTTACCGCACACGAAGCTTGCAACCAGGGCAATCGCCGAAACAAGCAGGAAGGCGATGTCTTTCTTGGCACCGCCCAGAGCCAACAGCTTTTCCAGGGGCTCGAAATAAGGTTTAAGGTTTTCCATATATACCGTACCGATCTTACGTTACTGAACTGTATGTTCGGTATAATTCATCGAGTACGGCAAATACAGAAGCAAACGGGAAGCTATGATCGCTAACGCACAGCTTCTCCCCTTTGACGGTTACTGGACATTTGCTGGATATCGTTCGAAAGGCAACCATGCAAAAACAACTCGACCGCCGCCAGCGCAAAACCCGCAAAGCCATCTACGAAGCCTTCGAGCAGCTGATGGGAAGCTCCCATTACAGCGCAGTTACCGTTGCGCAGATCATCGAAGAGGCGGATATCGGCCGCAGCACGTTCTACGCGCATTTCGAAACGAAAGACGACTTGCTGGATCAGATGTGCCGCGAGATGTTCGACCACATCTTCGAAGGCGTGAACGAGTACTGCGTAACGCATCCCACCCTGGCAACCGAAAGCCTTGAAGGCAAGCTTGCGCACCTTCTGTACCACCTGAGGGACACGCACGGCGGCATATGCGGCAAGCTTATCCGCGAAGGCGAGCCCCATTTCACCGGCTATTTCGAATCGCAACTAGAGGTGCTGTTCACGAAGAGCGGGCCGGAAAAACGCACCGGGATCCCCAAGGGACTGGCGTGCGTGCTGTACGTAAGTTCGTTTTCGCATACTGTTTCGTGGTGGTTCGACCAGGGCGCCGAAGACCGCCCCGAGCAGGTTGCAGCCTGGTACATGAAGGGGATGAGCCTGGACGGCCCGAAGCGCTCGGAGAAGTGAATGGGCGTTTCTTGACGGCAGGCCCAGCAGCTGAAGGAGCAGCAGTGACATAGCGGCAGGGCAAAACGACTGTCGGGACGGCGTGCAGCGAGCGGACCGCTAAACGCGCGAACCTGCTATCTCGATGGCGCCCATCTTGGTTACGGCCGTACCGCTGATGGAATCGCCCTCATGCGTTCCCTCGAACGTGAACGGCAAGGCGCCGATGAGGGGAACCTGCAACGTCCCAGAAAAGGAAAGCTTGCCTTCCGTATCGACAACGCCGTTCTGTATGGGCGTGTCGCCGCCCAGCACATGAAGGGAGCCGGAAAGCGCTTCGCCCTGCTGCTGAAGCGTCAGTGTTCCCTCTTTGACGCCAATAGGCGTGCTTACCTGTGCATGGTATGTTCCCGAAACCATAGCTCCCCCTAAAACAATGCCCTAGTGTGCGGAAGGCGTCACGTGGCCACCCCGAGCCAAAAGGCCCATGCGCCCTACCACGTTCAATCAAAACCGAACGGACCCGCTACGGACAAGAAAAGCCGCGTCCTGCCCCGAGCCGTAAAGACCAAACGATTTGGCTGTAACACTTACAGGCATGATAGCTGCCCAGCAGGCAGAACGCGGCGGCAAAACGATAGCCGGATGGCAGGGGCGTTGCAAAGCGCAGCGGCAACCTAGCGGTTGTCCACCTTTTCGGGATACAGGTCGTGATGGGAAAGACGCTCCCAGGCAACATCTTCCCACTTGGTGCCCAGCTTGCCGTAGTTGCAATACGGGTCGATGGAGATGCCACCGCGCGGGGTGAACTTGCCCCACACCTCGATGTACTTCGGATCCATTAGCGCCACCAGGTCTTTCATGATGATGTTCATGCAGTCCTCGTGGAAATCGCCGTGGTTGCGGAAGCTGAACAGGTACAGCTTCAGGCTTTTGCTTTCCACCATGCGCTCGCCGGGAACGTAGGAGATGTAGATAGTTGCGAAGTCGGGCTGCCCGGTGATAGGGCACAAGCTGGTGAACTCGGGGCAGTTGAACTTCACGAAGTAGTCGTTGCCCGGATGCTTGTTGATGAACGTCTCCAGCACGCTGGGGTCGTAGTCGGTGGGGTATTCGGTGTGCTGATTGCCCAGCAGGGAAATGCTGGCTTCAGCTTCGCGTTCTTCGTTCGTCATATCGGTTCTCCTGTAAAGGTTGTGGGCAAGGTTAGCGCAGCAGCGGGTCGGTTACGCCGTTCAGCTCAAAGGCGCGCGTACGGTCGATGCAGGTGCCGCACACGCCACAGGGCTTTTCGCCGCCTTCGTAGCAGCTCCAGGTAAGCTCGTAGGGAACGCCCAGCTGAAGGCCACGCTTCACAATATCGGCCTTGCTCCACTGCACGAAAGGCGCCTCCATGCGCAGCTCGCCGCCCGTGCCTTCCACGATGGCATGGTTCATGGCATCCACGAAATCCTGCGAGCAGTCGGGATACGCATTGCCCGCCCAGTCGTCGTGATGGGCGCCGTAGTACAGCACGCTGCATCCCAGTGAAAGCGCCATCGAAGCCGCCGAGGAAAGGAACAGCCCGTTGCGGAACGGCACGTAGGTGCTTACCGGCTTACCCTGGGTTTCCTGCAGCTGATCGGCGTAGCTTTCCTGCGGAACACCCTGCGTGGAATGACCTAGAAGCGAGCAATTGCTATCGGCGAAGATGGCAGCCAAATCAAGGAAGCGCTGCTGCACGCCGTAGTGGGCGGCAACCGCCTTGGCGGATTCGATTTCCTTGTTATGGCGCTGGCCATAGCTGATGGAGAGCGCGAACACGTTTGCCGCGCCGTAGCGCTCTACAGCCATGGCAAGCAACGTGGTGGAATCCACGCCACCGCTGCACAGCACCAAGGCGCGCTCGGGGGCGTTCGTGCCCGTTGCCACATTGAAGCCCTTTTCGGTTTGGGTGGGTTGATTGCCCATGGTCACACTCCTTTTTCCTGGCCAGGCCAGATGATCTTATGCAGCTGAAGCTGAAGGCGCACGCGGGAAAGACGCTGTTCCTGCATGAAATCCACTATTTGCGAAGGCTCGATGCAGCTGAACACGGGGCTGAAGAACACCTCGCACCGGTCGCATAGGTCGTGGCGCTCTATGACCCTCTGCGCGCATTCCAGGTCTTCACGCGAGGCAACCACGAACTTCACCGCATCGCCCCAGCGAAGCAGCTCGTAGTTGCCGGGCAGCATTTCCGCGTCCATCCCCGAAGAGGGCATCTTGCAATCCACGGTGAAGTGCACCTGGCAACCGCAGCCGCCATCGCCAACGCACGCCGCAGGCTCTAGCCCCGATTGACGGGAGCCTTCCGGCTGCACGCCCGGTTCCGATTGGCAGAGGTCTTCCGGCCGAGGGCCTGGCGCAGCGGCAGAGCACTGACCCGAAAGCCCAGTTGGCCGGCCCGCTTCACGAGCATCGCCCGCCACAGCACCCACCAACCGACCTTCCGCCAGCTGGTTTCGCAAAGCGTCCAACGAAGCTAAGTCAACCGCGCCATTGGTCTCGACTTCCACCACACGCTGGGCACCAAGGCCGGCACCCCACACATCCGAGCAGTGCAGGGCGCGAATCAGATCGGGAAGCCCCGGCTGCAGCGCAGGCTCACCACCGGTGAGCGTCACGCAAGCAGCGCCCGAACCGGCAACCCATTCCACCAATTCGTCGGGCGCGCAATCCTCGTGAGCGCAATTGCCCACGTTGGCCCAAGACGTGTCGCACCACGAGCAGGCAAGGTTGCACCCGGCAAAGCGGATGAACGCCGCAAGCCTACCCGCCCGCGGCCCTTCCCCGTTGATGGAAACGAAGCGCTCCACCACAGGCAGCGTACAGCAGTCGCTATCAGGGAAACGTATGTCCGCAGATGAAGCCACTAGTTTTCCCCGTAGTAGATAGCGCAGTTGTTCGGTGTCTCGTACACCTCTACCTGCGAAACAGGCAGGTTGCGCTCAGCCAAGCGGCCATAGAAGTAGCGAGCCAGGTTTTCCGCCGTGGTGCGAAACGGCATCATGGAAAGCGTGAAGCCCTCTTCCTCCAGACATGCCAGCGTTTTGGGCATAAGCGAGCCCTCTTCAACGATGAAGGAATGGTCCAGTTCTTCGGTAAGATCGCGCAGCGCATGCTTGAAATCGCCGAAATCCAGCACCATGTCTTTATGGGTACCTTCGGTGCACAGCGCATCTTGCGCCAAGTATGCAACCACGCGCCAACGGTGGCCGTGCAGGTTCTCGCACTTGCCGTGGTAGTCGGTAAGGAAATGCGCAGCGTCGAAGCTGCTTTCGGTCTTAAGGCCGTACATAGATGCTCCTTCTTGCCTGTCGCAAAACAAGGCAAGAAGAAACAGCGGGTACGCAGCGCGTGCTTGCGTAACCACGCCAGCTGTGCCGATGCCCCATGGCCCGCAAAGTCAAGCATCCGGCACGCCGATACAGCAGCCCGACCCGCAAGTGCGAAGCCCGCACAACGCATGCAACCTTCGCCGCTGCGCCCACGGGCAAACCCGCAAGCACGAACCGCAGCCGCCGCGCGCGCCGTGTCGCAGCAGAGCGATCACGCGCAATAAGCATTCTTCTTTACCTAGTTTTGTTTAACGACAGGAGGTTCTCGAACTGTCGGTTCCGCCGGCCCGCCACAGACAAACCAGCTAACCCAGTATACCCAACTCGGTCTTTTCGGCGCTTCGGCATTTGACCCACAGTCATGCCAACCCACTATCGCCCTGCCCAGCTGCCCGTCACGACCGCAACAACCGATCAACGCCCCATCAACCACCTTGCTGCCAACCAGCATGCAACCGCCCCGCAACCGATTGCGAAACCGCTATACCAACAAAACCCCATATTCCATGCCACACACAACCGTTCGGCGGCCTCCTTGAAGAACCCCAACGGTTAGTTCTTTGTGCTATTATTTGAGTAGTTTCAGTCTCTACAAGGAGATATTACCCATATATGAGCAATATTGAAAAGCTGCAAAAACTGCAATCGCCGGCTCAGGCAGCCCAATCCATCGCCAAACGCGAACAGGCAGCCAGAAAGCAACGGGGGCTCACTCAGCAACAGCTCTCCGACCGTTCCGGCGTGCCCCTTGGAACGCTGCGCCGGTTCGAGCAGACGGGGCAGATATCCTTCGATGCGCTCATTCGCCTTGCTCGCGCCCTAGGATGCGAGGCCGACTTCGACCTGCTGTTCACCAAGCCGGCATACAGGTCCATTCAGGAGGTAATCAATGAGCAGGCTCGCTAACAAGGCGAACTTCGATACAGCTCGCATCTAAGAGCGAACAACGCCGCCGCCCTATCGCTGCACCTGGCGCACCCCGTAACGGCTGCTCCGACCAACCACTCCCCAACATTCCAATACCCAACGCCACATCGAAACACTTCCCGGCTTTTCGCCGTTTCAACAGCTAAAACCCCACTCGGGAAGGTAGAATCGATAAGGGGATCAAATACGAAATGCCGTTTGCGCTTTCGGAACTTATAAGGGGGACCATCAATGGAGTCACGTCAGCTTCACTACTTTTTGGCCATCGCCTCGTGCGAGAACATGTCGGAAGCAGCCGAGGTGCTGCATATCTCACAGCCCGCGCTTTCCAGCGCCCTGCGCAACCTGGAAAAGGAAATAGGCCACCAGCTGTTCGACCGCGTGGGAAAGAAGCTGGTCATCAATGAAAACGGCCGCTACCTTGCCAAGCAAGCGCACACCGCGTTCGCCATCTTGGACGAAGCCAAGCGCACCATTCAAGACAACGCCGACAAGCAGAAGCGCACCGTGTGCTGCGGGATGAACATCCCCGTTGGCAACATCGGCGCATTGCTGGCGAGGTTCTACGAAAAGCACGGGGACATCTCCATCAGCATGGGCTACCCCACTTCCGCGCAGTTCAACAACCGCCCGCTCGACATGGAGCTTATCGGCTCGGCGGTGAAACTGGAAGGCAGCAACGTTATCCCCCTAGGGCGCGAGCGCATCATGCTGGTTATGCCGCCCAACCACCCGCTGGCCAACAAGCCCGACCTTAAGCTGGCCGATTTCAAGGACGAGCCGTTCGTGTTCACCGACCCCAGCGAAATGCGCACCATCACCGAAACGATGTGCCGCGAAGCGGGCTTCACGCCGAAGATCGTGATGGAAACGCAGCTGTACAGCGAGGCGCTGAGCCTGGTTGCCCATGGCATAGGCTGCTGCTTGGGCGGCGAGTTCGCCTGGCTGCAGAACATGCAGGAAGCCTATAGCTTCGTAGCGCGCGAGCCTGCCGACATCCAGCGCTGCCGCTACCTGTACGCCCGCATCCCCGACCATCAAGCCCCATCCGATGCCGCCTGGGCCTTCATCAACTACCTGCAGGATTGCGCCGAGGGCAAGGAATAGAGCTCACGAGCTAGCCGAAGTCGCGGACCCAACGCCAATACCAGCAGATGCCAATAGAGACCTGCCGGCACCGACGCGCGCCTGCCGAAGACGGATCCAGCCTTCTACCAGCAATGTCGCCAAGGGCACCGACACGTGGCGTGCTACACGCGGGGAAGCGAACCCCTCATGCGATAGGCAGCCAGACCCGAAACCAGCACCACTGCAATACACGCCAGCGCCACGCCGAACACCGTTGCGAACCCGCCGCAGTTGTCGGCCAGAAGCGGCCACACCAGGTTGCCGCTGGCGCCACCGAGCTGGATGAACAGGTTGATGCGCCCAAAGAACACCGGGTAATGCCGCCCTTCGCCGAACACCGAACGGATAAGCATCGGAGACATCACCAGCACGCCGGCAACGAAGAAGCCGAAGATAAAGCCGCCAACCGGCATCAAAGCCGAAGAGGGAAACAGCCAGATAAGCAGCGTTCCCAGCGCGCCGGCGCCGCAAAGGCCAATCACAGCCTTCCCTACCGAAAAGTCGGAAAACGCACCAAGGCCCACCTTGCCAACGGCCGCACCCGCCTGGCACACCGATGCCAATGTTGCGCCCGTGATCAGCGAAGCAGTGGCGGCGCCGGCAAGTGCCTACTCGTTCACCCAGTTCACGTACTTGGGGAAATAGCCGTTCATCATGCACACCATGCTCACCAAAAAGCCGAAGACCACAACCAGCACGAACGGCAGGCTCTTGGTTCCCACGGACGGATCGACGCTCTTGGGCTCGACGGCGCTGGAGGAACCATCCGAATGCCCCTTCGCCCACGCGGTGCCGTAAGGCAACAGCCCCCTATCGGCTGGAAAGCTGCGGACGCACAACAAGGTAACGGGGACGATTACCACCACGATTATCGCAGCGAACACCAAGTGGGCTGCACGCCAACCGGACGCATCGATGAGCGCCTGGCCAAGCTGCAAGAACACTACGCCGCCCAAACCCGAACAGGCCGTGCACACGCCGATGAGCATGCCGACGTAGCGCTTGAACCAGCGATTGATCAGCGTTGCCGTGCCCATGCCCAGTACGATAACAGCGGGAAGCCCCAACACAATGCCGGTGATCCAGAGCACCCACGGAGCCTGCGCAAGCGAGAACACCACATAACCGAGCGCCTCTATCAGCGCCGCACCCACGATAAGAATGCGCATGTCCACTTTTTCAACGATGCGCCCGCAGACGGGCGAAAGCAGTGCGCATGACAGAAGGCACAATGCCATCCACGCGCTGACCTCAGCTGTCTGAACGCCCATATCCGCCGAGATCACCGGGTAGAAAATACCCGGCGTACCCGTGAGCATGGAACTGCACACGGCACACATGCAGCACAGCGCCGCTACCACCGGCAAGTAATGGATGAACCCCTTCTCTGTCAGCTCTGCGGCCTCTTCCCCTTTGCTCACGAATCTCCCACTCCTTGTATGCCGAAGCGCGCCTGCCCTTCTTCCCCAAGAGCGCAGGCGCGCAAATCCCCATTTGATTCCCTTGCGTACCAACAAGCGTGCCAGCAGGAACACCCCCTACTGGCGCACCTACTGACGCAAAAAGCGGGCAGAGAAACTCCGCCCGCAGTTTAGCTAAACGCTAGTTCTCGAATTCGTCCCCTGCGCCATGCACATCGCGCACGGCAATCTCGCCGGGCAGCTCGGTGCGCTCATGCGGGCCTTCCCACAGCGTTTCATCGATGAAGTCCAAGATCTCGTCCACAACCTCGTTGGTCTTCATGCACGGGTCGCCATGCACGGCGTTGTCGAACAGCTTCAGCTTGCAGCGATTGTCGTGACAGGTTTCGTTGATCTTGTTGCGGAATGAAACCGACTGCGTGTACGGAACCACCGGGTCGTTGATGCCATGCAGCAAAAACGTGGGCGGGAAGTCGTCGGTAACATAGTTGATGGGGCCACCGAAGCTTGCGGCGGCAGGATTGCGCGAGCACTTGAAGCCCATGATCAGGTTATGCGGGAACACCATCCCCTCGCCCAGGTCGTTTCGCACCTCGGTGCCGCCGGTGGCGTTCACCACGTCTTCCTCGGTAAGGCGGTTGCACAGGTCTACCTGGTACATATCGGTAGGGCCGTACAGGCTTACCAGGCACTGGATGGAGTCGTCCACCTCGGGGTTGCCCAGGGCCTTGCCCTTCATGATGGGGCGGCCGCCCAGTGCGGCGATCATGTTGATGATATGCGCACCAGCAGAATTGCCCCAGGCGGCAAGCTTGTCGGTCTTCAGCATGAACTCATCGCCGTGCGCACGCAGGTAACGGATACCCGCACGCACATCCAGCAAAGGCTCGGGCCACACCACATCGGGGGCGATGCGGTAGTTGATGCAGGCAAGCGCATAGCCCTGGCTCATAACCTTGAAGGCGCCGGGCATGGTGTTCTCGCGCTTGTCGCCGCCAACCCAGCCGCCGCCGTGTACGAAGAGGATCGTCGGGAAGGGGCCATCCCCTTCGTCGGGCAGCCAGATATCCAGCTTCTGGCGCGGGTCGCTGCCAAACGGGATATCCAGCCAATGACGCTTGAACTGAGCCGGATCGATCTCCTTGAAGAAACTTGCCATGTTATTCCCCTTCCAATGCAAACGCGATTTTATTGAACGCGTTCAAAAATCCCTAATGTCAGATTAGGGAAGCTGCTTATAAGAGTGAAATATCGTTACTCGATATAGAGCATAGGGAAATTTATAAAGAAAAGCCCTGGATTCCGGCAGGCCGCCCAAGAATCCTTGTTTCCGGATTCCCAGAAAGCCGCCTGAACCCAGGGCTATCTGATCTATGCAGTCGGTCGGCGCTTTGGCGGGGGCCCCGCTGCACGGGCGAACGTCAAAAAACACCGCAGCCGAGCGCCCCTATCAGGAGGCAACGCAATGCGAACCCAACCAAGGGCGCCGCCGGGCCGTTCGGCTATTCTGCGAACAGCTTCTCGATGCGGGCCACGCCTTCCTTGGTTGCCTCGGCATCGCCGAAAGCGGAAAGGCGGATGTAGCCTTCGCCCGAAGGGCCGAAGCCGGCACCAGGAGTGGTGATGACGTTGGCCTTTTCAAGCAGCAGGGTGAACAGATCCCACGAACCCATACCGTTGGGGGCCTTGCACCATACATACGGGCTGTTCACGGCGCCGAACACCTGGAAGCCGGCGCGTTCAAGGCCTTCCTTGATAACGCGCGCGTTGTTGCGGTAGTAGTCCAGCGTTTCCTCGACCTGCTTTGCGCCCTCTTCGGTGTAGATGGCCGCCGCGCCGCGCTGGATGATGTAGGAAGCGCCGTTGAACTTGGTGCACTGGCGGCGGTTCCACATGGCGTTCAGGCTCTGGCCGTTGCGCACAAGCGCCTTGGGCACCACGGTGTAGCCGCAGCGTGCGCCGGTGAAGCCGGCGGTCTTCGAGAAGGAACGGAACTCGATAGCGCAGGTCTTGGCGCCCTCCACCTCGTAGATGGAATGGGGCACGTTCTCTTCGGCGATGAAGCGCTCATAGGCGGCGTCGAACATGATGATGGAGCCGTGCTCGTTGGCGTAATCCACCCAAACCTTCAGCTGGTCGGCATTCAGAACGGTGCCGGTGGGGTTGTTGGGGCTGCACAGGTAGATGACATCGGCAACCTCGTCGGGGAGCGCCGGGACGAAATCGTTTTCTGCCGTGGTGGGCATGTAGATGATGTTCGTCCAGCCCTGGGCTTCCTCGTCGTACTCGCCTGCGCGGCCGGCCATGGCATTGGTGTCCACGTACACGGGGTACACCGGGTCGCATACGGCCACCTTGTTGTCGATGGAAAGGATGTCGCCGATGTTGCCGCAGTCGCTCTTGGCGCCGTCGGAAATGAAGATCTCATCGTCTTCGATGTCGACGCCGCGGGCGCGGAAGTCGTTTTCGGCAACGGCAGCGCGCAGGAAGTCGTAGCCCTGCTCGGGGCCGTAACCATGGAAGTTCTCGAACGTGGCCATGTCGTCCACGGCGGCATGCATGGCGTCGATAACCGCAGGTGCCAGCGGGCGGGTTACGTCGCCTATGCCCATCTTGATCATCTTCGCCTCGGGATGCGCCGCGGTGTACTCGGCGGTACGGCGGGCAATCTCGGAAAACAGGTAGCTGCCGGGAAGCTTTGCGTAGTTCTCGTTGACGTTGGCCACGGAAAATCTCCTTTGCATCAGGGGGCGCAGACCACAGCGGCAAGCGCGCCCGTTCATTCGTTTCACGCGGCTTATCATACTATACGCACCATATGTCAACCGCGTTTCGCCGCTAGGCGAACACCGAACGAAAACGAACGAAAACCTAGCGCCGTTGCCGCCATGCTTGGTTTCCGCCCATTCCCCCAAAGGCAGGGCCGAAGAAAGCTCCTGCCCAACGCGCAAGCCGATCAACGGCTTCCATCGAAGGCCCCGAAGCCCACCGCCCCAGCGGAAGCCCGGCCAGCTTTTCGCGAAGCCAAAGTTAAAGCTGCACCCAAAAACTGCGCAGAGTTCAACCATCTCTAGATTTATCCGTACGCATAAATTATACTGTTTTGAAAGCGAATTTATCCGTACGCATAAATTCCGGCTCCTAGAACCATTATTTATTCGAACGCATAAAAGGAGGCCAGCATGCAACAAGTTGCCACAGCAAAAGACCTGGGCTTGATCATCAGGAATGAACGCAAGCGCCAGGGCTTCACCCAAACGGAACTTGCGGGGCTTTCCAACGTGGGCATCACGTTCCTCAGCAACCTTGAAAACGGCAAGGAAACCGCCGAGATCGGTAAGGCTATCGCCGTTACCACCATGCTGGGCATCGACCTGTTCGCCCAAAGGAGAGGGCTATGAGGCAGCTTTACGTCATGCGGCTTGAGCGCTTCGACCCCCTACCGGTAGGTGTTATCGAGGTTTCCGCAGAACCATCCTTCCAATATCTGGACAGCTACCTCGAAGCGCCTGGGGCTACACCTCTTTCGGCGTCCTTGCCCCTTCGGCAAGAACCGTATCCGGAACCGAATATGCTCCCCTATTTCGACGGCCTGCTTCCGGAAGGGCCCAGCCGAACGGTGCTCGCCGCCGAATTGCAGCTACCCGAAAACGATTACCTTTCCATGCTTGAGGCATGCGGCAAAGAGTGCATTGGCGATGTTGTTATCAGCGAAGCGCGCCTCGAACACTTGAAAGGCTCCTACAAAACCATAGACACGCACCGGCTTATCGAGCTGTTCGCCAACGAGGAAAGCGTTGCCGAGCAGAACACGGCTTCCAGGCTTTCGCTTGCCGGAACGCAGACGAAAACAGGCCTTGCCCACCTCCCCGAAGCAGCAGCTTCTGAAGGATGGTTGCAGCCCACAGGCTATGCCGCAACCACTCATATCCTGAAAACGAGTCACCTCAGGGATGTTCCGGAAAACGAATTCATTTGCATGAAGGCAGCAAAGGAATGCGGTATCCCCACTGCCGAAGTTGCCCTGCTAGACAAGGTAAACCCCATTCTGGCCGTTGAACGCTTCGACAGGGCTTGCAGCAGCAACAGCCGGGCTGCCCTTACCGTATCGCGCAAGCACCAAGAGGATATGGCGCAAGCCCTTGGGGTAAGTTCTTCATCTAAATACGCCGAGCTGAACGGCGGCACCGTTCGCACAATAGTGGGCTTCCTTAGAAGCCACAGCGTGAAGCCGGCGCGGGACATCGTCAACTTCGCGAAGATGCTGTGCTTCTCTTACGCCATCGGCGATTGCGATGCCCACCTTAAGAACTTCTCGGTTATAGCCGAACCAGGGGCCAACTCTTATGCCGTTTCGCTATCGCCCGCATACGACTTTGTTTGCACAACCGTATTCGAACGATTCAGCAGAGATATGGCAATGGGCTTCGGGGGAACACGCCCCATTGACGACATCGACCAAGCAGCTTTCGAGCAACTTGCCCATGACCTCGGCATCTCCAGAACTGCGCTTGCCAATCTGGCGCGCCCAATAGCTGAAAAAATACCGACGGCGATATCCCGTGCGGGCTCTGGCACATTCGGAGCAGTGCAGGAATCAACGCCTTACATTGCCGATGATCTGCTGAAAGACATGGCACCACGCATCGAGGTCCTAAAGGCGTTCTGCCGATAATCAGTAACCACGCTTAGCCGCTAGGCGAACATAGAATGAAAGGCCACCATGAGAGCACTTATCCAGCGCGTAAGCCAGGCTTCGGTTTCCACCGAGGGCGAAGAGCCGCGCAGCATAGGAAACGGCTACTGCATCCTGCTGGGTGTAGGGCCGGAAGACACCGAAGAAACCGCGCAGAAGCTTTGGTCGAAAACGCTGAAGCTGCGCATATTCGAAGACCAGAACGGCAAGACGAACCTGTCACTAAAAGACGTGGGCGGCAGCGTGCTGCTGGTTTCCCAGTTCACACTGTACGCCAACTGCAAGAAGGGCAACCGCCCGTCGTTTGGGCAAGGTGCCGCGCCCGATATGGCCAACCGGCTCTACGAATACTTCGCCGGCCTTATCGAAGCCGATGGCGTAGAAGTGAAAACCGGCTGGTTCGGCGCCATGATGGACGTGAGCCTAACGAACAACGGCCCCTTCACCATCTGGCTAGACAGCGATCAGCTTTAGGGGCCCAAAGGTTGCCCCTGTGCCGCTTTGCCCCGAGTCTCCAAGCGTTCACCCAGGAGTTTCACGGAGCCACCGCAGACCCGCACGGAAATGCGGACGAAAGTCGTTGGATACGCCGTAGCCGAACATACGCCAATAGGTGTAGCCCACGTGCAAAAAATGCCGACCCGGAGAAGGAGTCCCGGGCCGGCATTCGAGATGGGGTTCTGCTTACCTCAGCTATGCATTATGCAGCGGCAGCCTGCTCAGCCTCAGCTGCATTGTCCTCTTCGCCGGTATCTTGGATACGCTCGATCTTCTCGCTCAGACGCAGGGACGTCAGGGCAAGTACCGCGAATGCCACAATGAACACCATGGCAACAATGAACGCTGCAACGTAACCGCCGAAGTTCTCAGCGATCAGGGGCCACATGATGCCAGCCGGCATGCCCATGATGTACGCCACCGCAGTCACGCGGCTGTAAGCCTTCGAGAAGTTCTTGCCGGTGCCAAGAACCGCATTGCCCAACAGAGGCGCAACGACAGCGGTCGAACAGTAGTAGAAGCCGAAGCACGCGGCGCCGATAGGCAGCAAGGGCGTTGTCGGGAAGAAAGAGATAAGCGCCAGGCATACGATACCGCTGATAGAAGCGATGACCACAACGGGCTTGATCTTGATAGCGTCAGTGAAGATGCCCATAAGGACCTTCGCAACAGCCTGGCCACCCGAAAGAATTGTTGCGATGGCTGCGCCCGTTACTGCAACCGCGATTCCGGCAGCCGCGAGCTCGTTCACATAGGTTGCGAAGAAACGGGCAACGAGGACGACCATGTTGCAAAGGCCGATGGAGATGGCAAGACACCAGAACGCACCGGTCTTCATTACCTTGTTAGCGTCGACAGTCCAATTCCTTGCCTTCGCAACGGCTGACGCACCGCCGCCCTGCGCGGCAGACTTAGCCGATACGTAGGGAAGAAGGCCGCGCTCAGACGGGAAGGAGCGGATGCCGAAAATAGTAAGCGGCAGGCAGGTAACAAGAACAATTGCCGCATACAGGAACAGCGGCGTATGGTAGTCGCCGGCTGCGCTCATGACCATCTGTCCCACGGGGATGAATACCACGCCACCGAAGCCGGTGAACGCAGCGCAGATGCCGATGAGCGTGCCCGAATAATCCTTGAACCAACGATTGATCAACGTAGGCATGCCCAAGTTGAACATGCCGACCGTCCCCGGAATAAGCAATGCGCCGCAAAGGACGAACACCGGAACCGATGGCGCCAACGCCATGCCGATGAAGCAAAGTGCCACCCAGACGGCGAGACAAGACGTTATAACCCTTAGGTCGTATTTCGCATAGAGGTTGCCCACAATAGGCGTGATAACGGCGCCGAAGATCGACCCCACGGTCAGATACATAGTGACGGCAGACACCTCGCAGCCAAAGCCCTGCGAGATAGCTGTGTAGTAAACGCCCAGGCAACTTGCTTGCATTGCCATGGGAACGAAACCGAAAATGATACCAGCGGCGACGATGGGTGCATATTGAGCTACCCTGCCAACTTTCAGCTCACCGCCTACGGCTTTCTGTATAGCCATGATTGACTCCCTTTCCTCTCCTTTTCAAGAATCCCCTCTTCAAGGAGACCCGTTCGCGCCGCCCGATCAGTACAGCTTGTCCGCGGCTGATCCGCGTAAAACGATCCAGCCTTGCGTTGCAAAAGCTGGAGTACTGCTTTGATGTCGGTACGGCTCCCACTTGCGATACGGCGGATCAGTCAGGATGCTCGGCCGTCTCCCAACAACGGCAACGCACCCAAGCTTCCCCTCTGGAAAGGCGATCCCATGCCTTTCCCTGAGCCAATGATCGCCCCGTGGAAAGATCGAGTCCAATCAATAAAAGGAAAGAAACTGTTTCTCCCTAGTTATCATTCCAGCCTCTTGTACGTTTTCTTTCTTGGTTACCCGAATAATTAACGAGCCGAAACTAGGTTTTCGCAAAAGAATTCCCCCACCGATACCATTTGCTTATTCCCTCTGTTTATCAGTTTGTTTCCAAGCTGCAATTGGACAACGTACCTAGCGGCTGGCTAGGCTAAAGGGGCGATACGGTTCAACATTGCAAACCGAACACGCGGCCCAACCATTTTGCGCCGGGCCGAAGAAGGGAGGACACCGTGGCGATTCTAACTGCGAACACGCAATACGGCACCGTGCGCGGCATGCCAACCACCTATCAGGCAAGCACCATCTTCAAGGGCATACCCTACGCAAAGCCGCCAGTCGGCGACCTGCGCTGGCGGGCGCCCGAGGCACCCGACCCGTGGGACGGAGAGCGCCTGTGCTACACCTACGCAGACATCCCCCTGCAGAAGCGGCCACCCGAAGGTGATTTCTTCCGCAAGGAGTTCTACCCCATCGAATGGCCCTCGTCTGAAGACTGCCTGTACGCGAACGTGATCACTCCAGCCGAAACCCCCGACGAAAAGCTCCCGGTAGCACTGTGGGTATACGGCGGAGGCTACATCCAGGGCTACAGCCAGAAACTCGAGACAGACGGCGAGGCATTCGCGCAGCGCGGCGTGATATACGTCTCGTTCAACTATCGCGTTGGGCCGTTCGGATTCATAAGCTGCCCCATGCTCGATAGCGAATCCGAAACGGAATTCGGAGGCAACTTCGGCCTGCTTGATCAGATAGCCGCCGTGAAATGGGTCCACGACAATATCGAGGCTTTCGGGGGCGACCCATCCCGCATCACCGTCTTCGGGCAATCGGCGGGCGCATTGAGCACGTACAATCTTCTTTGCTCGCCCGAATCCCGCGGCATGATCGCAGGCGCCATCATGGAAAGCGGCGGCGGGCCCTTGTGCGGCATGTTCGACGAACCGGGCGTTCGCGACTACAGCCAGCACTTCCTGGAATCCTTCGGCAAGAATAGCCTCGACGAGCTGCGGGCCATACCCGGAAAGGAACTGTTCCAAGGCTGGCTCGACTTCACCGAGAAGTTCCCGCCAGCACCTCTTCCCCTAAGCCCCGTGCACGGCGGCCCAGGCCTTCCGGGTAACATGGTCGATGTTTTCCGCGAAGGCGACTTCGCGGACGTCCCCGTCATAATCGGAAGCACGGCAGAAGAGGATCGCGCCTACGGCGACGGCATCATGGAATGCTCTACGGGCATGCGCGACAGCTTCCTCGGCGGCACGATCTCGCTTGCTGAAAGGCAAAGCCAACCAAGCCGCACGAACGCCTACGTTTACCATTTCACCAACGCGAACCCAGGCGAGCCACCGCATGGCGCCCACCACTCCAGCGAGCACTTCTACATCTTCCAGACGCTCCTGCGCAGCTGGCGTCCGTACAGCGGGAAGGACCTCGACCTCTCGAACACCATGTGCGATTTCTGGACCAACTTCGTGAAGACAGGCAACCCCAACGGCGATGGCCTGCCCGAATGGCGCCCTTATGCTGAAGGCCAGAAGCAGGCAATGCAGCTCGATCGAGAAGGCTGCGGGATGATCGATCTTCCCGAGTACAACGGCGTTGCCCGAAAATACGCACATGAGTGCCTCGGGTAGCGAACCTTTAGGAAGCGCTTTCGCAGCCCGCACCAAAGGCTGCCCTTCCAGCACTACCCCTTAGTCCCCATGCCGCATACCCGCGGCATACCAGGGCGGCGTCCTTCCCTTTGGCGCCGCCCTTTCTGCGCACTAGACGCGGGAACGAGCGCCACGCAACAACACGGGGCTACTCCTCGTAAGCCGAGCACAAGCGCTCGTAATGCTTCTGCAGGAAGCTGATGAACAGACGCGCCGATTCCGACAGCACCGAGTTTTCCGGCCATTTCAGGTAGATGTAGCGCTTCATGTCGCAATTGCTGATGCGCACGGCAGAAACATTGCTGCGATGTGCCGATGTAAACCAGGTCACCGCCGGGGCTATGCCGTAGCCCACCCCTGAAGCAACCAGGTCGTTCACGATCAGGCATAGCTGAACCTCCGCCGAAATCGCAGGCTTGAGGCCTTTCTTCTCGAAAAGCCTATCGATCATGGATCGCGCGCGGCAAGGGGCAACGGTAACCAGCGGTTCGCCGCAAAGCTCTTTCAGGTCAACCTCTTCCCTATCGGCCAACGGATGACCTTTCGGCAAGGACAGGACGAAGGGTTCAACCCCAAGCAGCAAGTAGTTAGGGCCTTCATGCACCGAAGGCGAAGAAAAGAACGTGAGATCAGCCTGATCGGCGTCGAAGGCCTGAGTCCTTGTCATGGCCGAACGGATCCTGATATCAGGGTGCTCTTTGTGGAACGTGGCGATTATGTTGACATCGTCGCCCATAGGAACCGGGCTATACAGATTTACCATCTGTGCACGAGTGCGGGCGAACGAGCTCAGCGCTTGCGGCACCGCATCTACCGAATCGATGGCGTAGGTCACCGCCCGGTGAACAACGTGGCCGTCTTCGTTAAGCACGATGCTTCTGCCCACACGGTCGAACAGCAACGTGCCCATTTCCTCTTCCAAGGCTTTTATCGCCTTCGAGAGAGCGGGCTGCGAAACGTGGAGCCTTTCGGCTGCCTTTGTCATGCTCCCGCAATCGGCCACCGCCTTGAAATAGCGCATCTGGTAAAGCTCCATTGGCCCTCCATCCCCAAAGCTTTCCTCCAAACGACCATTGTAGGCAATCAAGCAATAGGCGTACTCTACCGAGGGTAAATTTCGCAGAATAATGCGAATGCCTTGACTCGCAATATTTTGCGAAATACTATAGTTGCAATATTTTGCGAATCATAAGATGAACGGAGCCCGCAATGCTGGATGCCTTGGACATCGGATATGCGATAAAAGACGCCCGCGCGGAATCTGGCCTGACGCAGGCGCAACTTGCCGATGCCGCTGGGATATCCAAGCGGTGCCTATGGTCGCTCGAACTGGGACAAAACCCCGGCGTTCAGCTAGACAAGCTGCTAGCGGTATTCAAGGTGCTTGGGCTCGATTTGCAGATTGTTGCAGCCGGGGCGCCGGAAAGCGACCCATATGAGGAAGCGATAGCACCCGCGTTCGCTTCGTCCAAGAATAGCGAATTCGATGCGCTATCGATTCTGATAGGTGAGCAAAATGGCGCCGCATAGCTTGGATGTGCTGATAGCCGCCAAACACGCAGGCACCCTGATTCAAGACGACTCCGGCGCACTATCGTTTGTCTACCTTAGGGAATACCGTGGTGTCCCCCTGTCATCGGCCATGCCCTTATCGACTCAAACGTATCGCGACAAGGCCGTTCGCCCCTATCTGTGGGGACTTTTGCCAGAGGATCAAGCCACGCGGGAGCGCGTTGCCGCCGATGCCGGCATCTCGCCGAACAATCCTTTTTCCCTTTTAGGAATCATAGGCCTAGACTGCCCCGGCGCCGTGCAGTTCTGCCAGCATGGCGCTGATCCATCAAGAGCGGAACAGCTTGTTCCTATCGACGAACGCCAAATCGCTAGAAGGTTGAAGCTTGGTCGCGAAGAAGGCTCCAGCTGGCTTGCAGAGAGCGAGCACTGGAGCCTGGGTGGCCAGCAAAGCAAATTCGCCCTAAGAAATCGGGCGGGAAACTGGTTCTCCTGCGAAGGGGCAGCGGCAACCACCCACATTTTCAAAAGCGGAGTAAGAGGTCTTTCCCATCAAGCCCTCAACGAATACGTGTGCATGCGCCTCGCAGCCGCCTGCGGAATCGATTCCGCCAAAGTCGAGTACCTTGAGTTCGAAGGCGACGACGGCGAATTCGAGCCCGCCATCGTTGTAGAGCGCTACGACCGCATCCATGTTGGAAGCGGGATTGCGAGAGTTCACCAGGAAGACTTCTGCCAGGCGCTTGGTTGCCTGCCCCAGAATAAGTACACGATGTATGGCGGCCCCGGCTGCCTCGAGAGCATAAAGCTGCTTCGGTCGACCGGCACCGAAGCCCGTGGGAACATCGCAAAGTTTCTGCAGATGCTGTTCTTCAACTATCTGATCGCCGCAACCGACGCCCACGCAAAGAACTATTCGCTTATATTGAGGCCAAACGGCGCACATCAGCTGGCTCCCATGTACGACGTGGCGTCAATCGCCCCCTATGTAGATGCCAACGAGTGGCAGAAAAAGCAACCCAAGCTTGCTATGCCGATAGGGGGAGAGAATCGTGCCGGATGCGTCTCGGCCGAAAACATCAACAAGATGATCGAGCGCTGCCGCCTTACCGATATAGGCATCACCACGAAAGGCTGCGTCAATCTGATGACGCTCTACGCAAACATGATCCCCGAAAAACTCGAATCCGTATTCAAAGGCTTGGAGGAAACAAGTTCCGCAAAGGCTGCAGCAGAGCTGAAGGAGCATATGCTCGAACCCATTTCGGCACTATGCGAACGGGCGAAAGCTCGACTGTAGTTTCCGGCACCAGCAACAGAGCAACTGCGTTACGGGTAAGCTTCTGCGTCCGAAGCCTTGGCAATCGCCGCGAAGCAGCGCTTCGGCAGGCTAGCGGATGCCGATAACGAAAAACTCGAACAGGGCCACAACGATGAGGAACGCGAAGTTGTACACCTCGAAGCGCAGGATGAAGCGTCCATTGCTTATCAGGCCGTGCGCGGGTTCCTTGCTGGAAGCTTTGCCCTTTTCGGAGAGGGTTCCCTCGGTTGCCACGTCGCCCTTCCCGGCCGCAGCCGCCCCGCCTTTCCCGGCCGCAGCCTTACCGCTTGTGCCGACATTGGCCCCCGCAGAACCATCGCCCACCTCGGCTTTCCCGTTGTACTTACCCGCATCTTCGGCCAGGACCTTCTGGTACTGACGCAAGGCAATAAGCGTGGCCAACGAAGAGATGGGGGTTCCCACGGCACCGATGTTGGTGCCAAGCGCAATACCCGCCCAATCGTTCGAGAAATGGGAAAACAAGATGGCAGTTGGGACGTTGCTGATCACCTGACTGCTTAACAGCGAGGCGATGAATGCGCCGCAGTTCTGGATCAGCGCCTCGAAGAAGGCGGACACTTCCGGCATCTGCGCGATATTGCCGCTGAACACGAAGAAGCACACGAAGGTGAGCACCAGCGCGTAGTCGGTCTTGGCCAGCACCGTCCTGTCGGCAAGCGCCAGCGCAACGATGACCACCAGCGCGCCGGCAACGTACGAAACAGCCTCGACCGTCATAGCAATGCAAAGCGCGAACAGCGCCACATAGAGGAAAACATGCGGCTTCGAGAGGATGATGGCGGGCGGCTTGCGGTAATGGAACTCGGCCTTCCCCACGAACAAGCAGCAGGCAAGTATCAGCACCATCGAAAGAACAAGCGGCGGCGCCATAAGGGAAACGAACTCGCCGAAGTCCACATCGAACAGCGTGTACAAGTACAGATTGTGCGGGTTGCCGAAGGGCAGCAGCATGCCTCCCAAGTTCGCCGTAAGCGTGATCATGATGAACACGAAGGGGATGTCGCGCTCACGCCTGATGGAACGCAGCAGCAGCACCGCCAAGGGAAGGATGGTTACCAGCGTCATGTCGTTCGACAGGATCATCGAGCAGCCCAGGGTAACCAACACCAAAACGATGACCAGCGCCCGCAGGCTCTTCACGCGCTCGACCACAGAATGCGCCACGAATTCAAGCAGGCCGGAAGAATCGAAGGCCGATATCACCATCAAGATGCACAGCAGGCATACGAGCGTGTGCCAATGGAAGTAGTCCAAGTACGCCGGTGAGGGCGGGACGAAGATCATGGTGATAAGCGCCGCAATGGCGGAAACAACCAGCATGGGGTTGCGGGTGATGGCGCGCTCCGCTTCCCTTTCGGCGGCGCGAACGCGAATGCCCGCAAGGTTTTCCCCGTGGCGCTTTACCCGTTGGTCTTCTATATACTCGCTCGGAAACTTCATAGTGAACATTGTAGGCCTACACGCAATAGCAGGCGAAGGAGCGCGTTGTCTCAATGCGGCGCAGAACCCCAAAACCAGATCTCTTCCCCATTTTCTCCCCCATTGCCGGAATTCGTCTTCCCCAAGAAAGAAAAAGGTCAGCTGACAAGCAGCTGACCTGGGATTACATGGAGCCAACGGCCGGACTCGAACCGGCGACCCACGCATTACGAATGCGTTGCTCTACCAACTGAGCCACGTTGGCGCCCCACTGCGCTGAAAACAAGCGCTAGGGCATTATATCAAATCCGGCATTTGTAGCAAGCAGCAAGTTCGGCAACCTACGGGCACCCCGAGCCACCCCGAGCTGGCGCTCGAGCTACGAGCTAGGCGTCGGCCTTGCCGGCTCGGCCACCACGGCCCGAGGTCGGCACCATACGCTCAAACAGCCCCGTAGCAGCAAGCGACCCACGCATTACGAATGCGTTGGCCCGCCGCCGAACCCCGCTTGGCACCCTTACAGGTACGTCACCGTTTCGCTGAGCGGCTTGCGGCTGGTGTGCTTCGGAAGCGGGCCGGCGCCCTCGGCGGCATAGCCCAAATCCAACAGCATAAGCACTTCCTCGTTTTCGGGCAGCCCTAGCTTTTCCTTGGCAACCGCGGGGTCGAACAGGTTGATCCAGCAGCTGTCCACCCCTTCGTTGCAGGCGGCCAGGATCATATGCGTAGCCACGATGCTGGCATCTTCCACCCCCGAATCGCGCTCCCCGCCGGGGTAGGTGAACGTATTGCCGGCATCGAAGGCAACCACCGCAACGCACGGAGCGTTGTAGCGGCAACGGGTGATCTCGTCGATAACCGCAAGCTTTTCGGCGGACTGCACCACGTAGATATGCTGCTCCTGCAGGTTTTTTGCCGTTGGGGCAAGGCGCGCGGCGTTCAAGATGGCCTCGATCTTCTGGGCCGGCACGGCGTTGCCGTCGAACTTCTTGCACGAATAACGGTTGGCGATAACTTCATTGAATTCCATGGCATTCCCTTTCCCTGTTGCTGCGGTTCACGTACACGCCGAACAGCCAGCCCCACAAGGCCGCAATTCGGCTGCAACCAGTGTATATTCCGCCAGAACCATACACCCGCCGGTATTACGGGTGCGGTCGGATCAGCAGGTTTAACGATGCGGAAAACTACCTATGCCGCCGGTATTCGCGCACGCTTTCCGCGAATTGGGAAAGCTCTTCGGGGGTCATCTTGTCTACACGCACCAGGTTGTCCGCGAACTTCGCCAGCATGTCGCCGCGCTTCACCTTCAGCGCCTCGGTAACGTAGCTCACCACCACGCCGGTAACGATGGCGATGTAGAAGATAGAGAACACGCTGAGCACCACGCTTACGGCGCGCGCCACGCCCAAGGTTGCCTCCACGTCGCCGAACCCGATGGTGGATACCACCTGGAAGCAGAACCACATCCCATCGCCAAACGTCTTCTGGGACGAATCGGCAAGCCACACCACCAGCGAGCACGCGAAGAACAGCACCAGGAAAACAACGGTAAGCGGCCCCAAGCCCGAATGGCGAACCACATCCACAAGCGTCCGAACGTTAATCACGGCCTCCCCTTTCACCCGCGGCTTGGGCAATCCCCTTGGCGGCGCCCTTCGCACCGGCAGCAGCCTGCAAGCAACGCGGCAACGGAACGGCGGCGGCAACCAAAGCCGAAACCAGCATCACCGCCACACCGCTAACCGGGAAGCACAGGAACAGCAGCAGGGCCACCATAAGCGGCTGGCGCATAACCGCCGCCAAGCAGGCCGCCGTGCAAGCCGCGCAGCAGAACACCGCGTCGATCCCTAAAAGCAGCGAGAACCCATACCCCAGGCATATGCCCGAGAAGATCAGCGGGAAGAAATGCCCACCCCGCCAGCCAAGCTTGATGCAGGCCGCCGTGACGAACGGCTTCAAGAAGCCCGTGGCAACAAGGGCAACGGCGCCTATCTGCGCATACCGCTGCATAACCAGCTCGCTTTGGGATTCGCCCGCGAACATCACCAGCGGAAACACCGTGCCAACAACGGCAAGCAGGAGCCCCGCAAGCACGCAGCGCGCAACCGGGCTACCCAAGTGCCCGCGCGCCTTCCCCGAAACCGCGTTGCCGATATGGAACAGCCAGCCAGCAGCACAGCCCGCCGCAACAAGCACAACAAGCCAGCAGAGCTCGGGCGCGCCAACGCTCATGGCCGAAAAGCGCGGCATGGCCATGCCGCCGCCGAACAGCGCGCCTAGCCCCAAAAACGCCGACAGCGCACCGGCAACGGCGCAAAGATAGGCCACTACCTTCCACTGCTTGGGTGCAACGAACGTTCCCTGCTCGGGAATGTCGCTGGCCGAACCGGCAAACGGCGCCACAAAGCCATACAAAGGAGCAGTGAACACCGCCGAAAGAGCAGCTTGCACGCCAGCGCAGGTTAAGTCCTTGAAATCCGAACCGAAGCGCCGCATGCGGTCGCCCACCCAGGTGCTCAAACCCGCGATAACCCCCGTAAGCCCGGCTTCGGGGCCAACGCTTCCGCCGAACACCAACGGCAGCAAGGCCGCAATCGACATGCGCCCTAGGCGGCTGTAATCGTAGCGGCCGTCTTGCTTCACCTTCGCCATAACGGCATCAAGGTCTTCAGGCAGCTCGCCGAAGCGCTTCTGGAATAAGCCGATTGCCAAGCCGCCGCCAAGGCACAGCAGCAGCGTCCACGGCAAAAAGCCGAACGCGCCCGAGAACAGCACCGGCATCGCCTGCACTGCATCGGGCGCAACCTGTGCGGCATATTCAAGCAGCATTGCGGGCAACGCTTCCCACAAGAAAGCCAGCCCCATGCCCATAAGCTTGAAGAAGGCCCACACCGCCGCACCGGCAAGGGCACCGGTCACAACGGTGCACACCGAGAACAAGACGCGGTTCCTGAAACGCGTTGCAGTATCCATGCAGACCCTTTCGTTGGGTTGGCCCAGAATCTTGCCACGCATGCACTGGGACAGCATTGCGGGCGTCAACTCCCCTTATTTTTGAACAGAACGCAGGATTTGGCTAATCCATTGCGGCCAGCGGCAAGTCTTGCGCAGGACGCCCCGGCAGCGCTGAAGCGCCCCCCTCCCTGGATGCCCCGCCTTGGACAAGGGAAAGAAAGCCAGCCGGGCACAGGCAAAGAGCCGAACCCAGCTGCCAGCAGGTGCGAAGCCCGTACGCAGCCAGCGGCCATTCAGGTGTTTTTCAGGTTGGGCTGTTACCGTTTTCCCATCGGGAAACGAACAAGCCCAAATGGAGGCGATACCCATGAAAACCCCGAACCTCTGCACACCGCGCTTCGCCCGCAATGCCGTTACCGCAGCAGCGTTGACGCTGGCGCTCGTCGGCTGCACAGGATGCGCAGCCCAGCAGGCCGACAGCACCCAGGCGCAATCCAGCACAACCACCGGCAGTTCCGCCACCGCTTCGCAGACCGACCTTTCCTCGCAGAAGCTCACCGAGGCAGACATTTCCACCAACGCCACCTACGACGACGCAACGAACGGCGGCCACGCCATAGAAGCCGACGGAACCTCTGCACAGTATGCGGGCGCCGCCGTTACCAAAACCGGCAGCTCAAGCGGCGACGAAGCCGATTTCTACGGCCAGAACGCCGCCGTGTTCGCAACCAACAGCGCCACGCTCGACCTTTCCGACCTGGTGGTTTCCACCGACGGCACTCACGCGAACGGTGTGTTCTCGTACGGGTCGGGAACCACCGTGAACATCTCGCATTCGCTGATCCGCACCACAGGCAACTGCTCGGGCGGGCTTATGACCACCGGCGGCGGCACCATGAACGCCACAAACGTAACCGCCGAAACCGAAGGCAATTCCTCTGCCGCCATCCGCTCCGACCGCGGCGGCGGCGATGTGAACGTGTACGGCGGCTACTTCACCACCACCGGCACCGGTTCGCCCGTGGTGTACTCCACCGCCGACATCTCCGTCGAAGACGCCTACCTGCAATCCAGCTCGTCGCAGGGCGTGGTGGTGGAAGGCAAGAACTCCGTTTCGCTGAAAGACTGCCAACTCATCGCGGCCAACACCTCGAAGAACAGCAACAAGTCGGACTACTACCAGGCGGTGATGATCTACCAGTCCATGTCGGGCGATGCCAGCACGGGCACCTCTTCGTTTTCCATGGAAGGCGGATCGCTCACCAACGAAAACGGCGACATCTTCTTCGTGAACAATACCTCGTGCGAGATAAACCTCAGCAGTGCCCAGATAGTGAACAACGATGCCTCGGGCGTATTCCTGCGCGCAGCGGCTGCCGGTTGGGGATCGGAGGGCAGCAACGGCGGCAAGGTTTCGCTGCATGCCTCCGCGCAAAGCATCGACGGCAACATGCTCGTTGACAGCGTTTCGGCCTTGAACCTGTACCTGCAAGACGGATCGACCTTCACTGGGGCCGTGAACCCGACCGGCCAGACGGGCGATGTGTATGTGGAACTGGATGCCAACAGCACGTGGACGCTGACGGAGGATTCCTACGTTTCCAGCCTGACGTGCGCCCAGGGCAGCATCAACCTCAACGGCCACAAGCTCTACGTTAACGGAGTGGAATACGACGGCCAAAGCGCCAGCACCGGCAGCGCAGTCGATGTTTCGGCCAGCACCTCTTCCGGCAGCAGCCAGCAGGGCGGCGCGCCCGATGCACCCGGCGGCGGCAACGGCGGAAGCGGCAGCAGCAACGGCGGCACCCCGCCCTCGAAGCCCGAAAGCAAGCAGTAGCGGAATCGTGGGGGGGGCAGCCCTAGCCCCTGCCAAGCCACCGGGGTGCCCAACCCCACCCCGTCCACAAGGCCCCAAGCCGAAACCCCCTACCACCCAAACGCCGCTGAAGCGCCAATAGGCCGCAGCGGCGTTTTCCGTCTTCGTCCACCGCCAGAAAGGCCTGGTTTTGGTATAGAGTTGTTCAGTGCGCCAAGGCGCATTCTTCTTGCACGTTCCGCACGGCAACCAGCTCGTTCTGCGGAAGGCGGGCTCAGCAACCGTATTAGGAGGACCATCGATGACCACATACCAACGCATGCTCAGAACCACCAGCATCCTGCTTATTGTGTTTGGCATCGTGGCGTTCGCGGGAACCTTCCTTACGGGCGCTTTGATAACGATGCTGATCGGCCTTTCCGATGGAACCGTCGATGTCGATGTCTCCCTCGCCTTCTCAGACGAAGACCGCGAACAGCTTATGCTGATGCTCGCCATGATTCCCGCCATGATGTCGGAGTCCATTCTGCAAATCATCGCCGGCTCCATGGGGAACAGGGCGGCAAAACATCCCAGCAAGACAAAATCGGCCATCGTTTGGCTTTCCATCTTCGTTGCCGTGGAAGTCGTTTCCTCCATTTACTATTCCGCCATCGGCTACCTGGACGCCGTAAGCATCTTGGTTACCCTTATCCCCATCCTTCTGGCTGTGCTGGGCATTGTTGCAGCACGCAACGTTTCCTTTGGTTTCCGGGAAGGCACGGTTAAGGACATCAAGGAAATCCGGGGCGATAAGTACAAGTCTGAACTGGGCTTCATCCGTGTTATCCAGGTACTCTTCCTGCTCAATGTTTGCCTGTCGCTTGTGGTGTGCGCCATGTCGGCAAGCAGCAGCTTCACGTTCTCGTTCTCGCAGGTGCTCGACTTCCTTAACCTGGTGCTAGACGGCGTGGGCTTCTACCTTATTTTCCTGCGCTCTAAGGCCGCCCGTTTCTGGATTATGGGGCTAAGCGCCTTCAATATCGTTGCCGGCGTTATATACAGCCTGGTAAGCGGCGAATTCAATCCAACAACGCAGCTTACCTTGTCTGCCTGGGATATCTTCCTGCTGCTGTACTTCGGCCTGGCGAAGCGTCCGCGCATTGCGCTGAACAAGTCGTTCGACGCTTCTTACCGCAAGCAGATGCAATTGCAGGCATGGGATATCTGGAAGCCCACCACTTGGGAATTCTGGCGCAACATGATCATCTACTTCTGCCTGTTCTCCATTGTGGGGCATTGGATGGAAGCGGGGCTGTGCCTGTTCATCAAGTACGGCATTGTGCCGGGAATCTACGACCCCAACAGCGGCATCTGGCGCGACTACCTAAGCCCGTTCCCCGTGTACGGCGCCGGCATGGTGGCCTGCGGCCTGCTTTTGTACCCCATCAAAACGAAGCTGGAAGAAAAGCTGGGCGGCGTATGGAAACCGCTGCTGGCAAGCTTCGTCGTGAACACCTTGGTGTGCGCGGTGATCGAGCTTATTCTGGGCTTCACCTCCAACCAGCCGGTAAACGGCGTGTACCCTCTGTGGGACTACAGCACCATGCCGTTCAACTTCATGGGGCAGATATGTCTGCAGAACACCACGGCGTTCGGCGTGGTGGCAACCCTTATGACCTGGGCGGTTTGGCCGGCGTTGCAGCGGCTTTCCGCCAAGATGCCCAACGACGTGCGCAAAACCTTCTTTGTGGCCGTTGTGGTGTTCTACGCATTCGTGGTTTGCCTGTACCTGCTTAACCTGGGATAGCAAAGCGGCAGGGCATCACAACTGCTTTGCGACATTATTCGGCGGTAACAGCCCATGCCTTGCGACATTATTCGGCGGTTTGAGACTTTGGTTTGCGACATTATTCCGGCTATTTAGGGCAGCCTTTGCGACATGATGTGTACTGGTCAAGCTTCGTAGACACTTTTTTCGATTTCCCATGATCCCAAGTGGACACCTCAGATGAAAATCGCTTAGGCTTCGTGGACACCTGGGCTGGATTTCACTTTTTTCGGCGGACACGGCCTTCACCGAAGCGCCCCGTCGCTCGTGCTGATCGCGTTCGCCCCCGCGGATTCCTCCGCCCTCCCAACGGCCAAACCTGCCGTCTGTTGGCACACCCGCTTGCAAGACCTATCCAATTAATGCCGCGGCAATCGCAAAACCGAGCGCGGCTGCGCCGAGCGTTCCGGCATAGGTTGCGGCTAGGTACAGAACACCGATGCCCACATCGCCCCTGGCAAAGCAATCAACCGCTTCGCAGTTCATGGTAGATAGCGTGGAAAAACCGCCCAGGAAGCCCATGGTAAGCACCGTGAACGCAAGGCTGCCCATTGCCGTTGCCCCCGCCAAAGCACAGCCTGCGATGGTGCACGCAACAAGGTTTATGGCAAACGTGGGCCAGGGAAACGGGCTTTGGCATTTCGGTTTCATGAACACGGAAGCTTTGTGGCGGCAAAGCGCGCCTACCGCCCCGCCAAGGCCAACGAGCGCAAGGGTGAGCAGATTCATCGCAAACTCTTTTCCTGCCCGGCAGCACGCCGCCGCCCCAGCTTATCCGCAACCAGCTTGCCAGCCCAGGCGGCAGCAAAGGTGGTAAGCACCGTTACCGCCATATACAGCGCAAACAGCGCGTACTTTCCGCCATGCAGAAACGAAAGGCTTTCAGTAGAAAATGCGGCAACAGTGGTGAAGGCCCCGATAAGCCCAACGCCCATCGATTTCACCAAGGGCGCCGGCAGCTGGGTGCGCAGCGCAACATGATTGTTGAGAATCTCCAGAACGAAGCATCCGAAGATGTTCACCGCAAGCGTTGCCAGGGGGAACCCGCCCTCTGCCGGCAAAGCCATTTCCAGCAAGTAGCGCAGCGAAGCGCCGATGAAGCCCATTGCCATAACCAAAGGCGTAAGCGAATGGGGGTTGCGAAGCGCCTTGCCAACAGCATGGCCAGCTTTGCCTTGCACGCGCCAACCTTCCTTCCCGAGTGCCAACAGGGGCAGCCCCTGAGGCGCAGACGTCCATCCCACTTCGGTTTTACAGGCAGCCTTTCACAGCATCCCATGAGGAAACAGGGCTGGTGGTGTAAGAGGCAAGATTGCCGCGCATGCCCGCTGTGGCTTCCGGGTACTTAAGCATCCAGGGAATGCCCTGATATTCGATTGCGACTTTACGCCCAGCTGCGCCGCCGTAGAAGCGGTTGAGCCGCTTGGCCGCGTTGAAGTCTACAAGCTGCACGATGCCCCCCTTATTGGCTGGCCCATTATCGACTATCAATGGTAAAGCAAATCACCACCCAACAGAAAGCCACGGTTTTTCGGCTAGCCGTACTGGCGGAGGCGGCAAACGAGTTGTATAATCCATCGAAAGGGACGCCCCAGCGCACTGGGCAGCGTTTCTATTCATTCAAAGCCAGGCTACTTTCGACGGTGTCCTGGCTTTTTTCATGCCTTGAAACGGGGTTCGCCGTTATTCGTTTTTCATCATCAGCAGAAGCCCGATGATGCCGATTACTACAAGAAAGATGTTGCAGGTTGCGGTGACTGAATCTACGTCCATGAGCAGCCTCCTTTCGGATTGGCTGCCCAGGCGCTGGCGAAGCGCCCCATCTGGGGATTCTAGCACCTTCTCTGCGCACAGCTTTCGAGGCAGGAGCCGCAACGTACACGACAAGCAGGCCGGTTCTCTTCAGCTCGCAGAGGATCTATCCATAGCTAACAGAAAGACGCCGACAAAACGCAAACGATTTGATTACCAGTCAGTTCGACACTGCTCCAAAGCGGAAGCGGGCGGCGCAAATGCTATCCGTTGGATTACCAGTCAGTTCGACACTGCTCCAAAACGGGCCATCTCTCCGCAAGGCGGTCTATCGGTTGGATTACCAGTCAGTTCGACACTGCTCCAAAACGCCCTTGCGCAGGCAGGAATAGATGTACTCCAGCACCTTGTAGACGATCGCATCGAAGTCATCGTACGACACACGCCCTCCTCCGCTACAGGCTGTCCACGCCGCGGAACTCATCAGACGATGGGCTTAGCCATTCGGCAACGGGAATGCTTTTCGAGCGCTCATCCTCAACACGCAGATCCTCCGGCGCATCAGGTTTCAGGTTGAAGTCTTCGTCGAAGAATTGTTCCCTGACGTAAGAAAACCCGTATTTCCTCAGATAGCTGTCGAGAACAGGCTTTGGTGGCAGTAGGCTGCTCAAGTTAACCAAGCTCCTTACGCAGTTCGTCGAGTACGTATGCAGCGAACTTGTTACTTGCTGCCTTCCCATTGTACCCATTCTCTATCGTCATAGCTAAACCCTCCGCATACAATGCGCTGTTGTCTTTGCGCTCGAATGCCTCGCGCGAAGTTGGATTACCAGTCAGTTCGACACTGCTCCAAAACGTTACCTGGCCATCTCGAATACCGCGAGGCGTTGGATTACCAGTCAGTTCGACACTGCTCCAAAACGCCAGACATGACATGCACCGCCATGTCATCGTTGGATTACCAGTCAGTTCGACACTGATCCAAAACGGAAGCGGGCGGCGTAAATGCGAACTGCGTCCTTCGTCGTCCACCAGGCCAGACTATGCCCATCAGCCTGCCCGCAAGCCCGGCATCGGAAGTGATCGCAAGCCGAGCATCTTCCTGGACTCAACCGTCTCTTCGCCCTTCATCAGCGTAAGCGCTGTTTGTCGGTTTGCTTAGGAAAGCGATGCGAGCGAGCGCATCACAATGTCCACATCCTGGTTCTCTAACTCCCTGATGATGTGCAGGTATGTTTCCTGGGTAGTGGTCATGCTTGCATGCCCAAGCCTGCGCGACACGCTCGCAATGGAAACGCCTGCGAACAGCAGCAAAGAGGCATGCGTGTGCCGAAGGCCATGGATGGAAATGACGGGCACGCCTGCGTTCCTGCAATGCCTGGCAAGAACGCTGTTGGCCGTCGAGTTGTACATCCTACCGTTGACGAATACGGGCTCATCGGCCGGCAAGTTCTTCACAAGTCCAGCAAGCTGCATCACAAGCTGCCAGTCTAGCTGCACCTTCCTTACCGACGATGCGTTCTTGGTGGGAACAAATCCGGTGTTGCGCTTATAATCCCAGGTCTTGTTCACAGACAGCGTCTGATGGGTAAAGTCGAAGTCGGCCGGCGTGAGCCCAAGCGCCTCAGAGAAGCGCAGCCCCGTCTTCGCCACGAGGAGTATGAGCCAGTCGAGCGTGACCTCCTGACCAAGCTCGAGGTCTGCCAGCATCGCGTGCAGCTCGAACTGGTTGAGGTACTTGATCTTCTTGGGCCGCGGCTGCCTACCCTTGATGATCGCCTTCCTGGTTGGGTCCCTCTGCAGCAACCCATCATCGACAGCATCGAGTATCGAGCCCTTCAGCTGATGATGGAAGTCCATCGTCGTCTGCCGCTCGTGATGCTCCGCGTAATCGTTTATGAGCTTCTGGTACGAAACACGGGACAGGTCGCGAAGCTTCAGCTCGGGCACAAGCTTGTCGAGCCACGACTGCGTAAGGCGATACTTGTCCATCGTTACCTCTCGTATCGCACCTTCCTTGTAGACCTTCACCCATTGGGCGTAGTAGTCCTTGAAGAGCATTTCTTCCTTACTTGCGTTCATCTTCTTATCCTCCATGTGTTGGCGCTTACGCCGATGAGGAGCATGGGAAGATGGTAAACAAGGAAGGGCTGGCAACTCAGATAGCATCCGCGTTGCCAACCCTTGGCCTGCAGACAGCTACGCCGTCGGTCTCAGATGTCGAAGCCGCCCTCGAGCACGAAGCGCTTCAACAGATCCGCGGCCTTGACGTTGACCTTGAACGGAGGGGCAGGCGCGCCCTCTGCGGCCTCGAAGTGCGCCTTTGCTCGAGCCTTGTCGACACTGGCCTTCAAGCGGTCGAACCGGCCGAACTCGTTGATGTTGCCCTCGGTAAGGTCGAGCCCCATCATCTCGACGAGCAGCGCCCTGTCGACCCCCAGTGCCGACACCATGTTGTCCACCTGGTCGTCCTTCGCCCTTCGCGCGTAGGAGGTGATGTAGTCGCGCAGCGTCATGCCCTCTTCGAGTTCAGCGTCGCCACGCTCCACGTCGTGCAAGAACAGCTCGGCAAGCTTCTGCTCGTCCTGGGTCAGCGAGGCAAATGAGCGATGGAGCTCCTTGGATGCCGCGGCAAGGTCGCCGTCTCCCTCGTTGAGCGCCTTGAGCCACTTAATGAAGTTGGCGTTCATGTAGTCGGTGTCTATCCTGCCGGTGTCGATCTCCGTAAGGTGCCCGTCAAGGTCGTACGGCACGTCGTCGGGCACTCCCGGTGCACCGCCTTTGAATAGCTCCTTGTAGCGCTGCGCGAGAATGAGGTATGTCTGCTCATCGATAGAAGGCGTCACAACAAGGACATCGCCCTCGCGGACGAAGCCGGGGGCGTTGAGGCCGGAACCAAGCTCGCCGAAGTTTTCTCCGAGCTCGAACTCGTACGACTCTTTGCCCCAGCTGAACCCCTGCACCTGTGCGGCCTCGAGGAAGCGGTTCAGCTCGACGAAGTCCTTTGCGAACTTCTGCCTTGCCTCTCGGGACTTGGGCAGCTTGCCCAGGTCCCCCGCCCCGTTGGCCTCGAAGAGCGCCCTGATCTCGAGCAAGCGCGCATCCATAAGAGCGATGTTCTCCGGCAGCTTCTGCACGAACAGGTCGAGCGGCTTATCGCCCGAGTACAGCTTAACGGCGGCGTCGATGTAGCCCTTCATGGTATGCGGTCTGCGGTAATAGCGTATGGTTCCGAAGGGTTTCTCGGGGCCGAACAGGCGGTTCGTGCGGCTGAACGCCTGGATGATGCTCTCGTAGTCGATGACCTTGTCTAGGTACAGCGTGTTCACCCACTTCGAGTCGAAGCCTGTGAGCATCTGGTCAACCACAATGAGGATGTCTATCCTCTCGTCCCGGTGCGAGTCAATGTTCAGGTAGGGCTTCTTGTGGGCGAGCCTCGCCGAGATGTCTTTCTTCATGCTTGCCCACGTAGGTATGGTGAATTCCTTGCCGTAAGCCACGTTGTAGTCGCCGATTATCTCGACGAGTGCGTCCTCCTTCACGGCCGCGCCGCCGTCGTTGTCGATGCTCGGGTCGAACAGTGCCGTGCACTTCAGTTGCGGCGCGCGCTCCTTCATCCTCCGGTAGTAGCTGATGGCCTCGGGAATGGAGCTCGTTGCCAGGATGGCGTGGAACTTGTTGCCGTGGCTCAGCACAGGGAACTGGCCGATGATGTCGTCTATCACCTGGAACTCGTGCGGCGTCTCGGGGGCGTACTGGGACGGGCTCAGGAAATCCTCGATGCCCTTCACCCGTTCCCCCGCCCCGTCGACCATCGGCCCCATCGGCGCTATGTCCATGTAGTAGTAGAAAATCTCCTGCTTCTTGGGGTCGCCCATGACGTCGTCGACGGAGACGGACCTCGAGCGCTCCAGGGCCACAGCCTGGCGAAGCTCCTTGTCCTTGTACGTTGTTACCATGTACGTGTCGAAGCCGAGCACATTTCCATCGCGTATGCCGTCCGCGATGCTGTACCGGTGCAGGCAGTCGCCGAAGATCATGGACGTGGTGGCGCCCTTCTTCTGGTTCTCTTCCTGTATGGGCGTACCGGTGAAGCCGAAGTACAGGGCGTTGGGGAAGCTTCTGCGGATGTCCTGCAGCATGGTGCCGAAGGTCGAGCGGTGGCACTCATCAAGGATGAACACGATGCGCTTCTCGGCCATGCGGTCAAGCTCGGCCTGGGTAACGCCGCCCTCGCCGGGCTTAACGTTGCTCATCTTCTGGATGGAGGTAACGATGAGGGTGTCCTTGGGGTCGTCGCTTTCCACCAGCTTGTGCCGCAGAACGTCGGTGTTCTCGGTGGCCTGCACGTCGTCATCGTCGTCCGCGAAGGCGCGGTACTCCTTAAGCGACTGCGTGCCGAGCTCTATTCGGTCCATAAGGAACACAACCTTGTCGGCGTCCTTTGAATCAGCCACGAGCTGGGCAGCCTTGAACGAGGTCATGGTCTTTCCGGATCCCGTTGTATGCCATATGTAGCCGCCGGGCCTTCCCGGCGCGCCGGCCGGGGTGGGTGCCTCCCAGTCGCATTTGCGCACCCTGTCGGATATCGCACTGGCCGCCAAATACTGGTAGCTGCGCAGAACCTTCAGGCAGCCGTCGCCCGCATCGGCAACGGTGTAGAAGCCGATTAGCTGGTGCGCCATCGGGATAGAGAGCAGGTTCGCGGTGAAACGCTTCCAGTCGTCGCCTCCCGGATTGGCACCGGCGCAGTAGGGCTCGTTGTTGAAGTCGGCCCAATGGAAGTAGTAGCTCGGGTTGAACTTACCGCTGCCCGGGTTGGCGAAGTAGACGGCGTCGTCGGGGTTCATGGCCACGAAGACCTGCGTCAAGCCGAACAGTCCCGTGAAGACGCCCTCGTGGGCGTACTTCTCTATCTGGTTGCACGCCTGGCTCACCGGCACGCCGCTGCGCTTGAGCTCTATATGGATGACCGGCATTCCGTTGATGAGGAGGCATAGGTCGCCGCGGCGGTCGTTCAGAAGCTTGCTTTTAGCCGGGTATACCGGCTGCTGGGCAATCTGGTAGCGGCTCTTGCCACCGGCGATTTCCCGGCGGTCGTAGATCTTCAGGCTGACCTCTTTGCCGAAATGCAGCGCGTCGTCCGGGTTGTCTCGCTTGATCGCAACGGTCTTTCCGTTAATGAAGCCGTTCAATGCGAGCGGGGTCTTGAGCGTCTCTATCTGTTCGATAATCTGCGCCATTTCGCCGTCGGTAAGGGGCTTTCCGTTGAGTCGGTCGATATCGGAGTTGTTCTGAAGAAGTATGTTTGCCCAGTTGCGTATCAGGTCGTCTTCAGTCGGGTACTTGATTACGCCTCCGGCATCGTCCCAGCCATGCTGCTTGAGCACGGAGATAACGGCTTCCTCGAAGTCCGCTTCCCTCTCATAAATCATGAAACGCCTCCTTCGCATTCTCTCAATAAACCATTCTACCAGCGCGTATCGGCCTGTTTTAACTCACACCGATGAAGGGTGATGAGGGAATCGAGCTGAGTTAGATAATGCCCAATTCGTTTCTG
>CAVBST010000001.1:0-234025 GCA_963598325.1 uncultured Prevotella sp. | reverse complement strand
CGCTGCGCGCCATTCTGGCGGCACAGGGAAACCTCAAAGGGCGAGGCATGGCACATTAGGCCAATGCCTCGCCCTTTTCGCTTCCCCTGCACTCGCCAGAATGGCGCTCGCTGTTTCGTCCAATTACAGGGCGGAATAGAATTTTTGTTGCCGCGGGATTTAGCGGGCTCCATGTTCGAAGTGCGGCTAGCAATCCTGCTTAGAGGAGCCTCGCGGGACGCGCTCGCTGTGCGTCCAATTGCAGGGGATTAAAAGACCCATCTGGGAGGTTTTGGAGGGCTGGACCTTTCAAGTGAGCTAGTAATCTTGCTCAGCTGAGCTGCGCAGGATGCGGAGGTGGTTCTAGATGGAGTTGCCTTTTGGGGTTCAAATCTTTGTTGAGGGTCCTGTGTCTTTGTTGCCTTAAGATGAGATTTAGCTATTAACGCATAACCGCTGGTGCATCCCCGAACCGACGAAGTGCTTCGAGGTGCCTCCTGAGAAGGCGGGGCTGCGTGCGTATATCCAGATCGTTCTTGGAGGCAAATTGAAGAGGCGTTTCTTAAGTATCTTGCTCGCTTTGTGCATGACGATGTGGCTCGTGCCAACAGGCGCGTTCGCCTCGCAGGAGGGGAGCGCGAAGGGCACGTCGAGTGCCAGTGCCTTGTCTGTTGCGAACGAATCCGGCTCGGACGATGCTCTGGCTACGGAGCCTTCTGTAGACGATTCCCTTGCTGCCGAAGGGGAATCGACAGGCCAGGTCGAATCGACGGATGCAGATAGTCAAATCTCTGGTGCTCAGTCAGATGTTGTGGGCCAGCCAGATGGCTCTGCTACGGAGGCTGCTGATTCGTCGGCGCAGAATGCCGTGCAACTGGCTTCTGTCGATGAGGCTTCACCTGCCTCTACGGATGGTACTCACACCCACCGCATCTGCGGCGACTCCTCCTGCACCGACGACTCGCACGCAGAAATCGAATGGACGGCATGGGAAAGCGGCACCAGCCTTCCCAAAGCGTCTGGCAGCTATTATCTGACGACCGACGTCACCCTCTCTGATGTCTGGAATGTTTGGAAATCAACAGACATTAAACTCTGTCTCAATGGGCATACGATCATCGGCGCGGATGGCAAAGACGCCATCATTATTAGGCGGGCTGAAGAATCTTTCACGAATCTCGATATTACTGATTGCCACGAAGGCGATGAGGTCGGCAAGATCACCCACAACAAGGGTGCGAAGGGGCGGGCTATCGAGAATTACGGCACCCTAACCCTTTGGAAGGGCAACATCACCGGTAATACCGGCAGTAATTTTTCCAGCGGCGTCGCTGTTGCGAACTACGCTGGTGAGTTCAATATGCGCGGCGGCAAGATCTTTGGGAACGATGGTAGCCAGGGATGTAAGGGCATTGTCTACAATGATGAGGGCACCTTTACCATGACCGGCGGCAGCATCACGGGCAACACGGCTGAATACGGCGGCGGTGTGTCCAATTATGGCGAGCCATATGCCAGCAGGTGCAAGTTCACCATGACCGGCGGCAGTATTACCGGCAATACTGCTTTGACAAGTGGTGGTGGCGTATTTTGCGAGGGCAAATTTGAGCTATCTGGCTCCGTGTCCATTGCCGGCAATACCGATAAGAATGGCCGGGACAACAACCTCTATCTTTACAGCGGATATTACCTCAAGGTCAATGGAGACCTTGCTACCACTTCGAGTATAGGCATTAGCGCGAATAAGTACGACTACGATGCCGTGATTGGCTCGACGGACACCAGCGCATTCACCAGCGACGACCCCAACTATGGGCTCAATCCAAACGGGAGCAACCTTAAGCTGGTTATGTATCCCGACCACTCCCACGCGGTTTGCGGTGAGAGTAGCTGCACCGATCCCAGCTCCCACGGCAGTTCGCTGACCTGGACCAGGTGGGCGTACCGCACTAGCCTACCGTCCGAGCCAGGCAACTACTCCCTTGAGAGGGACGTGACCCTCACCGATACCTGGGTTGTGACCGGCGACGTCAAGCTCTGCCTCAACGGCCACACGATCACCGGCCCCGACGGAAAAGATGCCATCAAGGTCGAAGCCGAGGGAAGTCTTGCCATCACCGATTGCCAGACCGGCGACAAGGTAGGCAAGATCACCCATAACTCGGGCGTGAAGGGCCGCGGCATCGAAAACTACGGCACGCTCGCCTTGTGGAACGGCAGCATCCAAGGGAACACTGCAATAAACAGCGTCAGCGTTATCAGCCCTGGTGGCGGCGGTGTTTCTAACCAGGGCACGTTTACCATGCACGGGGGCAAGATCGTTGGGAACACCGCCAAAAACGGCGGCGGCGTAGAGAACCTCGACTCCTTCACGATGTCTGGCGGCAGCATCACGGGCAACAGTACGCTTGAGGGCGGCAACGGTGGTGGCCTTTACGCCGGCGAGCCAATTAGCCTTTCTGGAGACGTGGTCATTACGGGCAACAAGAGCGGCGACGTGTATAACAACGTCTACCTGGAGATTTCAGACGACTCAAGTGGGAGCAGCGGCGTGACCATTAAGGTCGCAGAGGGCGCCCTTGGCTCTGATGCGAAGGTCGGCATCACGGCGAACAACGATGTGACCGATCCCGTCGTCGTGACCGGCTCGACCAACACGGCGGTCTTCGAAAGCGACGACGCCGCCTACAAGCTGGAGTCCAACGATGACGGCAACCTGGTACTAACTGCAGCGTCTGCACATGCCCACCGTATCTGCGGCGAGGACGGCTGCACTGTTTTCTCCCATGGCGATTCATTGACGTGGGAGAGGTGGAGAGGAACGACCAGCCTTCCTACCAAGGCCGGTAACTACTATCTGACGAGCGACGTAACCCTTTCTGATACGTGGGAGTGCTCGGACAGCATCAAACTCTGCCTCAACGGTCACACGATCACCGGCGCAGATGGCAAGGACGTCATCGAGGTTGATCCCAAGACGTCCCTGGTCATCACCGATTGCCATACCGGCGACGAGATGGGCAAGATCACCCATGCCGCCGGTGAGTGGGGCCGCGGTATCGATAATTACTTCGGTACCGTCACCTTGTGGAACGGCAAGATCTGCGGCAACTCGTACGAGTATGGCGGCGGCGTGCGCAACGACGGCCGTACCAGCGTCTTTAACATGTACGGCGGCATTATTACCGGCAACTCGGCTTTGTACGGTGCTGGCGTGCGCAACGACGGCTCCTTCAACATGATTGGCGGCAGCATTACCGGCAACACGACCAGCGGCTTTGGCGGCGGCATGTACAACAACGGTAAGCTTAACGTCTACGGCGACGCGTACATCAGCGGCAACAAGCTCGACGGCGCCGACGATGGCGCAGAGAACAACGTTTACCTTCCCTACGGCAAGACCCTTGCGGTCGAGAAGGATAGGACCCTCTCTAGCAAGGCGCACATTGGTATCACGGCTGCGAACTCCAACTTGAACTACACTGTTGTGACTGGCGTGACGAGAGCAACCAATTTTTCGAGCGACGGTGGCGGCTATGACCTGATCAACGACGGCAACGGCGGCTTGAAGCTGGTGGCCCAGCATAACCATGCGGTTTGCGGCAAGGCCGCCTGCGATGACGAGGGGCACAGCGACGAGGTCTGGACGGTATGGGATAGCACCGACAGCCTCCCCTCGACGGCGGGCAACTACTACCTGACCAATGACGTGACGCTCTCCTCGACATGGAACGTGACCGCCCAGATTAACCTCTGCCTTAACGGTAAGACCATTACCGGGGCTAACGGTCAGGACGTTATTGAGGTTAGCGACGGCGCCAGCCTGACCGTCACCGATTGCCAAGAGGGCTCCGGCAAGATCACCCACAAGGGCGACGAGACAGGCAGGGGCGTCAGCAACTTTGGCACCTTTACCCTGTGGAGCGGCTCGATTACCGGCAACGTGGCTGACGGCGAAGGCGCAAACCAAGGCGCGGGTGTGTACAGCAACGGCACCTTCAACATGTACGGCGGCAGCATCACCGGCAACTCCGCCGCCTCGAAAGCCGGCGGCGTGTATAACGCCGGCACGTTCAACCTTTCGGGCGATGTCACGATTAGCGACAACATGGCGGATGGCGCAGCCAGCAATGTTTGTCTCTACGGTGGGAATGCCATTACCGTTGAGGAAGGCAAGTCCGTCTCTGATACGGCAAAGGTCGGTATCACCGTTGCGACTTGGGGAGATTCCAGCCCCACGGTAGTGACGGGTGTGGCTTCTGCCAGCGGTTTCTTTAGTGACGATTCGTCCTATGTTGTGGTGTCGGACTCTGAAGAAAGTTCCTTGAAGCTTGCTGTTAAGACGCATGCCGACAAGCACAAGATTTGCGGCGAGACCGGCTGCACGGATTCCGAGCACGGCAAAGAGCTTGAGTGGACGGGTGTCTCTAGCCTAGACCAGATTACCGCGAACGGTAACTACTACCTGCTGTGCGACGTTACTCTTGCCGACGATGCCTGGAAGTGCAACTACAACGTTAACCTGTGCCTGAGCGGGCACACGATTTACGGTGCAAGCGAGAAAGACGTCATTGAGGTTGCCGAAGACAAGAGCCTAGCCATCACCGATTGCTACAGTGGCGACTTTGCTGGCAAGATCACCCACAAGAGCGGCGAGATGGGCAGCGGCGTCGCAAATGAGGGCACGCTTACCCTTTGGAACGGCTCGATTTGTGGCAATAAGGCCGCTACCCGCGGCGTTGCCGTGTACAACGCCAGCAACTGCGTGTTCAACATGCGCGGCGGAAGCATTGCCGATAACACCATGGTCAACAGCTACTATGGCACCGTATATAACGCCGGTACCTTTAATATGTCTGGCGGTACCATTACGGGCAACACCGCAATGTATGGTAGCGGCGTCTGCAACCATTACGGCGCCACGTTCAACATGTCCGGCGGCTCGATTACGGGCAATAAGACGGATTCGAGCCACATCAATGACAGCGGCGGCGTGTATAACATCGGCACCTTCAATGTTTCGGGCAAGGTGAACATCACCGGCAACGTCAACAATAACGGTGCGGCCAACGTCTATCTCAGTGCTGGGTGGATTGCGGTCGATGACGCGAATTCCCTTGATGCGGCGTCGCGTGTGGGCATCTCGCTTAACAGCATCGACACCACTCCCTATGGCGTGAAGGGCTCGACGGATACCGGCGTCTTTACCAGCGACAGCGCGAAGTACCAGCTTGTGAAGGACGGGAACGACCTCAAGTGGAAACAGCTCTACAACCACGGTCACTACATTTGCGGCAGCTCCAGCTGTGAAGAGAAGGACTCCGAGGGTCAGCCGCTGCATGCGTACTGTGACTTCACGGCTATCTCGAGCCTGAGCGAAATCACCGCGGACGGCAGCTATTACCTTATGGGCAACGTTGCCCTCGATTCAACCTGGAAGTGCGCCTACAACGTTAACCTCTGCCTCAACGGCAAGAGCATTACCGGCCCCGCGGGCAGCGAAGCCATCAAGGTCGCCGCTGGTGCAAGTCTCGCCATCACCGATTGTAATACGGGCGATGCCGCGGGCAAGATCACTCATGCCACCGACGCGACGGGTCGCGGCATCACCAACGAGGGCGCTCTGACCCTTTGGAACGGCTCGATTGCTGGCAACAAAGTCGACGACGGCTCCGACTATGTGGGCGGCGGCGTGTACAGCGACGGTGCGTTTACGATGAACGGCGGCTCTGTTGCCGGCAACACCGGCTATTACGGCGGTGGCGTGTACAACAGTGGCTTGTTTACCTTGACCGGCGGGTCAGTTGCCGAGAATACCGGCTCTTATCGCGGCGGCGGCGTCTACAATGAGGGCACCTTTGCGGTGGCCGGCGGCACCATAAGCGGTAACACTGCGGGTTCTTACGGCGGTGGCGTGTACAACGACAGCGAGCTCAAGCTGTCCGGCAAGGTGAGCATCACCGGCAACAAGGCGGGCGACGGCGAGCAGGCCGCCGATGACAACGTCCGCCTTAACTACGAGGTAATTACAGTAGAGGAAGGCGCGAGCCTTGACGCCGAGTCGCGCGTGGGCGTCTGCGCGGTGAACCCCGCCGGCGGTGCCCAGGCCGTGGCCGGCTCTGTGAGCACCGACGTCTTTACTAGCGACGACGACGGCTACGAGCTGGTTGAGAACGGCGAGAAGACCGGACTGAACTTCTCGGCTAAGACGGTTGAGATCTCTGGTGTTAAGTTGCTGTCTTCTGAGGGCGGCGACCAGATGGGCGGCGGAGACGCCAAGTCCAAGGTCTACGACGGGCTTGCCGCAGCTTACAACGCTGAAAGCGCGACCGTCTCCCAGACCGTGCGCGGCGCGGCGTTGATCTATACCTGGCAGGAGAAGGATGGCGACGGCTACGCCGACATCACTGACAACCAGGCGCCCAAGAACGTGGGCGAGTACCAGCTTGTGGTGACCTACGAGCGCGACGGCGTTGTCTTTGGTGCCTCCAAGTTGCCGTTTACCATCACGGCCAAGGGGCTGAGCGTCACCGTCAAGGCGGAAAACAAGACATATGACGGCACGATCGATGCCAAGGCGACCGTGACGCTGACGGAGAGTGACATCGTCACGGGCGATGCCGTGACGCTGGACAATAGCGACATGAAGGCCACCTTTGATACTAAAGATGTCGGCGACAATAAGGCCGTCACCGTCACCGGCTTGAAGCTGGCAGGCGACGATGCCGGCAACTACAGGCTGCCCGATAAGGTCACGGCCCAGGCGTCGATCTCCCAGGCCGCCGGCTCGGGCACGGTGGCGCTCGACGGCTGGACCTACGGCGAGGCCGCGAAGACGCCGACCGCGAAGAGCGATACCAACGGCACCGAGAATGTGACGTACCTGTACAAGGCCAAGGGCGCCTCGGACGACAGCTACACCGGGGTCGTGCCCAGCGCAGCCGGCGACTACACCATTAAAGCGACCTTCCCGGCGAACGGCAATTACACCGAGGCTGTCGCCACAGCCGACTTCTCCATCGCTCGCAAGGAGCTCACCATCACGGGCGCGACCGTAGCGGAGAAGACCTACGACGGCACGACCGACGCGAAGGTCACGGCCGTGAGCTTCGAGGGGCTGGTCAATGGCGAGTCGCTCGCCTTCGGGTCGGACTACACGGTGACGGGTGCAGCGTTCGACTCTGCGGACGTCGCCTCGGCCACAAAGGTGGGCTTCTCGGTTGCCCTGAAGGACACGGCAACCGCCAAGAACTACACCCTCAACAGCGCTGAGGGGTCTCAGCCCGCCTCCATCAAGAAGGCCAAAACCACAGGGTACGCGGTGAGCGACTCCCGCAAGGCCGGCGAGCAGGGCAGCTGCCGGGTCTACGTCGTCCCTGGCGGCTCGGCCGCGGTGAGCGTCGAGGACGATGGCGGCATCATCGACAGCGCGGGCATCGTCGCCGGCTTCCTGACGTACAAGCTCAAAGACAGCGCGATAGAGGGCAAGACTGCGACCGTCAAGGCCAAGGTCACCAGCGCCAACTACGAGGACTACGAGATCTCGGTCGCCGTCAAGGTCGCCGACAAGAAGCAGGTGACGATCGACCTCACGGGCGACTGGTTCACCTATGATGGCAAGGCCCAGGCGCCCTCAATTTCCGTCGAGGGCGACAAGGTCGAGGTCGGCAGCCTTGACGTGACCTACTACGACGAGCAGGGGCAGGGGAGCGCCGACGCCCCGGCCAAGGCGGGCACCTACCTGATGGTCGTCTCCGTCCCCGACGGCAACGCCAAGTACGCCGGCTTCGCCATGTGCACCTTCGAAATCGCCAAGGCTCCCCTGACTGTCACCGCCACAGCGCAGGACAAGACCTACGATGGCAAGACCGATGCGACTGTGGATGCGGCGCTGGACAAGGCTGGCGTTGTGGGCGATGACGACGTTGCCCTCGACACTACCGGCGTGACGGCGAGCTTCGACAACAAGGATGCCGGGAAGAACAAGCCCGTGACCCTTGCCGGTGAATACGAGCTGAGCGGCGCAGCCGCGGGGAACTACACGCTGAAAGAGCAGCCCGGCAACCTGAAGGCGGATATCACGCCTGCGGAGCTGACGGTGAAGGTTGCCGTGGCGGACAAGCTTTACGACGGGAAGAACACGGCGAGTTTTGAGGGTGAGCCGGAGCTGAGCGGTACGATGGCCGGCGACAACGTGACGCTGACGAACGGCACGCCGACCTTTAGCAGTGTGGTTGTGGGTGAGGATATCGCCATCAGCTTTACCGACTTTTCCATCTCTGGCGCAGATGCGGGCAACTACACGCTGGTGCAGCCGAGCGGCATCACGGCGAACATCAACGCTTACAACGCGACCGGAAAGGAGTACGCCACGACCACCACGGACTGGACTAACCAGGACTTCACGGTTACCGCGGCAGAGGGCTGGAAGGTCTGCCTTACCAACACGGCAGATGGGGATTGGCAAGATAGCCTGACCTGCTCCGACGAGGGTGTGCGTACCCTGACCTTCTACGCGAAGAACGTGGCCGAGGGTTACATCTCCCAGGCCGTTAAGCTTGATTACAAGATCGATAAGACCGCACCCACCATCAAGGGAGCGGAGGACGGCAATACCTACTGCAGCGCAGTGGCGCTTACCGTGTCCGATGCGAACCTCGACAAGGTGACCGTTAACGACAAAGTGATCTACCCTGCTGAAGGTGCGGCTATGGCGCTTGCCGCCGATGCCCCGGCAGAGTTCACGTTCACCGTGCAGCCCGCCGAAGGCGAGCAGACCGTTGTTGCCACCGACAAAGCCGGCAACGCCACCACCCTGAAGCTCACCGTCAACAACGGCCACACCTGGGGTGCCTGGTCCTCCAATGGCGACGGTACGCATACGCATGCGTGCGAGTACGACGATTCCATCGAGACGGCCGAATGCCACGGCGGCACCGCCATTTGTATCGACCGCGCCGTCTGCGACGACTGCGGCCAGCCCTACGGCGAGGTGGACCCCGACAACCACGCAGCACTGACTCACGTTGAGGCAAAGGCCGCCACCGCTACCGCCGATGGCAACATCGAGTACTGGTACTGCCCCGATTGCGGCAAGTACTTCGTCGATGCGGCCGCCACCAAGGAAATCCAGCAGTCCGAGACCGTGGTTGCCAAGAAGGCCGAGGTCCCCGATGGCAGTAAGGGTGATTCGGCCGACGGTAAGACAGACGGCAATAAAGCCGACTCGGCCGACGGCAAGCCCGCCGGCGATACGGGCGAATCGGACGATGACACAGGCTCCAGCAAGTCCCAGGTCTCTCGCACTGGCGACGCCTCTGCGGCCGCCTGGCCTCCTGCCATCCTGGGCGCAGCGGCACTTGCCGCCGCGATCGTCTCCGCAAGGAGAAGGCGCAGCTAGCAAGCAGATTTACACGCCCTGATCTCCAAGGCGGCTGTCGTTTTCCGGCAGCCGCCTTTTTCGTGCCGTGATAAGGGTTGCAGAATCGACCTGACTACGGGCCTCAGTCGCGGTCACGCTTACACGTTAAGTTGACCTGGGGGTCATCAGGGCTTAATTCGCCTGAGCGCTAATCTTGTCCGACCAGCTCAGCCTCTTCATCTTCGTGCTTTTCGTAGTCCTTGCGGTAATAGTCCTCAAGCTTGTCCACGCAGCCCAGGAAAACACTCTCCAGGTGCGGATCGAACTGCGTGCCCATGCCCTCGAGCATGATCTGCTTGGCTTTCTCGAAGCTCATAGGCTGTTTGTAGCAGCGCTTGCTCACCAGCGCATCGTAGACGTCGGCGATGGCCATGATGCGCGCCTCGAAGGGTATCTCCTCGCCGGCTAGGCCGTCGGGGTAACCCTTGCCGTCCCAGCGCTCGTGGTGGTGGCGCGCGATGTTGAATGCCGCCTTCACGAAGTGCTCGTACTCCACGCCTTCCAGCAGGATATTCACCATTTCGCCGCTCGTGGTGGAGTGCATCTTCATGATCTGATATTCCTCGTCGGTGAGGCGGCTGGGTTTGCACAGAATGCTCGAGTCGATGGAGATCTTGCCCAAATCATGCAGTGGGGCAGACCGTACGATGTCTATGGCGAACTCTTCGCTGCCTTCCATGACGCCTTGGGCCACGGCCTCGTCCACCAGGTAGCCGATCACATCGCTCGTTCTCTTTACATGGCCGCCGGTGTTCCCGTCGCGGTTCTCCACGATGTTAGCCATGCCAACGGTGATCTTGCGCTGCATATCGATGATGGTTTCCGTCTTTTGCTTGACCTCGGCGTTGAGCGTCTCGTTGTACCTGGACATAACATCCAGCACCTTTTGTTCTTCCGTCGCGTCGCGCAGGTCGAAAAGATAGCCTTGCTTGCGGCCGTCTTTCCGCATGGCGATAGGGGAGACTTCGCAGATGAAGGTTCGCTCGTTTCTTTTGACTTTGAGCGAATCCGTCCCGTCTGCGAGGTAACGCTCGATCATCTCGGCAAAAGCTGAGTGCTCGGCCGGCAGCTTCTCGTCCACAACCTGCGTTTTAAGGAACGGGAGCAGCTCGTAGGCTTTGTTGTTGCAGCTGAGGAAGCGTTGGTCCATGCCAAGCACGATGAACGCCCTGTTGCCGTGGTACTTCTGCTGCTGCGAGAGTATGCAGGAGATGTCGTGCAAGTGCATGCGGTCGTAGGACAGCGCGATGCCGATGCCACATGCGGTGTATAGATACGGCAGCATGGTGAAGTCCACGTCAAGCACGGTTTCCACCGCATAGATGAGTACCAGCAGCATGGCCACGACAGAGTAGTTGTAGAGCATGCGCCTGGAGTGCGTGCCCTTCTTGAAATGCGCGTAGATCAGCACGCCGATGATGGCTGCCATGGTAAGCGCCAGATAGATATTGTGCACGCTCTTCAGTGGGCCTGGTGTTGCTTTGCTTACGCTGCCAAGTGCCGTTTGCGTGACCTCGAAGCTTGCATAGTACATGCCCGTGCCGAAAGAGGCCCACACCATGAGCGCGTGGGCAAATGCCAAACCGTAGCCGATGATCTTGATAGCGGGGTTCACCTTGAAGCCAAAGGAATGCAGCATGGCGAATATGGTTATCACCATCATGGCGGTGGAATCCAGGTAGATGAAGCACATGGCCAGCTCGGCGCCTTCTGGTGTGGTGACGCGGCTCTTAAGCCAGTAACCCAGCACCACCAGCGGAATCAACACCAAAATGACGATGGCATGGATATTGATGTTCTCGTAATTGCGCGCCGCGATGCCTACCAAGACGAGAACAGAGAGTATGAGGCAAAGTCCGTATCCCAAAGTGGCCATGAAGCTGCCTTTCCAAACCAATGCGCGGAAGCGGCATTGCGCCGCATTTCGAAATGACAAATTGGCATTTTATGATAAGGAGCGTCTCTCTTGCATCATGCCAAATGAAATTCGTTTTGCGAGTCATCTCTGCTGATGAGCGGCCGAGTGGCGCATACGAGAAATCAACCATACATAGTCGAACATGTTCTGCTAGCTCTGCGAGCAAAAGCTAATTGCCCGGACTTTTTTCGAGGCAGTTATGAAAATCCCGGGAGTTTTCTAGCGATAGTTTCGGCACTCACGAAATGAATGTTTTATTCCGCGACTTTTTCGGGAAGGCGTTTATGGTTTTTCCAATCAGATACTCATTTCGGAGCCGGACGAGGAGCGTTCTTTTTCGGTGGCTGCAGGTTCTTTCGGGATAAGATGGAGCAGTGCGCACCGCTCGCGGGATGCGCATTCTGTTGTTGATTCGATTGGAGGCAATGCTGAATGGGGTTGTTGGCTAACGGCTGGCATCATTTCTGCACCATCAACCACCACAAAGCGTTGGTGCTGAAGCATTGCTTCAAGGTTGGCCTGTACAAGCAGGGCATTACGCACGACCTATCGAAATTCGCTTGGACCGAATTCCGCGTGGGCGTCCTCTACTTCCAAGGGGATAGGAGCCCTAACACCGCAGAGCGCGGGGAGCTGGGCTATTCGACGGCCTGGCTGCATCATAAAGGCCGCAACCGCCATCATTACGAGTATTGGATCGACATGCGCGGCAACCGCGATGCGAACTTCGAGGGCAAGCCTATGCCCACCCGTTATGTGGTAGAGATGCTGTGCGACCGCATGGCGGCAAGCAAGGTGTACCAAGGAAGCGCCTACTCGGATGCAAGTGCGTTGGAGTATTTCCGATTGGAGCAGAGCTGCAAGGGCGAGATCCTGATGCACAACGACACCCGCATCCTGCTCGAGCGCATGCTTACCTGGGTTGCCGAAGAAGGGGAGGCCGCTGCCTTCAAGCGCATCCGCCGTGAGATCGTGAAGCCCCGGTTCCGCATGCCGAATACGCCGAGGTTCTAGCCCCTGTCCCAGGTGCCGGTTTTGCCGCCTTCTTTGTGGAGCAGTCGCACGGCATCGATTTCCATTCCGCGGTCTATCGCCTTGCACATGTCGTAGACGGTAAGGCCGGCAACGCTTACGGCGGTAAGGGCTTCCATTTCCACGCCCGTTTTGCCAACGAGCGAGCAGGTGGCTGTTAGATGGATGCCGCAGCGACCGTCATCGCGTTCCTCGGCGTGCTGCGGGGCGCATTTCACCTCTACCTTGGTGAGCGCCAACGGGTGACAGAGGGGAATCAGGCTGCTGGTCTGTTTGGCGGCCATAATACCCGCAATCCGCGCGGCGGCCAAAACATCGCCCTTCTTCGCGGTTCCCGATTCGATGACCTGTAGCGTTTCTGGCTGCATCGAAACGAATCCTTCCGCGACGGCGGTTCGCTTTGTTTCCGCCTTTGCGGAAACGTCTACCATGCGGGCATCGCCTTCGGCGTCGATATGGGTCAGGTTCGGCATAGTTGCTCCTTTGGTGCGGGAATGTGCGTGCTTGGAGTGCGGGTTCGAATCGTTGTGGTTTGCGGGTTGCCAGGCGGCGTTGGCAGGGTGCTGCTTATGTATTGGCCATCGGTCTGCCGCAACATCGCTCGAAGCGCCTATCCGCCCACTTGGCTCATCATACGCTTCGTTCCGACTCGATGCTCGTGCCCGCTGGGCTTGTCGGCCAGGGCAGCCTCGAACACGGCGCGAACATCTTCGTCAGTGCCGCCACGCAGTGCAGCGCGCAGATCGTATTCCTGGTCGCTGAACAGGCAGGGTTTTATCTTCCCATCGGCGGTAAGGCGCAACCGATTGCATGAGCCGCAGAAGTGGTTGGATATCGCCGAGATAACGCCGATGGTGCCTTCGGCATTTGGCAGGCGGTAGTAGCGGGCAGGGCCCCAGCCGGTGGGCTTGCCGTCTTCGGCGGGCTTCAGGTGGCCCAGGCCCAGCTCTTGTGCTTTGCGGTCTATAGTTTCCAAGATCTCGGCCGCGGGAACCACATCGTCGATTCCCCAGCCGCAGCCGCCGCAATCCTCGTCGTGGCCCACCGGCATGTACTCGATGAAGCGCACATGCAGCGGCGCATCCAAGGTGAGCTTGGCAAACGCCAGAAGGTCTTGGTTTAGGCTGCGGACCACTACCGTGTTCAGCTTTACGGGTGCTAAGCCACAATCCAAGGCGGCATCGATGCCTGCAAGCGCATCGGAGAGGCTGCCGCGCCGCGTGATGAATCGATATTGATCTTCATCGAGCGTGTCGAGCGAAATGTTCACACGAGAAAGCCCGGCGGTCTTAAGATCGGCAGCCATGCCGGGAAGAAGCGTGGCGTTGGTGGTAAGCGCTACGCTTTCGATGCCCGAAGTGTTGGCGGTGCGCTGCACAAGCCCAACCAGCCCCTTGCGAACGGTAGGCTCGCCGCCGGTGAAGCGGATGTGCTTGATGCCCAGCTCTGCGGCGCAGCCGATAGCGCGCTCGAATTCTTCCAAGCGCAGGATGCTCTCATGTGGAAGGGAAACAACTCCCTGTTCGGGCATACAATACACGCAGCGAAGGTTGCACCGGTCGGTGAGCGAGATGCGCAGGTAGTCTATCCCGCGTCCGTATCCGTCTTTCACCGTGCCTCCTTTCCTATGCTGCTCTTCCAAGATATTCCAATAAGGGCGGTTTCCCCAGTGCGCGCCCCTTCGGTTTCGGTGAGGGGAACTAGTGGCGGCGGGGCCCTCTCGCTATCGGGTGGTCAGAGGGTCCTGTTATCGGATTATCTCATTGGCGGTTGGCCTATTTGCTTACCAGGTACGTTTTGCCCTCGGGAATGCGGATATACAGCTCTTCATCCTTCACAGGCAGCTCGTTTTCGGGAACCTTCAGCTTGTCTACGCGCCAGAACAGGTGCTGTTCCAGGTAGGCCATCTCGTTTTCGGTTTGGCTCACCTCGGCATCTGCCCCTGCGCCGCGCTCCAGGAATTCCAGCAGGACGGAGCGGTCGAAGCGCGAATCGCTGGTGCGCACCACGCGAACGGGGTAGGCATTCGGGTCGTTGGCCTGCGCCCGTTCCAGGAAGAAGGCGCGGATTCCTAGGCACTTAACGCTTTCAGGAACGGCTGCCTGGGTGTTCACGGTTATGCCCCATGCAGGCAGGAACACGCTGTGCTCGCCGGTTCGTGTGGCGGGAGTGCAGTTCTTGCAGCCGGAGAGCTTGATGCTGGCGGTGCTTTGGGGGTTGTTTACCAGTTCATTGCCGGTGCTCACCTCCATTACGTGGCCATGGTCTACCACGGCGATGCGGTCGCAGAAGCGCAGCGCCTCGTCAATGTCGTGGCTCACGTACAGCACGGTTCCGTGAAATGCTTCGAACAGGCTGGAAAGGTTCTGCTCAAGCACGCCTTTCAGGTGCGCGTCCAAGGCGGAAAACGGCTCGTCGAGCATGAGGATATCGGGCTTCGCGGCCAACATGCGCGCCAGGGCAACGCGCTGCTGCTGCCCGCCGGAAAGCTGGCTGGGGTAGCGCTCTCCGAACCCTTCCAGGCCGAAGCGGCGCAGCTCGTTTGCCACTTGGGCATCGCGCTTATCCTTGGGGGTTTTGCGGTCGATGCCCGCAGCCACGTTCTGGGCAACGGTGAGGTTGGGGAACAGCATGTAGTTCTGGAACAGCAGGGCCGTTTTGCGCTCCTGCGGCGTCAGGTTCACACTGGGCTTCTTGCCCGCTTCGCGCTCGAAGAACACCTTGTCGTTCACCACGATGCGTCCTTCATCGGGTGTTTCGATGCCGGCGATGCAGCGCATGGTTAGGCTCTTACCGCAGCCGGATTCGCCCAAAAAGCCCAAAGTCTCGTCCTGCGCATCGATGATCACATCAAGCGTGAAGGTGGGGAAGTGCTTCTTTATGTTCACGGAGAGGCTCATTTTTCGGCTCCCTTGCGGTATTTGGTGGTGCGGCTGCTCCAAAGGTTGATGAACAGGATAACCAGGAAGCTGAAGCCGATTACGATGGCGGTCCAGAACCAGGCAACGCCGTCGTTGCCGTTCATCCATTCGAAGTAGATGGCGATGGGGATGGTGCGGGTGATCCCTAAGTAGTTGCCGGCCAAGAAAAGGGTGGCGCCGAATTCGCCCAGAGCGCGGGCGAAGGAAAGCACGGTGCCGGCGGCGATGGAACTCCAGGAAAGGGGCAGCATCAGCTTCACGAAAATGCGTGCATTGCTCCAGCCAAGGGTGCGTGCTGCGTCGAGCATGTTGGGGTCAAGGTTCTCGAAGGCGCCCAGCGCGCTGCGGTACATCAGCGGGAACGCCACCACCACCGCGGCGATAACGGTTGCCGGCCAGCTGAAGATCAGCGGGAACCCGATGTCGATGAAGAAGCTGCCGAAAGCGGTGTTGCGCCCGCACAGGTACAGCAGGATGAAACCGCAGACGGTAGGCGGCAGAACCATGGGGATGGTGAAGATGCTATCGGCCACGTTCTTCGCCTTCTGCGAAAGATGCAGGCACCAGTAGGCGGCCAGCAAGCCCAGCAAAAAGATGATGACGATGGCCACGCCGGTGGTCTTGAGCGTTACCCACAGCGGGCTCCAGTCAAGCTCGGCCAGGAACTTGCCCATGGCGGCAATGCCGGTTGCCGCCTCGTTCACGGTTACCTCGCTGGCAGGGGTCAGCTTGGCGAAGTCGGCGAAGGTGGGTTTGAAGTAATTGGGGTTGTCGCTGTCGGTAAGGTCGCTGCCGTCGGTGCCGACTACGCTTGCGTACACCGCACCGTTCACGTCTTGGTCGAAGCGGAAGCTCACAGCGTCGATGGCGTAAGCGGTTTCGCTGGTGAAGTACCAGGTGCTGATGCGTGAAAGGGGAGTGGAGCCTGCCGCTGATTCATCGTCTAGCGTGCACAGGTACGTTTTGATCTTCGCCTGGTCGCTGGCAGAATCAAGGTCAAGCCCCAGTTTCTGGCACAACTCGGTGGGGATGTAAGCAACTGCGAACTTGTCGCAGGCGATAAGCTGCATGAAGCTGCCGGTGCCGCCATCTTTGGTAACCAGGTACGAGTAGCCGTAGTAGGTGCCGTCGATGGCACGGTTCGAGCCTTTTTGCGCACGGGAGAAATCGGTGACAGCGAAGTTCTCTCCCTCGATCTTCGCGCTGGTTGCATCTTCCGATACGGTAACCTTGCTGCCCTCTTCGTTGCCGGAATCGCTGGAAGCGGTAGAGGTGCTTTGGGTGCTGGCGGCTTTCGGCGCATTCGGGGTGTCGGCATCCCCCAAGGCATCATCGGCAAAAGCCAGGCCAGGCATAAGGCCAAGCCCCAAGGCAAGCGTTAAGGCAAGGCTTGCCGCTATTCGTTTCACTAACATGTACTAACCTCCGCAAAGGTGCCGTATCGGAAAATGAGGGGACGGGCGCCGGCTGGCCCCCATCCCCTGTAGGCTGCGCATTGGCTTACGCGTTTGGCGCTATGCGAGCTCGAAGCCCCACTTCTGCCAAATCTCCTTTGCCTTGTCGTTGTTCAGGCACCAATCAAGGAATTCCTTGGTTGCGTCAACGTTCTTGCAGTCCTTGGTAAGGGCGCCGGGGTACACGATGTTCTTGTGGGTATCGCCAGGAACGGTGCCAACGATCTCTACGCCACCGAAGCGATATACGTCGGAGGTGTACACGAATGCGATGTCAACGTCCCCAGACTGGGCATGCTTGCAAACGTTGCCGACGGAGGTGTCGGTAACAACCTTCAGGTCGGTGGAGTAGGTGCCGCCCTTGCCGGAGATCTCCTTGCCGGTCTTGCCAGCTTCATCAGCTGCGGGGGTGTACACACCGATGGTGGAAAGGGACTGTGCAGCGTAGTTGCCTGCAGGCACGGAGTCGTCGCCTACGCAGATGGAGTACTTGCCGCTCTTGATGTCGTCAAGCGTGACATTGGAAAGGCCGGAACCTTCCTTGGCAACCATGACCAGGTCGTTCTTGAACATGTCGGTACGGGTGCTCTCGTCCACGTAGCCTTCCTTGACAGCGGTGTCCATGGAACCCTTGGAGGCAGAGATCAGCAGGTCGGCGTAAGAACCGGCGCCAAGCATCTCGTTCAGCTCGCCAGAAGCCTTGTACTGGGTGTCGGCGAAGGAAACGTTGCTGTGACCGTCTTCGATGTAGGCCTGCTGAACTTCTTCCATTGCCTTGGAAAGGGAGTTGGCAGCGAACACCTGAAGCTGAACTTCCTCTTTCTTTTCCTGCTGCTGGCAGCCGGTAAGGGCTACCGCCAGGCAGGCGCAGCAAGCGACTGCTGCGAACGCAGCCGCAAGCCTCTTCATTTTTGCGGTAACGGACATGTGGATCCTTTCTCCTAATAAAAATTATCCTTTATCGAGAATAATTCGATTCATCAGTGTTATCGGCCCAGATTTAAGGTAAAAAAGGCTCAGCAGACGGGAAATGAGGTGAGCGGTATGCGCAGCGATGAGTTATCTGCCGACGTGAAGGTTTTCATCAAGTCCAAGGCCAGTCCCGGCCATAGCCCTGGGCTCGGTTTGGGCGTGGTTAAGCTGTGCGAGCGCGTGCAGGAATTCGGCTCCCTCAACAAGGCTGCGGCCGATATGGGCATGGCCTACAGCAAGGCATGGCGCATTATCAAGAACACGGAGGAAGGCCTTGGCATTAGCCTGTTCATTCGCCAAGGCGCTCGCGGCTCCCATCTGACCCCTGAAGCGGAGGCTCTTATCGCCTTGTATCGGCGCATCGAAAAGGAAACGAACGAATGCGCCAACCGCGTGCTGCGCGATTCGCTGGAAGAGCTCATCGAAAACGGCATAATCTCCCGCTCTACCGTTCCCAACCTGGAAAAGAAGGCTACACCCGAGCTAATCGCCCAGGTAAGGGCTTTGGGGCTCTAGCTCGAAAAGGTCTGCAGCCTTCACGTTTTCCAATGCCAAGGCTTGCACGGGGCAGGTGTCGGCGCACAGCCCGCAGTTCACGCAGTCGCAGGCGCGGAAGGTATGGAACGATTTCCCCGTTTTTGGCTCTACACCCATCACGGCCGGCTTGGCGGGCTGCCCATGGAATTGGAGCGCGCCCGTTGGGCAGAAGAACGCGCACTTCCCGCATTGTGTGCAAGCCTTGCCGTCTATGCGCACTTGCGCGAACAGGCGCGTGCCCCACGGCTTTGCGGGCCGGCGATCAAGCGAGAACAGGTCGTTGAGCAGCATGGTTGTTCGCGGGGGTACCTGTTTAGGCAGGCTGCCTTCGCTGCTCGACAGCATCTCTGCCAAGGTTTCTGGCATATGCTCCTTGCTTCCCGGAAGCGATTGCTCCATAGCCTTGAGAGCGATCAGCTTCGCATCGCTCGCCAGATCCTGAAACGCCGCTCTTCTTTGGCCGGGGTCGGTGGGCGCGTGCTGGATGTTCGGCCGGGTCTTGTGCGTGAGCTTTGCCTGCAGCCCCCAGAAGCCGAGCAGTTTGCTGCAGCGGCTAATTAACGATTCTATTAGGTGCTCTGCGCGGTTGGGGCAGGTGCTGCATTTGCCGCCAACCAGGGCAATGGCCAAGACGTCGCAAGTTGCCGCATGGGCAACAAGAACCTCGTCGAGCTGGCCAAGGCAGCCAACTTCCACAAACCGGGCATCGTTGTGTTCGTGCAACCCCGACCTTTGGCAGCAGAAAGCCAGTTGCTGGTGGTCTGCTGCGATGCGATCTATCTGCTCTGTCAGCTGGCCATGCGCGGGATTGGCGCAGGCAAGCGCCCCGGTTGGGCAGGCTGCAGCGCAGGCCCCGCAGCCAGTGCAGACATCGCGGTCGATGGCAACCTTGTTCTCGAATGCCAGAACCGCCCAGTGCGGGCAGGTATCCATGCACTTCGAGCAGGTTGACTTGTTGTTCCGTACCCGTGTGCACCATTGCGGGCGGATGAGTATGGCCTCTGGCTCAAGTGCTTGCGCTGCGCCGATGGCCTGGTCGATAGTAGCCATTGCTCGCCCTAGCGGTACACGCGGTACAGGACTTCTGCTTGTGCCAGTTCGTGGGGGGTGTTCACGTTCGCGAAGGGGTCGATCATCCCGCGGCGCTGCCAGCTCTTCGCACTGAACGGCCGGCAGTCGATGCGGTCAATTAGATCACGCATGCGCTTCGATCCAGTTCCTACGATCTCCTGCAACACTGGCTCGCAAGAGCTTTTACGGTACACGCCGGCAAAGGGCTCCCAGTACCCTTCCGTGCGGGGGATAACGGCATCGGCGCAGGTTGCTTGCAGGGTGAGTGCTTCACGTGCCAGCATTTGGGTGGGAAACGCAATCATGTCGCAGGCTACCACGCCAACGATGTCGCTGGAGCTGTGGTGAATTGCGGTTAGCAGGCCCGGCAGGGCGCCGCGTTCGTTTGCGATGTCGGCAACAAGACGGATTCCGGGGTGCAGCCGTTCCAGGTAGGCCAGCTGCTCGGCCTCGTTGGTGGTGACGATGAGTTCGTCGGCGAATCCGGCCACCACATCGAGCATGTGCTCGATAAGCGGCCTGCCCAAAAACTCGGTGCGGGCCTTCGACTGCCCCATGCGCTTCGATTCGCCGCCCGCTTGGATGGCGATGGTGAGCGGCGCCCGTGCATAGCGCTCCTGAACGAACAGGCAGATCTGCTCTATGTCCTCGAAGCCGAAGGCCGGTATGCCGGCCGCATCGGCAGCCTGGGCAAGCTCGCCCATGTCGGTTACGAGCGCTACGGGAAGCTCAGGATTTTCCGGGTTGCGCACGGCGGCATCGGCGGCAGGATCAACGCCCATGGTCGTGGCCGACTTCAGGCGCTGCAGCATGGCCGGTGCTACGGCCTGGTCTTTGGGATTGTTGGCCCTAAACAGCTCTATGGCAGGAAGCCCCACGCCGCGAAACCCCTCAACAAGAACCAAGTCGTAGTCGGGCATAAGCTCGAGCGCATCGAAGCAGCTCATTTCTGAGCTCAGGTTGCGCGTGAGTGCCATTCGGCTGCTGGAAAGCACGCAGGTGCTCTGTGCTCCAGCTTGGCGGTGGCGCCAGGAATCCTTTCCCGGTACGTCGATCTCGAAGTCCGGGTGCCCGTGGTGCTTGAGCGTGGCAACGTCCAAGCCGCGTTCGGTTAGACGCTCGATGACCTTTTCCAGCAGGGTGGTTTTGCCGGAGTTCTGACGGCCCACGAAAAGCACAGCTGGGCTAGGGCGGTGCGGTGTATGCAGGGTGGGCTCGTAAAGCATGGTCTCCTGTCCTTCTGTTGCGAGGTTCAGTGTAGGGCAATTGGCGCACCAGGTCTTGCGCATTGCTGGCGAAGGGCTTGGCTTTGTTGCATGTACGGAGTCTGCAATTGTTCGATTCGGTGAAATGTTCTCAAAATAGAATAAAGAATTCCATGTTCGCCCTAGATTCATGCATATTCGATGCTTTCGAATGCCTATCATGAAATTCAAACAAGGGCTTTAGACGGTTTTGCCTTGCTGGCCCTTGGGGACAAAGCAGGGTGCCGCTGCGTTAGGGGATTGATTTCGCGCGGCACCGAACATAAAGGGGATAGGGGGCTGTCATGCAAGAAATGACGCCAAGCATCACCCGTCGTACGTTCATGAAGGCCACCGGCGCTCTGGGCGCCTTGGCTGCTGCAAGCGGTGCGCTGGCGGCAGGCGAGTCGGTTTTCGGTGAAGTTGAGCCCGCTGCGGCAGACACGCCCGATACCATCGTGTGGAGCCAGTGCAACGTGAACTGCGGCGGCAGATGTGTATTCAAATGGCACGTTAAAGACGGCAAGATCCAGTACATGGAAACCGATGATACCGGCGATGCCGATTTCCAGGCGCGTGCCTGCCTGCGTGGGCGCTCGATGCGCCAATGGCTGAACCATCCCGATAGGCTTCAGTATCCCATGAAGCGTGTGGGTAAGCGCGGCGAAGGCAAGTTCGAGCGCATCGGCTGGGACGAGGCCATCCAGACCATCGCCGACAAGCTGAAGTACACCATCGATACGTACGGCAACGACGCGGTGTACGTGCCCTATGCAACGGGCATGTACTCATGCACCGGCAAGAACCACCCGCGTCTGCTGAACGCCCTGGGCGGTTACTTATCGGCGTACGGCGACTATTCCACGGGCATGCATCAGTATGTGATGCCGTTCATGTACGGCGGTTACGCCACCAACGACCCCGAGAAGTTCTGCGTAGAGGCCATGTGCCCGTACGAGAACTTCCATGCCTCTTCCATGGACCAGGCAGAAAAGGCCGACCTGGTAATCATGTTCGGCAACAGCCCGGCGGAAAACCGCATGGGCGGGGCCAACATGGTTTGGGACTTCAATCGCGTGCGTGAATCGGGCGCGAAGATCATCCACGTAGATTACCGCTTGAACGAAACCGCATCGGGCAGCACTGACGAATGGCTGCCTATCCGAACCGGCACCGATGCGGCGCTTGTTTCCGCTGTAGCCCATGAGCTTATCGTGAACAACCAGGTAGACTTGGACTTCCTGCATACCTACTGCGTAGGCTACGACGAAGAGACCATGCCGGCATCCGCGAAGGGCCAGAACAAGTCGTACCGCGACTACATCATGGGCACCGGCTACGACATGGTAGAGAAGACGCCTGAATGGGCCGCTCCCATCACGCTGATCCCGGCCGATCGTATCCGCTCGTTCGCGAAGGAGATCGCCGAGGCGAAGACCATGTTCGTGGTGCAGGGCTGGGGCCTTCAGCGCCACAGCAACGGCGAGAGCGCCACGCGCGCCGTGTGCATGCTTCCGCTGCTTACCGGCCAGATCGGCAAGCCGGGCACCAACACCGGCATGCGCGAAGCCGAGCCGGTGGATTACCTGGTTGGCAGCATCCCGGCCAAGGACAAGGATTGGAAACTGAACACTTCCGGCGCTATGATCAGCACCTACGAGTGGCTCAATGCGGTTGACCACGGTACCGAGATGCGCCCGGAAACCGATGCCATCATCGGTGCCGAAAACGGTCTTCCCAGTAACATCAAGTTCCTGTGGAACTACGCCGGCAACTGCCTTACCAACCAGCATGGCGACATCAACAAGGTGCATGAGGTTCTCTCCGACGAATCGAAGTGCGAGTTCATCTTGGTGTGGGACACCGTGATGACCGATACTGCCCGTTATGCCGATATCCTTCTGCCCGATGCCATGCGCTCAGAGCAGCTGAACATGTCGACGCAGGGCTATTCCGAGTACTATGTGGGCGTAACGGTTGGTGGCCCTGCCCAGGAGCCCCCGTTCGAGTGCCGCCCCTCTTACGACGTGAATGCCGAAATCGCCGAGAAGCTGGGCGTGAAGGACAAGTTCACGGCCGGCCTTACCCAGGACGAGTGGACCGAAAAGCTGTACAAGGCCGGCGCTGAGGCCGACCCGCTGATGCCGTCGTGGGAACAGATAAAGGAGCAGGGCGTGTACAAGCGCGCACACGAGAGCTCCATCGCGTTCAAGGACTTCCGCGACGACCCAGTGGCAAACCCGCTGTTCACGCCTTCGGGCAAGATCGAGATCTACTCCGAGGCTCTGGCCGAAATTGCCGAGAAGCGCATTCTCAAGGACGGCGAGGTAATCAGCCCCATTCCGGTGTTCGACCCGGGCATCGAGGGCTATGGATCGGTTACCAGCGAGTTCCCGCTGTACTGCTCGGGCTGGCACGACAAAGCCCGCACCCATTCCTCGTTCGGGTTCATCGAGCAGCTTGACCAGTACAACCGCCATCGCCTGTGGATCAACCCTGTCGATGCCAAGCCGCGCGGAATTTCCGATGGTGACACGGTGAGCGTGAAGAGCCCGGCGGGCGAGGTGCGTATCGAAGCTCACGTTACCAGCCGCATCGTTCCCTCGATGGTTGCCATGCCGCAAGGCCATTGGCATAAGGCGGAAATGTACGGCGACAAGGTGGACAAGGGGGCGTGCATCAACACGCTTACCACCTATCGTCCCAGCCCGCTTGCCCACGGCAACGGCCCGTGCAATTCCATCATCGTCGAAGTGAAGAAGGCATAGGAGGTGCGTCATGGCTCAATATGGATTCTTCTTCGATAATTCGCGCTGCACCGGCTGCAAAACCTGCGTGATGGCGTGCAAAGACTACAACGACCTGAACCTGGAAACCGCTTACCGCAAGGTATACGACTACGAAGGCGGGCAATGGCAAGAGGGGGCTGACGGAACCTACACCTGCGACTCGTGGGTGTACCATCTGTCAACTTCGTGCCAGCACTGCGATCATCCTGCTTGCGTGGCCAACTGCCCCACAACCGCTATGCACAAAGACCCTGATACCGGTTTGGTAAGTGTGGATGCGTCCAAGTGCATCGGCTGCGGCTACTGTGCAATGGCCTGCCCGTACAACGCCCCTAAGGTCGATCGGGAAGTTGGGCATTCGGTGAAATGCGATGGTTGCAGCAGCCGACTGGCCAAGGGCTTGGAGCCGATATGCGTCGGCGCATGCCCGCTTCGCGCTATCGAGTTCGGCGAGTTCGAGGAACTGCAGAAGAAGCACCCGGGCGCGGTAAGGGGCATTGCCCCCATGCCCGATCCGAGTGTTACCGACCCCCATGTGCTGATAAAGGCCAGCGCCGCGGCCAAGGAGCCGGGCGACACCACCGGCCGCGTCGGCAACCCCAAGGAGGTGGCATAAACCATGGATTCCGCATTGCATGAGATCCCTTTGGCGGTGTTCACCACGCTTGCGCCTATCGGTGCCGGCGCATTCATCGCCTTGTTCATCGCCTTTGTTAGCAACCGCATCGACGATGCGAAGCTGAAGGTGCTCGACAAGCTCACCGTTATCCCGCTCCTGGTGGCTTTCGTGGGCCTTGTTGCCTCGTTCGCGCATCTAACGCAGCCTTTGAACGCTCTGAATGTGGCCAACACGCTGGGTGCTACTCCCATGGCCAACGAGATCACGGCTTTCGGCGTGTTCGTGGTTGCGGCCGTAGTGTATTGGATCTGGGCGCTTACCGGGTCTATGAGCTATTCGGTTCGCAAGGGCTTCACCGGCGTTCTTGCGGTGTTGGCTTTGGTGTTCGCTTTGGCGGTGGGTGCTGCTTATATGCTCCCTACCATCCCAACCTGGAACAACGCATTTACCCCGGCTTCCATCGTGGGCTTCTGCCTGTTCGGCGGCTCGCTTCTGGGGCTGCTGGTGCTGCAGTTGGCCGATAGCGCCGATGCTGCGCTTTCCGGCTCGGGCGAGAACCGTCTGTTTGCCATGTTGGCGTTGGGCTTCGTTATTTCCCTGATTTCGGTTATCGGCCTGTTCGCTATCGGATCCACTGCGGTAAGCCCGGTTGTCGATGTTGCGGCAAATACGGGTAGCCTGATATGGGCATTCGTCCTGTTCATCGTGTTTTCGGTTATCGTATTCGGCATCGGCTTCTTCAGCGTGAAGCTTCTGCCGTCGGTTCCGGTGCTGGTGGTTGCGCTTGTTCTTTTGGCGGTCGCCGTGTTCTTGGCACGTTTGGTGTTCTACGGAATGCAGATCGGCATTGCGCTGTAGCGTTTCGCAGGTTCTTTTGGCGGGAGGGCTTCGGCCTTCCCGCTTTTGCATATTTTGGAAGAAGAGGGGGATAGGGAAATGGGCTGCGATGTAAGTGATTCCCAGTTGGCAGGCATTGCCTTTGTTGGTGGAACCTTGGGTCCGTTTTTCAGCTTCGATCCGAAGATCGACGAATCCAAGCTGGCGCCGGAAGCCCAGGCTATTAGCGAGCTGGATGTTCCGGCGGCGGCGGAGGCTTGGCCGTTTGTCGAAACCTCTCAGGCGGCCAAGGGTCTTTCGCTCATGCAGGAAGGCCTTGCCAGCGGATTGAGTGCCCCAGCTTTGGCGGACGAGTACCGACGCCTGTTCGTGGGGCCAGCCGCAAAGGTGGCTCCGCCTTGGGGCTCGGTGTACACCGACAAGGACATGGTGGTGTTCGGTGCTACCACCCTCGCGCTTAAGTCATGGCTTCGTTGCCACGGCATAACGGTGGCAAAGGGTGAAAGCGACGAACCCGAAGACCATATCGGCACCATGCTCAGCCTGATGGGCTGGCTTTCGCAGAACAAGCCCGAAGCTCTTAGCGACTACCTGCAGAACCATCTGCTTCCTTGGGCCGCGCATTTCCTGGGCATCGTCGAATCGGAGAGCGTCCACCCGTTCTACCGTGGGCTGGCCGAGCTTACCCGGCTTTCACTGGACGGCATTCAGCGCGAGTTGGGCCTTGAGGTGGAAACGCCGCGCTTCTACCGATAGGGATCTGTTGTCGAAGGCCACCCGTTCATTCCTGTGTGCGGGCGGTTCTGGTGGTGGGTCGGCGCTTTCCTGGGCATCTTGCTTGCTATTATTCTTTAGCAAGAAGCGAATACCGTTCAACGGAACATTTGGATTCGTGGCTCGCTTCCTGCCGGTTCGGCAATGGGCCGGGAATTATCATTTGGAAGAATTATTCACCCACCGGGAGGCATCCGTGGCTACCATCACCTCAATCAACATCTCTAAGCACAAGGGCGTTCAGAAAGAGCCGGTAGGCCCACAGCCCCAAAACGTCATCGTCGATTTCGGTTTGGAAAACGATGCACATGCCGGCGATTGGCATCGTCAGGTTTCTTTCCTGGCTGAAGAGTCCATTGCTAAGGCACGCGATATGGGCTTGGAGGTTTCTGCCGGTGATTTCGCCGAGAACTTCACCACCGAAGGCATCGATTTGCTCGACCTGCCCTTGGGTACGCAGCTGCGCCTTGGTCCTGATGTGCTGGTAGAAATCAGCCAGATAGGCAAGGTGTGCCATACGCGTTGCGCCATCTACCATTTGGCGGGTGATTGCATCTTCCCGCGTGAGGGCATCTTCGCTGTGGTTTTGGAGGGCGGCCAGGTGAAGGCCGGCGACTCCATCGAGGTTGTGCATCGCGGCGATGGCACTTGCGCGCACACTCCGCCGGAAGCTTTGGCTGAAGTCGAGGCTGCCCGTAAGGCTGGTACGCTGTAATGACGCCTCCTGCTGAATCGTCCCACGTAGCCGCCCCTCGGAACTCGCACGTGTCCGCAACGGCCGAAGGGTCTGGCTCTGCCGTAGGCGGCCAGTCCGAGTACCCCGAGGTGTATCTGGACAACGCCGCCACCACAAAGCCGCGCCCGCAGGTAACGCAGGTGATGATGCGGGAGCTTGCCAATTACGGAAACCCCAGTTCAACCCATGCTTTGGGAAAGCGCGCCAAAGCCGTGCTCGAGGAAAGCCGAGCCGTTGTTGCCCGTGCGCTCGGCGCCGAGCCCGACGAGGTTTTCTTCACATCGGGCGGCACCGAGTCGAACAACCTGGCAATCCGCGGGTCGGTGCTTGCTCGCGGAGTGGAGTCGGGCCGCGTTATAACTTCGGCGCTTGAGCATCCCTCCGTTACCCGTTCGGTGCGCGGCCTTAAACGCGAAGGCGACTGCAAGGTTTCCTATGTGGAGGCAGTGCACGGTAACTTCGACCTGGATGCCTGCGAACGCTTCCTGCAAGAGCCCACCACGTTGGTCACCGTAATGGCGGTGCAAAACGAGCTTGGCTATAGGTTCCCCATCCCTGAGATCGTAGAGCTTCGCAACCGTTATGCCGCCGATGCCCTGGTGCACGTGGATGCCGTGCAGGCGTTCGGCAAGATCGATGTTCCCGTCAACGACTGGGGCATCGACCTGGCCTCTCTTTCCGCGCATAAGATCGGTGGGCCCAAGGGCATCGGCGCCCTGTACGTGCGTCGCGGCACCAAGATGTTCACCAACGCGTTCGGCGGCGGACAGGAAAAGGGCCTACGCTCCGGCACCGAGCCGGTATTCTTGGCGGCGGGTTTCGCCGAGGCGGTTCGCTGCGCTTTCGCCGATAGGGCCGCGGAAGAGGCAAGGGTGCGGGGCCTTTGGAGCCATCTGCGCAGTCGAATTGCCGAAGAGATTCCCGATGCGGTGGTGAACTCCCGCGAAGACGGCAGCCCGTACCTGTTCAATTTCAGCGTGCCGGGCATGAAGAACGTTCAGGCCTTGCGCTGGCTCAGTGATCATGGCGTCTACGTTTCGAAGGCATCGGCTTGCGAGGCGAACATCAACACGGTGCCGGTGGGTACCTGGCGTCACAAGCATCAGCTTTCCTTGCAGGCTGCCGGTATCCCCCTTGCTATGGGCAAGCGCACTCTGCGCGTCAGCTTCGGCTATGCCTCTACCGTAGAGGATGTGGATCGCTTCGTTGACGCGCTGAAAGAGTACCTTTCGCTTCACTAGCTTGTTGCTATCCGGGCTTTGAAGTTAGCCTGTTCTTATGCTTTCGCTTGTTAACCTGGGCTTACGGCTTTTGGGGCTATGATTAGTCAATCGTCCACCGCGGTGGGCGATTGTTGTGTAGCAATAGGTTCAGAAAGCCGGTTTCCCAGCATGCCCGCATCGCATTATTCCTCTCGCATATCCCAGGTAAGACGCGTTCTTGCGCTCGTCTTGGTGCTGAACCTTGCGGTTGCCTTAGCGAAGTTCCTCTACGGCGTGGCAACTGCTTCCAATTCCATGCAGGCCGATGGCATCCATTCCGTGTTTGATTCGCTGGGCAACGTCGTTGGCCTGGTTGGCATCACCTTGGCCCTTCGGCCCGCAGACACCGAGCATCCTTATGGGCACCACAAGTTCGAGACCTATGCCAGCTTGGCCATCGGCATCCTTTTGGTGCTCGCCGCAATCGAGGTTGGCTTCAGCGCGGTTTCCTCGCTTGCGTCGGGGGAGCACAATGCTGAGGTAACGGTTGTTTCCTATGTGGTGATGGTTGGCACCCTGTGCGTGAACATCGGCGTTACCACGTATGAGCGCAAAGAGGGCAAACGGCTGAACAGCGATATCCTGCTTGCCGACGCCAGCCATACGCTTTCCGATGCCATGGTTTCGGTCGGCGTTATCATCGGCTTGATTCTGGTGCAGCTTGGCTTTGGCATTGCCGACTCCGTAATGGCGCTTGTGGTGATGGTTGCCATCTTGGTTACCGCCATCGATGTGTTCCGTGCCGCATTCGAGACACTTTCCGATAAAGCTCGGATTCCCGAAGAAGAGCTCCGTGCTGCGGTTTTGGCTGTTCCTGGGGTGTGCGACGTGCATCATGTGCGTACGCGCGGCACCCGCGGCGATGTGTGCGCCGATATGCATGTGCTGGTAGATCCGCAGATGTCGGTGGCGGTTTCCCACGAAGTTGCCAACCGGGTGGAATCGGAGGTTATCCATCGATTCCCGCAGGTGAAGGACATCTTGGTTCATGTGGAGCCAAACGATGCGTATCACCGCATAGAGCGGTAAACAATCAGTTCTGTTAGACCATAGTTGACGCACAGGGATGGGTGCATGAACCTTTGGCGTCCCGCCTCTGTTATCGCCAGTTGAAGGGGCATGCCCATGGGTTAGCAGAGGCAGCTTGCTTCGTGTTGGTTCCGGGCCAACAAGGTCAAATGATCTACTTTCCTGCAGCTACGCCTTGCAGGCGGGGCGGCGTTTTGGCTTTCGCCAAGGGCAACTGGCTAAGCGTCATCGGCGCCGCGGGCGGAATTGTAGAAGGTGATTACCTTGCCGCCGTGCATGGCCGTGCCGCCACGCTGGATGCTCTGGTAGGCCTTGGCATCTTCGTAGCTCCAAGAGGTTATCCCTCTTGCTTTGCAGTACTTGAACCACCCTTCGGCTCCGTAGTTGTAGCCTTGGGCGATAAGCCCTACTTTGCCGGTGTCGTTCGTATCGATATCGCCAAGCCAGCCCTCGAACAGGTCGACATTCTGCTTCGTTTCAAGCACGCCTGCATAGATCGATGAGGTTGCCGTGTCGCCCCTCACGGTAAGCGATGGCTCTATTCCCCAGGCATACAGGGCGCTTTCGCCCAGTTCCACCACGTTGCGCCTGCCTGCGGTTGTGCCGGCAATTCCCTCACCGGCCTGCATGATGTCGTTGTCGGCGCCTACCACCGAATAAACATCCAGGTTGCCGCCCGATTCGGTCTGCATCATGGCCAACACGGTATCGGTCCATTTAACGTCGAGCCCTGAATCGTTGCAGGCGGTTTCAACAGTGGAACGCCATTTCTCTACCTTGCTGGGGAAGGTGCTGCCTCCTGCGGTGACGCTCGGTGCGGTGCTTACGCTGGGGTTCGGCCGAAGGCTGGCGATGGAAAGGTCGGAACCCAGCAGCGAGGGAACCGAAAGAATAGCAACAAGCACCAGTCCGGCAACTATGAGGTAGGAAGGCTTTACCTTTCGCGCGCGACGCTTTGCCAAAAGCTCGTTCCTCTTCTTCGCCGAGGGGCGAAGCTTCGCCCTTTTGGAGAGGTTGACGGAGGTTTTGGTCTTGAATTGCTTGTATTTGGGCACGAATGCTCCAATGCTCTAGGTATGGGTGGTGGGGATCTTGGTATTTAGTTGGTGAATAAGAATAGCACCATGATTTGCCGCTTCACTGATTCAGCAATATGCGGCGGAGCGGAAATTTAAAATAGGAACAAATCGCTATTGATATCGGATATCATTAAGCTATACTTGTGTCATCAGGAAGGAGGATGCAATGGCACGGCGAAACACCGTCCAGCAGAAGGCAGTGGCCTGCCAGCTTTCGAAGCTGCACGGCTCGCATCCAACTGCCGACGAGGTGTATTCCGCTGTTTCGGCGGAGTATCCCACGGTAAGCAAGGCTACCGTGTACCGCGTTCTGAACCGAATGGCGGAAGAAGGAACCGCTCTGAAGGTCAACGTCAGCGATGGGCCCGATAGGTTCGACGATACGCTGCAGGCTCACTACCACGTCCTGTGCACGCAATGCGGCAGGGTTGACGATGTTGAGGTTAGCCCTGCAGTAGCCTCGCTCGACTTGGATGCGGCGGCAAAGGCCGCAGGGTACACCATCACCGGGCACGACCTGCTGTTTCGCGGAGTGTGCCCAAATTGCAAGAAGGGAGGCAGCCAAGATGAGTGAAATCGATCCGAGGGCTTTCCATCAGTTCAGCTACGGGGTGTTCCTGCTCTCCGCGAAAGAGGGCGAACGGGACAACGCCTGCATCATCAACACGGCGATACAGGCTTCGTCCGAGCCTCGGCAGGTAAGCATCTGCTGCATCAAGGGAACCTGCACGCAGGAGATGATCGCCCGCACCAACCGGTTCTGCGTATCAACGCTTACGGAATCCACCCCGTATTCGTTCTTCGAGCATTTCGGAATGCAGAGCGGAAACGTTGTGGACAAGTTCGCGGAAGCCGTTGACCTGGAAGCCGTAGGCGCCCATGTGCGGCGCTGCGAAAGCGGGCTGGTCTACGAGGCGGAGGCAAACGCCTTCATCGATTGCGAGGTGGTAAGCACCGAAGACTTGGGCAGCCATGTTCTGTATGTGGGCAAGGCGGTTCAGGCAGAGTGCTTATCAAACGAGCCTTCGCTTACCTACGAGTTCTACCGAACGGTAACGCGGAAGAGCTCTCAACCGGGGCAGGGTTCCGGCGGCAATGGCGCAACTGAAGGCAAGGTTACCGCCTGGAAATGCGCCGTCTGCGGCTACATCTACGAAGGCGAGCAGATCCCCGATAGCTTCATATGCCCGATATGCAAGCACGGGGCCGAGGATTTCGAGCCGGTATACGCAGGCTCGGCAAGTGAACAGGAAACCAATGGGGTAGAGGTGCCCCGTGAAAACGAAAAGGAGAAAGCAGTTATGGCAACGAAATGGGTATGCAAAGTATGCGGCTACATCTACGAAGGCGAGCAGCCCCCGGCAGAGTGCCCGGTGTGCCACGCACCTGCCAGCCAGTTCAAGAAGGTCGAAGGCGAGCTTGAGCTTGCGGCTGAGCATGAATACGGTGTGTACGGCAGCACGGTGAAGAACAACCCCGACATCTCCGAGGAAGACAAGGCGTATTTGCTTGAGCAGCTGAAGGCGAACTTCACCGGCGAGTGCTCCGAGGTTGGCATGTACCTGTGCATGGCCCGCATCGCGCATCGCGAAGGCTACCCCGAGGTTGGCCTGTACTGGGAGAAGGCCGCTTACGAAGAGGCAGAGCATGCCGCCAAGTTCGCTGAGCTTCTGGGCACCGAGCTTGAGCCCAATATGAAGGCCAGCACCAAGGAAAACCTCGCTTGGCGTGTGGATTGCGAATTCGGTGCTACCGCAGGCAAGGTTGAGCTTGCAGCCTGCGCGAAGAAGAACGGCCTGGACGCCATCCACGATACCGTCCACGAGATGGCTCGCGATGAGGCTCGCCATGGCAAGGCGCTGAAGGGCCTGCTAGACCGTTACTTCGGCTAAACGCTTTCAGTGCGCATGGGGCGCAAACCGGCAGTGGCGATGGTTGTTGTTGCCGTTTCGCCCTTGCGCCCGTGCGCGAAAGAGGAATCGTTGAAACGCCCCGTACCGTATGGCTATGATCTGTGCGGTACGGGGTTTTCTTGATAGGAGCGGAAATGTCAAAGCCTTCTAAACCCAAGGGCGGGAAGTCCAAGAGCAAGCCCCGGCGCACCGAAGGCGCACGCCCCCGTGTGGTGATCTACGGCCTGGATACGGGTACGCCGCGTGGCGATGCTGTGCGGGAGGTTGCCGACCGCTTGGGCATCGGGGTTCGCACGATCGGTCAAGACGATCTGGGAAAATCGGTTGGATTGGTAGCGGGGCTTATGGGTTCGGCGAAGTCGAGCGTGGCTTATGCGGGCACTGCGCCGGATGTTGAGTTCATGCTGGTAAGCGGCCTTTCGAATGCGCAACTGGACACTCTTCTGTCCGCTCTGCGTGAGGCTGGGGCTAGCGTTGACCTTAAGGCTCAGGTAACGCCGCACAACCGCTTCTGGCCTATGCATATGCTGATTTCCGAAGTTGCCAAAGAGCATGCCGCAATGACTGGAACGGGCGCCGGCCAGTAGCTCCCGGCATTTCCGCTACAGCTTGCTGAATTCGGCATTTGCCGATGCTGCAGGCGCCTGGCAGCCGTGGCTTAGCCGTAGGTGGTGTATTCGTAGACGGTAAGCACCGCCATGCCTATCGCTATTGCCACCGTAAGCAGGATGCGGGCGGGGTCGGAAAGCTTGCTCATGGCCTTGCCCGCCGTTGGGTACACAACCCAGACGAACAGCGTGAGCAAGGCGGCAATCAGCAGGTCGTTGACGATCCAGGCCTGACCTAGGATGTTCCCCGGCAGTCGGGAATTGTCCCAAAGGGGGTAGTTGCCGTACTGGTCGGGCTGATTCTGCAGGAAGCCCTGGGCAAGCTCGGCGCCCATCGCCACGAACACACTCACGATGAAGAAGTGGATGCCCGCCTTCAGGCCAGATTGGCGCCACTTTATGAGCATCGCGCGGTACGGAACTAGGACGATAGAGGCAATCACCACTCCGAACCCGTAAACGAAAAACGGGTAGTTTATGTCGTTCCATACGCCTGAATTGGGATCCACGATCCCAAAGAAATAATCGTTGAACAGGCAGTACACCCATTCGCACCAGTGCCCAACCACGCTGAAGATGCAGAAGAACACAACCATGTCGCACCAGAAGCGCCAATCTCGCAGGCGCGTGAAGCTTCTGCGCCAGATCTCGGCTATGGTCACCGTGTAGTGCTTGGTTTCCCTGTTCGCCATGCTGCATCCCTTCATTCAGTCAGTTGATTATGCCATGAGAGATGCGAGCGTTCCCGATCCAAAAAGGCGGAACCAGCCCGAAGTTCATTACAGCTTATGTGCCTGCATGGATCCGCGATCGCAGGGTGTGCAACCAGTAAAACCGGTAAAAGAACCCAAGAAAAGAGGAGGGGCCTGCGAGAGGGGATCTCGGCAGGCCCACAAGGAGGGAGTTCCGGTGCCTTATAAATTGGGGATCTGGCACCGACTGCTTTTGGGGAAAAGCAGTTGCAAATTGGGAGGGGACCACATTTGCTGGTTCGTAATATACGAGCCTTTCGCCTCTTGAACAACCCCCTGTAACCCATCTGCAACCGTGAACGCATTCAAACCACCTCTTGAACGGGTTCACTTTATCCATCTTCATATTTCCTTCATACGTAAAGAAATAGTTGAACCGGGTTAAAAAATGCGAACGCATCCATGGCCTATGTCTTGATTCGGGTTGCTTCGGTTCGCAACCTGCTTATTCGCGCATTTAGGCTGCAGTTTCCGTACGGCCGGTCGATCCCCGCTCCAGCCCAACGCCTTCGATATAATGGATCCCCACAAAGCAGAGCGCGCAAGCCCTGCAATCCGGTGCTCCAAGGAGGCTAATCCCATGCCCGATATCCAGATGCGGTTCAACAAGGACATGCTCGTTCTTTCTACCCCGCTTGATTATCAGCTTTCGGCCCAGGGCTTCGAGGGCTTGGCGGACAGGGAATATGTGGTGCTCAACGAGCCGGAGCTGATCGAAGAGGCCTTCAAGCTGGAGAAGACCTTGGGGGTTCCCGTGTTCGTTGCGCCAACCGAAGGGATAACCGAAGCCCAGTTGGCGCACGCCCGTTTGGAGGGGCATGCCGTCGAAATGGCCCGCATCGCCTACGAGGCCGGTGCGCAGTTCGCCCCGCAGCATTACCTGGCCACTATCGGCCCGTGCGCGTTGCCGCTCGACCCCACCAGCGGCCCTTCGTTGAAGCAGTCCCGCAACCAATACCGCGACGCGGTGCGTGCGCTTGCCGAATACCCGTTCGACGCTCTGTACCTGAACGGCTTTTCAAACCTCTACGACGCGCAGTGCGCCTTGATGGGCGCTCGCGCGGTCTACGACGGGCCGCTGTTCATCTGCCTCGTTCCGCAGCCCGATGGCTCGTTCCCCTGCGGAAGGGCGCTGCCTGAGGCCGTTGCGCTTTGCGACGAGTACGGCGCAGATGTCATCGGAGTATCTTCTGCCGCTCCGGCTGCCGTGCTCTACGGCTACGCAGATGAAATGGCAAAGGCAACGGACAAGCCGAAGCTGATGGATATCGTGGTGCGAAAGCGAGATCGCAGGCAGTTCGAGCCCACCGACGAAAACCCCTATCCAACCGCCGACGCCTTGGTTGATGTGGCGCTGGGTCTGCGAGCCCGCGGTGTCGGCTTCCTGCGCGCTTCGGGCGATGCGAATCCCGCCTATACGGGAGCCCTGCTGGCAACGGTTTCCGGCTTGGACGTTGCAGCGGGTCAGTTGCGCTAGGTCGGCTGTATTCGTTTGCGCGCACTGGCAGGCATGGGAAGGGGGAACTGATGGCTCGGCAGAAAAGCGCCGACTTCGGCGTGCTGCAGGAATTCGTGGAGCGTTTGTTCGCCGTCAAGGAAGATTATCTGCGGCTTGAGGTGATCCTCGAAGCCGAGGCTTATGGCCTGAACCGCGAACTGCAGGAGATCATCCGCCTGTTGCCGCCGGGGCTGTATACCCGCGAAAAGCTGTGCACTCAGTTGAACTCGTCGCTTTCATCCCACGGATGGGGATACGTGTACGGGGCCGTGCACTAGCCGTGGAATTTGGATTCGGGCACAGAAAAACCGACCCCGCTAATTGGATGAACCCACCTAGTAAGGTGGGTGTCCGCAGCTTGCTTCCTGGCTTTCGCATCAACAGACGCGAATCCCCATTTCACGAGCAATCTGAGACTCCCAATTAAATGTCATCGGTCCATCGCAGACACGGGATCGGCTAAGCTCAGTATAAGCGTCCGATTAAGAATAGATAAGTCTTGACAGCTGTTAATTACCGGTATTGGAAGGCAACCATCGTTGCGGAAAGGGGCGAAGAGGTGCGCCACGAAGTCATGTTCTTCTCAACCCACAGCCAAGCGCTGGAGTACCGCAAAAGGCTTTCCCAGACAGGGGCAGGCTCTGCATTCGGAATCGATGCCACCACATTCGCCTCTTGGCTGGCCGACATGTGGGAGCTCTATGGCGACGGACGAGCCCTTGCCTCGCCGCTCGACCGCTCGTTCGCCGTGCGTCAGCTTCTCTCCGACGCGCCCGAGCTTTCGGCGCTCAAGCTTACCGACGGCGGCATCTCGCTGGTGTGCCGGTTCTTGGCCGACGTGCTCGGCTCTTCGCGGCTGGAAGAATCCTTGGCCAATCCTCCCTCCGGGCTTTCCGTTCAAGAGCAAGCCGTTTTGTCGCTGGTGCCCTTGTACCGTGGTTTGCTTGAGTCCCGTGGCCTTGTTGATTCGGGCGATGCGCTCCGCTTGCTGGCGGGCGTGTGCCCCCCGTGCTCATTCGTCTTGCAAGAAGGCGTGGAGCCCGGCCTTGCCTTCGAGGATTTCGTCGAGGCCAACGGCTCGGCGTTGCGCGCCGCTCCTGTTCCGGCCTTTGTGGGCCCAACTCCTGATGGCTGCCGTCTTCTGTTCTTGTTGTCGGCTGGCCCATCGTGCCAGGATGCCCAAATTTCCAGCTATCTCTCTGGCCTGTTGGCCGATGCTCATGCTGATGGCGCGGCTCCGCACATCCTTGTGTGCACATCGCGCCCGTTCGCCGTTTTCGAGGCGCTGTCCCGTTCGCTTGCAGAAGAGGCAACCTGCAGCCTTCGCGCTTCCCGTCCTTTCCCGCAGACGCAGTTCGGCAAGGCGTTCCTTTCCGTGCGCGAGTACCTTCTTGACCCGATGCACGACCCCTCTACCTTGATGGACTACCTGGCATCGCCGTTTTCCGGTGTTTCCGAGCTTGATGCGGCCAAGGTGTACTCCCAGGTTCGCGGCGATCGCACTTTGGACTTCGATGACCTCCGCGCCATGGCGCACCTTCTTTCACCGACCTTCGACCTGTTCGAAGAGCTGGTGACTGATTCCGACGCTTCGTTGCTGTTGGATAGGTTCCTCGATATCGCCGATGAGCTGGGCGGCCTCGATGCGGCTGCCACGTTCGAGCAGGAAGTTGCCATCTCGGCCCTTCGCGGGGTTTACGAGGCTGCACGTTCCTGGGGCGTTGCCCCTTCCGAGCTCTCGTTTGCGTTGCAGGGCTTGACCGTCGATGCGTCCCGTGCCTGCGGTTCTGCGGATGCCCAGATAGAAGTGGTGGATGCTTCCTGGGCCGACCGCCTTCCCGAAGGCAAGTACGACGCCGTTGTGGTGTGCGACCTGGATGCCAGGTTTTGGGGTGCGGGGGAGCCGCACAACGCCATCGTTGGCTTGGAGGAAAAACTGGGCATTCCACCGCGATCCCACGCGCTAGCCGATGCGCGTCGGCGCTTCGAAGGGTTGAAGTCGCGTGCCAACGCCGTTTTTGCGTGCCAGCGCGTGCTGACCGCCGGCGGCGACGAGGAGGTGTATCCCTCGTTCGTTCTCGACGAGTTCTGCGCGGCGAGCGCCTCGGGCCCTTCAGACGAGCTCGATGACTTCGGCATTCCCGCTAGCTTGGCCGCATCCGTTCTGGTAAGAAACGAGGGCGGCAGCGCTTCCCCCTTTTCCGCGAACTTCGATTTCGGTGGGGAACGGCCGTTGTCGTTTTCTATTCCGGGCTTTGCCTCCGGTGCGGTATCGAAGGAATGGGTTGCCGATCTTTCGCTGTACCGGGCGCCCGACAACCCGGATTTGCTGGTGCTCTCGCCTTCGGCTATCGAGGAATACGTCAACTGCCCATACCGCTGGTTCGCCAGCCGCAGGCTGCGCCCTCAGGCGCCCGATGAGCTTTTGGGGCCGATGGAGCAGGGTGTGTTCGTCCACGGCGTCTTCGAGGAATTCTATTCCCGTATCGAAGGGGAGCTTGGGGTCAAGCGCGTGAGCCCGGAAAACCTAAGCCAGTCGCAGGCGCTGCTCGAGCGCATCTTCGACGAAGTGCTGGCCGCCCAGCCCGAGGTGCAGGACAATGCGCGTTTCATCCCCTTAACCCCGGTTGAGCGCGCAAGGGCGATGCGCCTGAAGCAGATCCTTGTCAGGAACCTAGCCGTGCAGGCGCAGCTGATGCCCTCGTTCACTCCGCTTCTGCTGGAATGCCAAGTGAAGCCCGAGCAAGCAATAGACTATGCGGGCGTTCGCGTTATGGGCCGTGCCGACAGGGTAGATATCGACGCCCAGCGCGGCTGCTTCGCCGTTATCGATTACAAGGGCGGCATCTCTGGCCATGAGGCCGGCTTCGACCCCGATAAGGCGGAAGAGGTATTTCTGCCGTCGAAGATCCAGGCGCTTGTTTACGCCCAGGCCTTCCGGCGCGGCATTGTCGATGCCAAGCCCGTCGGCGCCCTGTACCTGAGCTACCGGGCGTCCAAGGACAAGGGCTCGGTTGCCGGATCGTTCGACGATGCGCTTCTTGACCTGCAGGGATTTGCCGGCAGCAAGTCTGCCGTGAAGATGAATTTCGGCTCGTACCTGGATATGGTCGAAGAGCTTGTCGGCGAAAAGCTCGTGCGCTTGTACGAGGGCTGCATCGAGCCGAACCCCGCAGCGGCGCAGTCTTGCAAGTACTGCCCGGTTGCCAATTGCGAAAGGAGGCTGTCGTGAACCTGGATTCGTGCACGCCCGGCCAGCGCCGGATAATCTCAACGCTCCATGCGCCGCTTATGGTTTCCGCCGGTGCGGGAAGCGGCAAGACGTTCACGCTGACGCAACGCATCGCCTATGCCTTGGAAGACGATGGTTCCGGTGCGTTCGCAAATGGCATCGACGAGGTGCTTGCCATCACGTTCACCAAGAAGGCCGCCGCCGAATTGAAGTCGCGCATCAAGGCCAAGCTCATGGAAATGGGCCAAAGCGCCGAGGCCCTGAAAGTCGACGACGCATGGATCTCGACGATTCACGGCATGTGCTCCCGCATCCTGCGCGAGCATGCCTTCGAGCTCGGCATCGATCCGGCCTTCGAAGTTGCAAGCGAGGTGGAGGTGTCCGCTTTGCGCTCGCGTGCCTACGACGCGGTGATGGAGCGGCTCGAGCAAGGCGAAGATGCTGACCTGGCTGCGCTTGTTTCGTACCTGGGTGTTGGCGAGGAAGGCCAGGGGGCTGCCAGCGTGGAGCAATGGGTGGATGCCCTAACCGCCCGCGCGCTGGCCCTGCCTGCAGGTTTCGATGCCGTCGACCAACCCGTCGCCGATGCCGACCCTTCGGCGCTTCTTCGCCGCCTGGTTGAGCGGGCGGAGGATGTGGTTGCCTGCATCGAGTCGCTTCCCAAGCAGGGAAAGACCGATGTGAAGGTTCTGGCTGCCATGGGCGAAGCCCTGGCCCAAGCCCACGACTACCTGCTCTCCGGCGCGTGTGGCACTTCCTTCTACGATAAAGGCTTCGATGCAGAGCGCTATGTTGCCGTGTATTTCGCGTTCCCGCGAACCGCCAAGAACTTCCATACCAAGCTATCGGATCCTTCCTTGTTCGCCGACTACCGCCAAAGCTATGCAGAAGAGGGCGCAGTGGTGGAAGCCGCCCTTGCCGCGCGCGACTTGCGCTCTTTGCTGGCCCTTGCGCGCGCGGTGGATGCCGAGTACCAGCGCATCAAGGGCCCATCCCTGCTGGACAACGTCGATCTGCTGCGGCTGGCCTATGCGGCGCTGGTGGAAAACCCGGCAATCGCCGAGGCATATCGTGGCCGCTTCAAGATGATCATGGTGGACGAGTTCCAAGACACCGATGAGCTGCAGGTTGCGCTGATCGGTGCTCTGGCCGAAGACGGCTATGCCAACGTGTGCACGGTAGGCGACGCCCAGCAGAGTATCTACCGGTTCCGCGGCGCCGACGTCAATGTGTTCTTCGGCTTCCATTCCATGCTGGAAGAGCAATGTCCCGACCTGCAGTTCGTCAGCCTGCCCGACAACTTCCGCAGCCATGCCGACGTGCTTTCGCTGGTGGATTGCATCTTCTCGCAAGACCAGGTGTTCGGCGATTATTTCCTTTCCCTTTCCCCCAAGGGGAAGGTAAACGATGAACCCGACCCGGTGTTTTCCAGCCGCCCCCGAATCTCGATGGCGCTCTACGAGTGCATGACGGGCGGCCCGGGGGTCGGTGCGGGCAGGCAGGCCTGCGCAGAGCGCATCGCCCAGCATTTCAGCGAGCTTCGCCAGGCGGGCGAAGAGCCGGGGAGCATGGTTGTGCTTTTGGGGGCCATGTCGAACGTCGATGTGTATGCCGGGGCCCTGCGCGATGCCGGGTTCGAGTGCCTGGTTGCCGGCGGCTCCACCTTCTCCGGCGCCTACGAGGTGCAGCTGGTTTCGAGCATGCTTTCGTTCTTCGCCGACCAGCTCGACAACGAGGCGTTGTATGCGCTTTTGTCGTCGCCGCTGTTCGCGCTGGGCGACGATGTGCTGCTTCATCTTGCCACCGGGCACGACCGTCAGGGGCGCTCGCATCGCCGCGACCTTTCCACCGGGTTTGCCCTCTGGGAAAAGGAACGGGGGCTATCCGGCCTTTCCCCCGAGCAGGAAGACCAGCTCGATTTCGCGCAGTTGTGCCTGCAAGAGGCTTTGCGGGCCTCCCGCTCTGCCGGCTCTGCCGCAGCGGTCCGTCAGCTTCTGCGGGCCAGCGGGTGGCTTATCCGGCTTGAGGGCTCTGGCGCCCAGGGGCAGGCGATAGTGGGCAACCTGAGCAAGGCGCTTCGCCTTGTCGAGGACATCGAGCAGGAGGGCTTCGGCCCGGTGCGCACGGCCAGCCGCTTCAAGGCGAACCTTCGGGCGATGAAGCTCTCGCCGGGCACCATCTCTGCCGGCAGCTCCGATTTCGTGCGCATCATGACCGTGCATGCCAGCAAGGGCCTGGAGTTTCCCCATGTTGCCCTGGGTGATTTGCGCATGACGGGCAGAAGCGACAGCATTCTGGCGGAAAACATAGCGGGCCGTACCTATGCGTGCATCAAGACGCCGGTCTTGGGGTCGGTCCGTAAAACCGTGGACTCGCTGCACGACCTGCTTGAGCACCCCGAGCCCACGCAGCAGGGGATCGAGCGGGCTTCAACCTATGCTGAGCGCTGCGCCCTGTTGGAGCGCTACGTTGCCGAGCAGGAGCTGGCAGAATCCCGAAGGCTTCTTTACGTTGCCCTTACCCGCGCCAGCAAGTCGCTGTTCATCGGCGTTGTGCGCAGGGGCAACAAGGATTTCTCGTACGCGGGCAGGGGCGTGCTGGAAGACCTCCACTACGCCCTGGGCTGGGAGGCGTCCGCCTCTGCACCGGTTCAGATGCTCGACTACGGCGGCTCTGCCCCCATGCGCTTCGAGTTCAATGTCCTGGATACGCCGGCGGAAGCCGAACCCGCGCCATCCCACGAAGACGCATCGTTTACCATCCCGTCGCAGCCTCCTCAAAAGCCCCCGTACTCGCAGCCGTTGGCCGCGGCACGCTTTGACGTGTTCTCGTATTCGTCTGTTTCCGCGCCGGTAGCGCCGGCTGGCGAGTCTGCCGAGCCGGGAATGTTCGATGGGCTGCAGACGCAAGACGAAGAGGCAACGGCGCTCGGCACGGCATTCCATCGCCTGGCCCAGCGGGCCATCCTTGAGGCATGCGGAGGCCCGCTTGCTTGCCCCGACGCATCGGCTGTCGAAGCCCAGGTTCGCAAGCAGGGGCTTTCTGCCGATCAGGCCCTTCGCCTGCAGGCTGCGCTGGAACGCTGGTTCGGCAGCGACTTATGCCGCAAATTGACCCAGGTGGGCGCTCCTTTGGCGGAGGCTCCCTTCATGGTTTCCCTTGAGGGCCCAAAGGGCCCGGTTTACCTTGAGGGCGAGATCGACGCGGTTTCGTTTGCGGATGACGGCTCGGCGTTCCTCGTTGACTATAAAACAGGCGGGTCTGCCTCCGAGGCGGAAGAGCATCTGCGGGAAAAGCATCTGCTGCAAGCGCAATGCTACGCCTTGGCCCTGATAGATCGCGGGTGTCCTGCCGTGGAAGCCAGCTTCGTGCGGGTAGAGCAGGCTAACCCGCAATGCCCGGGGCAGCCGCAGGTTGTAACCTACCGTTTCTGCAGCGATCAGCTGGCCGGCTTGCGGCAAACCGTTTTGCAAGCATATGCTTGCGCATCTTAGGATTGATGGCTTCGAAGGCTTCGGCAATTGTGGGGATGGGATGGTAAGGTAGCGCCATGGACACGCTTTTCACCGAGATAGACAACGCAAAACGCACGAAGAACGCCCCTTTGGCGGTGCGCATGCGCCCGCGCTGCCTTGACGAGCTTATCGGCCAAGAGGATGCGCTAGGCCCGGGAACCTGGCTTCGCGCGGCCATCGAGGGCGACACCCTTTCCTCGGTCATCCTGTACGGCCCGGCAGGTACCGGCAAAACCTCCATTGCCCACGTGATAGCCGAGACCACCCATGCCCATTTCGTCGAGGTGTCTGCCATTGGCGGAACGGTCTCAGACTTGCGCCGGGAGATATCGGAAGCCGACAAGCGCCTGGTTTCCTTGGGGGTGCGCACCATCCTGTTCGTGGACGAGATCCATCGCTTCAACCGCGCGCAGCAAGACGCCCTGCTCCATGCGGTGGAAGACGGCGTTGTCGTGCTTATCGGCGCAACGACAGAAAACCCGTTTTTCGAGGTGAACTCCGCGCTTATCTCCCGTTCGCGCGTGGTGGAGCTGCATAGGCTCTCCGACGACGCGCTCCGCCGCATCCTTGCCCGCGCCCTCAGTGCGCCCGAGGGGCTTGCCGGGGCTTTCGAGCTTTCGGAAGGGGCGCTTGACGCTATCCTCTTGCTTTCGGGCGGCGACGCAAGAAGCGCTCTGAACACGCTTTCGCTTTCTTGCGATTTGGCCCGTGCCGGCAACGAGTCGCTGGTTACCGAGGAAATGGTGCGTGCCGCGGTGCCTCACCGCAGCCTTCCGTACGACAAGAAGCAGGACATGCACTATGACGTCATCTCGGCGTTCATCAAGTCGATGCGCGGGTCCGACCCCGATGCGGTGCTCTACTGGCTTGCCCGCATGATCGACGGTGGGGAAGACCCGAAGTTCATCGCGCGACGCATCTTCATCTGTGCGGCCGAGGACATCGGCAACGCAGACCCTCAGGCCGTGCTCATCGGCGAGGCGGCCTTCCGCGCCGCGGAGGTCATCGGCTACCCCGAATGTCGCATCAACCTTGCCCAGGCTGCGGTGTACATGGCCCTTGCCCCGAAGTCGAACGCTTCGTATGCGGGGCTTGCCAAGGCGATGGACGAGGTGCGCAACGGACCGCTGCGCGCAGTGCCCGACCATCTGCGCGACAGACACCGCCCCGGTTCTGAGGAATATGGGGAATATCTATACCCTCACAGCAACCCAGAAGGTTATGCCGACCAGCGATATCTGCCAGAAGGCCTGGAACGGGGCGCCTTTTTTACGCCTGGGGAACGTGGATGGGAACGCTACCGCACCGAGGCGCCGCTTTCGGATAGAATGTAAAACCATACGTGGCCGTTTGGCCGCCGATCAGAGGAGGAAACATGGAAGTCTTCGAATCGCTGGTTCCCGTGGGAATCGTCTTGCTGTGCGTTGCGGGCATCGTTGCCTTGGTCGCGCTTGCCTATCTTCTTGTAACGCTCACCAAGTCGATGAAGGAAACCTTCGCGAAGGTCGATCCTCTCATTGACCAAGCCCAAGAAGCGCTTGAAACCACCAAGCCCGCCCTTGAGCGCATCGATCCGCTCATGGAGCGCATCACCCTTACCGTAGATGCCGCTAATCTGGAGATCATGCGGGTCGACCAGATCCTGGAAGACGTCAACACCATCACCGGCAACGTCTCCAAGGCCACCGAGTCCATCGACTCCATCACCTCTTTGCCGCTGGATGCCCTAAGCAGCGTAACCAGCCGCATTCGCAACTGCATTGCCCCCTTGGGCTCCAAGGAAGGCCGAGTCGGCGTTGCCGTCCAGGCCGTCGATGCGAAGCTCGACTGCGTGGAAGACCGCGTTGCCGATGCCCAGGCCAAAAACGACGTGAAGCGCGCGGAAGCCGCACAGGCCGCTGCTGCCCGCGACGAGGCCGCTGCTCAGGCCAACGGCATGTCCTCCAGCCTGAAAGATGCTTTCTCTGCGCAGATCATCAGCGACTCCGAGTCTGCCCAGGGCAAGTAGGAGAACGCCTTTCCGATGTCTGCATCTGCCTCCGTTCCTGAAGACGACGAGCTTCGCCAAGAGGAGCTTAAAACCCTTAAATCACGGCGCCGCCTATACTCCGGCATCTACATCGTGGTGCTCTGCGCCTTGCTGTACCTGCTGGGCAGGGTGCTCAACCTCCTTGCCACTCCGATGGGCATCATCGTCTGGACCACCATCATCGTGTTCTGCCTGCGTGGCCCGGTGAATTACCTGGAGAAAAAGGGCGTACCCCGTTTTGCGGGCACGTTTTTGGCGTATGTGCTGATGGTTGCCGTCCTGTTCTTGATGGGATGGCTGCTCCTTTCGCCCGCCATGGGCATCGGCAGCCAGTTCACCGAATTGCTGCAGACCTTTGCCATCCAGATCTCGTTCGTCAGGGATGCATGGAACGATCTGTACGGCCAGTACGCCTATCTGCTGCAAGATGAGCGCATCAACGGCTGGCTCAACGACGCCCTTTCGAATGTGGGCTCGTGGTTCTCCGGCATGGCCTCTGCCAGCGCGGAAGGCGTAGTGGGCTTCGGTTCGAGCGTTGCAACGTCTGCTTTGGTAATCGGTTTCTCGCTCGTGGTGGCATACTGGGTGCTTATGGAGCTTCCCGCCATGGGCGCCGAGATCAAGCGCCTGTTCGGCCCTCGCTTCCATGACGACTTGAACATCATCTACCTTACCGGCACGCGCGTTATGGGCGGCTACATCAAGGGCACGCTGGTGCAGTGCATGCTCATCGGTGCCGGCTGCGGAATCGGCTTCGCCATCATGGGAATTCCCAGTGCCGCCGCGCTCGCTGTTATCACCGGCCTGCTGAACATCATCCCGGTGGTGGGTCCCTGGCTCGGCGGCGCGATGGCCGCGCTGGTGGGCGTGTTCGTAAGTCCCATCGTGGCCCTGCTCGCCCTGGTGTACACCATCGTGGTGCAGCAGGTTATCTACACCTTCGTGTCGCCTAAGATCATGGGTAATTCGGTGGATATCCATCCTGCGCTCGTCATCATGGCGTTGATGATCGGCTCGGCCCTCGGTTTCGCCGTGGGCGGCTTCATGGGCAACATCGTCGGCATGCTGGCATCCATCCCCGCTGTCGCTGCCGCTAAATCGCTGTTCGTGTACTACTTCGAGAAGCGCACCGGGCGCTCGATCGTGGCTCCCGACGGCGTTATATTCAAGGGCGGCGGCCCCGAGGGAAGCCCCGACCCGCTGGTCGATGCCACGGGCGGCTTTTCTGCCGACGAGGTAAAGCACCGCGGCTTGCATCAAGGAAAATGATAGAATCGGCTTTTGCATAAGCGCGCTAATACGTAACTGAAGAGGATAACTACCGCATGAAGTACATGACTACTGCTGAAATCCGTGAGAAGTACCTGAAGTTCTTCGAGGAAAAGGGCTGCAAGCGCATGCCCTCGTCGTCGCTCATCCCCGACGATCCCTCGCTGCTTCTTACCAGTGCCGGCATGGTGCAGTTCAAGCCTTATTTCCTCCATCAGAAAGAGCTGGACAAGCGCTATATCGGAACCACCACGGTTCAGAAGTGCGTCCGCACCAACGACATCGAGAACATCGGCGATGCGCGCCACTTGAGCTTCTTCGAGATGCTGGGCAACTTCAGCTTCGGCAAGTACTTCAAGAGCGAGATGTGCGCTTGGGCCTACGAGTTCTCTACCCAGGTCTTGGGCCTGCCTGCCGAAAAGCTCTACTTCACCGTTTTCGAAGACGACGACGAGACCATCGAGATCTGGAAGGGCCTCGGCGTTGCCGAAAGCCACATCTCCAAGCTTGGCGAAGAAGACAATTTCTGGCGCGCCGGACCCACCGGCCCGTGCGGCCCCTGCTCAGAGATCTACTTCGACCAGGGTCCCGAAGTGGGCTGCGGCAGCCCCGACTGCAAGCCCGGCTGCGATTGCGATCGTTACCTTGAGTTCTGGAACTGCGTGTTCACCCAGTACGACGGCCAGGAAGACGGCACCCTTGCGCCCCTGCAAACCAAGAACATCGATACCGGCATGGGCCTCGAGCGCATTGCCGCCATCATGCAGGGCGTAACCAACAACTACGACACCGACGTTCTTCGCAGCCTGGTTGCCGTTGGCGAATCCCTTTGCGGCAAGGAATACGGCAATGGCGGCTCGGTCGACACCAGCCTGCGCATCATGGCCGACCATAGCCGTTCGGTTACGTTCATGATCGCCGACGGCATCCTTCCTTCCAACGAGGGGCGCGGCTACGTTCTTCGCCGACTGCTGCGCCGCGCGGTGATGAAGGGGCATTCCCTTGGCATCGAGGGCGCCTTCCTGGACAACTACATCGACAAGATCATCGAGCTTATGGGCGATGTGTACCCAGAGCTCGTGGAAAACGAAGAGCTTATCAAGCGCGCGGTCCTTTCCGAAGAAGAGCGTTTCGGCGCTACCCTGCGTCAGGGCCAGGCCTACCTTGATGAAGCGCTGTCCGAACTCGACGGCAGCGTCCTTTCCGGCGCTACGGCGTTCGTTCTTCATGATACGTACGGCTTCCCGGTAGAGATCACCAAGGAGATCTGTGAAGAGCGCGGCTTCCGCATCGACGAGGAAGAGTTTGCCCGCTGCATGGAAGAGCAGCGCGAACGTGCCCGCGCCGCCAACGTCAAAGACGCCGAGGCTGCTTGGAGCACCTACGGCGGCATCCACGCGGAGCTGCTGAAGGAACTGGGTGCTACTGAGTTCATCGGCTATACGCAGCTTACCTCCGACTCGAAGATCACTGCGCTGGTGAAAGACGGTGCACGCGTGTCGAAGATCGAAGCGGGTGATGAGGCCGAGGTCGTGCTCGACATCACCCCGTTCTATGCCGAGATGGGCGGCGAGGTAGGGGATACCGGCCACTTGGTGGGCGATCAGGCCGTGCTCGAGGTCGTTGACACCAAGGCTCCCGAAAAGGGCCTGGTGGTTCACAAGGTGAAGGTGCTTTCCGGCAGCGTTTCGGTTGGCACTCCCGTCGGTGCCAAGGTCGACGGTGCCCGCCGTGCGCGCATTTCCCGCAACCATACCTGCACGCATATCCTGCATGCTGCCCTGCGCCAGGTTTTGGGCGCTCACGTCAAGCAGGCCGGCAGCTATGTCGGTCCGGAGCGCCTTCGCTTCGACTTCACCCACTTCGAGGCGGTAACGCCCGATCAGATCAAGGAAGTGGAGAAGATCGCCAACGACGTGGTGATGCAGGCCATTTCCACCAACATCTTCGAAACCTCGCTTGCCAAGGCGCGTGAAGCCGGGGTTACCGCCCTGTTCGGCGAGAAGTACGGCGACACCGTGCGCGTTGTCGAGGTCGGCGACTTCTCGCGCGAGCTCTGCGGCGGCTGCCATGTTTCCAACACGGCTGAAATCGGCCTGGTGAAAATCGTTTCCGAGAGCAGCGTGGGCTCCAACCTGCGTCGAATCGAAGCGGTTACCAGCTACGAGGCCCTTGAGTACCTGAACCGCTTCGAGGCTCAGGTGAAGGAGCTTTCATCGCTCCTCCGCGTTCCTGCTTCCGATGTGACCGCCCGTGTGGAGGGCAATATCGCGCAGTTGCGCGAGCTGAACGCGAAGCGCAAGGCCAACAAGGCCTCTGTGGCCTCTGGCAGCTTGCCCGAGGCGCTTGATACCTGCACGCTGGAATACAACGGCATTTCTGTGTTCGTCTTCCGCAAGGATGGCATCGATGCTGGCGGCCTGCGCAATTTCTGGGACATCCTTCGCGGTCGACTTCCCGAAACCTGCGCTTGCGTTCTTGCATCCGACAACAGCGGCACGCCTATCCTGCTCGCTGCCGGCACCGATGAGGCTGTTGCCAAGGGCTTCAATGCCGGCAACGTCATCAAGGCCATCTCTAAGGAGATCAAGGGCGGCGGTGGCGGCAAGCCCACTATGGCCCAGGCAGGCGGCAAGGATGTTTCCGGACTCGATGCCGCGCTCGATGCTGCGCGCAAGCTTTTTGCGTAAGCGCAGCTCGGCTATTAGTGAGGATCTGCGCTCTTGAGGGTTATGGCTCTTGATATCGGCAAGGTTCGCTGCGGGATCGCCATCAGCGACCCGCAAGAACGGGTAGCCACGCCTTTGTGCGTGCTTCCTACCGAAGAGGTGCGCTCTAACGCCCCAAGCTTTAGGCGGTTGTGCGAAGATTGGGAACCGGAGCTTATCGTTTCCGGCCTGCCGTTAACCCTCAGCGGGCAAAAGGGTCCTCAGGCTCAGTCTATCCGGGAAGTTGCCCAGCAGGTTGCTGCGGCTCTTTCCCTGCCTCTGGAATTCTCCGACGAGCGATTGAGCTCATCGGAAGCGAAGCGCGTTCTTCGAGAAGAGGGCATGTCCGAACGCGACATGCGCGGTAAAGTCGACATGGTGGCTGCATCGCTGTTCCTGCAATCGTGGCTGGACAAGCGACAGCAGGCGTCTACTGAAAGGTGATTCCATGACTCCCAGGAAGGTAACGTATTCCCGGAAACCTAACCATGCTGCCCGCGCCGCCCATGCCAGGGGCGAACGCGAGTTCCGCACCTATGACACCTCGGCTATTCGCCCGAAGAAGTCGAAGGTGCCGTATGCGGTGGCTGCCGCAGTGGCGGCCGTTGTCGTTATCGTGGTTATCGCCCTGTTCGTGGGCACAAGCTGTGCTGAGGCTGCCAACGACCATTTGGCGCCCGATGGGCAGAAAGTCACCGTTCAGATAGCAGATGGATCCACCTTGCCCGTTATCGCAGATACCCTCTACGATGCGGGCCTTATCGTTCGTAGGGGCGAATTCACTTCTGCCGTAAATGCCCAGGGCGCTGCATCGTCGCTGAAATCGGGCGTGTATTCCCTTACCGGCGGAACGAGCTGCGAAGAGCTGGTTAACATCCTTGTTGCCGGCCCGGCAAGCACGCAATCCGGCGTTGTGGTTACCGAGGGTGCGAAGCTCGATACCATTGCGCAGGCGGTTCAGGATGCTTACGGTAGCTCCATAAGCGCAGATCAATTCAAGGAAGCAGCTTCTAACGCCTCCGCTTACGCCGATACGTACCCGTTCCTCAAATCTGCTGGTACGAATTCCCTGGAAGGGTTCCTGTTCCCGAAGACATACGAGATCTTGCTAGATGGCACGGCCGATGCTGTTGTGCGCCAGATGCTCGACCAGTACCAAACCGAGGTTTCCTCCTTGGATTATTCGTATCCTCGCAGCAAGGGCCTCTCTGAGTACCAGGCTCTTATCCTTGCCTCCATCGTAGAGAAGGAGGCAACCGACGATACCCGTTCGAAGGTTGCCGCCGTGTTCTACAACCGCCTTTCCAATACGGGAAGCCCGTCATACGGCTACTTGGGCAGCGATGCCACCACGGCATACGAAGTGGGCGATAATCTGGATTCCTACGATTGGACAACCAAGAGCCCCTACAACACGCGGGTTACCAAGGGTTTGCCTCCAACGCCCATCTGCAGCCCCTCTATCGAGTCGCTGCAGGCCGTTTGCAACCCGGAAGCTGATTTCGGCGACTATTACTTCTTCAGCTTCTGGACCAACGACCAGGGTGGCGTCGATTACTTCTTCGATAAAACCTACGAACAGCACCAGCAAACCATAGCGAACCATTCTTCGTAGCGGAGTTTGCCGTGTCGTTTGCGCATCCCGATAGGTACTTTGCGCGCACTAGCGCCATAGACGTCCAAGCGGATATCCTCGGGCGCGGGTTCACCCATGTCCTTCTTGATGTTGACAACACCGTTGTCTCACGTGCCGACCATCAGGTGCCCAAGGACGTTCGTCTGTGGATCAAGCGCCTGAAGCGCGCTGGCGTGGGGTTGTGCTTCCTTTCCAACAACTGGCACGGATCGGTGTTCGAAATGGCGGCCCAGCTGGATATCCCCATTGTGGCCAAGGCATGCAAGCCCTTGCCCCATGGCTTCTTCTTGGCGCTTCGGAAGATCGGCGCGTCGCGGAAGTCCACGGTGATGGTGGGGGACCAGCTTTCTACCGATGTGGTGGGTGCCCACCTTGCGGGATTGTGCGCCTATTTGGTTTGCCCCTTGGTGGAGGAAGACCTGAAGCACACCATGTTTGTCCGCGGCATCGAGCGCGCATTCATTTCCGACCGTGAGCCCGAGGGGGTTGGTGCATGCGAAACCTCACGTTCATAGCGACGCCGGGAACACGAAGCCTGGCCAGGGAATTCCGCAGGTCCTTCATGGAAAAGACCGCGGTGTGGAACGTCATGGTTGAAACTTGCGGGAGCGCATCCGAGGCTAGCGCGCTGTTCCAGGCAACGCGCTGCCACGCGTTTGCCGTGTCGTACCCGTTTCGCCCTTTGGCTTTCAGCGAAGGTAAGCTGCATGGCGCTTCGGCTCGTTTAACCAACGGAGCTGATGTGCTTTATCGCGGCGAGCGTGGTGCTTTGGCCCTGAGCCAACTCGCGAGAAGCGCCGTCGACCTCATCGAGCGCACGTACCTGCCGCTGTACGGCTCTTCTGCAGTGGTTTTGGGTTCGGGCAGCGCTGCGATCGACGTTGCCTACGAGCTTGCGCGCGCAGGCGTTTCCCAGATCACCCTTTTGGGGAACGATAAAGAGCCCACGCGCGCCAATCTTGCTGCCTTCTTGCGGGCGTTTGACGTGCAGAAGACGCAGATCATCGATACCGATCAGGCGCAAGAGGGCCACCTTTCCGCCGCTCGGGCGTTTCAGAATGCGAAGTTTCTCTGCGGCACGTTGGCATCTGCTTCGTATATCCAGCAGGCTGATGTGGTTCTATCGGTCGATGCCGATCTCTCTTCTGCGAGCTTGCCCCTGCATCAGGGACAGATCGTTTGCAGCCTATGGGATAGGGACGATCTGCCGTTTTCTTGCAGCGCGCGGGACTGTCGGTGCGATTTCATCGGTGCCGAAGAGGCAATGCGCGCTTGGGGTGCCGATTGCGCCGAATTGCTGGTGGAGCTTTCCAGCGGCGGGTTCTAACCAAGGAGCTGTTGGTGCCGCTCGCTTTATTTCGGTGGAGTGGCAGGCGTTTTTGGTAGAATCGTAAACCGTTATAACCAACACCAATCAAGGTAAGGCATCATGCAATACATCACAGCGGGTGAAAGCCATGGCCCCAGTCTCACGGCCATCGTATCCGGTGTTCCCGCGGGTCTCTCGATCTCCGAAAAAGGCATAAACTCCGATCTTGCCCGCAGGCAAAGCGGCTACGGTCGCGGCGGCCGTCAGGCCATCGAGAAGGACACGGTTTCCATAACTTCCGGCGTGCGCTTCGGCAAGACCATCGGCTCGCCGGTGACGCTCACCGTTGCGAACCGCGACTGGGCTAACTGGACCGAGCGCATGTCGGTGTTCGGCGAGGCTCCGAAAGACCTGGTGCGCGAGGTGACGCCGCGCCCCGGCCATGCTGATCTGCTCGGCGTTCTGCGCAACGACATGGATGATTGCCGCAACATCCTTGAGCGCACCAGCGCCCGAGAAACCACCATGCGCGTTGCCGCTTCCGGTATTGCCCGCGAGTTCCTGGCAGAGCTCGGGGTGGAGATCAAGTCGTACGTCGTTTCCATCGGGGATGCCTACATGGCAGAGGAAGATCCGATGATGGACGCTGTTTCCTATTCGCCCCTTGATATCGAGACCAGCGAGGTACGCTGCCCCGACGCCGAGGCTTCCCAGCGCATGATGGCCGCTATCGACGAGGCGAAGGCCAACGGCGATACGCTCGGCGGCATCTTCCGCGTAGTGGTAACGGGCCTGCTTCCCGCGGTTGGCGGATACGCCACGCCTACCGACCGTCTTACCTCGAAGCTCGGCGGCGCCATCTTCTCCATCCCGGCAATCAAGGGCGTGGAGTTCGGCCTTGGCTTCGAGACGACCCGTCGCCCGGGAAGCCAGGTGCATGACGAGATCGTGCTCGACGAATCCAACGGCTTCGTTCGAACCTCCAACAATGCCGGCGGCTTGGAAGGCGGCATGACCACGGGCATGCCGTTGGTCGTTACGGTTGGCATGAAGCCCATCGCAACGCTCACCACGCCGCTCAACACCGTGAACCTCGACACGCTCGAGGTTGCCGAGGCATCCAAGGAGCGCAGCGACACCTGCGCTGTTCCCGCTGCCGCCGTGGTGGCGGAAAGCGAGGTTGCGCTGGTTCTGGCCGATGCGTACCTTTCCAAGTTCGGGTCCGACAACATGACCGATATCAAGGCCAACATCGCAAACTACCGCGAGCGCATCAAGACCATGTCGCGCTAGCGTCCCTTCAGCCCTCGGCGCCTAGCGCGTCGGCTTAACCCTACTCAGCATTCAAGGAGCTTTGACACATGACCGATCAGCCTATCCGCCATGCAGGCCAGTACTACCTAACCAAGCCCGTTTTCTTCATCGGCTTCATGGGCGCTGGTAAAACGAGTATCTCCCAGCAGATCGCCGTTACCTGCGGCGTTGCCTCCATCGATGCCGATGAGTACCTTGAGCTGCGCGAAGACCGCATCATCGCCGATATCTTCGCCGAGGATGGGGAAGAGGCGTTCCGCGACATCGAGACCGACGTCCTGCGCGACTTGGCCGGCCGTTCCCCCCGCCTTATCGGCTGCGGCGGCGGTGTGGTTACCAAGCGTCCCGAAAACGCCCAGATCATGAAGGAATCCGGCTTCGTCGTTTACCTGAAGGTCTCGGCCGATGGGGCTGCTGCGCGTATCCCCAATACCGATTCGCGCCCCATGTTCAAGAACCTCGACACCGCGCGCAAGACCATCGTCGAGCGCGAGCCCCAGTACGAGGCAGCTGCCGATGTTGCGGTCGATACCGAGGGCCGCAGCATCCGCGAGGTGGCCGACGAAGTGGTAGATCGCCTGCTCGAGGCCGGCGTCATGGTGAAGCAGGTGTAGCGCGGTGACCAGGATAGTCGTCGATATTCCCGGTGAAGCGCCCTACGACGTGCTCGTTGCGCCTGGGTGCTTGGGCTCTTTGGGGGCACAGCTGCGCAAGCTCGACTCCAATCCCCGCGCTTTGGTGGTAACCGATTCCGAGGTCGCGTCCCTGTACCTGCAGGAGGTAAAGGATTCGCTTGAAGCGCAGGGGTATCTGGTTTCCGTCATTACCGTACCCTCGGGTGAAACCGCCAAATCGGTCGATTGCGCCTCGGAGATCTGGTCGGCTATGGCCCAATGCGGCCTTTCGCGCGATTCCCTTGTGGTTGCCCTCGGCGGCGGCGTGGTGGGCGATCTTGCCGGCTTCACGGGTTCCACCTTCATGCGTGGCCTTCGCATCGTCCAGGTTCCCACCACCTTGCTTTCCATGGTGGATTCCTCCGTCGGCGGAAAGACGGCAATCAACTTGGAATCGGGAAAGAACCTGGTGGGCACATTCTGCCAGCCGCTTATGGTGTGCGCCGACGTGTCTGCACTTTCCTCGTTGCCGGCCAGGGAGTGGTCTTGCGGCTGCGGCGAGATCGCGAAGTCTGCCGTCATAGACTCCGAGGAGTTCTTCTTCTGGCTCTACGAGCACGCTGACGAGCTTAGCGCTCGTGTGCCCGAAGTTGTGCAGGAAGCTGTGAAGCGCTGCATCGTGTTCAAGGCCTCGGTCGTTGCGCGCGACCAAGAGGAAACCAAGGGTGTGCGTGAGTGCCTGAACTACGGTCACACGCTTGCCCATGCAATCGAGACCGAGGCGGGGTACGGAGTGTATTCCCATGGCCATGCGGTTGCCCAAGGAATGCGTTTCGCGGCCCGTCTTACCGTATCCCATCTGGGGGCATCCATGGAGTTCGTGCAGGCGCAGGATGCGTTGCTGGATTCGCTGGGGTTGCCGGAAATCGGCCTGAAAGCCGATCCCGAGCGTTTGCTGCAGCTTATGAAGGGCGATAAGAAAGTCCGTTCGGGCAAACTGCGATTCGTCCTTCCGCGAGCATGCGGCGAATGGGAGGTATGCGAGCTTTCCGATGAGTTCGTGCTCGAGTACCTTCAAGCCTGGCAGCGGAGCGTTTCCGCTTAGCCCGCATCTCTTCTCTTCTTCGCAAGGACCTCTTTCAGCCCTCAAGCAGTTCGTCGATTCAGGAGGTCGAACCTATGGCGTACAACCATTCCCGTATCCGCTCCCTTCACGCCAAGATGGCCGGTGCCGGCCTGGATGCCCTGTATGTGCGGGGTCTTTCGAATGTGGCTTGGCTTACTGGATTCGAGGGGGTATTCGACGGCGAGCCCGCGCATGCGGTTGTGCTCACCGCGGCCGATTGCGTGCTGCATACCGATTCGCGGTATCTTTCTGCCCTTGAGCAGCGCGCATCCGGCACCGAAATACGGATCGATGGCTCACGGAAGGCGCATTCGGCTTTCCTGCGCGATATGGCCGCGGGCATTTCCCCGAATAACCCGGGTGCCGCTCTTCGCGTAGGCATAGAGGATTCGCTTACGCTGGCCGAGTTCCGCAACCTGCAGAAGGCATTGGCCGAAGCCGAGGTGCAGCTTGTTGAGCTCGAAGGCTTCGTGGAAGGTCTTCGCCAGGTGAAGGACGAGGCCGAGATAGACGCCATGCGCAAGGCCCAGGCCATCACCGATGCCGCGTTCTCCTATATCGTCGAAGCCATGCATGCCGGAATGACCGAGCGCGAGGTCCAGCTGATGTTGGACAACTTCATGCTCCAGAACGGGGCCGAAGGCTTGGCTTTCAGCACCATCGTTGCCGCGGGTGCCCATGCGGCATCGCCCCACGCCATCCCCTGCGAATCCAGGCTTTGCCCCGGCGATGCCGTGGTGATGGATTTCGGCGCCCGGTTCGCAGGCTACTGCTCCGACATGACGCGCACCGTGTTTGTGGGTCAGCCCACCGAAGAGCTCCAGCGCGCCTTTTCGGTGCTCAGGAGGGCCAACGAGGAATGCGAGGCTCTGGTACGGGCCGGCGTTTGCGCCGATTCGGTGCATGCGCACGCCGAGCAGGTTCTTGCCGAAGGAGGCTTTGAGGGTGCGATGGGGCATTCGCTTGGCCATAGCGTCGGCATCGATATCCATGAATCGCCCAACCTCTCCCCGCGAAACGGGGAACCGCTTGCCGCCGGCAACGTGGTAACCGTCGAGCCGGGCATCTACCTTCCGGGAAAATTCGGCATGCGCTTGGAGGATTTTGGCGTTGTGCGCAGCGGGGGATACGAGGTCCTTACGCAAAGCACCCATGAAATGGTCATAGTTGGATAGCCGATCAGGTATACTGTTTGAGTTTACTTGCAACAATCAAGTTCTAAAGGAGCACAAAGTGGCAATCTCTACCGCCGATTTCCGTAATGGCATGTGCATCGAGTACAACAACAAGCTCTGCACCATCGTCGAGTTCCAGCACGTCAAGCCTGGCAAGGGCGGTGCCTTCGTTCGCACCAAGCTCCGCGACATCAAAACCGGTCGCGTTGTTGACTACACCTTCAACTCCGGCACCAAGTTCGAGGCGGTTCGCCTGGAAACCAAGAAGATGCAGTTCCTCTACAGCGACGGCGCAGACTTCAACTTCATGGACTCCAACACCTACGAGCAGCTGGCTATCCCCGCCGAAACCGTTGGCTCTGCTGCCAACTGGCTCAAGGAAAACGACGAGGCAACCCTGATGTACGCCGGCGACGAGCTCATCAGCATCGAGCCTCCCATGTTCGTCGAGCTCGAGGTCACCGAAACCGAGCCTGGTTTCAAGGGCGACACCGCCACCAACACCACCAAGCCCGCCACGCTCGAGACCGGCGTCACCATCCAGGTTCCCACGTTCGTGGAAATCGGCGATGTGCTTCAGATCGACTCCCGCGACGGTCGCTTCGTTAAGCGTGTCTAGCCTGTGCGACTTGACTGTAAATTCTTTCGGCTGCGGGGCGCTTCGGCGCCCCGTGCTTTATACTAGACACTCGTTTTCTATAGCTGCACTTCGAAGAAGCGCGGACTGCTGATAAGAGGAGGTGCGAAACACTTGGGAAAGCTACAGATCATGGATACCACCGTTCGTGACGGCCAGCAGAGCCTTTGGGCTACGCGTATGCCGATCGGTGATATGCTCCCGATCTTACCTAAGATGGATCGCGTAGGTTATTGGGCTATCGAGGCATGGGGCGGTGCCACTTTCGACACCTGCTTGCGCTTCTTGGACGAGAATCCTTGGGATCGTCTCCGTTCCATCAAGGCCAAGACGCCGAACACGCGTCTGTCCATGCTTACCCGCGGCCAGAACCTGGTTGGTTACAAGCACTACTCCAAAGAAGTGGTTTCCCGCTTCATCGCCGCTTCGCACCGCAACGGCATCGACGTGTTCCGCGTCTTCGACGCCTTGAACGACATCCGCAACGTTGTCGACAGCGCCGAGGCCATCAAGGAATGCGGCGGCCATTTCGAGGGCGCCATCTCCTACACCATGTCCCCGGTGCACACGCTCGACAGCTTCCTGGAATACGGCCAGCAGCTGAAGGACCTGGGCGCCGACTCCATCGCCATCAAGGACATGGCGGGCATGCTCACCCCGTACCGCACCGAGCGTATGGTGAAGGCCTTCAACGCCGAGATCGGCCTGCCGGTGCATGTGCATTGCCACTACGTCGGCGGTATGGCCCCGGCCAACTACCTGAAGGCCGCCGAAGCCGGCGCCGCCATCGTCGATACCGCCAGTGCGCCTCTCGCATTCGGCAACTCCCAGCCCGCAGTCGAGATGCTGGTGGCCGCATTGCAGGAAAGCCGCTACGACACCGGCCTTGACCTTGGCCTTCTGTTCGAGATCTCCGAGTATTGGGAAGAGGTTCGCAGGCGCGGCCACTACAAGCGCGGCGTTTCCTCGCTTACCCATATGAAGGTGTACTCGCACCAGGTTCCCGGCGGCATGATGTCCAACCTGGTTTCCCAGCTTGAGATCCAGAATGCGCTCGACCGTCTCGATGACGTGATGGAAGAGATCCCGCGCGTTCGCGCAGAAGTCGGCTACCCGCCGCTGGTAACCCCGCTTTCCCAGATCGTCGGCACCCAGGCCGTGTTCAACGTGCTTACCGGCAAGCGCTGGAGCGTTGTTTCCAAGGAAATGAAGGACTACATCTGCGGCTACTACGGCAAGGCTCCCGGCCCCATGGCACCCGAAGTGGTGAGCCGTGTGGTAACCGATGCCGACCAGGTGCTGGACCCCTCTGTTTCCCCTGGTTCGCTGGTAACCACCACCTTCGCCGAGCTGGAAGAAGAGATCGGCGATCTGGCGAAGACCGAAGAAGACGTATTGATGTACGCCCTGTTCCCGAACGAGGCGCGTACGTATTTGAGCAAGCACCGCACATCTGAGAAGGTCGACTTCCTCCTTGAAGAGGAGTCGAGCATGACCAAGGAGGACGATTACGTGGATATCAACCAGATTCGAGAGCTCGTTCGCGTTGCCGAGGAAAGCGGCGTAGGCGAAATCGTTGTCGAGGAAGAGGGCGCACGAATCTCCGTCCGCATGCCTGGCGCTGTTGCTGCAGCACCCGCCGCTCCCGCCGCCGCTGCCCCCGTTGCCGCTGCTGCTCCTGCGCCGGCCGCTGCCGCACCAGCTGTCGATGCCTCCACTCGTCCTGCTAGCTGGCATTGCGTTACTTCGCCTATGGTCGGTACCTTCTATGCCGCTCCTGCACCCGGCGAGCCTGCTTTCGTTAAGGTTGGAGACGAGGTTGCCGCTAACCAGACGCTCTGCATCGTCGAGGCCATGAAGCTCATGAACGAGATCGGTGCCGAGGAGATGGGCACGGTCCGCGAGGTATGCGTCGAGGATGCAACGCCCGTAGAGTTCGGCACCCCCTTGTTCTACATCGAGCCCCACACCACCCATGACGCCATCGGCCCGGAGAATGCCTAAATGTTCCAGAAAGTACTCATAGCGAACCGCGGCGAGGTTGCCCTGCGCATCATGCGCGCCTGCAAGGAGCTGGGCATCAAAACCGTTGCGGTTTACTCAACCGAAGATGCTGATACCTATCCGGTTCGGTATGCCGACGAAAAGGTCTGCATCGGTCCTGCTCAGGCCAATAAGAGCTATCTCGTTATGTCGTCCATCATTGCCGCTGCGGTGAACACCGGCTGTCAGGCCATCCACCCCGGCTACGGCTTCTTGGCCGAGAACTCCGATTTCGCCCGCGCCTGCGCCGACAACGACCTGGTGTTCATCGGCCCTTCGCCCGACTGCATCGATGCCATGGGCAACAAGGCTGCTGCCCGTGAAACCATGAAATCGTGCGGTGTACCCACGGTTCCCGGCTCTGACGGCGTTATCGAGACCGTGGAAGAGGCCCGCCAGTTCGCCGAGAATGTGGGTTACCCGGTTCTCGTGAAGGCATCTGCCGGCGGCGGCGGCAAGGGCATGCGCGAGGTCCACGACCCTGCCGACCTTGAAGGCCAGTTTATGGCCGCCAAGAACGAGGCGCTTGCCGCGTTCGGCAACGGCGATGTCTATCTGGAGAAGCTGGTTCTGCGTCCCCGTCATGTGGAAGTGCAGATCCTGGCCGACCAGCACGGCAACCGCATTTCCCTCTGCGAGCGCGACTGCTCCTTGCAGCGTCGTCACCAGAAGCTGTTGGAAGAAGCTCCCTCTCCGGCCCTTACCGACGAGATCCGCCGCGCCATGGGCGTTGCCGCCGTCAAGGCTGTTCGCGCCACGAACTACGAGAACGCCGGCACCATCGAGTTCCTGCTCGACCATGACGGCAAGTTCTACTTCATGGAGATGAACACCCGTGTTCAGGTCGAGCATCCTGTCTCGGAGCTCATCACCGGCACCGATATCATCAAGGAGCAGCTGCGCATCGCCTCCGGCGAGCCTATGAGCTGTGCGGAGCGCGCACCGTTTGCGCCCTTCGGCCATGCGATGGAGTTCCGCATCAACGCCGAAGACCCCCAGCACGATTTCCGCCCCTGCCCGGGCACCATCACGCGCTTCGAGGTTCCCGGCGGCCCAGGTGTTCGCGTGGAGACCTACATCAAGCAGGGCGACCGCATTTCGCCTTATTATGATTCCATGGTTGCGAAGCTCATCGTTTGGGGCATCGACCGTGAAGAATGCATGGCCCGTGGCAAGCGTGCGCTCAACGAGTTCGTCATCGAGGGCATCAAGACCACCATTCCCTTCCATTTGGAGGTTCTGGAAAAGGATGCCTTCAAAGAGGGCAGGGTCTACACCGACTTCATCGAAACCGAAATGGGGGACAAATAACATGTCCGATATCAACACTGAAACGATGGCCATTGCGCCTGGCGTCGTTGAAACCATCATCACGCTTGCCGTTCGCGATGTGGATGGCGTTGCCAGCGTCGGCGCCGCTCCTTCGGGCATCCGCTCGCTGCTTTCGTTCAAACAATCTGCCGAAGGGGTTCAGGTGAATGTCCTGGAAGACAACTCGGTAGAGGTTGCAGTGTCCCTGCGTGTCCTTTCCGGCCGTTCCCTGAACGAAATCGCCGACGATGTTCGCAGTGCTGTCTCGAACGCGGTGCTTTCCCAGGTTGGTCTTGCCGTCAAGCGCGTTGACATCCGCGTTGATGGCATCGTGTTCCAGGATTAGGAGGCTTGTGTGTCTAAGGCACCTCGTCATGAAGAGCGCATGCTTGCACGCAAGCATGCGCTGCAGTTGATGTACCAAGGCGAGATCATGGGCAAAACCCCCCGTGAGCTTCTTGATGATGGCAGCTTGGTTCCCGAGACCCAAGGCCTAGACGAGTACGCAGTATCGCTGCTGGATGGCTCCCGCGAACAGCTCGAGGCTATCGACGCCCTCATCTCCTCGGCCAGCGAGAACTGGTCGCTCGACCGTATGCCCGTCGTGGACCGTTCGCTCCTTCGCCTGGCCACCTATGAGATGCGTTTTGTCGATGAGGTTCCGGTTTCCGTTTCCATCAACGAGGCGGTGAACCTTGCCAAGGAATTCGGTGGAGACGATTCGCCTCGCTTCATCAACGGTATCCTTGGCCGAATCGCCACTCAGCTGGAAAGCGAGAATGCATAATGGGGGAACAGGAGCCTCAGTCTTTCGAGGACATGAAGCTGCGTCTTGACCAGATCGTGGCCGCTGTCAGCGATGAGGACCTTCCCTTAGAAGACGCCCTGGGCCTTTACGAAGAGGCTGTGGGCATAGGACTTGCCGCCTCTCGTATCATGGAAGAGGGGATTGCCGCCCAAGACGATGCCGCGCAAGCGTTATCAAGCGATGGCGGCGATGTTGAAACTGCTGGATAGAAAGGGGAGCGCAATGGCTCGAATCCTCGACTCGATCGATTCCCCTGACAAGCTCAAGCTCCTCACCGATGAGGAGCTTTCCATATTGGCTTCGGAGGTTCGCCAGGAAATCATCGAAGTTACCTCCAAAACAGGTGGCCATGTTGCCTCTAGCCTGGGCGCGGTAGAGATCATCTTGGCCGTGCATTCCCTAATCGATTCTCCGCACGACAGGTTCCTGTTCGATGTTGGGCATCAGTCGTATGCCCATATGCTGGTAACCGGCAGGCTGAATCAGTTCCCGACCCTTCGCCAATACAAGGGGCTTTCGGGTTTCCCCAAGCCCCACAGCAATCCGCACGACGTTCACCCTTCCGGTCACGCGTCCGATTCGCTTTCCGTTGCCTGCGGTTTGGCCCGGGCGCGCGATATGCGCGGTGACTCGCAGAACATCGTGGCGCTCATCGGGGACGCATCACTTGCGGGCGGCATGGCGTTCGAGGCCTTGAACGACATCGGCCAGGCCCAGACGCCGCTCGTCATCATCCTGAACGACAACGAGATGAGCATCTCCCGCAACGTTGGAGCCATGGCCATGCATCTAGGTGCCTTGCGTGTAACCAGCAACTACCGCAAAAGCCGCGATTCTATGCAGGATTTCATGGAGAATTCCATGGGCATCGCCGGTAAGGCGATGGTCAAGCTGGGCAAAACCGCCAAGGAATCCCTGAAGCAGTTCGTCATGCCCGATTCGATGCTGTTCGAGCAGTTGGGCATCGTGTGCACCCCTCCGGTCGACGGACATGATATCCCTGCGCTGAAGCGCACCATTGGCCATGCGCTCGAAAGCGATGTGCCGGTTCTTGTGCATGTGGTTACCAAGAAGGGCGCAGGCTATCCGCCAGCCGAAGCTGAGCCTTCCCGCTTCCATGGGGTAGGGCCCTACGATGTGGCTACCGGCGCATCGCTCAAGCCCAAGGCCAAGGCCCTTACCTATACGCAGGCGTTTGCGCAGACCTTTGCCAAGGAGGCTCAGCTCGACGAGCGCATCTGCGCCGTTTCGGCTGCAATGGTCGATGGCACGGGGTTGCGTGAGTTCGCAACCGCTCATCCCGAGCGCTGCTTCGACGTCGGCATCGCCGAAGGGCATGCGGTCGGCATGGCAAGCGGTCTCGCCCTTGGCGGCCAGAAACCGGTGGTTGCGCTCTACTCCACCTTCTTCCAGCGAGCGGTCGATCAGGCCATAATCAACGTTTCCTTGGAAAACCTCGACGTGGTGTTCGCCATAGACCGAGCTGGCTTGGTGGGCGACGACGGCCCTACCCATCACGGCATGTTCGATATGGCGCTGCTTCGCATGGTGCCGAATATGAGGGTGCTTGCTCCCTCCAACGAGGCGGAGCTTGCCCATGCGTTGCATACCGCCCTTCGGCTGGAGGGGCCTGTTGCCCTGCGCTACCCACGAGGGGAAGCGCTCGGTGTTGCGATGCCGGACGATGCTCTGTTCATGCAACCCGGCAAGGCGCGCGTTGTGCGAGAGGGAACTGATGCCGCCATCTTGGCTTTCGGACGCATGGTGCGCTACGCCTGCGATGCGGCTGAATCACTTGCCGCCGAAGGGTATTCGGTGCGCGTGGTGGATATGCGTTGGGTGAAGCCCCTAGACGAAGAAGCTGTTCGCAAGGCTGCAAGCACGGGAGTCGTGGTAACTGTCGAAGACGGCGTATGCACTGGCGGCGCCGGCGAAGGTGTTTCCGAGCTCATCTCGCTCGGCAGCCAAAACCCCCGTTTGGCGGTTCTTGGCTTGCCAGATCGCTTTATTGCCCAGGGCAAGGTCAATCAGCTTTTCGCTGATTGTGGGATAGATGCCGAAGGCATCAAGAACACGGTTTTGAGTTTGTTGGAGGGCTAACTGCGATTCAGCTGCATGCCGCTTAATGTTTTGCAGCTAACATCGCATCCTGCTCAATGAAGTCCCGTTTTTCCTTTGGGAAGGGCGGGACTTTTGTTTCCCGTTGGTGCCGGTAATGGGGCGGAATGCGCCTTGATAGATGGCATTTCAACGGGTTCAAGACGCTTGTGTTTCTAGTTTGTTACCCGCTTTGGTCAGAGATGTTACGAGGTTTTTCCGCGCTCGTTAACAAACGCTCCTTAGCGATTCTGAACGTGTTACGCGTGCAAAGATCGTGGTGTCGAAAATGTGCTCGAACGAATATTTAGGAGGTATGCACAATGCTTGACACAGGAGCGACCGCATTCATGCTCGTAAGCGCGATGCTGGTCTTTCTCATGACTCCGGGTGTTGCATTTTTTTACGGCGGACTTGCGCGTCGTAAAAATGTGGTCAACACGATGTTCATGTCTTTCGTGATCATCGGAGTAGTTGCTATCGTTTGGATCCTCGCAGGTTGGTCTCTCGCTTATGGCGGCGACGGCTCGAACCCCTTCTTCGGTGGTTTCGATCAGCTCGGTTGCCTGAGCGCGGTATCCGATATGCTCGCCGAGGTTGACAATCCTGGCGACGCAACCTATCCCGCCATCATCGACATTGCCTTCCAGGCGGCTTTCGCCACCATTACCGCGGCAATCGTCGGTGGCTCCCTTGCGGGCCGTATGAAGTTCGGCGCGTTCCTGACCTTCATCACCATCTGGATCCTGCTGATCTACGCACCCTTGGCCCACATGGTATGGGGCGGCGACGGCAGCTTCATCGGCGACCAGATCGGCGCTCTCGACTTCGCCGGCGGCGACGTAGTGCACATCAGCTCTGGCTTGACCGGCCTGGTTCTCTGCCTTCTTCTTGGCAAGCGCCGCATCTTCGGCGCAGTCAACCATCGCCCCCACAACGTCCCCTTCGTTGTTCTTGGCGCAACCCTTCTGTGGTTCGGTTGGTTCGGCTTCAACGGCGGCTCTGCATTCGCTGCTAATGGCGTTGCTGCTCTTGCCCTGCTCAACACCTTTGTCGCCTCTGGCGCCGCAATGATCTCCTGGATGATCGTTGAGTCCGCCAAGACCGGAAAGCCCACCCTCGTTGGCGCTGCTACCGGTCTGGTCGCTGGCCTGGTTGTTATCACCCCCGCAGCTGGCTTCGTTGATCCCTGGGCTGCAATCGTCATGGGCCTCATCGTTTCCCCCATCTGCTACTTCGCGATTTCCTTCTGCAAGTCCAAGATCGGTTACGACGACGCACTCGACGCCTTCGGTTGCCACTGCGTCGGCGGTATCGTTGGCGGTATCCTCACCGGCATCTTCTGCGTGCCCGAGCTGTCCTGGACCGACTTCGGTGGCCTGATCTACACCGGCGACCCCACGCTCCTCGGCGCACAGTGCCTGGGCATCTTGGTCACCATCGTCTTCGTTGCCGTTGGCTCCCTCATCATCGGCCTCATCGTGAAGGCTATCTTCGGTGGCCTGCGCGTAACCAAGGAAGAGGAAGCAGCTGGCATGGACATGACTGCCCACAGCGAATCCGCTTACCCCGCATTCATCGGCTTGGACTAACGGAAGGGAGTGAATGATCGATGAAACGTATTGCAGCAGTAGTTCGTCCTGAAAAGCTCGAACCCCTGAAAGAGGCTCTCTTCGAGGCCAAGATCTCCGGCATGACCATCTACCAGGTACATGGTTGCGGCAACCAGCACGGTTGGAAGGAGTACTTCCGCGGCAGCGAGGTGTTCCTGAACATGATCCCCAAGGTCAAGTTCGAGATCATCGTCGACGACGATCGTGTTGATGAGATCGTGGACCTTATCGTTAGCGTCGCCCGCACCGGCGAAGTTGGAGACGGCAAGATCTTCATCTCTGCCATCGAAAGCGTTGTGCGTGTTCGCACCGGCGAAAAGGACGAAGCAGCGGTCTAACCCCTCCCTTTGTGGAACTCAACAACCTCTTAGACGCTGTTAAGTCATACAAAAGGAAGCCCTGGCCATCGCGGCTGGGGCTTCCTTGCGTTCGGACGCATGTGCGGCACTGCGGCGCCAACCCGCGCAGGCGCGCCTGCCGGGAAGGGGCGGCGGGTCGCCATTGGGGACAGTCCCTCTTTAGCACGTTAAAGCAGATAGCCAGGTAAAGCGCCTTGCCATTAGCTAGGGCTTCCTTGCGTTCGGGCGCAGATGGGCGCAATGCTTTCGCTAAGGTGTGCTGGTATCTGAATTGATGTGATAAATGACCGCTGCATGGTGCCGTTCACCGAAAATGCGATATAGTGCAATGGATACAAAGACCGATATCAGAAAGGATCGCAAGATGACTCGTAAGATCGCTATCTTCGATACTACCTTGCGCGACGGCGAGCAGTCGCCAGGCGCTTCCATGAACTCCGAGGAGAAGCTGGTTATCACGCGTCAGCTACTGCGTTTGAATGTCGATGTCATCGAGGCGGGCTTCCCGGTATCTTCCCCTGGCGATTTCAAGTCGGTTCAGCAGATCGCTGCTGAGGTTGGCGACAGGGCTGTTGTCTGCGCCCTTACCCGCGCGGTCGAAAAGGACATCGACTCTGCGGCTCGCGCCTTGGCCGAGTGCAAGCGCCCTCGTATCCACACCGGTATCGGCGTTTCCCACAGCCATATCTACGACAAGCTCCGCACCACGCCTGAAAAGATCATCGAGCGCGCCATCGCTGCCACCAAGTACGCCAAGAAATACGTCAACGACGTCGAGTTCTACTGCGAAGACGCCGGCCGTTCCGATTACGAGTTCCTGGCAAAGGTCGTAGAGGCGGTTATCGAGGCTGGTGCTACCGTCGTCAACATCCCCGACACCACCGGCTACTCCCTGCCTGACGAGTTCGGCCGTCGAATCAAGTTCCTGATGGACAACGTCAAGAACGTCGACAAGGCCACCATCTCCGTGCATTGTCATAACGACCTTGGCATGGCCACCGCGCTTTCCCTGGCAGGCGTTGCCAACGGCGCCGGTCAGATCGAGTGCACCATCAACGGCCTGGGCGAGCGCGCCGGCAACACCGCCATGGAAGAAGTGGTGATGGGCATGAAGATGCACGGCAAGGAGCTCAACGCCCATACCGACATCAACACGCGCGAGTTCGTACGTGCTTCCCGCCTGGTTTCCTCCATCACCGGCTTCGTTGTGCAGCCCAACAAGTCCATCGTCGGCGCCAACGCCTTCGCGCATTCCTCCGGCATCCATCAGGATGGCGTCATCAAGTCGCGCGAAACCTACGAGATCATCGATCCGCGCGAAGTCGGCGCTGGTCAGAGCTCTATCATCCTTTCTGCACGTTCCGGCCGCGCCGCCCTTCGCCATCGCGTGGAGGCTCTGGGATACCATCCCGAGGGCCAGGCGTTCGAGGACCTGTACAACGCCTTCCTCGACTTGGCCGACAAGAAGAAGGAAGTCTACGACGAGGACTTGGAATCACTCCTTGGCGAGCAGGGCCGCAATCAGACCGCCCATTACACGCTCGATTCCGTGCAGATCTCCTGCGGCAAGCCGCTTACGCCTACCGCTACCGTTATCCTGCGTGATTCCGAGGATCGCGACTTCGTTTCCTGCGCTACGGGTACCGGCCCGGTTGACGCCCTGGTGAAGGCCATCAACGAGATCATCGACATCGAGAACGACCTCACCGAGTTCTCCGTTCAGAGCGTTACGCGCGGTATCGACGCCTTGGGCGAGGTAACCATGCGCGTTGCCTCTTCGGAAGGCGAAGTGTTCACCGGCCGTGGCGCCGATGGCGATATCGTTGTGTCTTCTGCAAAGGCCTATCTGAACGCACTTAACCGTCTTATCTCCCACAACCAGGAAAAGGCAAAGTAACTTGTACTGTCTCGAGTGTGGGACAAAGATCAACGACGACGAGCTGCAGTGTCCGCGCTGCGGCTCGTCTGTCGTTGACATGAAGGCCCGTATTGCGGCTGCTGAAGAGCAGATCGTCTATACCGATGCCGTCTCGCCTTCGAGCACCTCGAAGCTTCCTTTGGTCAAGGACCGTTCCTATCAGGATCACGACGGCAAGCCCCTCGATCTTTCCCAAAAAGTCGATGTCTCGTCGCTGCATAAAGACGAGAATGACCTTACGGCGATCCCTGATCTGGGCGCGAAGGATCCGTTCATCACTATGCCCATGCAGCGCATCGTCGCTGACAGCGGCAGGGTAGTGGCCGATGTGGATAGGGAAGCCAAGGTCTATCGGCAGGGCACCCGTCGCACGCCGTTTCCCATGAAGCCGTTTTTGGGCGGTGTCGTCATCGTTTTGGTGATACTTGCCGCATGGAGCTTTGCGCCGCAGATCCAAGAGGCTGTCCAGCAGGTTCTGCACAGCGATTCGCAGCAGACCGCTGCTTCGGTCCCCACTGCAACCCAGCAGTCCTCATCGACGCAGGGCGCCACGGCGGCAAAGGCCTATACAGAAGACGACTTCAAGCTCGATCTTTCCCAGGCTTACCAGGATCTTGCCTCCTGGAGGACCGATGTTGACAAAAGGGTGGAAGACCTTGAGGGCTATTTCCTTGTAACGAACAAGAGCACGCGCCAAGGCTATGCGGACACCTGCAACGCCACGATAGAGGACATAACCAGCTCCCGCAGCTCGCTCGCGCAACTCTGCCAACAGGCCGGAGTCTCGCAGGGAAGCGAAACGTATAGCAAGTACCAGAAGATCGATGAGCTGTACGGCTACTTGCTGGATAGGCTGAACGTGGTTTCCCAATGCTGGGAGAAGTCGCTTGGCTACGACAATCCCAAAAGCTACAGCTCGCAGATCCTCTCACCATTGACGAGCGACTTGAGCAACGGCAACTCTATTTCCGAAACCGCATTCGACAAGCTGTATCCCAATGCCAACCCCGATGCCTAGCCGGGGTTGGCTTATTCCGCGATGGGCCTCATGTGCTTAAGAAATGGGTATGGTGCAAACCACTAAGCTGTGTTATAAACATATGGCGTATGAAAATGCGATTAGCTTTCGATGTTTGGAGGAAGTGGGCCTTGTACCCGCTTCTTTTGTTTGTTCGGGGTTTTGAAGGAGGGAACAGGATTGCTCAACGCCAAGGAACGCAAGCTGCTTGAAGCGCTCGAGCCCCAGGCCAACGCCCATGGCTTGGAGGTCGTCACGGTAGAGCTCATAGGCTCACGCAAGGCACCTACCATCCGTGTGTACCTGGATTGCGAAGGCGGCATCGGCTTCGATGAGCTTGCTGCCTCGCAGAAATGGGTGGGCGAGCTTATGGACGAGCTCGATCCGTTCCCCGGCGCCTATACCTTGGAGGTTTCCTCTCCCGGTATCGACCGTCCTCTGCGAACCCCCCAGCATTTCGAGCGGTTCGCCGGTGAAAAGGTCCAGGTCACCCTAACCCAGCCCTTCGAGGGGCGAAGCAAATGGACCGGCATCCTGAAAGGGATGGGCGAAGATGCGGTTCTGGTGGAGGTAGACGGTGAGCAATACCCTCTTCCCTTTGATCGCATCAAGAAAGCTCACGTTATCGGCACTATAGATTTCAGCGGGTAGAAAGGACCCTTTACCATGGCAACATCTGAATTGATCGAAGCTCTGCAGGCGCTGGCCCACGAGCGCAAGATCGACGAGTTCTACCTTATCGAGCGCCTTGAAGCGTCCTTGGCCAAAAGCTATCAGAATATCCTCGATCTTGAGTACGATGCGCGTGTCACCATCGACCGCAACAGCGGCAAGATCTACGTATACGAGCTGGTTCCGGTGGGCGAGCCCGACGAGGAAACCGGCGAGTACACCGAGTTCGAGGAGCGCGACGTCACTCCCGACGACGTCAGCCGTATCGCGGCGTTGAACGCCAAGAACGTCATCGGCTCCATCGTCCGCGACGCCGGCCGTCAGTCCATCTACGAGGAGTTCTCTTCCCGTGTGGGCGACCTGGTAACGGGAACCGTTCTGCAGGGCACTCCCGACTTCACCATCATCAAGATCCGCGATGGCGTAGAGGCGGAATTGCCGCACTACGACCTGAAGCGCAACCCTGGCGAGCGCAATGAGCGTCCCCGCAACGAGCACTACCGTCACAACCAGCGCCTTAAGACGCTGATCGTCGAGGTTCGCGATCCTAGTGCCGACGAGCCCCGCGGTCGCGGCGAGCATACGCGTCCTTCCATCGTGGTATCGCGCACCCATCCCGACCTGATCCGCCGCCTGTTCGAGATCGAGGTTCCCGAGATCTACGACGGCCTGGTGGAAATCAAGTCCATTGCCCGCGAGCCTGGCGAGCGTTCCAAGGTTGCCGTTTCCTCCCGCGAGTCGAACCTTGACCCGGTGGGAGCCTGCGTTGGCCCGAAGGGCTCTCGCGTGCGCATGGTGGTTGAAGGCCTGCGCAACGAGCGCGTCGACGTTATCCAATGGAACGAAGACCCCAGCATCTACGTTGCCAATGCCTTGTCGCCCGCTCGCGTTACCCGCGTGGACATCGACGAGGAAAACAACTATGCAACGGTGATCGTCCCCGACGATCAGCTTTCGCTGGCCATCGGCAAGGAAGGCCAGAACGCGCGTCTGGCTGCACGTCTTACCGGTTGGCACATCGACATCAAGTCGGCTTCGTTTGCCGGCGAGCCCCTGGTTGCCGACAGCTCTTTGATCGATGAAGAGCCCGAAGGCGAACTCGAGGACGGCTTGTGCGCTTACACCAACGAAGACGGCTTCCGCTGCCGCAACCATGCGCGCCCCGGTTACCGTTATTGCGGTATCCATGCTGCATTGGAGGAAGGGGAGTAGGCTTGGCGAACGTGGCCGGAAAAACACGTCAGCGTACCTGCGTGGTATGCAGGGGCGTGAACGCGAAGAACTCGCTTCTCCGCGTGGTTCGCACGCCTCAGGGCGAAGTTGCCTTTGACCCGACCGGCCGCATGAACGGCCGTGGAGCCTACCTGTGCAGCGTAGCCTGTCTTGAGAAGGCCATTAAAACCAAGCGCCTCGATTCGGCGCTCAGAACGAAGTTGACAGAAGATGATTGCGAGCGCATCGCCCAGCAGCTGCGCTCTGCGCTCTCGAACGAGGATAAGTAGACGGGAGACCCATATGCCTGGCATGCGAGTACATGAATTGGCAAAAGAATTTGATATGACCAGCAAGGAGCTGCTCGATCGGTTGGCAGAGATGAAGATCCCTGCCAAGAGCCATGCCAGCATTCTCCAAGACGCCTATGTGCAGAAGGTTCGCAAGAGCATAGAGCCCGAGATCAAGCAGCGCGCCGGCAAGCTCGAGGACGAGGAAGCCAAGAAGCTTGCCGAGACCAAGGCGAAGGAAGAAGAGCGCAAGGCCGAAGAAAAGGCCGAGCGCCGTGCCGCCATGGAAAAGGAGCGCGAGGCCCGCGAGGCCGAACGTGCCCGCCGTGAAGAGGCCAAGTCCAAGGAAGATGCCGAAAAGCCCAAGCGCAAGATCTCTTCCTCTCCGTTCGAGAGTCTGGCTTCCCAGATCGAACGCGAGCGCGAGCGCGTAGAGCGCGAGAAGGCAGAAGCCCGCGAGCGTGCCCTTGCTGCCGCCCGTGCTGCAGAGGTTGCCAAGAAGCAGGCCGTAGAGCAGGCTCTCCACAACCGTGGACGCAAGCCTGCCAAGGCCGCCGAGGCACCCGTGAAGAAGCAGCACAAGGTCGCCCCCGCCTCTACTTCCAACTTCTCTTCCTTGCTCGACCAGATCAATGCCGAGCAGCAGCGTCTGCAAACCCAGAAGCAGGAAGCGGCTGCTGCAAAGAAGAACGGCCGTGGCGGCAAAGGCAAGAAGGGCCAGCGCAAGGGCTTCGAGCCTTCCGTTCCCGAGCTCGAGCTTGGCGCTGCCGCCCAGCCTGAAGACCGCTATGCCCAGATGGCCGTTCAGGCCGAGAAGCTCCAGCGTGACAAGGTGCTCGCCGAGGCACGCGCTGCGGTAGAGGCTGCTTCCCACGACGGCCAGGGTCGCCGCAAGAAGCGCAAGGAAAAGCGCGAAGCGGAGGCACGTGAGCGCGCCGAGCAGGAGGCATTGCAGAAGGGCCTCGATCCCACGCTCGTCCTGGACGATTCCGTGGTTGAGATCCCCCAGGGTGCCACGGTGGCCCAGTTCGCTGAGCTGGTCGATGTTTCCCCGAACGACGTTATCAAGCGCCTGTTCCTTCTGGGCAGCCCGCTTACCCTTACCCAGACCATGGGCGACGATCTGGTAGAGCTTATCGCCGACGACCTGAACCGCAAGGTCCGCGTTGTATCTCCCGAGGAAGAGTTCGCAGTTGTGTACCACGACTCCGAGGAAGACCTGAAGCCGCGCCCGCCCGTGGTTACCGTCATGGGCCATGTAGACCACGGCAAGACCTCGCTGCTTGACGCTATCCGCGACACCGGCGTTGCCGAAGGTGAGGCTGGCGGCATCACCCAGCACATCGGTGCTTCCGTGGTAAACATCAACGACCGTCAGATCACCTTCATCGATACCCCGGGTCACGAGGCATTTACCGCCATGCGCGCCCGCGGTGCCCAGGTAACCGACGTAATCGTGCTCGTGGTTGCCGCCGACGACGGCGTTATGCCCCAGACCGTAGAGGCAATCAACCACGCGAAGGCCGCTGAGGTCCCCATCGTGGTTGCCGTGAACAAGATCGACAAGCCCGGCGCCACGCCCGACCGTGTTCGCCAGGAGCTTACCGAGTACGGCATCATCCCCGAAGAATGGGGTGGTCAGAATATGTTCGTAGACGTTTCCGCAAAGAAGCGCCTGCACATCGACGACCTGCTTGAGACCATCTTGCTTCAGGCCGATGTCCTTGAGCTCAAGGCCAACCCCGACGCTCCGGCTTCCGGCTTCGTCATCGAGGCCAACCTGGACAAGGGTCGCGGCCCTGTTGCCACGATGCTCATCAACCGCGGTACGCTCCATCCTGGCGATGTGGTGGTTGCGGGCACTTCCTACGGCAAGGTCCGTGCACTTATCGCCCCCCGCGGCAACCATGTCGATGCTGCAATGCCCGCCGACCCGGTAGAGATCCTGGGCCTGAACTCCGTTCCCACCGCAGGCGACGAGTTCCGTGTGTTCGAGGACGAGCGCGATGCTCGCCGCCTAGCTGAAGAGCGTGCCCTTCGCGCCCGCCTGGCCAAGCAGGAGGATCGTTCGCACATGAACCTGGACGACCTGTTCAGCCGCATCGAAGAGGGCAAGACCACCGACCTGAACCTCGTTGTGAAGGCCGACGTTCAGGGCTCCATCGAAGCGCTGCGCGATGCGTTCTCGAAGATGGACCAGTCCGAGGTCAAGATCAACATCATCCATGCTGCGGTAGGCGGCATTACCGAGACCGACGTCACCTTGGCGGCAGCCTCTGACGCCATCATCATCGGCTTCAATGTGCGTCCTACCGGCAAGACCCGCGACGTTGCCGAGCGCGAGAAGGTCGATATCCGTCTGTACCGTGTTATCTACCAGGCAATCGAGGATATCAACGCGGCACGCGTCGGCCTGCTTTCGCCCGATATCGTTGAGCAGGATACCGGCATCGCCGAGGTTCGCGATACGTTCAAGGTGCCCAAGGCCGGTACTGTTGCCGGTTGCTACATCGTTGAAGGCGAGCTGTCCCGCGACGACAAGGTACGAATCGTGCGCGATGGCACGGTTATCTACGAGGGCAACATCGCATCCCTTCGTCGCTTCAAGGATGACGTCAAGACGGTTGCCCGCGGCTACGAGTGCGGTATCGGCATCGAGGGTTATCAGGACATCAAGGTCGGCGACACCATCGAGGGCTACAAGGTCGTGGAGATCGAGAGGACCGAGTAATGAAGCAGGGTTCTTCCAGCCGAAAGGTAAACGAGCAGGCTCGCGAGGTCATTGCCAGCATTCTTCTGTTCGAGATCAGCGACCCTCGTTTGAACATGGTTACGATCACTGCTTGCGAGGTGAGCTTCGACAGGTCGGTGGCTAACGTGTACTACACCACTGAGCCCACCCGTTATGTGGATGCGGCCGCGGCATTCCAGGCCGCGTCGGGCCGCATCCGTACCCTGATGGCCAAGAAGCTTTCATGGCGCGTTGCCCCTGAGCTCAGGTTCATGCTGGATTCCAGTGTCGATGAGGCTGAGCGCATCGCCAACGCCCTTGCGCGAGATGCTGCTAGGAACCGTTCTACCGAAGAGGATTAATGCCTACCCCTCAAACCAATACCACGCTTTCCGAAATCGCCGAGCGCCTTTCAGCACTCGACGATTTCGTCATCTGCGGTCATGTGAACCCCGATGGGGACTGCCTTGGCTCCCAGCTTGCGCTTGCCCATTCGCTTCTAAGCCTTGGCAAGCGCGTTAGCTGCGTGCTGGCCAAGCCCGATCCCGTGCCGGCCAATCTGAAGTTCCTTCCCGGGGCTTCGGGGTTGGTTGCTGGCTGCGATTTCGATGGTCCCTGCACTGCTTTCGTTGCTGTTGACGTTCCTACCGTCGAGCGCCTGGGGTCTGCTGCGCCCATTCAGGAAAAGGCATCCGTCACGTTCACCATCGACCATCATGCCGTTGATTCCCGCATGTCCGATTACAGCTACACCGATGCCGATTCCCCTTCGGCCAGTATGCTGGTTTGGCAGGTTTGCAAGCTGCTGGGGTCCGTTACGCCCCAGGTGGCCCAATGCGCTCTTACGGGGCTCATCACCGATACGGGCAGGTTTGCTTTCCAGAACACCACGTCGCAGGCGTTCTCTGCCGCCGCAGAGATGATGGAGGCGGGCGCAGACCCCGTTGCCATCAACCGAGAGTTCTTCCAGAATCGAACCCTCGCAAGCGTCCAGCTCGAGCAGATCGTCATCCAGAAGATGGCTTTGCATCACGGCGGCTCTTTGGCGGTTTCCAGCTTGACGAAGGCCGATTTCGCCCAATGCAATGCGGTGAAAGCCGATGCCGAGCCCCTGATCGATACCTTGCGTTCCATCAACGGCGTTCGCGTTGCGCTTATCCTTCGCGAAAGCGATCCGGGCGAGGTGCGCGGCAGCATGCGTGCCAAGGACGATTCGACCGATGTTGCCCAGGTTGCCCGCAGGTTCGACGGCGGTGGGCATAAGGCCGCTGCCGGCTTCACTTTCCACGGTTCGCTGGAAGATGCGCTGGTTCAGGTGGTAGAGGCTATAGACCAGCTTTGCTTCCCTGGCGCCGAAGAAGGCGGTGCGTAGGATGGCGAAACGTGGAGCTTCCGGGCTAAGCCGCCTGGTGGCGGTAAACAAGCCTGTTGGCATGAGCTCGCACGATGTGGTGAACCGCTGCCGCAAGGTCTTCAACGAGCGGCGCGTGGGGCATACGGGCACGCTGGATCCTTTAGCTTCCGGCGTCCTTGTTGTCTGCGTCGGGCCTGCTACGCGCCTTGATGCCTACATGGTTGGCCATGGCAAGCGCTACCGCATGGGCGTTCGCTTCGGTATCGGCACCGAAACCGACGATGCCGAAGGCGCGATTTCCAAGGTGCTGCCCGTTCCTTCCCAGCTGTTCGACGAGTGCTTCGCCCGTGAATACGTTGCCTCTTTGATTGGCAAGGGCACGCAGGTGCCGCCTGTTTACTCGGCCATCAAGGTGAATGGGCGCAAGGCCTACGATGCTGCTCGAAAGGGCTCTGTTATCAACCTGGAACCGCGTGAGTTCGAGGTATTCGATGCGAAGCTCAACGAGGTGCGCGAGGTCCTTGATGATGAGGGGCGCCGCCTTGCCGAATGGGTTGTTGAGATGAGCGTTTCGAAGGGCACCTACATGCGCTCCATCGCACGCGATATGGGCCGCGACCTGAAAACGGCCGCCCATGTGTCATCGCTTGAGCGCACTATTGCGGGAAACGTCACCCTCGAAGAATGCTATACGCTCGAAGAGCTTGAGCAGAACCCCGATGGGGCGCAGCTCGATCCGCTTCGTGTGCTGGGGGTTCGCTACGCTTTTGCGCGCGATGATATTGCCCGCGCTGTTGAAAATGGCGCCATCCTTCAGGCCGATGCGCTTTCCCTGAACGAGCCTATCAGTGTAGACGTCTTCGCGCCGTGCGCCTGCACCACGAGCGTGTTCGCATCCGCTGACCCTCCCTGCGATGGGGAAGTCGTTGGCGTAGTTGCCGCCAACAGGCTTAAGGCATTGTACGAGTACTGTGAGTCCGAGCATCGCTACCGTTGCCGATGCGTGTTTTCGATAGGTGTAGAACGTGGCACAGCTTTATAACGTCGACGATAACTTCGACCATTCCTTGTTCGAGAATTCCTCGTGCGCATTCGGCGTGTTCGACGGAGTGCATAGGGGCCATCAATACCTTTTGGCATGCGCGCAGGAAACCGCCCATGTTACCGGCGGCCAGTCCATCGCGCTGACCTTCGATATCGATCCCGACGAGATCTTCCATCCTGATCGCCTTCGCAAGCTTCTGAGCAACGAGCGCCGCATCGCCCGTTTGATGGAAAGCGGGGTGGACGCCGTAGTGGTGCTTCCCTTTACCTTGGAGTTCGCTGCGCTGAGCCCTGTCGAGTTCCTTGCGAAGACCTTCAACGGGCATGCGCCTGCCCATTTGCATGTTGGCCTGGACTTCCATTTCGGAGCCAAGGCGGCCGGCTCCGTTTCCGATTTGGGGGAGTGGGGTGCCGAGGCGGGAACGCATATCGACGCGCATAACCTCCAAAGCGCCGATGGTGCTCCTATCACCGCCACGCGCATCCGCAAGCTGCTGGGCGTTCACGATCTGGATGAGGCCGAAAAGCTGTTGGGAAGGCGCTTTTCCTTGGTGGAAAAGGTCCGTCCGGGGCGCGGCCAGGGAGCTGACATGGGCTTTTCCACCGCAAACCTGTATATCGAGCCTGAGCGCCGCGTTCTTGGCGAAGGTGTGTATGCCGCCTATGCCCTGGTGGACGGGCAGCGCTACCGTGCCGCTGTTTCCATGGGCGTTTCGCCGGTGTTCAAGGACGCCACCGATGCTACGTGCGAGGTGCATATCCTCGATTTCAATAAGGATATCTACGGCGAGTGCATCGAGGTGGAGTTCGTCGAGTTCCTTCGCCCCATGATCAAGTTCGACAGCACCGAAGAGCTTATCCGCACGGTAATGGGCAATATCGAGTATTGCCGCACCCTGCCTCTTTAGCCGGGTTTCCGTTCTTCTGCCAGAAAGGGTTTTCCGATAATCTCCGATGAGGACATACGCAAGGTTCGCGAAGCAAACGACCTGGTTGAGCTTTTCGGCGAGCGAGCCGTTATGCGCCAGCGCGGCAAGGACTTCTGGTGCTGCTGCCCGTTCCATCAGGAGAAAACGCCTTCCTGCAAGGTCGATTCGGTTTCGCAGACCTGGCATTGCTTCGGCTGCGGCGAAGGCGGCGACATTATCACGTACGTGCGCAAGCTCGACGACGTGGACTTCGTTGATGCCGTGCGCTTCCTTGCCAGAAGGGCGGGGATAGAGCTTTCCGAATCGGCCCAGGCAGCGAAGGCCCATAGCCAGAAGGCGCGTTTGAAGGCCGCATGCGCGGAAGCGGCAAGCTATTACCATACCCTGCTAATGCGTTCCTCCGATGAAGGGGCCGCAGCGGCTCGATCCTACCTAGGCGGCAGGGAATTGGGTGGGGAGGTTCCCGACAGGTGGCGTTTGGGGTACGCGCCAGGCCACCGGAAGCTGGTTACCCATCTTCGCTCGCTCGGCTTCAGCGACAAGGAATTGGTAGAGGCCAACCTTGCCGTTAGGGGGCAGCAGGGCATAAACGACCGATTCTTCAACCGGGTGATGTTCCCCATCAGCGATTCCCGTGGCGATTGCATCGCCTTTGGCGGACGGGTTATCGGGCAGGGCGAGCCGAAGTACCTGAATACCGGCGATACGCCCATCTTCCATAAGTCTGAGGTGCTCTACGCCCTTGACAAGGCAAAGGCGCGAATGGCCAGCACCGGCGATGCCATCGTAGTGGAGGGATACACCGACGTCATTGCGCTGCATGAGGCGGGTTTCACGAACGTGGTGGCAACGCTGGGCACCTCTTTGACGCGCCAGCATATCCGCCTGCTTTCCCATCATGCGAAAAAGCGCATCGTCTACCTGTTCGATGGCGATGAGGCTGGTCAGCGTGCGGCCGATAGGGCCTTGCAGTTCATCGACTCGTCCATAACCCCGGAAGCCGGGGTAACGCGTGTTGACCTGTGCGCCGTTACCTTGCCAGACAACCTGGATCCGGCCGAGTTCATCGCTGCGAAGGGCGCCGAGGCGTTTTCGCAGGTGCTCGAAGGGGCTGTCCCGCTTATCAAGTTCGGCATCGACCGCCGTCTGGCACGGCACGACCTTGCCTCGCCCGAGGGAAGGTCCCGGGCCACTGCCGATGCCCTTTCGGTTCTGGCGCCCATAAAGGATTCGCTGCTTGCCAAGGATTATGCGGTCTACATTGCCAGCAAGGTCCATGCCCGTGAGCAGGATATCCTTGAGCGCTTGGCCGGCTTGAAGCCCCCAACGGTTGTCGATGCGGACGCCAGGCGCGCGAACGCGCCTTCTGCTCCCCGGCGTCGGCGCCTTGCCGACTTGCCTCCCGCAGAGCGCAACCGCATTCGCAGCGAGCGCGAGTTTTTGAGCCTTTGCGCCCAGAACCCGGCCATGATCCCCGAGTTCATGAACGAGCTGGGCCAGACAGAGTGGCACGAGCGCGTGCACGGCGAGCTTGCCCAGGTTCTTATCGATTTGGCTGCTGAAGATGCCGGCATGACAGTTGCCGACCTTATCATGCGTGCTCAAGACCGCTGCAAGTACGCCTCGCGCATACTCACCTCGTCTAGTCTGCCTTCCGGCGTGCCGGCCCACGATACGCTTCGCTATTTAGCAGACGAGCTGGCCATCGGCGACATGGAGGCTGCCGTTGCCGCCATGAGGTCCCAGATGGAATCAGCTCAAACGCCTGAAGAGCAGGACATGGTGTTCCAGAGCATCCTTATGGTGCAATCGGAACTCAATCGCCTGCGCAAAGGTCATGCCGAAACGGAATAGCCGTCTCTAGGTTGTATTGCGCTGGTATACTCAGTTCTTGCGATAATTCCGCTGCGCACCTGTAGGGCGCGCGGCTTACATTCGAATATGGAAGGGTGCCCATGAGATCCATGAACATCGTTCTTTCGCCCGATCCTCTGCTTCGGCAGGTTTGCGAGCCTTGCAAGGTGGGCGACAGGTCATTGAAGAAGGTTGCCAAGCAGATGCTGCATACCATGTATGCCAACAATGGATGCGGCTTGGCGGCCCCTCAGGTAGGTTTGGGCATTCGCCTGGTGGTCATTGACTGCTACGACGGGCCCGATGAATCCTCGAACCCCTTGGTATTGGTGAACCCCGAGGTGATAGAGCGAAAAGGCGAAACCGTCACCGCTGAAGAGGGGTGCCTTTCCATCCCGGGCATCTCGGTTCCCATCGCACGCCCCGAGATTTCCCGTGTGCGCTTCTTCGATCTTGATGGAAACCAGGTAGAGCTCGAGAGCGGCGGGCTCTTGGGCCGCTGCTTCCAGCACGAGATCGACCATTTGGACGGCATCACGCTGTTCGAGTCGTGCTCCCCGATGGACCGGGTGAAGGCGCTCCACGACTACAACATTGCGCTGGCCAACGGCGCCAAGCCGGGGGAGACCGAATAGCATGCGCGTTGTTTTCATGGGCACACCCCGGTTCGCTGCTGTGGTGCTGGAAGCGCTTCTTGGCTCTGAGCATGAGGTTGTGGGCTGCTTCACCCGACCTGATGCGGTGCGTGGGCGCGGTAAGAAACTGGTTCCTTCGCCGGTCAAGGAAACGGCTCTTGCGGCGAACGTTCCTGTTTACGGCTTCTCGTCGCTGCGCTCCGACGAGGCGTTCCAAGCTCTATACGACTTGGCCGCCGATGCGGTATGCGTTGCTGCTTACGGGGCTATTCTGCCGAAGCGCGTCCTTGAGCTGCCGCGCTTCGGCTGCTTGAACGTGCATGGGTCGCTGCTTCCCCGATGGCGCGGTGCAGCTCCTGTCGAGCGCGCGATACTCGCCGGCGATGAATTCGCCGGCGTGGGCATCATGCGCATGGAAGAGGGGCTGGACACCGGTGCGGTTTGCCACGAGTGCAAGGTAGCCATCGGCGATGCGGGGGCAGAGGAGCTTACCCTAACGCTTGCCCAGGTTGGCGGCCAGGCGCTGGTTGCCGCCTTGGACGAACTTGACTCAAAGGGCACCCTTCCTTGGCGCGAGCAACCCTCTGTAGGCATCGAGTACGCCGAAAAGGTGGAAAAGGGCGAGCTCGATATCAACCCGGGCATGAGTGCGCTCGATGCCCTGCGCCACGTGCGCGCCTCGAGCGAGAGCCATCCCTGCCGGTGCAAGGTTTCGGGCAAGGGTGTCTCTGTGCAGGCCGCATCGCTTGTGCCACAAGATCCCGAGCATCGCCTTTCTGCTGGCGAAGTTGGTTTTTGGTCGAAAAAGTTGTTCCTGGGCTTCGATGACGCACAGGATTGTTTGGAATTGACGCTGGTCAAGCCCGATGGAAAGAAGTCGATGGAGGCTAAGGCCTTCGCTGCGGGAATCCAGGGCATAAAGCAGGGCGGCGTAGAATGGCAGGAGATTCATGGATAACGAGAACAGCGCTGGAAAGCCCCGCTCCCATAAGGGTTCGTCTAGGCCTTCGGGCAACGGCAAGGGCGGATACAAGGGCGGCAAGCCGGCTTCGCAGGGAAGAGGGGGCTCTCGCGGCTTCGGCAAGCAGGGCGGAAAGCCCGGCTTTCGTGACGGCAAGCGCGCCGGCGGCAAACGCTACGGCCAGGGCTCCGGAAAGCCCCGCAGCGAGGGCTACCGCCATGACGATGATCGCCGTACTTCGGGCAATGCCGGGCGCGGCGCGGAAGACCGCGGCTATCGCAGCAAGCCGGCAAGCGATCGCACCGAAGGCGGCTACAAGGGCAGCTACCGCGGGGGAGACCGCAATCGCAGGCCTTCGGGGAAGTTCAATGGGCATGGCAAGCCCCGTGACGGCTTCAAGCGCAACCGCAATGAAGGCGATAGTTCCTCCCGCAAGGGCGGCAAGGTCGGCCTCAAGAATCGCGATCGCTTCGAAGGGAAATCCGACACCGGCAGCGAACAGCGCAAATCTACTGGATTCCGTGGCTTCGAGAACACCCGTAACCCAGAAGGCACGAAGAGCCTGGGATATCGCGCGGGCCAGGGAAAGCCGAAGGGCCAGGCCAAGCGCTTCACCAAGGCGACCCCTGCGCGCTTGCTCTCGCTTGAGGTGCTCACCTATGTCCGTGAACAGGGCTGCTACCTTTCCGAGGCCATCGATAAGTTTGTAACGTATTCCGACAAGCCGGCCGTTGAGCGCTCGTTCGCTCGCGTGCTTGCCACCGAGGTCGTTTCACGAAAGGGCTCTCTCGATCAGCTTATCGATTCCGTGCTCGACAACCCGCAGGACATCCAACCCGATGTCCGCGATGCCCTGCGCATGTCGTTTTGCGAGCTGTTCTATCTGGGCAAGCCCGACCACGTAATCGCAGACCAGGGTGTAGAGCTGGTGCGCTCTGTTGCGCCGCAGGCCTCTGGCGTTGCCAACTTCGCCCTGCATCGTGCCATCGAGCTGAAGGAGACCTTCCCGTTCGGCGATCCTTCTGAAGACGTGAAGGCTGCGGCCTTGCAAGAAGGCTTCCCTGTTTGGCTGGCAGAGCGCCTTTCGGCAGATCTTGGCAGCCAGGAGTCGTTGCGCTTCATGCAACGCTCCAACAAGCCGGCGCCGCTGTTCTTCATGCTCAACCTTGCCCGTGTCGACGGGCCGAAGACGCTTTCGTCTTTGGTTGAGCGCCATGTGAAGGTGGTTCCGGTTTCCAAGATGGTCGACCTGCCCTGCGCTATCCCGGCGTTCGGCTTCGCTGAGCGCAAAGCGGTTACCGACGAGCTGGTCTCTCGTTTGCTCTCCGAGGGCTCGCTTGTTATCACGGATGTGGCGGCCCAATGCGCCGCGGCTCTGGCCATGCCCGAGCAGAAGCCCGAAAGGTTCTTGGAGATCGGTGCGGGCCGCGGCACGAAGACCATCATGCTGCAGAACGTCGCGCTTAGCCGTTTCGGCGAGCAGGTCACCCTCGATACGCTGGACATGGACCCGCAGCGCACGCGTGAGCGCGAAAAGCATCTGGAAGAAGCTGCCATCAAGCAGGACCAGGTTTTCGTGAAGGACGCCACCAACCTCAGCACGCTTCCTGCCGAAAGCTACGATGCGGTTTTGGTTGACGCGCCCTGTTCTGGCATTGGCACCCTGCGCCGTCATCCCGATATCCGTTGGCGCATGAACGAGCACGACGTATCTTCACTCGCGGAAGTGGGCTCGAAGATGCTCGCCCAAGCGGCCCGTTTGGTTTCGAAGGGCGGCCAGCTCACCTTTGCCACCTGCACGGTGCTGAAGGAAGAGAACCAGAACGTCATCGATGCCTTCCTGGCAAGCGATGCCGGCAAGGAGTTCACGGTAGCGCGCACGGTATGCGCCGATGCCCTGTACCGCGAAAAGGTTACCGGACCTATCTACGATTCGCATTTCGTCTGCGTGTTGAAGCGTTCCTGCTAGATCGGCTTTTCCGTCAAAGCCATTCGAAGCGGCCAAAGGGATCGGGTTCCCTTTGGCCGCTTCTTTTCCTTGTGCTATTTCGGGGGCTTCGCCAATTGCCAGGATTGCTGCAGAACGCCTATCGCCCGCGCGCCAAAGGGTCTTTTTGCTCGTTCCGCTGACGTATTGTCTCTAGACCGCACCCTACGGCTGTCGTATACTTCTTTTCGACCTTTAATGGCGGTACAGAGAGACCGATAAGGCGCAAACATATCGTTTCAGCAGGGCCTGGCTAGGCGCTGTTGCAACAAGACTGATTGCCCCTCTCGTGCCTGGGGCTTTTTAGTATCCGGGCAGGGGAGTTCCGGCGGGTATCACCGTATACCGGCTGGTCAAGCGGCTTCTGTGTACGCACTTCGATTAAGCGAAAGGAGCGTGCATGCAAGATACGGAACTTGAGGAATCGGTTGTGATGGACGAGTCCGAGATCGAACGGACCCTCGTTCGCATGGCCCATCAGATCCTCGAGCAGAACAAGGGGTGCCAAGACTTGGCACTCATCGGCATCGTTACGCGCGGGGACATCTTGGCTCACCGTTTGGCCAAGCTTATCAACGAAATCGAGGGCGTAACGCTTCCTGTTGGCGCACTCGATATCAGCTTCTACCGCGACGATTCCCTTTCGAACATCGCCCCCATTGTCCAGGGCACCGATATCCTGTTCTCCCTGGACGGCAAGACCATCGTTTTGGTCGACGACGTGCTCTACACCGGCCGCACCATCCGTGCCGCACTCGATGCGCTGATGGACTTCGGCCGCCCCTCGCGCATCCAGTTGGCAACTTTGGTCGATCGCGGCCATCGCGAGCTGCCCATCCGCGCCGATTTCGTGGGCAAGAACGTTCCTTCTGCCGCCAACGAGAATGTCCGCTTGTACCTCAAGGAAGCCGATGGGCAATCCTGCGTCCGCATCTCCAAGATCGCTCCAGGCTCGCACGTCGGCTCTGCTCCGCTGAAGGGAGGCGCGCATGTTCGCCCATAAGAACCTGCTTTCCATCGATGCCCTTTCGCGTGAGGACATCCTTACCGTGCTCGAACAGGCCAGAACCTTCGAGGAAGTGAACAACCGTCCCATCAAGAAGGTTCCCGCCCTGCGCGGCAAAACCATCTGCAACCTGTTCCTTGAGCCTTCCACGCGCACGCGCGGATCGTTCGAGCTTGCCGAAAAGCGCCTTTCCTGCGATTCCTTGAACGCAGGTGGCAGTGCATCTTCCACCGTTAAGGGCGAAAGCCTGGTAGACACGGTTCGTACGCTCGACTCTATGAAGGTGGATATGTTCATCGTGCGCCACAAATGCGCCGGCTCGCCCTACCTTGTTTCCCAGAACACCAACGCCTCGGTCATCGACGCGGGCGACGGCAAGCACGAGCATCCTACGCAGGCCCTTTTGGACCTGTACACCATCTGGAAGGAAAAGGGCTCGTTCGAGGGGCTTAAAGTCGGCATCGTCGGCGATATCGCCCATTCGCGCGTGTGCGGCTCGCTTGTTCCCGCGCTGCGGAAAATGGGAGCCCACGTCACCCTTATCGCACCCGCCACGCTTTTGCCGGCACGCCCCGACGTCCTAGGCGCCAACGCGGTAACCCCGCACTTGGAAGAGGCGCTTCCGGAACTCGACGTGGTGTACATGCTGCGCATACAGATGGAGCGCCTTGAAAGCGCGCCGTTCCCCAGCCTGCGCGAGTACAACCTTCGCTACGGGCTTACGCGCGAGCGTGAGAAGCTGATGAAGGAAGACGCCATCATCTGCCATCCCGGCCCTATCAACCGTGGTGTCGAACTTGACAGCTACATGGCCGATGGCAAGCATTCCGTCATCGTTGATCAGGTATTTTCCGGCGTTTGCGTTCGCATGGCGCTTATCTATCTACTGCTAGGGGGCTCAGATGAAGCATCTCGTTAAGAACGTCCGGGTAATCGACCCGGCGCTAGGTTTGGACAAGGTGGCCGATATCCTCATCGACGGCGAAACCATCGCCGAGGTGGGCGAGGGGCTAACCTGTGAGGGTGCGGAAGTGCTCGATCGCAGCGGCTGTATCGCGGTTCCCGGCTTGGTGGATATCCACGTGCACTTGCGCGACCCTGGCCAAGAGTACAAGGAAACCATCGAAACGGGCACGGCTGCCGCAGCCCATGGCGGCTTCACCGGTATCTGCTCTATGCCCAACACCACTCCCACCACCGACAACGGCGCAACCATCGACTACGTGCTCGATCAGGCGGCCAATGCCGGCCATTGCCACGTGTACCCCTCCGGTGCCTGCACCAAGGGACTCAAGGGCGAGGCTTTGGCGGAAATCGGCGACATGGTGGCTCACGGAGCCGTTGCCTTCACCGACGACGGCCGCGGTGTGCAGGGCGCCGGCATGATGCGCCGCGTGATGGATTACGCCAAGGCCTTCGACAAGGTTGTCATGAGCCACTGCCAGGACGAAGACCTGGTTGGCCCCGGTCAGGTGAATGAAGGCGTCGTATCCACCCGCTTGGGCATGGCCGGCTGGCCGGCTGCGGGCGAAGAGCTGCAGATCCAGCGTGATATCGCCTTGTCCGAGCTCACCGGCTGCCCCATCCATATCCAGCATATAACCACCGCTCGCGGCGTGGACATCGTGCGCGAGGGCAAGAAGCGCGGGGCCCAGGTTAGCGCCGAGGCAACCCCGCACCATATCGTGTTGAACGAGGACGACCTTACCGCCGCCTACAACACGAACCTTAAGATGAACCCGCCGCTGCGCACCAAGGCCGACAACGAGGCCATCATCGAGGGCATCAAGGACGGCACGATCGACGTCATCGTTACCGATCATGCCCCTCACGCCGCACATGAGAAGGCCCGTGAATTCGAGCTGGCGCCGTTCGGTATGACCGGGCTGGAAACCTCGCTTGGCGTTGTCCTTACGCACTTGGTTCGCCCCGGCCATATTGACTACAATCGCATGGTCGAGCTGATGGCCATCCGTCCGCGCGAGATCCTCCGCCTTGACCAGGTTCGCCTGGAAGCGGGTTCGGTTGCGGACATCACCGTGTTCAACCCCGATACGGAATGGACCGTGAAGGCTGAAGACATGGTTTCGAAATCCAAGAACAGCGGCTTCTTGGGATATGAGTTGAAGGGTCGTGCCACTGACGTGTTCATGGCAGGCACCATGACCTGTAAGGAAGGTGAAGTCGTTGAGTAAGCTTCTGGAAAACACCAGCATCGGTGCACGCCCGAAGGCTCTTCTGGTTCTTGAGGATGGTTCGGTGTTCGAGGGCTATTCCTGTGCTGCCGAGGGCGAGGTATTCGGCGAGGTGTGCTTCAACACCTCGTTGGAGGGGTATCTTGAGGTGATCTCCGACCCTTCCTACGCTGGGCAGATCATCACCATGACCTACCCGCAGATCGGCAACTACGGCATAAACCCCGACGACCTGCAATCCGATTCTTTGGCGCTGCGCGGTTTGGTGGTGCACGACATGTGCTTCACGCCTTCCAATTGGCGCAGCTCGCAGAGCCTTCCCGAGTTCCTTTCCCAAAACGGGGTTGTTGCCATTGCCGGCATCGACACGCGTTCGCTTACCAGCCATCTGCGCGACAAGGGCGCTCAGCGCGGAGCAATCTCCACCACCGACCTTGATGCGCAGAGCCTGCTCGAGAAGGTCCGCGCCTCGGAGAGCATCGTTGGCGTGAACCTGGCCAAGACGGTTTCCCGTGCCGAAGCCGGCTCGTTCGATGAGCTGCCCGCCAGCCAGGCATTCGCCGTTGCCGCACCCGCGGCCGCTCGCTACAACGTGGTTGCCTACGATTGCGGCGTTAAGAAGTCCATCCTGCAGGGGCTGGTGCGCGTTGGCTGCAACCTTACGGTTGTGCCTTGGAACACCCCGGCGCAAGAGGTTCTTGCGATGGATCCCGACGGCGTGTTCCTGAGCAACGGCCCGGGCGACCCGGAGGCTGTGCGCGAGACCTACGAGCAGGTACAGCAGCTCATCGGCAAGGTGCCTCTGTTCGGTATCTGCCTTGGTCACCAGATGATCTCGCTTGCCAGCGGCGCCGAAATGGAGAAGCTGAAGTTCGGCCATCGCGGCGGCAACCAGCCGGTTATGAACCTTCGTACCGGCCGCGTGGAGATCACCGCGCAGAACCACGGCTTCGGCCTTTTGTTCGACAGCTTGGGCCCGCTTGTCCCCGAACTTTCCGACGGCGTGGCCGAGCATACCTCCGACTTGCGCTTCTGGGCCGAGCGCGGTGTTGCGCCCGTGGTGCGCAACGACCGTTTCGGCAAGATCCAGCTCACCCATGTGAACCTCAACGATGGCACGGCCGAGGGCATCGCCTTCCTTGACCAGCCGGTGTTCTCGGTTCAATACCATCCCGAAGCCAGCCCTGGCCCCACGGATGCCCATTACCTGTTCACCGCGTTCACCCGCCTTATGGACGGCGACGCGGGTTATCTCGATATCGACATCGCCTCCGACCGCCTTTCCGGTTGGGTCTTCGGGGCTGAGGAAGGAGAGGCACATGCCTAAGCGTACCGACATCAAGCGCATCCTCGTAATCGGCTCCGGCCCTATCGTCATCGGCCAGGCGTGCGAATTCGACTATTCGGGCGCCCAGGCGTGCAAGGTGCTGAAGGAAGACGGGTTCGAGGTTGTTCTGGTGAACTCCAACCCGGCAACCATCATGACCGACCCGCAGTTGGTCGATCGCACCTACGTCGAGCCCATCACCAAGGAATTCATCGAGAAGATCATCGAGAAGGAGCGCCCTGACGCGTTGCTTCCCACCCTTGGCGGCCAGACCGCGCTCAATGCCGCTGTTGAGCTGGCAAAGGCGGGTGTGCTGGACAAGTACGACGTGGAAATGATCGGCTGCGACCTTGCCGCAATCGAGCGCGGCGAGGATCGCAAGCAGTTCAACGAGGCCATGGCCGAGATCGGCCTGGAGGTGGCTCGCAGCGGGTATGCCTATTCGGTCGATGACGCGCTTGATCTGGTTGGCCGCCTTGGCTACCCGGTGGTTATCCGCCCCTCGTTCACGCTCGGCGGCGCCGGCGGCGGCATCGCCCACAACGAAGACGAGCTGAAGCTCATCGTTTCCCAGGGCCTTGACCTTTCCCCGGTATCCGAGGTGCTGGTGGAGGAGAGCATCGAGGGTTGGAAAGAGTACGAGATGGAGGTCATGCGCGACCGCGCCGGTAACGGCATCATCATCTGCTCTATCGAGAACCTGGACCCGATGGGCGTGCATACCGGCGATTCTATCACCGTTGCCCCTGCTCAGACGCTTTCCGATGTGGAATACCAACGCATGCGCGTGGCTTCCTTGGCCATTCTGGAGAAGATAGGCGTCGAGACCGGCGGCTCCAACGTGCAGTTCGCGGTCAATCCCGACAACGGCCGCCTTATCGTCATCGAGATGAACCCCCGCGTTTCCCGTTCTTCCGCCCTTGCCTCCAAGGCAACCGGCTTCCCGATTGCCAAGGCGGCGGCGAAGCTTGCGGTCGGCTATACGCTCGACGAGATCACCAACGATATCACCAAGGCAACGCCTGCCTGCTTCGAGCCCACCATCGACTATTGCGTGGTGAAGGTCCCGCGCTTCGCCTTCGAGAAGTTCAAGGGCACCGATACCACCCTTTCTACCCGCATGAAGGCCGTCGGCGAGATCATGGCCATCGGCCGCACCTTCGAAGAAGCCTTCGGCAAGGCCATGCGCTCGCTGGAGAACGGCCGCTACGGCCTTGGCGGCGATGGCAAGGATTCCTTCGATGAGGACCGCTTCGACGAGCTGGTTGCCCTTCCCACCGAAGACCGCGTGTTCTACGTCGCTGAGGCGTTCCGCCGCGGTTGGACTGTCGAGCAGGTGTTCCAGGCCAACAAGATCGATCGCTGGTTCCTGAACCGCATCTACGACATCGTTGCCGTAGAGCGTGCCGTTGCGCAGCTGAAGCTCGAAGATCTTTCCGCTGAAGACATGCTTACCGCCAAGCGCTACGGTCTTTCCGACGATCAGATTGCCTACCTTACCGGCACAGATGAGCTTACGGTTCGCGCTCGCCGCAAGGAGCTTGGCGTGGTTCCCGTGTTCAAGACGGTGGATACCTGCGCAGCCGAGTTCCAGAGCCTTACCGAGTACCATTACAAGACCTACGAGCTGGGCGCTTCCGAAGTTCGTCCTGCCACCAAGAAGCGTGCGATGATCTTGGGCGCCGGCCCGAACCGCATCGGTCAGGGCATCGAGTTCGACTACTGCTGCGTGCACGCGAGCTATGCCCTGCATGATGCCGGCTACGAGACCATCATGGTCAACTGCAACCCGGAAACGGTTTCCACCGACTACGACACGTCCGATCGTCTGTACTTCGAGCCTTTGACCTACGAAGACGTGATGGACATCGTCGATGTAGAGCAGCCTGATGGGGTAGTGGTCACCCTTGGCGGTCAGACACCGCTCAAGCTTGCCCGTGCGCTGCAGGAAGCCGGCGTGCATATCATGGGCACCAAGCCCGAGGCCATCGACCTGGCTGAAGACCGCGACCGTTTCTCGGCCATCCTCGATGAGCTTTCCATCACGTATCCTGCTGCCGGCATGGCGTCTTCGTTCGAGGAAGCCTGCCAGGTAGCCGACCGCATCGGCTTCCCGCTGCTGGTGCGCCCCAGCTACGTTCTGGGCGGCCGCGGCATGGTTATCGCCTACGATGCGAAGTACCTGGAAAAGTACATGGCGGAAGCCGCGCGCATCACGCCCGACCACCCTGTGTACCTTGACCGCTTCTTGGAAGGCGCCATCGAAAGCGACGTGGATGCCCTGTGCGATGGCGAGGATGTTTATATCGGCGGTGTGCTTGAGCACATCGAGGAAGCCGGCGTGCATTCCGGCGACTCCGCCTGTTGCATCCCCCCGTTCACCCTTTCGGAGGCTCAGGTTTCCCAGCTGCGCGATATCACCCGTCGCTTGGCCAAGCGCTTGGGCGTTGTGGGCCTTATCAATATCCAGTTCGCCATCAAGGACGCCGTTGTCTACGTTATCGAGGCCAACCCCCGCGCATCGCGCACGGTGCCGTTCGTTTCCAAAGCAACCGGAGTTCCGCTGGCCAAGCTTGCCGCCCGAATCATGTCGGGCGAGAAGATCGCCTCGTTCGGCCTGCCTTCCGACGAGCGCCGTCAAAGCCATTTCTGCGTGAAGGAAGCCGTTATGCCGTTCGGCCGCTTCCCGGGCGCCGACGTTATCTTGGGACCCGAGATGAAGTCGACCGGCGAGGTTATGGGCATTGCCAACAACTTCCCCTCGGCCTATGCGAAGACGCAGGCGGCTGCCAGCATGGAGCTTCCCACGGGCGGTACGTGCTTCGTTTCGGTGTGCGACCGCGACAAGCGCGCTATCTTGCCGTTGGCTCGCGATCTTTCCCGTATGGGCTTCAACCTGCTGTGCACCGAGGGCACTGCACGAGCGCTGGTATCTGCTGGCATCCCGTGCGAGCAGATCGGGCGCATCGGCTCGCAAGAGCCCAACATCGGCACCAAGATCATGGACGGTGAGATCGACCTGGTTATCAATACGCCGTTCGGCCAGGAAACGCGCGGCGACGGCTATCAGCTCCGCACCATGTGCGTGCGCCAGAACCTGTGCTACGTCACCACGCTTGCGGGCGCCCAGGCGTTCGTTTCCGCCATCGAGACCTTGCGCGGTGAGAACCTTCCCATTGTTGCCCTGCAGGATCTTGACCAGTGGGAGGAAAGGTAAGCCCGATGGCAGCTATCCAAGACGTGCAAGCCAAGGTGCTTGCCAACGAGCAGCTTACCGATAGGCTTTGGCTCGTTACCCTAGAGGCGGAAAGCCTGGCCTCTAGGGTTTTGCCCGGCCAGTTCGTGCATATGCTGATCCCAGGAATGGAAGGGCACATCCTGCGCCGCCCGTTCTCGGTGTTCTACGTAAGCGAAAACAAGCGCCAGCTGGTTATCCTGTACCAGGTGGTGGGTTTCGGCAGCAACCAGCTTACCAAGGTTGAACCTGGAACGTCGGTAAGCCTGATGGGCCCGGTTGGCCATGGCTGGCAGGCGCTAGGGAACACTCGTAGTGCGCTGCTGGTTGCCGGCGGCGTCGGTGCCGCGCCGTTGTTCATGCATGCGCAGGAGCTCGTTGCCTCTGGTGTCGATGTCGAGGTGGTTATGGGCGCCCAAACATCCAAGGCGTTGGTGTGCGAGCCCAAGTACACCGAGCTTTTGGGCGCTGAGCCCCATCTTGCCACCGACGACGGATCGCGCGGCCATCCCGGTTTCGTCACCGACTTGGTTTCCCAGCGCATTGCCGAAAAGCAGTTCGACTACGTGGCTTGCTGCGGGCCCGAGCCGATGATGCATGCGGTATCCGATATAACCCTGAAGGCCGGTATCCCTACCTTCATCTCGCTGGAGAAGCGCATGGCATGCGGCATCGGCGCATGCCTTTCCTGCATCGTTGAAACGGTGGAAGGGCGCAAGCGCTCTTGCGTCGATGGGCCGGTATTCGATGCCTCTAAGGTGGTGTGGTAGATGAGCGTAGACCTTTCTGTGAATCTGGGCGGCCTTCTGATGAAGAACCCGGTTACCACGGCCTCCGGCACGTACGCCTCGGGCCGCGAGTACGCCGATTTCGTCGATCCGGCCCTTCTGGGCGCGGTAACCACCAAGGGCGTTTCCCTGAACGGCTGGGCCGGAAACGACGCGCCGCGCATCGCGGAGACCCCAAGCGGCATGCTGAACTCCATTGGCCTGCAGAACCCTGGGGTGGAGGTGCTGAAGAGCCGCGACCTTCCCTGGCTGCGCAGCGCGGGTGCCACGATCATCGTGAACGTATCCGGGCATAGCGTTCCCGAGTACGTTTCGGTTATCGAGGCGCTTGAGCAGACCGAAGATGTCGATGCCTACGAAGTGAACATCTCCTGCCCGAACGTTGATTCCGGTGGCCTTACCTTCGGCACCGACCCGAAGATGGTCGAAGAGGTGGTTTCTGCTTGCAGAGCGGCAACGAAGCGGCCGATGTTCGTGAAGCTGACCCCTAACGTCACCGATATCGCCGAGATCGCCAGGGCGGCTGAAGCAGCTGGTGCTGATGCCATCTCGCTGATCAACACCCTGCTGGGCATGGCTATAGACACTCGTCGGAAGAAGCCGGTTCTTGCACGTGTGGTGGGCGGTTTGTCTGGCCCTGCGGTGAAGCCGGTTGCCCTTCGCATGGTATGGCAGGTGCACAACGCTGTTAAGGTGCCCATCCTTGGCATGGGTGGCATCATGGACGGCAACGATGCCGTTGAGTTCATGCTTGCCGGCGCTACCGCGGTTGCCGTGGGCACAGCCAACTTCAACAACCCGCGGGCTACGCTGCAGGTTGTGCAGGGCATCGAGCAGTATTGCAAAGAGATGGGCGTTAGCGACGTGAAAGAACTGATTGGAGCACTTGAATGCTAGATTTCAACAGCATCCCGCGTAAGGATCGCGTGATCGTTGCGCTCGACTGCGATCGCACTCGAGCCCTTGAGCTTGCCGATATGCTCTCCGGCCGCGCAAAGTGGCTGAAGGTGGGCATGACGCTTTTCTATCAGGAAGGGCCTTACTTCATCCATATGCTGCAGAAGCGCGGCTTCAAGGTGTTCCTGGACTTGAAGTTTCACGACATTCCCCATCAGGTGAAAGGCGCCGCCAAGGCTTCGGCTGAAGCTGGGGCCGACATGCTTACCATGCATGCTGTTGGCGGCGTGAAGATGATGCAGGCCGCCAAAGAGGGTTTGGCTGAGGCTTGCTGGATCGACCAGGAGCCTATCAGTTTGGGCATCACTGTCCTTACCAGCATGAGCTCTGAAGACCTTGCCGCTACCGGCGTGGAGCGTGCCGTTGTCGATCAGGTTGCCTCGCTTGCGCAGCAAGCCAAGCAGGCGGGCCTTTCCGGCGTGGTTGCGTCGCCGCAGGAAGCCCCTATGCTTCGCGAGCTTTTGGGCCCCGAGGCGTTCATCGTTACCCCCGGCGTTCGCCCTGCAGGCTCTGCCTTGGGCGATCAAACGCGCGTTACCACGCCGCGCCAGGCGTTCGACAACGGTGCATCGCACATCGTTGTTGGCCGTCCCATTACCGAGAACGCGCACCCAGCTGCAGCTTTCGATGCCATTGCTAAGGAGCTCTAAATATGGAAACATCCGAGATCAAAGACCTGCTCAACAAGATGAGCGCCCTTAAAGACGACGGCGCTTCGGTGGACTCCGTCGCTATGATGCAGGATCCCATCGTTGCCAATCGCTTGGCGGTAGAGCTGCTGCAGAAGGTAGACCGCGATGCGAAGCCCGAGCTTGTGGTTGCTCCCGAGGGAATCGATTCCTACTTCGGGTATTCGGTGGCCCTTGCCGCGTGGATGCGCTTCCTTTGCGCCGGCAAGGCCGAAGACGGTTCGTTTGCCTTGCCCGAGGGAACCTCCATCAAGAAGAACGAGAAAACCATTCTGGTTATCGACTCTTACGATGAGGATACGGCCAATGAGCTGATCGAGCTTGTTGGCAAGCAGGGTGCCAAGCCCGTTGCCATCCTTTCGCTGGTCGGGCCAAGCCAAGCCACTAAGCACGATTGGGAAGTCCTGTCGCTGCTGTAGGCTGCTTCCGCCATGGGTCCCGATAGGTTAAGCATAGGAAACCTTCAGGTCACTGTTTGGCGTACCGCGAAATTCCAACCCCGCGCCCAGGCGAACATCGTTTATTTGCCCGTTGTCGAAGGCGATGGGCAGGACGTTTGGGGGCATTGCGGCAATCTTGTCTCAAGCGAATTCGCCCTCGTTTGCATCTCCGGCTTGGACTGGAACAATGCGCTTTCCCCTTGGGAATGCGAAGGCATTTTCCGGGAAGATGCCCCGTTTTTGGGGAATGCCAAGGAAACGCTTCGTGTACTCGTTAGTCAGGTAATCCCTATGGTTGAACGTGAGCTTTCGGTACACGAGCCTGCAAGGACCATAGCGGGATATTCGCTTGGCGGCCTGTTCGCAATCTGGTCTTTGGCCAACTGCGGATCATTCCAAAACGCGGTGAGCGCATCGGGGTCGCTCTGGTTTCCGGGCTTCACCTATTATTTCGAGCGCCATGAATTCCCCTTGTGCCCCAAATCTGTCTACCTCAGTTTGGGGAAGAAGGAAACGCGCACGCCGAGCCGTCTTTTGTGCAACGTGGCGGATGCGACCCAGTTCGTCTACGAGCGGTTGTGCGCTCAGGGCATAGCAAGCGTATTCGAATGGAATCCCGGCAACCACTTCAAGGATCCGGCGTTGCGCACCGCGAAGGGGATTGCCTGGGTTTTGGAAACGGTCAGCTAAAGCTGGCTGTTTTCGTTCTGCCGCTGCGGCCCGTTAATGCGAGGCTCCGCATCCGGCGGTGCGGTTGCGGAGCCAATCGATTGAAAGCGCTTTGCTCGTTGCCTGTCTGGTCGGCTTACTTGAAATCGAAGTTGCCCACTTCCGACATCTCTAAATCGGGGTTGTGGTCTACGGCCCAGTTCACGTTCCATGGCGTGGTGAACAGCAAGAGCTTGCGTCCGCGCATGTCCTCTACACGCAGCGTGTCGCGCGTAAGGTTCAGCTTGTCCACGTCTATTTCGCCAGGCTTGTTCGCCACCCAGCGAACCTCGCGGTAGGGAAGGGCCTCGCGGCGAACCTCCACGTTGTACTCGGTTTTCAGCCGCTGCTCCAAAACCTCGAACTGCAGCACGCCCACCACGCCCACGATGACGCTTTCCATGCCGAAGCCCGGAACACGGAACACCTGCACGGCACCTTCCTGGGCAAGCTCTTCCATTCCCTTCACGAATTGCTTGCGCTTCAAGGTGTTAACCTGCGAGATTCGTGCGAACATCTCGGGCGCGAACATGGGGATCTCGGGGAATTGCACACGGTCTTTGCCGGCGCATATGGTGTCGCCGATGCTGAAGATACCCGGATCGAACAGGCCCACGATGTCGCCCGCATATGCTTCATCCACGATGGCGCGGTCGTCTGCCATCAGCGAAGTGCCGGTGGCGAGCTTCATCTTCTTGCCGCCTTGCATATGGAAGGCTTCCATGCCGCGCTCGAACTTGCCGGAGCAGATGCGCACGAAGGCGATGCGGTCGCGGTGATTCTTGTCCATGTTGGCCTGGATCTTGAACACAAAGCCAGAGAAGTCCTTGCGCATGGGATCAACCTCTTCACCAGTGAGCGAATCGGTGTAGGGACGGGGTGTGGGTGCCAGACGAAGGAACTCGCGAAGGAACGGCTCCACGCCGAAGTTGGTAAGGGCGGAACCGAAGAACACCGGGGATAGCTTGCCGGCTGCGATAGCATCGAGTTCTAGCTCGTCGCCCGCCCCATCGAGCAGCTCCACATCGTCCATGAGGTTTTTGTGGTTCGCCTCGCCGATAAGCTCGTCCATCTTCGCGTCGCCCAGCTCCACCTCTATCTCGGCAACCTTCTTGGTGGAGTTGCCGCGCCCGGTGCCCTCGAAGGCGATAACGCGGCGCGATTGCCGGTCGAACACGCCGCGGAAGTTCTGTCCGCAGCCGATGGGCCAGTTCATGGGGTAGGTGCCGATGCCCAGCACCGTCTCTATTTCCTCCATCAGGTCGAACGGGTCGCGCGTTTCGCGGTCGAGCTTGTTAACGAAGGTGAAGATGGGTATATGGCGCAAGGTGCACACCTTGAACAGCTTCTTGGTCTGCGCCTCTACGCCCTTGGCGCCGTCGATGACCATCACGGCTGCGTCAGCTGCCATAAGGGTTCGGTAGGTATCCTCGGAAAAGTCCTGGTGGCCCGGTGTGTCCAGGATGTTCACGCAATGGCCTTCGTAGTCGAACTGCAAAACCGAAGAGGTTACCGAGATTCCGCGTTCCTTCTCGATCTCCATCCAGTCGGAAACGGCATGCTTGGAGCTTGCCTTGCCCTTCACCGAGCCGGCGGTTTGGATGCTGCCGGTATACAGCAAAAGCTTTTCGGTGATAGTGGTCTTGCCCGCGTCGGGGTGTGAGATGATGGCGAAGGTACGGCGCGATGCGATCTTATCCTGCAGGCTTGCCATTAGGCGTTTCCTTTCATTGGGGCGCGATTGGCGCAACCCTTGTGGGGCAGTGGAAGTTTATATTCAGCTGAACTATTGTAGCGGCTTGTTAGGGCTGATTGAAGGATGCGGAATGCCGGCTCCAGTTTAGTGAGCCAAGCTTTTCAGCAGCTCGATTTCCCTTGCATAACCGGGCAGCTCGTTCGGCGTTTCCAGGATCATGGGAAGCTTGGCCAGCGTTGGGTGGGTAACGATGCGTTCGAAGGTTTGCAGCCCCAGGCATCCCTGGCCTATCTTCTCGTGACGGTCTTTGTGCGAGCCGCAGGGATTCTTCGAATCGTTCACGTGCAGGGCCTTAAGCTTGTTAAGGCCTATAACGCGGTCGAACTCTTCCAGAACGCCATCCAAATCGTTGACGATGTCGTAGCCGGCATCGCTCACATGGCAGGTGTCCAGGCACACGCCAACATGCTCTGTTAGGTCAACCTTCTGAATGATCTGGGCAAGCTCCTTAAACGTTCTGCCCACCTCGGTGCCTTTCCCGGACATGGTCTCGAGCAGCACCATGGTAGTCTGCTCCGGCTTCAGCACTTGGTTCAGCAGCGAGGAGATCATATCGATGCCAGCTTCGGCTCCTTGCCCGACATGGCTACCGGGATGGAAGTTGTAGTAGCTGTGCGGCACCGCTTCCATTCGTTGAAGGTCGTCTGCCATGCACTCATGGGCGAACTGCCGTGCGGATTCCTTGGCCGAGCAGGGGTTCAAGGTGTAAGGCGCATGCGCAACCAAGGTGCCGAAGCCGTTGGCGGCCATAAGGCTTCGCAGCTTGGCCGCATCTTCGGCATCGATGGCCTTCGCTTTGCCGCCCCTGGGATTGCGCGTGAAGAACGCGAAGGTATTTGCGCCCAGCTCAAGCGCGGTTTCGCCCATAGAGGCAAAACCGCGCGCGCTGGATAGATGGCATCCTATGGTGATCATTACGCGGTGAGTATCTCCGAGAACTTCTGGGCGTCTATGTTGCCGCCCGAAACCACGCAGGCAACCTTGGAGTCCGACTCCACGGGCACAAGGCCAAGCGAAACCGCGGCGAAGGCGCAGGCGCCCGCGCCTTCGGCAATGATCTTCTCTTCGGTGCCCAGGGTTTTGATGGCTTGCGCGATCTGCTCTTCGGTTATCACGAATACATCGTCAACGTATTCCTTGGCAACGGCGAAGGTCTTGTCGCCGGGGCAGGCGATGTCAAGGCCGTCTGCCAGCGACTCTTCGGTCTTTACCGTGGTGGGCTCGCCGGCTTTGAGCGAAGCATACATGCTCGGTGCGCCTACCGATTCCACGCCGTAAACCTTGATGTTGGGGTTGATGGTCTTTGCTGCTAGCGCAATGCCGCCGATCAGCCCGCCGCCGCCGACGGGAACTACGATGGCGTCAAGGTCGCTGCAGGCATCCATGATCTCCAGGCCGATGGTTCCCTGGCCGGCCATGATGCAGGCATCGTTGTACGGGGGCACGTAGATTGCGCCGGTTTCCTCGGCGAACTTCTCGGCCGCTTCCTTGGCTGCCTCGAAGCTGCCGTCGATGATCTTGATGTCCACGCCGTATGCGGCGGTTCGATCGATCTTCGACTGGGGCGCAATCGAGGGAATGAAAATGGTGGCAGGGATCCCGAACGCGCGGGAAGAATAGCCAACGCCCTGGGCATGGTTGCCGGCTGAGCAGGTTACCACGCCGAGCTTCTTCTGCTCGTCGGTAAGGGTGCTCATCTTGAAATAGGCGCCGCGCAGTTTGAACACGCCGGTGTGCTGAAGGTTTTCCATCTTCAGGTAGGCCTGGCAGTTGCTAAGCGGAAGCGAGACGGGCACCAGGGGAGTGGTGATGGTAACGTCCTTCAACACCTCTTCAGCTTTCTTAATGAGCCCAAAGCTGATGTCGTCGTAGCTGACGTTTTCGGTGTTGACGTTGGTTTGGCCCGAGTTCTTCTCGGAGCTGTTGCTGCATCCGGAAAGCATAAGGCTAAGGCCCAATGCGGAAATGCCGGTTGCCTTCAGGAAGTTGCGGCGGGAAAGGCCGGTAGTCGTCTGATCCATGGTTTCCTTTCAGTTGGTTAGCAACAGCATAAGGGTTTGCGCAGCTTGGGGGTAGCTTTTAGTTGAAGCCGCTGGTACGGTTGAGCGAGTTTACCGACATGTTCGCCCGATCATGCATGCCTCGAATCTGTTTGGGCCTGCTTTGACACTGTGGCTGCAGCGGGTAGAATAAACGGCGGCGTTTTGCGCCGCACATTCACAACGCAATACCCTTTTGGGGGCGACTGGTTTCGACATGGTAAGTCGGACCCGAGGAGCAGGTCGTGGTCTCCTCGCCACGTTAAACAGGGGTACCGTCAAGTTAATTGGCAAAAACAACACTCAGGGCCAGCTGGCCCTCGCTGCTTAATCTAAATGCAGCGTGACGGCGCAGGTTCTTTCTCCGCGCTTGTTGCCGTTATCATTTTCAGGGGAATGCTCCTTGCGATGTAGCTGGTATGCGCAAGGCTAAGACCAAACCCGCTAGGACGCTTATCGGACCTGTCAATGGGTCTTGGGCGTCTGAAGCCTGAACATTGAATAAGCTTGTAGAGCCTCGTCGATGATTTAGTATGGACCGGAGTTCGATTCTCCGCGCCTCCACCAAAAGCGTATCGGTCGAACTTTTTATTATTTTGGAAGTTCGGCCGCCAGAAACAAGGGCGTCCTCGCTGAAGCGGGGGCGCCCTTTTCGGTTCGTAAGGTTGAAATCGTACCCAGCCTTGCTGTTTGCGCTTGAGGTTATCCGGCTATGCTTCGAAAAGAACCGCTCCGCTGGTGAAGCCGCCGCCGAATGCCACCAGGATAACCTTGTCGCCCGGCTTGATGCTTCCATTCTCGAAAGCGTCTGCCAGCGCCATCGGCACGCAGGCCGAAGAAGAGTTTCCGCGCTCCGTTATGGAAACCTGGAAATGGTCAAGAGGCAGGCCGCAGTGTTTGGCGGCGTACTTGATGATGCGCTCGTTCGCCTGATGGGGGATGATGCACTTCACTTCCTCGGGCTTGATTCCTGCGCGCTGGCACACCGCTTCGATTGCTCGCCCCATAGCCATTGCGGCGAACTTGAACACCTTCTGCCCATGCATATACAGCAGCTGGCGCGCCCTTCCGTCTTGCACTGCCTCGCTGATGCCGATTTCGCTGTCAATCGCCGAAAGGCTGGGGTCTTCTGCGTCCCAGCTTTCTTGCGAGAAGCCGTCTTTGGTGAACGGCTGCTTCGCATCGAAGGACATCGGGCAGGTAAGCGCGTTGTCGTTGTCGGTGTCGTTGACGATGTAGGTTGCCAGGATGCCCGCCTTCTGGTTGTTCCATTCAACGACGGCCGCTCCGGCTCCATCGCCGAGCAGGATGCAGGTAGAACGGTCTTCCCAGTTCGTGATCCTGCTGATGCGCTCCGAGCCGATAACCAGGGCCCGCTTGAAGGGGTTGCGTGCGCAGCCGCCGATGCCCGGCGCTGAAGAGGCCGCCAGCATCGCTTCTGCCACAGTCATCCCATAGACGAAGCCGGTGCACGCCGCGTTCAGGTCGAATGTCGCCGCATTTTCCAGGCCCAAGCGCTTGCGAAGAAGGGCAGAGCAGGAGGGCACGATGGAATCGGGTGAAACCGTGGAGTAGATAACCAGGTCGATGGATTCGGCATCTATGCGGCAGTTATCGGCACCCGACTCCCATCCCAGGGCGCGTCGTGCTGCCGCTTCTGCCAGATCAACATTGGTCTCGGTGGTGGAGATACGGCGCGACTTTATGCCGGTGCGCTTAGTGATCCACTCGTCGCTGGTGTCTACCAGGTCCAGGAAATAGTTGTTCTTTACCGAAAGCTCAGGCAGCGCCTTGCCGCAGCCGATAACCGTGCAACCCATCTGATGCATGCTCCTTGCGATTCAGCCAATAGGCTGCTTTGAGGGTGGTCTATCAGTTGAAGGATTATATCACTCGGCTGTTCAGGCGATTTTGGCCCGCGTGCTGCAAGGCCGTTGCCGTAAGCGAAGACCCGGGAGTGTGCAACGTTTCATCTGCGCGATTCCTGGTTGCCATGCATCTTTGATGGTATCTTGCTAGGTGCTTTTCAAAGGGAAGGAACGGAATGCTTCGCATAAACCATGCCATATTGCACGTTTTCGATTTCACCTCGTGCGTGAACGTTTTCTCGCAGGCCGAGCTCGATCTTCAGAGCCGCATGTTGAAATCCTACGTTACGAAGCAGGCTCGCAAGTGCCTTACCCATCTAGACAACAAGCGCGGGGAATTCTCGGTAGAAAGCACGTTCGCCCCTGAGCTTCGCGCGTACTTTCGCGGCGAGCGCGATTTCGCCGGCCTTTCCGTTCAGATTGCCGAGTTCATCGCCGGCGAGCTAGGGCGCATGGAAAAGTCCGAATCCACCGACCTTATGGTGGTCGATTTCGAAGAGGAAACGAAGCTGGAAGCCGGTAGCTCCGACGACGAGGAGATCGCCGCTTCCTTCGATGGCCGGGTGAACCGCTATTTCGGGCTGTTCCTGTTGGAAAGCAAGCAAGCCTATATCCATTCGGTGGGTTACAGCGACGATGGTATGCCCGCAAACGACATCGAGCGCCACCACGCAATCATGCCCAACCCCTCCCAGAAGATATCCTCGTTTGCCATCATCGATTCCCGAACGCTTGAAGTCGCCTTCCAGGACAAGCTCCGTTCCATCGCTGGTCAGGACACCTACCTGATTCCCGATGGCCTGCTGCAGTGCTCTATGGAGGCATCCAGCAAGGAAGTAATCGACGAGATAACCGATATCGTCGAAGAGGTGGCTCAGGAATACGGTGCCAACAGTGCCGTGGCTCTTTCGCGAGCGAAGGCCTATGTTTCTGAAGCGGCCGAAGAGGGCAGGGGCGTTTGCCCCCAGGAATTGGCGGAAGAGGTTTTCGAGGACGAGCCGTTGCAAGACCGCTTCGTCCAAGCTGCGGCGGAAGAGAACATTCCCGAGCGCGTTCGGGTAGATAAGAAGGCTGCAGAACGCATTGCGCGCAACCATAAGATCCGCACCGACACCGGTATTGAGATCACGTTCCCTTCCGAATATGCGCACAACCCCGAGTTCATCGAGTTCGCCAGCATGCCCAACGGCCTTATCTCGATCGAGCTTAAGAACATCGGCCAGATCGAGAATCGCTAACGGCCGCCCTCGTCAGCCGGTTTCGGCTCGCGGTTGGCATCGGCATGAGACTGGCGCAAGACGTCGGCAGCCTCTCACAAATAGCGCAAACAGCAAAAAAGAGAGCCCCGACATTGGGGCTCTCTTCAGTAAGGGCTGTTTCCCCTGATTAGAAAACGGGAACAACTGCACCTTCGTAGGTTGCGTTGATGTAATCGCGAACCTCGCTGGAGTTCAGTGCCTTGGCAAGCTCCTTGGTCTTGTCGGAGTTCTCGTTGCCTTCCTTCACTACCAGCAGGTTAGCGTAGGTCTGAGCGGCCTCGGATTCGGCGGACTCGACGGCCAGGGCGTCGGTGTTTACCTTGAAGCCGGCGGCGATTGCGTAGTTGCCGTTGATGCAGGCGATGGCAACGTCATCGATAATATTCGGGACGTTTGCAGCCTCTACCTCCTTGAAGGTGAGGTTCTTGGGGTTGGACACGATGTCGTTGGGGGTAGCGTTCACGCCAACGCCGTCCTTAAGGGTGATCAGGCCTTCCTGCTGAAGCAGAAGAAGGGCACGCGCCTCGTTGGTTGCGTCGTTGGGAACGGCAACAGCGGCGCCGTCCTCAAGCTCGGAGAGCTTGGAGATCTTCTTGGAGTACACGCCCATGGGCTCGAAGTGGATGCCCTCAACGGAAACCAGGTGCGTGTTCTGCTCTTCGTTGAAGTTGTCCAGGTAGGGCTTGTGCTGGAAGTAGTTGGCGTCAACGTCGCCGCTCTCGGTTACGGTGTTGGGCTGAACGTAGTCGGTGAATTCCTTCACTACCAGGGTGTAGCCGTCCTTTTCCAGGATGGGGGCAACGGCGTTGTTCAACACCTCTGCGTGGGGGGTAGGCACGGCGGCAACGGTGATGGTCTTGTCGTCAGAGCTGGAGCTGGAGTTGCTCGAGCAGCCAGTAAGGGCCAATGCGCCGATGCCCAGGGCAAGCACGCCGGCGAATACGGCGATGGCGCCCTTCTTCTTCACGAGGGAGTTCTTCATTCGATTATTCCTTTCCTAAGTCCTTTGACTTCTTTGCTTTGTGAGCGGAATCCATCTTACGGGTTTGCGATTTTGGGGCAATAGCACTGGTTATCGGGAAAATTGAACGCTGGTTATCCAGGGCGCCGGCGCGTGAGCTTTGGGCAAAGTTCGAAGGCTCGATGATCGATGTGTGTAAAGCCCTTTAAGACCCTGCTCTGAAGCTATGTTTTCGGCTTGCCAGCCCCGCTGTTGCGCTAGACTTACAAAGATTACTAAGAACGCATCGAGGGAAAGAGATCTGGACCACATGAAGGGCAAGAACGGAACTGGTTCGAAGGCCGATACACCCCAGGGTAGGCATGCTGCCGTACCTGCCAATGCAGCTCCTTCAGCTGCTGGCGGAACCACTGCGTTTCGTCCTGCTGGCGTGGAACAGGGTTCCCGCGGCAAAGGCTACGGCGTTACGCCCGAGCCGCCTAAAAATAGCGGGAAGAAGATCCCCCTCATCGTTCTTGGGGTAATCGTGTTGGTGCTGGCCGTTGTCTACGGCGGCGGCGCCTTGTTCTTCAGCGGCCATTTCTTCCCGAATACCAAGCTCAACAACGAAGACGTTTCCCTTCAGGCCAGCAGCTCCCTTGCGCAGCAGATCCAGGATCAGGCCGACGCCTACACCCTTACCATTTCGGGCAAGGGCTTCACGCTCAACTTCGGGCAGGGTGAAACCGCCATCCAGATCGACGCGGCTAAGATCGCTTCCGATGCGGCCGCTAATCAGGATATTGCCCTTTGGTTCATCGAGATATTCAAAGAGCATGACATCTCTGATGTGGTTGTAGCCTCGTACGAGGAAGGCTCCATCGATAGCGTTATCAAGGAAAAGGTAGAGGCGTTCAATATGAACCAAGACCCCTCGAAGAACGCTACGGTCACCTACAGCGAATCCGTTGATGCATTCGTTCCCAAGGCAGAGGTTTATGGCAATCAGATCGATGCAGACAAGGTGTGTCAGAAGGCTGGCGAGTGCCTGCGCGAGATGCGCTCCGAATGCACCGTTACCGACGATGAGCTTATCAAACCCAAGGTCCTTTCCTCTGACGCACGCTTGGCCACTGCGGTTCAGCAGGCTAACACCCTGTTCCCCAACAGCCTTTCCCTTATGCTGAACGGCTCCGTTAAGGCAGCCACTATCGACAAGGCCACGTTCGGCAGCTGGATCTACGTGAATCCGGACGACTACTCGCTGGTTATCAACCAGGATATGGTCACTGAATGGGTGGAAGATAAGGCAAGCGGCATGAATACGGTTGGCACCACGCGTTCCTGGACGCGCGAGGACGGCAAGGCATGCACGGCTTCCGGTGGTACCTACGGCTGGAAGGTCGATACGGCAACGTTGGCCCAAGACACGTACAACGCGCTTGTTGCAGGCGGTGCCACTACGGTCAATATCGCGTGCAGCCAAACGGGCGATGTGTACAACGGTGCAGGTCAGCGTGACTGGGGCGCCTATGTAGACGTCGACCTTACCGAGCAGACTGCTCGTTACTACGATGCCAGCGGCAACCTTCTGCATTCCTGCGGCATCGTTTCGGGCAAGCCGGTAGAGGGGCGTGCTACCCCCACCGGCATCTACTACCTGAACAACAAGCAGAGCCCTTCCACGCTTATCGGGTACAAGTCGAACGGCGAAAAGGAGTACGAGACCAAGGTTACCTACTGGATGCCCTTCGTTGGCAATTCGGTTGGCCTGCACGATGCGTCTTGGCAGTCTTCGTTCGGCGGAACGCGCTATCAGACCAATGGCAGCCATGGATGCGTGAACCTCTCTGTTTCGGATGCCCAGTGGTTCTACGAGAACTTGAGCAAGGGCGTGTGCATCATCACTCACAACTAGCCGGCTGGGCCGCCTTCGGGCGGCCCTTCTTTTTTGAGCGTTCGCTGTGGGTTCGCAGGAAGGGCGGCAACAACGATGTGGTGCGCTATAATCCTTGCTTGCGCGCCCATAGCTCAGCTGGATAGAGCAGTGGACTTCTAATCCGAAGGTCGAGGGTTCGAATCCCCCTGGGCGCACCATTGAAACACCAGGCCGCAACCCATTTTAAGGTTGTGGCCTTTGTTACGCTTTGGGGTGAAAACAGCCCATCGGGCACGCTTTTGGCACTGCGGTTTCTGGCTGTGGCCTTTATGGTTCCCTATGCCCTAAGGCGGGTACAAATGGCGTAGGCGTATGATTGCACTACGGCTGCAAGTTAGGAGGGTGTGGCAATCGATGGAATTCGACAATCGTCCGATAGGGGTGTTCGATTCCGGCTTCGGTGGCCTTACGGTTGCGCGGGAGATCATCAAGCTCTTGCCGGAAGAGGATCTTGTCTACTATGGCGATACCGCCCATTGCCCCTATGGCCCTCGCAGCCTGAAGGAAGTGCAGTCGTTCGTATTGAATATCTGCTCTTGGCTTGTGCAGCAGGATGTGAAGCTGATCGTTATTGCCTGCAACACAGCCACCGCTGCAGGGCTTGAGATTGCGCAGAAAACGTTCGATATCCCTATCATCGGCGTAGTCGAGCCTGGCGCTCGCGCTGCGGCCAGGGCCACCCACAACCGACGCGTCGGCGTCATCGCCACGCAAGGAACGGTTGATTCGGGTGTGTATACGCGTGCCATCCGCAATATCGATGCCGGCATAACGGTGTTTTCTACGGCTACGCCGCGTTTTGTCGAGATCGCAGAGCTGGGCATCCAAATGGCAAAGGGGCCAATCGAGAGCTACACGTCCCTTGCCTCCAAAGTGTATATCCGCCCAGAGTTCCAGGAAATTGCGCAAGACTACCTTGACCCTCTTCGCCGGTGCGATATCGACACCCTGGTTATGGGTTGCACTCACTTTCCGCTGTTGAAAGCTCTTATCGGTGCTGTTGTGGGCAGTGGTGTGAAGCTGATCTCTTCTGCAACGGAGGTGTCCCTTGATTGCAAAGACGTTCTTCGTCGGCGGGAGATTTTGGCCCAGCCGGGGCATAGTGCCATGCGTCGTTTCGCCACTTCTTCCGAGAATCTTGATGAGTTTGCCTCGTTCGGCGAACGAGTGCTCCGCATGCCCTTGGGAACCGTTGAACATGTTGTGCTGTAGACTTGAAAGGAATGTTTGCCAATGAGCAAAACCGTGGTGATCGCAACGAACAACCAGCATAAGGTCCAGGAAATCGAGACCGCGCTAAATTTTGAGGGGTGGGAATTCAAGAGCCTGCGCGAAGCCGGTATCCATTCCGACCCGGAGGAAACGGGCTCGCTCTTCATCGACAATGCACGCATCAAGGCGCAGGCTGCGTTCGAGCTTGCAGGGTGCGCCGTTTTGGCCGATGATTCGGGTTTGATCGTGGATGCCCTGGATGGTGCGCCCGGCGTTTACTCCTCTCGCTACAGCGGCATCGACGGCGATGACGCTGCCAACAACGAAAAGCTGCTGCGTGAGCTGCAAGGCGTTGCCCTGGAGAGTCGCACCGCCCGCTTCGCAAGCGTGCTGGTGTTCATCGACGAGGATGGAACCGAGACGGTTGCTGAAGGCTTCGTCGAAGGGAAGATCGGTTTCGAGCGGAAGGGGGCTAACGGGTTCGGTTACGACCCGCTGTTCCTGCCGGATGAATGCGGTGGATCCAAAACCATGGCCGAGCTAACCCAAGCGGAAAAGAACTCCATCTCTCACCGTGGTAATGCCCTACGGGAGCTGAAAACCAAGCTGCAGACCGCCTGATTGTCTGCTATACTTCCTAAACGTTGCGTTCGGGATGTGGCGCAGTTTGGTAGCGCGCCTGCTTTGGGAGCAGGATGTCGCAGGTTCGAATCCTGTCATCCCGACCATTTATATGCGGGTGTAGTTCATTGGTAGAACCTCAGCCTTCCAAGCTGATGAGGCGGGTTCGATTCCCGTCACCCGCTCCACGTTTATTGCGCCGTTCTGCCGAACGGCGCTTTTTCGTGGGGGACGACCTGACGCTGCGCGGGATCCTGACGGCACATCTGGCCTTCAATCGGTCGGCGCGGCCCTTAGGCCAGCGCCTTCCTCTTTCAAGCCAGCTGCACTCGTCAGGGTCCCGCTCGCTGACTTACTACGCCAACCTAGAACGTTTGGACAAACTCAGTCGGTTGACTTGGATCGTTGTGATTAGCTGCGCATGGAAGTCGAGCCGTTGGGGTGGAGGCTCGCTGGCTGGCTGAATTACTCGGTCGTTATGCGCCGGATTGCTACGCTAACCAAGGATGTCTAGAAATCATGCCGATGCGGTCTTCTCTACTTCGCTCGGGGGATTTCTATGGTGAACTCGCTGCCTTTGTTTGGGGTGCTGTTTACGGTTATCTTGCCGTTGCCGCGTTCTACGGCGTGGCGAACCAGCGATAGACCCAGTCCTGTGCCGCCTACTTCGCGGCTTCTTGCTTTGTTCACTCTATAGAAGCGTTCGAAGATACGTGCCTGATCGGCTTGGGGTATGCCTATGCCGGTGTCCTTCACGGACACGGTGATGTTGTGCGGGTAGGGCGAAAACGTTACCAGGATGCTGCCCTCGTCGGTGTACATGATGGCGTTCTCTATCAGGTTATCGAAGATGAGCGAGGCATCGGATGGCTCTATGTTGGCATAGCAGCGGTCGCCCGGGCTGGAACGATCGTCGAAGTAAAGCTCAATGCCCTTGTCTTCCGCTTCGGCCTTATGTTGGATGAAGCTGGTAGTAAGCGTGCTGTGCAAGTCGGTTCTTACGTCCTGCCTGGTATGGGGGTTCTCTTCAAGGCGCGAAAGGTCTAGCAGGTCTATCACCAGGCGCTGCAGTCGTTCCGCCTCGTTGTCAAGGCGCTCCAAGAACAGCTGAAGGCTTTTCTTGTCGTTTATCTCGGCGGCATCGTTGATGGCCTCGGAAAGAAGGCGGATGCCCGCAACCGGGGTTTTCAGCTCATGGCTGGCGTTGGCGACGAAGTCGGATCTTACCTGGTCAAGCCTTTTCAGCGGCGCTCTGGATTCACGGTAGGAAAACCCGGCAACCATGATGATGATCACGATGCTCATTACCACCACGATGGCAGCGGTGGTTTGAGTGGTTTGCGTGATGGATTCGACAACCGTAGAAGGCTCGCTTAGGCGAAGCGCCATCGTCTCCCCGTCGAAGAGCACGGGAACCGCCACATAGATCCGTTTCGTCTCGTCGCTTTCGCTGGTTCGCAGGGCGCTGCCGACGTTGCCGGAAAGGGCGGCATCAACCTCTTCGCGTCCCAAATGATTGCCAAGACTCGTTGGCGACATCTCGGAATCGGCAACCACGGTTCCGTCTTGTGCGATAAGCGTTTCGCGAAGGTCGGTTCCTTGTACAGCTGCTTTCACGAACGCCTGCGCGTCGGTGGCAGTGCTTAGAGTGTTGGCCTGGGCTTGAGCGGTTGTGGTGAGGTTCGCTATCTGGCGGGCCTCCACCTGTTCGTTGATGGGCGTGTACACAAAGGCCAAAAAGCAGCCAACGAAGAACACGGCTATGACAAGATAGCCCAGAAGGAACCTGCGTTCCCATTTGCGGGCTGTGCCTGCACCTTCCTGCGAAAGGTTTTTCCTGGATGAAAAGGCCCTCATCCTTTATTCGTCTTCCGTGTTGCGCGCTATGGGCTCGAAACGATAGCCCATGCCATGAACCGTATGGATGAAAGTGTAGTCGCTTGCTTCGTCGAGCACCGAGCGCAAGCGGCGGATGTGGACGTCTATCGTGCGCGAAGTGCTGAGGTAGTCTTCCTTCCAAACCTTTTGGGTAAGCCAGGTGCGGCGGCAGAGCATCCCCTCGCGTTCTGCCAGGGCGAAGAGCAGCTGCAGCTCCTTGCTTCGCAGTTTCAACGTTTTGCCCTTGACGCTCGCCGTGCAGTTCTGCGGGTCCAAGGTAAGGTCGCCGTAGGTTTGCGGAGCTGTTGTGCTTACGCCGTCCATTTCCGATCGGCGAAGGTTTGCGCGTATACGCGCCAGAAGAACATCGGTGCTGAACGGCTTCGTTACGTAGTCGTCGGCACCGGCATCGAGCCCCTTGATCTTGTCTTCGTCGGAATCCAGGGCGGTAAGCATCAGGATGGGGGAGTTGAAGCTTTCGTTTCGTAGCCGTTTTGCAACCTCGAAGCCGTCCATACCGGGAAGCATCACATCTAGCAGCACCAGGTCGGGTTCGATGGAAAGCGCTGCTTCATAACCGGACGTGCCATCTTCGCAAGAGCTTACCGCGTAGCCGTGCTTGGTGAGCGAGAACTCGGTGGCAAGGCGGATGGTGGGGTCGTCTTCGATAAGCAGGATGGTGGTCACGGCTTTTCCTTTCATTTGTTAACTGAATTATGCGACATCCGCCGTGCTTCCTGCTGTGTTTAACAACTTTGTAAGAACTGATAAGCGGCGTTGGCGTTTGTTTTGCCGCATGCCGTAAGGCCTCCTGTGGTCTTACGGCGCCCTTAACAACTTTCTTAGAAACGCATCGCTGGTCTTAGCCCTATGAAGCTTGCCTCCAAGCCTTGGCTTTATGTTGGTCGTTTTGGAGCCGTAAGGGGCAGGGCTTTCGTGTGCCATAATGGGACAAGCTTTTTTTGGCTGCTCAATAGTTAAACAACCGGTTCACCCGGATGGCATAGGAGGCTTTGATGGCTGGTACTCTTTCTGGTCGCCATTTCTTGAAACTGCTCGATTTCACTTCCGCCGAGATCACCGAGATGATCGACTTGGCCGAAGAGCTTAAGGCGAAGAAGAAGCAGGGCGTGCTCCATAAGGAACTGGAAGGCAAGAACATCGTCCTTCTTTTCGAGAAGACATCTACCCGCACCCGCTGCTCGTTCGAAATCGCCGGCCACGACCTGGGCATGGGGGTAACGTATCTCGACCCGGCCGGTTCGCAGATGGGTAACAAGGAATCCATCGAGGACACCGCCCGTGTGCTGGGCAGCATGTTCGACGGCATCGAGTACCGCGGCTATGGCCAGGAAATCGTGGAAACGCTGGCCGAGTACGCTGGCGTGCCGGTATGGAACGGCCTTACCACCGAGGCTCACCCGACGCAGTTCATCGCCGATGCCCTTACCATCCGCGAGAACTTCGGCAAGCTTGCCGGCCTTACGGTGGTCTTCATGGGCGATGCGAAGAACAACGTTGCCAATTCGCTTATGGTCGGCTGCGCGAAGATGGGCATGAACTACGTTGCCTGTTGCCCCGAGGCCGACGCCCCCGATGCCGAGCTTGTTCAGAAGGCGCAGGAAATCGCCGCGCAGAACGGCGCTACCGTTACCGTGACTAGCGATGTTGAGGCGGGCACCAAGGGCGCCGATGTTATCTACACCGATATCTGGGTTTCTATGGGCGAGCCTGCTAGCTTGTGGGAGCAGCGCATCAAAGAGCTTTCGCCGTATCAGGTGAACGCCAAGGTTATGCGGAACGCTGCCGACGGCGCCATCTTCATGCACTGTCTGCCTGCGTTCCACGACACGAAGACCACGGTTGCCCAAGAGATCGAGCAGAAGTTCGGCCTCACTGAGATGGAGGTTACCGACGAGGTGTTCGAGGGCCCGCAATCCCGCGTGTTCCAGGAAGCCGAAAACCGCATGCACTCCATCAAGGCCGTCGTGCTGGCCACACTTCGCTAGAGAAGGGCTTGCATCATGAAGAATGTTGGTTATTACAACGGTGAAGTCGGCTTGCTGGAAGAGCTGAAGGTGCCCTTCCTCGACCGGGTGAGCTTCTATGGGGACGGCGTTTACGATGCAACCATGGCCCTTGATGGGGTAGTGGTGTTCTCGGAAGACCACATCGAGCGCTTCTTCAACAGCTGCAAGAACATGGAGATCGACCCGGGTATTGCCAAGGATGAATTGCTTGAGCTGCTTACCGGCCTGGTTGCCAAATGCGACGGCAACTACCAATTCGTGTACTGGCAGGTTACGCGCGGCACCGCCCCGCGCGACCATGCTTTCCCCGGTGGCAAGTCTAACCTGTGGGTGATGATCGTCCCCGAGGAAAAGGATCTGCGTCCGGGCGATGTCGAGCTGATAACCGTGGAAGACACGCGCTTTTACCACTGCAATACTAAAACGCTGAATCTTCTTCCCAATGTTTTGGCTGCTCAGCGTGCCAAGGAAGCCGATTGCTACGAATCGGTCTTCGTGCGCGACGGGTTCGTTACCGAATGCGCCCACAGCAACGTCCATATCCTGAAGGATGGGGCGTTCGTCACCCATCCCGCCGACAACCTGATCTTGCCCGGCATTGCCCGAAAGCACTTGATCATGGCTTGCGAGCGTTTGGGCGTACCGGTGGAAGAGCGTCCGTACACCTTAGAAGAGCTTATGGCGGCAGACGAGGTCATCGTTTCCTCTTCGTCTACTCCGGGCGTTGCCGTTCATGCGATCGACGGCAAGCCGGTAGGCGGGAAGGCGCGCGATCTTTTCGAGAGCATCCGCAATTCCGCTGCCGAAGAGTTCGAGCAATACGTTGCCGAGCGCAAAGCCCGTTAGCCTCTCACAGATCGGATTCGCTGGCGCTTCGAGTGCGCAACGCGCTTGTTTTGATGATGCTACAATTAACGGCACTGCCTTTTGGCGGTGCCGTTTTTGTATAGTGCGTGCTTACTGCTGCACGTGTGTATTTGGAAGATGAAGGGATTGCCCCATGACCATTCGCGAATCGCTCGAGTCGGTTTTGTTCCAGGCTTTGAAGGCCGCTGTTGAGTCGGGGGAGTTGCCCCTTGAGGAGATCCCCCAGCCTTCCCTTGAGCGTCCGCGCGAAGAGGGCCATGGCGACTGGGCGTGCACCATCGCTATGCGTTTGGCCAAGGCCGCTCATATGAACCCGCGTGCCATCGCCCAGGCCATCGTCGACCATCTTCCCGAAAACGATATCGTGGATTCTTTCGAGATCGCAGGCCCCGGCTTCATCAATCTCACCCTTACCAACTCTTCCTTTCAGGCTGTTGTTGCTGAAGCCCGTGAAAAAGGCGCTGATTTCGGCAAGTCGCAGCTGTCTGAGCCCTGCAAGGTGAACTTGGAGTACGTTTCCGCCAACCCCACCGGCCCGATGCATGTTGGCCACGGCCGCTGGGCGGCGCTTGGCGATGCCACCGCTCGCGTTCTTCGCCATGCGGGGTATGCGGTTGATGAAGAGTTCTACATCAACGACCAGGGCAATCAGATGAACGTCTTCGGCAATTCCGTTGTGGTTCGCTACCAGCAGCTGCTGGGCATGGACGTGAAGATGCCCGAGGCATGCTATGGCGGCGGCTACGTGAAGGACATCGCCCAGACCATCATCGACCAGGATGGCGACAAATGGCTCAACGCTGACGAGCAGGAGCGCTTGGTGGAGTTTCGCGAGCGCGGGTATGCCATGATGCTCGACACGGTTAAGGCCACCTTGGCCGAATTCGGCAACAGCTTCGACACCTGGTTCAGCGAACGCTCGCTGTTCGTTACTGGCGAAGACGGCAAGACCAAGCAGCAGCGTGCGTTCGAGGTGATGCAGGAAAAGGGCCTGCTCTACGAAGAGGAAGGCGCAACGTTCTTTCGCTCCACCGATTTCGGCGACGACAAGGACCGCGTGCTGGTGAAGGCCAACGGAGATTTGACCTACTTCATGAGCGACGTTGCCTACCACTACGACAAGATGCAGCGCGGCTACGACCACCTCATCGATATCTGGGGCGCCGACCATCACGGCTACATCCAGCGTTGCATGGCCATGATGACCGCCTGGGGTTACCCGGGTGCTCTTGAGGTTATGCTCGGCCAGCTGGTTAACCTTCTTCGCGACGGCGAGCCGGTCCGCATGTCCAAGCGCACGGGCGAGATGGTTACCTTCCAGGAGCTCATCGACGAGGTAGGCGTTGACGCCACGCGCTACCTGATGCTTTCCAAATCCGCCGATCAGGCGATCGACTTCGATATCGAGGTCGCCAAGAAGCAGGATTCCTCGAACCCGGTGTACTACGTTCAGTATGCCCATGCGCGCATTTGCTCCATCCTGCGCAAGGCCGGGGCAGAGCGCGGTATGGACGTTGAAAGCGTTTCCGCGAAGGAAATCGCCGGTATGCTGAAGCTCGATGGCGCAGATCTTTCGCCGCTTACGCACGAAAGCGAGCTTGCGCTTATGCGCCAGATGGCCGATTTCTCCGACCTGGTTGCTGGTGCGGCGCGCGACCGCGCTCCCTTCAGGCTCACTCACTATGCCCAGCAGCTTGCCGGCCTGTTCCATTCCTTCTACGGCAACTGCCACGTTCTGGTGGAGGACAAGGAGCTAGAGCAGGCGCGCCTTTCTTTGGTGGATGCAACCCGCATCGTACTTGCGCTATCGCTGAATCTTCTCGGCGTTTCTGCGCCCGAGCGTATGTAGATCCCCGCTTACCCCAACCGAATATACGTTTACGAACTCCTTTGTTTCCAACGTGTTACAGAAACATTGCCTAAAGATTTCATTGATGTTTCGACAGTATTATCGAACGCGTTGAGTTTCTACAAAAGGAGGTCCTATGAGCTACGTTGACTCCGTCATCGAGCAGGTTAAGGCCAAGAACGCCAACGAGCCTGAATTCATTCAGGCCGTTACTGAGGTTCTTACGTCATTGAAGCCTGTGATCGACGCGAATCCCGAGTATCAGAAGGCAGGTCTGCTCGAGCGCATCGTAGAGCCCGAGCGCGTTGTGATGTTCCGCGTTCCCTGGGTGGACGACGAGGGCAAGGTTCAGGTAAACCGCGGTTTCCGCGTGCAGTTCAACAGCTGCCTTGGCCCCTACAAGGGCGGTCTGCGCCTGCATCCTTCCGTGAACCTGGGCATCATCAAGTTCCTTGGCTTCGAGCAGATCTTCAAGAACAGCCTTACCACGCTTCCCATGGGCGGCGGTAAGGGCGGCTGCGACTTCGACCCGAAGGGCAAGTCCGACGCCGAGGTAATGCGTTTCTGCCAGTCGTTCATGACCGAGCTCTGCAAGCACATCGGTGCCGATACCGACGTCCCGGCGGGCGACATCGGCACGGGCGCCCGTGAGATCGGCTACATGTTCGGCCAGTACAAGCGCATCCGCAACGTTTGGGAAGGCGTGCTTACCGGCAAGGGCCTTACCTATGGCGGCTCCCTTGCCCGCACCGAGGCAACCGGTTACGGCCTGATCTACTTCGTCGAAGAGTACCTGAAGTGCAAGGGCGACACCTTCGAGGGCAAAACCGTATCGGTTTCCGGCTCCGGCAACGTAGCCATCTACGCCACCGAGAAGGCACAGCAGCTTGGCGCGAAGGTGGTAACGCTTTCCGATTCCAATGGCTGGATCTACGATCCGAACGGCATCGATGTTGCCCTGGTGAAGCAGATCAAGGAAGTCGAGCGCGGCCGCATCTCCGAGTACGCAGCGCGACGCGTTGGCGTTGAATATCACGAGGGCCGCGGCGTTTGGGGCGTTAGGTGCGACATCGCCCTTCCTTGCGCTACCCAGAACGAGCTGTTCATCGAGGACGCAAAGCTTCTGGCTGCTCATGGCTGCAAGATCGTTGCCGAGGGCGCCAACATGCCCACCACCATGGATGCCACCGCCTACCTTCAGGAAAACGGTGTGGTGTTCATGCCCGGCAAGGCAGCCAACGCCGGCGGCGTAGCCACTTCCGGCCTGGAGATGTCCCAGAACTCCGAGCGTCTGTCCTGGACGTTCGAAGAGGTCGACGCGAAGCTCAAGGGCATCATGGTGAATATCTTCCATGCTGCCGACGATGCTGCACGCGAGTTTGGTGTTGAGGGCGACTACGTTACCGGTGCGAATATCGCCGGATTCAAGAAGCTCGCCGATGCGATGATGGCTCAGGGCATCGTTTAAGGTACGGTAGCCTTGCATCTTGCTTTAAGCGAGTGCGTTTTCGACAGGGAAGGGAGCCTTCTGGCTCCCTTCTTGTTTTGGCTTCAGCCTTATGAAAAATCCCCCTTGCGATTTGTTGCGGTTCGTGTATAGTATCTATTCGCGCCTACGGTGGGTATAGTTCAGTTGGCTAGAATGCCAGATTGTGGCTCTGGAGGTCGTCGGTTCGAGTCCGATTACCCACCCCAGCGCAACCTTGATAATCCGCATCAGAGCGATGCATAATAGATAGCCGCACAAAGCGGCATTACCATGGACCGTTAGCTTAGTTGGTAGAGCAGGGGACTCTTAATCCCAAGGTCCGGGGTTCGAGTCCCCGACGGTCCACCATTTTACAAACAACGTACCCAGTACGTTCCATGGACCGTTAGCTTAGTTGGTAGAGCAGGGGACTCTTAATCCCAAGGTCCGGGGTTCGAGTCCCCGACGGTCCACCATTTGAACCTACGCCCCAGCAATGGGGCTTTTTTATTATCGGTAACCTTGTAACTAAGTGTCGGGGACTCGAACCGATGAGGTGAATTCCCGTTAAGGAAACGTGCCAGTGGCACGTTTGTAGGGAATTGGCCGCAGGCGCCTGCGCCAAGCGGTTATCGCCCCACCTTTGTTCTTTTTGTCCATTGCGCAGACGCACGCCTTTTGAGCACGCCTTTTCGATACATTAATTAACGTACGAATCACGTCCTAAGGGGTGCCTATAGTGGAAGCTTTTGAACTGATCCTGCTTTTGATGCTCGCCGTTCTTCTGTCTTCCATACTCGATCAGGTTTTGCCCCGCGTTTCATCGCCGCTTATCCAGATCGGCTTGGGTATCGTTATCGCGTTGTTGGCTATTGCCCCAATCGAGGTGAATATCGACCCTGAGCTGTTCCTGGTGCTCTTCATAGCCCCCTTGCTTTTCAGCGACTCGTTGGAAGCGGACAAGAAGAACCTATGGGACGATAAGGCCACAATCCTCTCATTTGCCATCGGCCTTGTGGTGGTTATCACGCTGTGCGTGGGCTTCGTGCTGCATTGGCTGGTGCCCAGTATCCCCTTGGCTGCCGCGTTTGCCTTGGGCGCTGCCCTTGGCCCAACCGATGCGGTTGCCGTTCAGGCGCTGAAGAAGGAAGCCAAGCTCGGCAAGAGGGAAGGCTCCATCCTTCAGGGCGAGGGGCTTATCAACGATGCCTCGGGCGTTGTTTCCTTTCAGTTCGCCATTTCGGCAGCTGTTACCGGCGCCTTTTCCCTCGCAAGTGCTGCAACCTCGTTCGTTATCACGTTCTTGGGCGGCCTGGTTCTGGGCATCCTCTTGGCGGGGCTGTTCCTGCTTATCACGCGGCGCATCCGCACCATGGGCCTAGACAACATCACGTTCCATGTGCTGTTCGAGGTTTCCATGCCGTTTGTCGTGTTCCTGTTCTCGGAGTTGGTGGGCGTTTCCGGCATCCTGGCTGTTGTTGCCTGCGGCATTGTGTGGAGTATGTTCCGCGATCACAAGATCTCCCCGTACCAGAGCCGTTTGAACATTGCGGTTACCAGCGTATGGAAGGCGATTTCCTTTACCCTGAACGGCATCGTCTTTGTTCTTTTGGGCGTGCAGCTTCCCAACGCAATGCAGTCCACGTGGGACAACGTCTACATCAACAACTTCGACCTTATTGGCTACGTGCTGCTGCTTACCGCCCTTATCGTTGTGTTGCGTTTCATATGGGCGCTCGTTATGGCCAGGTTGCTTGTCAACCCCGATAGCGGCAAGCGCGACAAGTTCAGCTTGCGTTTGGTGAAGAATGCGCTCATCACCACAGTGGGCGGTCCTAAGGGCGCAGTTACCCTTTCTATCGTGTTCACCATCCCGTTCCTGCTCTCCGACGGCTCTTCGTTCCCTCAGCGCTCGCTGATCATCTTCTTGGCTTCGGGTGTTATCTTGATCACCCTTGTGCTGGCTAATTTCCTTTTGCCGATCCTCGCCCCTCGTGAAGACAAACAGGCCAGCCAGGAAGCTGAAGAGGAATTGAACCGCACCAAGATCGAGATCATGCGCACCGTTATCGAGCGCTTGATGGCGGATTCCTCGGAAAAGGACGACCGGGAAACCAAGATCGTTGTATCGTCCTACAACAACCGAATCCGGTCCATTCGCTCAATGTCCGATATCGAGGAGCCCGCGGTTGCCTCGTTGCGTCTTGAGGTTCTTGATTACCAGGCTTCGCACCTTATCGAGGCGGCCAAGCGCAAGGAAATCGATTCCTACGAGACGTTCGAGTACCTAGAGCGCCTTTCCCGGCAGAAGCGCCTGATCGCGCACTCGAAGGATGCCTCGTTCACCACGCGCTACCGTTTGATGCGCCTTCGCTCCACGTTCGTAATGCTGCGCAGGAACATCACCACGTTCTTCGGGCGCGCCGTATTGGTGAATACCGAATCCATGGACAGGGTGCGAGAAATGTCCGAGCGCTATGCCATCGAATATCTGCAAACACTGGTTGATGACCCGAACTATCCCAGTGAAGTTGTTGCCAAGCTCATGATTGCCCACGAACGCGCGCTTTCGGTGTTCGACAAGTCAGATGCCACCATTTCTTCTGAGGCTGTTGAAAACGCGGTGGTCGGCATTGAGGACATCCAACGCCGCGGCCTGCACTTCGAGCTGGAGGTTATCCAAGACTTCTACGCTTCGGGCAACCTGACCCGCGCCCAGGCTAAGGATATGCGCGACAACGTTTCCCTGATGCTGTTGGATTTGGACGAGAACGTGTAGGCCCAGCTTTGGACGAAGAAAGGCTTCAGCGGATCAAGGACCAGCTTACCAGCGTGCCAACCGAACCCGGCGTGTACCTTTGGAAGAACGAGCAAGGCGAGGTTATCTACGTAGGCAAGGCGAAGCAGCTTCGCGCTCGTATGCGCCAGTACGTGAACTTCCAGGACGATCGTGCGAAGATCCCGCTGCTGGTGTCCCAGATCCACTCGTTCGAGTACGTGGTGGCGGCAAACGAGCACGAAAGTCTTGTGCTCGAGCGCAACCTTATCGAGCAGTACGCGCCGTACTTCAACGCAGACTTCAAAGACGATAAGACCTACCCGTTCATCGCGCTGACCAAGGGCGATGTTTTCCCTGCAATCAAGTACACGCGCGAAAAGCACAAGGCTTCCTCGCGGTACTTCGGGCCGTATACCGACAGCAGGGCTGCGCGGAACCTGGTAGATATCATCCGCCGCGTAGTGCCCATCTGCTCAACCTCGTGCGCCGAGTGGCGCAGGATGTGCCGGAAGCTCGAAGATGCTCCCTACGACCCTGCCGCCTTGGCCGATCGACCTTGCTTCGATTGCCATGTTGGCTTGGCCCCCGGGGCGTGCTGCGGCAAGATCTCGCCCGAAGAGTACCAAGAGCAGGTGCGTAAAGTTGAGCGGTTCCTTTCGGGTTCGCACAAGGAGTTCATCGATGAGCTTCGCCAAGATATGGCCCAGGCAGCCGAAGCCCTCGACTTCGAGCGGGCCTCGCGCATCAAAGCCCGGATACAGACCGTGGAATCGCTTGCGCAGAAGCAGCATGCTGTGTCTTCGCATCGGCTGAATGCCGACGTCATCGGTGTATTTCGCGAGGAAACCATCGCAGGCGTTGCCGTGCTTGTCCTGCGCGAAGGCCGCATCATGAACGCCAACGAGTTCATCTTCAACAAGGGCAAGGACGTTCCCGCCTCCGAGCTGTTGCGCATGTTCGTCTTGCGCTACTACGGCACAACCGAGAGCATCCCGCACGAGGTGATCTTGCAGGAAGCCCCTGAAGACAGCGAGGTGATCTGCGACTGGCTCACCTCGAAGCTTAGCAGCGCGCATGGTGCCATCGTCCGCTTCACGGTTCCCCAGCGCGGCGAGAAGGCAGCCTTATTGGATATGGCCAACAAGAATGCGCGTCATGTCCTTATGCGCTACAAGGCGCGCAGCAGCTATGACGACGAACGCATCAACGATGCCCTGCTTCAGCTGGAAAGCGCCCTGGCGCTTGAGCGCCCTCCGCTGCGCATAGAGTGCTTCGACATATCCACCATCCATGGCCGTTATTCCGTTGCGTCTATGGTGGTGTTCACCAACGGCCGGCCCGACAAAGGGCAGTACCGCCGCTTCAAGATCCGCATGGAATCCGACGAAGCCAACGACTTCGCCATGATGAGCGAGGTTATGGCCCGAAGGTATTGCAAGGAGCGTTTGGCTGACGAGCGCTTCGGGAAGCGGCCCGACCTTATCATCTTGGACGGCGGCAAGCCGCAGTTGAGCGCCGCAATCGCCCAGCTAGACGAGCTGGGGGCCGGCGACATCCCCATCTGCGGTTTGGCCAAGCGCGACGAAGAGCTTTTTGTTCCATGGCAGGACAGCGGCCCGGTGGTGCTTCCTGGCGGCAGCCCCAGCCTGTATCTGGTCAAGCAGGTTAGAGACGAGGCGCACCGCTTTGCCATCACGTTCCACCGCGAGCTTCGCGGCAAGGGTATGACCACCAGCATCTTGGACGAGGTGATGGGCATGGGCCCGAAGCGGAAGAAGGCCCTGCTGCGTTCGTTCGGCTCGTTCTCGGCGCTGCGCAAGGCTACGTTGCAGCAGATAAAGGATTCGCATACCGTTCCAGACCAGGTGGCCGAGGACGTGTATGCTGTACTGAGGGAATACGACGATAAGTCGGCCAATCATCCAGCGCAATCTGCTGTGCCTGGTGAATAGGCCTGTGAGCTGGGAGGACTTTCTATGACTGCGGATGTTTCGGCGGCAAGCGCTGCCATGGGCGCCGAGGCGACGGCAGGGGAGGGCCCTGACGTCGTCATCATCACCGGGATGAGCGGTGCAGGCCGCACCGAGGCCATGCACACGTTCGAGGACTTGGGCTATTTCTGCATCGACAACCTGCCGCCGAAGCTCATCATGAGCATGATCAGCCTTGCCAGCGTGCCAGGGCAGACCGAGATAGGGCGCAAGCTCTGCATCGTCTGCGATGCCCGCAACCGCGAGTACTTCAACCATCTTATCGGCGAGTTGGAGAACCTGAAAACGGCTGGCATAACGTTTAGGATCATCTTCTTGGACGCGCGCGACAACGTGCTTATTGCGCGCTACAAGGCTTCGCGCCGCCGCCACCCGCTGTGCATCAACAACTCCCGCAGCATCGGGCAGGCCATCGCCTACGAGCGCAACCTCATCAAGGCGTTGCTCGGCCTGGCCGATTCCTATATCGACACCTCGGACATGAGCACGCGCCAGCTGCGCGAGGAACTGCGGCGCCTGTATGCGAAGGGCACCCAGAAAGACGGCCTGGATGTGGTGGTCTATTCCTTCGGGTTCAAACACGGGGCCCCAACCGATGCCGATATCGTCATCGACGTGCGTTTCCTTCCCAACCCGTTCTACGTGCCCGAGCTGCGCCCCCTTACCGGCATGGACGAAGCGGTTCAGAACTACGTTCTTGGCCACGAAGAAACCGATAGGTTCCTTGCCGCATGGGCGAATCTGCTTACCTGCGTGATGCCTGGCTATGTTGCCGAAGGCAAGCAGCAGCTGGTTATCGGCGTTGGATGCACCGGCGGTCAGCATCGCAGCGTTGTCCTTGCCGAGAAAACGGGATCTATCCTGCGGGGTCAGGGATACAACGCCCATGTTTCCCATCGCGATATCGCCCTTGCCGACACTTCCAAGGAAGTGGATCGATGAGCCTGTTTCCCGGCAAGCACGCAGCCCCTGCAAGCGGCTTCAAGCTCGACGATTCATCGACCCAGGCGTTTCGCGCCATCGGCTCGCTGAAGCTGCCGAACCCGCTTAAGGCGGAAGTGGATCCATCGAAGCTCAAGGCCGTTGTCATCGGCGGTGGCACCGGCGCTCCCGTTTCCATCAAGACACTTCTGGCACTTGGGGTGCAAACCTCGGCGGTTGTTGCGATGGCCGACGATGGTGGCTCTACCGGCATCCTTCGTGAAGAGGCGCACGTTACCCCACCGGGAGACATCCGCAAGTGCCTTGCAGCCTTCGCGGCGAACCCAGACGATCCGCTTACCAAGGCGTTCAAGTACCGTTTCGACTTTGCTCGCAACCACACCTTGGGCAACCTGATGCTCTCTGCGCTGGAAAACGCAACCGGCTCGTTCCCCGAGGCCATCAAGATCTGCGGCCAGCTGTTGGGGGCCCGGGGGCATGTGTACCCGTCTACCCTCAACAACGTTACCCTGTGCGCCCGCACCCTTGATGGAAGGGTGCTGCACGGCCAGTCGGTTGCCTGCAAATCGTCAACTGCCCTCGAGCAGGTTTGGCTCGAATCGCCCGAGCAGTGCCTTCCGTACCTTGAGGCGCTTCGGGCTATCCGCCAGGCCGATATCGTGGTGCTGGGGCCGGGATCCCTGTTCACCTCTATCATTCCCAACCTTCTGGTTCCGGGAATCGTTGATGCCATACGTCAGTCGCAAGCGCGCACGGTTTTCGTCTGCAGCCTTGCCGACCAGCAGGGCGAAACCTGGGGCCTTTCCGCCCGCGAGCACGTGGAAGCGCTGCTGCGGCACGGCATGGCCGGATGCTTGGACTATGTGCTGGTGCATTCCGCTTCCAAGCCCAACAAGGCCCGTTTCTCCACCGGTTCGTTCGAGGCGGTTGCGGGGGAGGCTAGCCAGCAGAGCGCGCTGGCCGAGCTTCGCGATGGAACGAGCCTTGGATCCCGTATCCGCTCGGTGCGCATATCCCAGGAAGACATCGACGCCATCCAAGCTCAGGGGCCGGTTGTGTTGCTGCGCGATATGGTAGACCCGCAAAGGCCCACCTGGCACGACCCAAAGGCCCTTGCCGATGCATTCATGGGGGTGTTCAGGCTATGTCGTTCACCACGGAGGTAAAAGACGAACTGGTGCATGTGGAGCCCGTATGCTCTCATTGCGACGCCGCCACCCTGGCTGCGCTTATTCGCATAGAAGGATCCATCTTCCTTAGCGGAGCTGGGCATTTCCGGCTCGAGATCTCCACCGATGCCCCGCAGGTTGCCCGCTTCATCATCAGCGCCCTTCATAACATGTATTCGCTGAAAACTGATTTGACCATGCGCCGCAGCGTGTTGCACAAGACGCCCAACTGGCTTATCGACGTTCCTGCGCAACCAGGCTTGAACGAGGCGCTCAAAGAGCTGGGCATCATCGGCGAAGAGGGCCTTCAGCGCGGAATCGACCCTGAATTGGTGCGCAAGTCGTGCTGCGCTTCAGCGTATCTGCGCGGAGTGTTCCTGGGCAGCGGATTCGTATCCAATCCGCGCGGCGACTTCCATTTCGAGATCACCGTCGAGTCCCAAACCATGGCCAACGACATCGTGGAGCTCATGGCCAAGAAGGACATCAACGCGAAGGTGGTGGAGCGCCGCAGCACCCACACGGTGTACCTGAAAAGCGGAGCGGCGATATCGAGCTTCTTGGCATTCGTCGGTGCGCACCAAAGCGCGTTGAAGATGGAAAACGCCCGCGTGGTGAAAAGCGTTCGCAACGATGTTAACCGCCGCGTGAACGCCGAGCTGGCAAACCAGGCGAAGACTCAAGCGGCTTCGGTCGACCAGGTTGAGGCCATTCGCACGGTGCTCGAGCACCAGGACATCAAGTCGCTGCCCAGTGCGCTTCAGGAGTATATTCGCCTGCGCGTTACCTATCCGGACGCAACCTTGAAGGAGCTGGGGGAGCGTGCGAACCCTCCTCTGTCCAAATCGGCTATCTACCATAGGGTTAGAAGGATCGAGCAAATGGCGGCCAAGCTCCATTGATCGCCGAATAGTTGCCAATAACCGTTCCGATGGGCCCTCACTGCAGATACCGTCAAAGTGCGCAACAGTATTGCGATAAAATCGAAACGCACGTGTAATGCGCGCTATTACTTTGTCACAGGCATGAAAGGGGAGCCACATGGCAACCAAGGTTGGTATCAACGGCTTCGGTCGTATCGGCCGACTTGTTTTCCGCGCGATGGAGAAGGATCCTGCATTCGACATCGTCGCTATCAACGATCCTGGCAGCACCGAGGCTAACGCCCATCTTCTGAAGTACGATTCCATCCATGGCCGCGTTTACGACGAGGTCAAGGTCGAGGGCGATTTCATCATTGTCGATGGCCATAAGGTTCGCGTTTTCGGCGACCGTAATCCGCTGAACATCCCTTGGGGCGAAATCGGCGTAGACCTGGTTATCGAGTCCACGGGCTTCTTCACCGATGCCAACGAGGCCAAGAAGCACATCGAAGCCGGCGCCAAGAAGGTTCTTATCACGGCACCTGCCAAGAACGAGGACATCACCATCGTTATGGGCGTCAACGACGACCAGTACGACCCCGCTAAGCACAACATCGTTTCCAACGCTTCCTGCACCACCAACTGCCTTGCGCCGTTCGCCAAGGTGCTTATGGACGAGTTCGGCATCAAGCGCGGCTTCATGAACACCATCCACTCCTACACGAACGACCAGAAGATCCTGGACCAGTCCCATAAGGACCTGCGTCGTGCCCGTGCCGCCAACCTTTCCATGATCCCCACCACCACCGGTGCGGCTCGTGCGGTATCCCTGGTTCTTCCCGAGCTGAAGGGCAAGCTCGATGGCTTTGCCACCCGCGTTCCCACTCCCGATGGCTCCATGGTCGACCTTACCGTCGAGCTTGAGCGCGAGGTAACCATCGAAGAGGTAAACGCCGCCATGAAGGCTGCTGCCGAAGGCCCGCTGAAGGGTATCCTGGCCTACGTCGAGGATCCCATCGTTTCCTCCGATATCGTAGGCGACGACCACTCTTCGCTGTTCGACAGCAAGCTCACCATGGTGCTCGGCGGCAAGGGCAACCTGGTTAAGTGCATTTCCTGGTACGACAACGAATGGGGTTACTCCAACCGCGTCAAGGACCTTGCGAAGATCATGCTGTAGGCATGTAATCGCTTTCAAGTGAAACAAAAGAGAGTCTCAAGTTCGAGGCTCTCTTTTTCTGTGAGAAAGGCTGATAATGAGCGAAGTTAAAACCTTCACCGATGCTGATGTTGCGGGAAAGCGCGTTCTTTGCCGTGTTGATTTCAACGTTCCGCTGGCCAATGGCGAGGTAACCGACGATACCCGCATCAAGGCGGCCCTGCCCACCATCCAGAACCTTATCGATCGCGGTGCGCGTGTTGTGCTGTGCAGCCATCTGGGCCGTCCCGATGGCACGGGCTACCAGGAGGAATTCTCTTTGGCACCTGTGGCCAAGCATCTCTCTAAGGTGCTCGGCAAGCCAGTCGCCTTCGCCACCGACACCATCGGCGAGTCGGCCAAGGCTACCGTTGCCGGCCTTGGCGATGGCGATGTGTGCCTGCTCGAGAACCTTCGCTTCGACAAGCGCGAGAAGAAGAACGATACCGAATTTGCCAAGGAGCTGGCTTCCTTGGGCGATGTCTACGTAAACGATGCGTTCGGCGCGGCGCACCGAGCCCATGCTTCCACCGCCGGCGTTGCGGCATTCCTTCCCGCTTATGCCGGCGCGCTCATGACCAAGGAGGTTTCGACCCTAACTTCCATGCTCGACAAACCGAACCATCCGTTTGTTGCAATCCTGGGTGGCTCTAAGGTGTCTGACAAGGTTGCGGTCATCGATGCGCTCATCGACAAGTGCGACACCCTTATCATCGGCGGCGGCATGTGCTTCACCTTCCTGGTTGCCCAGGGCTTTGGCGTTGGCACTTCGCTTATGGAGCAGGATTGGGTGGAACGTGCCGGCCAGATGCTGGCAAAGGCCAAGGCGAAGGGCGTGAGCATCCTTCTTCCCACCGATGTGGTTTGCGCAGATGCCTTCGCCAACGACGCCAAGACTCTCACCTGCGGCGTAGACGCTATTCCTTCCGACATGATGGGCTTGGACATCGGCCCGGCAACCACCGCTGCATACGGCGATGCCATTGCAAAGGCTAAAACCGTTTTCTGGAACGGCCCCATGGGCGTGTTCGAGATGCCCTCGTTCGAAGCGGGCACCAAGGGTGTTGCCCTTGCGGTTGCAGCCAACAAGGAAGCTGATACCATCATCGGTGGCGGCGACAGCGTTGCCGCGGTTAACAAGTTCGATCTTGCTAGCCAGATGACGTTCATCTCTACCGGTGGCGGCGCTTCCATGGAGCTGGTCCAGGGCGAAGCGCTTCCCGGTGTTGAGGCATTGAAGTAAAGGAGAGGCCATGCGTACCTATCTTATGGCGGGCAATTGGAAGATGAACAACACCATCCCCGAGGCGGTTGTGCTCACGCAGCAGCTCTGCAACCAGTACAACCGCAAGTGGGACGATGTGGATGTGGTAATTTGCCCTCCCTCCATCGACCTGAAATCCGCCTACACCGTGCTCGATTTCGACAAGACGAAGATCTCGCTAGGTGCGCAGAACGTGCATTGGGAAGAGTCCGGCGCATTCACCGGTGAGGTTTCCATTCCCATGATCAAGGATGCTGGCTGCGAGTACTGCATCGTGGGCCATTCTGAGCGCCGCGAGATGTTCAACGAAACCGATACCTCGGTGAACCGCAAGGTGAAGGCTCTGGTTGCAGCGGGCATTGCTCCTATTATGTGCGTTGGCGAATCGCTTGCCCTGCGTGATTCCAGCGAGTATCTGGAGTTCATTACCGCCCAGGTGCGTGTCGGCTTGGCCGGGCTCGACGAGCTGGACATGAAGCAGGTCGTAGTTGCCTACGAGCCCATTTGGGCCATTGGCACGGGCCGCACGGCTACGCCCGAGCAGGCGCAGGAGGTTTGCGCGGCAATCCGCGCGGTTTTGGCCGAGATGTTCGGGGCCGAAACGGCAGATGCAACCCGCGTTCTGTACGGTGGGTCCATGAACGTTGGCAACGTCGAGTCGCTTCTGGCCCAGGCCGACATCGACGGCGGGCTTATCGGCGGAGCATCGCTTAAGGCCGACAGTTTCCGTCAGCTGGTAGAGGCCGCTCACGAGGCATAGCAGGATGCTTGTCAAGCGAATCGTTGTTTCCTATAATCAATGTTTCGTGAGACTTGTTTAGGTAAGGATTTACGTTGTCTATTGTTGCGATTATTTTTACGGTTCTGCTGGTTGCTTCCGGTATCGGTCTGGTTATCTTCGTTCTGCTGCATTCCGGCAAGGGCACTGGCGTCAGCGACATGATTGCCAGCCAGGTTTATAACAACCAGTCGGGTTCCAGCATCGTCGAGAAGAACCTTGACCGCATCACCATCATCCTCGCTGCCGTGTTCCTTATTTCCCTTATCGTGCTTATGGTGGTTTACCCCCAGGGCAGCATCAACGGCTAATGGTTGCGAAATAGCATGTTTCAGAAGGCGATCGTTTGGTCGCCTTCTTTTTTGCCGGCTTATCGAAGAGAAGGACTGAATCTTTATGAGCGATAAGAGCAAGTTCCAACAGAACGTTAGGTTCAACGCCATAAACCCCGATGGGCGCATTGTAGAGTGCGAGACCCTGTTCACGTTCCAGAACGCGGACAACGGAAAGTCCTACATCGTCTACACCGACAACCAGGTTGATGAAGATGGCAACACGGTTGTATATGCATCCGGGTACGTTCCGGCCGATGTCGAATACAACGAGCAGTCGGGCATGGCGGCAATCTCCCTGATCCCAATCGAGGAAGAAGGGGAGTGGGCAATGGTCGAAAAGCTCATCGAAGAGGCCAATGACCAGGTATGATGCAGTGCTGAATCCGCTTTTCAAAAAAGTTGGATTTCCCCCTTGCACGCGAGTCCTGTTTTGGTAATATATCTATCGCTGCTTCGCAAGCAACACCGCGAAGCAAAACATATGTCGGAGTGGTGGAACGGCAGACACGCTAGCTTGAGGTGCTAGTGCCCACTTTACCGGGCGTGCGGGTTCAAATCCCGCCTCCGACACCAAAATTTCAAAAGCTCGCTATTGCGAGCTTTTTTGTTGCATATTCCTACTGGCAACATAATTAGGGTCTCTGCATCAAGAGCGGGCTGGCTGCGGATGGCGACAAGCCTGTTACCGTATTAGAGTTCGATGCGTCCGAATTTTGCCAGGATCTGGGTTGCGGCGCTGCAGGCTTCGCAGTTGCACCATTTAGCGCCGTTCGCTTTGCGCTCCTTCTGGGCAGCGAGCATCTGCGCCGCGGCCTCTTCGCCCATCAGCTGGACTGCAGGGCCTTCTGCGAATGCGATAACCCCGTTGATGGTGGTGGGTCGTCCCTCGAGCGTATCGAGGAGCTTGGCCGTTGCCTCTTCTACGGCGGCATTGGACGCATCAGTAGCCGTGGCGTTCAGCCAATCGCTTGCGGCGTCTTTGGTTACCTGCGTGCTGGTATCCGCCCTAGACAGGATCTTTGCTCGCTCGGTAACGTAATCGAAGGTTTCCTTTTCCATGGTTCGTCCTTTCGTGTTCAACTGGGCCTGATACGCGAGGGTTCAGGCTCGCATCCTCTTACGTCTCTACAATAGGCGCATCGCAGCTTCGGGGGGAAGTGAATGCCAAGATCCTTTCGCCGATTGCAACTATTCAATTAGCGTTGCCCAAGTACCATTTCGGTAAGACACAAACCGTTGATGGGAGAGCAATGGAATCAATAGGCTTTATCGGCGTGGGCATCATGGGCAAGTCGATGGTTCGCAACCTGATGAAGGCTGGGTTCGAGCTTCATATCTACGCTCGAACCAAATCAAAGGTGGAAGACGTTATCAGCGAAGGCGCCATCTTCCACGACTCCATTGCGGAGTGCGCTGCCTGCCGCGATGCAGTTATCACCATCGTTGGCTTCCCGAAAGACGTTGAAGAGGTCTATTTCGCAGAGAGCAACATCCTGGATTCCGCCGCTGCGGGAACCTACCTTATCGATATGACTACCACCAGCCCGAAGCTTGCGCAGCGCATCGCTTCGGAAGGCGCACAACGCGGGTTCCATGTGTTAGATGCCCCGGTTACCGGCGGGGATACCGGCGCGCGCGACGCAACGCTTTCCATCCTTGTTGGCGGGGAAGAGGAAGACTTCAACGCATGTCTTCCGCTGTTCAAGGCCATGGGCACCAACATCAACCATTTCGGGCCAGCGGGCGCCGGCCAGCACTGCAAGCTTGCCAACCAGATAATGATCGCCGGATCGCTTTCCGGCGTGGTTGAGGCATTCGCTTATGCCGAAAAACAGGGCTTGGACCTGCCCTTGGTGATGAAGGCGCTTTCCACCGGTGCCGCCGGCAGCAAACAGCTCGATGCCTTCGGCCCGAAGATAATCGCTGATGACTACAATCCCGGCTTCTTCCTTAAGCACCTGGTTAAGGATCTGCGCCTTGCCAAGGAAGAAGGGCTTGCTGTTGGCTTGAACCTGGAAATGCTCGAAACGGTGCTCGGCGAATACGAGGATCTGTTGAGGAAGGGGTACGGGGATCTCGGAACCCAAGGTCTTATGAAGCGGTTCCGTCCCTAGAGATTGCTTGCTGAATCAATCTTTCCCTAGAAGAAAACAGCCCGATTTTCCGTTCACAGGTAAATCGGGCTGTTCGCTCTTCAGAAGCTTGTTGAACGCGTTTCGACATGCGCCAGCGCTCTAAAGTTTACGTATTTGATTCTTTTAGTCGATTTCGGAAGAGGTGCAATCCATGCAATTGGATGAACTGAAGGCGATCTTGCCAAAGCCCGACCAGCTTACTCCTGCCCAGATCGAGCAGAAAGCTGAAGATTTAGGCGTAACGAAGACGGGTATGAGCTTCCGCCAATCGTTCATGCTGGCCATCATGGCAGGCGCTTTCATTTCCATGGGCGCGATGTTCTTCCTGTTGGTGGTTGGCGACACCGGGCTGCCCTTCGCCGTACAGCGCGTGCTGGGCGGCTGCCTGTTCTCGTTGGGTCTTCTGTTGGTGGTAGTTTGCGGGTCGGAGCTGTTCACCGGCAACACCATGATCGTGATGACCGCAGCCAGCAAGCGCATTACCTGGGGTGCGGTCTTGAAGAACTGGGTCGTGGTGTTCTGCGGCAACTTCGTTGGCGCGCTTATCATGGTGTGCTTCGTTTACCTTGCGAACTTCCAGGGCATGAACAGCGGTGCGGTTGGCAGCACTATCGTCAGCGTTGCCGCTGGCAAAATGACCCCCGATTGGCTCACGCTTTTCGCTAAGGGCGTCATGTGCAACTTCCTGGTTTGCCTGGCGGTTTGGATCTCCTACGGCGCAAAGAGCGTAGTCGACAAGATGCTCGGGATCATGCTCCCCATTGCCGCGTTCGTTGCCTGCGGCTTCGAGCACTGCGTTGCCAACATGTTCTTCCTGCCCTTCGGCATCCTGCTTGCGGCAACCGGTGTGGGCGACGCTTCCGTAGTGAATTGGGGCGGCGCGCTGTGGAACTGGAGCGCCACCGTTCCGGGCAACATCGTGGGTGGTGCGCTGTTCGTCGGCATGGCTTACTGGGTTGCCTATCATAAAAAGGCATAAGCTCTACGGGCCGTTTTGGGCCGCTCATTTATAGGTTTTTGCAGGCAGCCTCCCGTTCCTGATCGAGGGACGGGAGGCTGCTTTTCGATGTGCCGCTGTTTGGACGAATATGGTGCTGAAGGCCGTAGAGCCGGTTCCGCTATGCCTCCAGCCAATGCAGAAGGCTATCAACCTCATCGAACACGTTGCCGATGTCTCGCCAGTTGCCCTTGTTGAGCCCCTTGGCACAAGCTTCGTCGAGCATTTGGACAAGCGGATTGAAGTACCCGTGCACATTCAGCAACGCGCTTTTGCCGTCCATTTCGCCTGCTTTAACGCGAGAGATCACGCTGAAGAACTCGTCGAAAGTGCCTAGCCCTCCCGGTAGCGTTACGAATGCGTCGGAAATGCGCATCATCTCGCTTTTTCGTTCGGCAAGGTCGGCGGCCTCTATAACGCTGATTCCCGCAACGACGGAACGATTTTTGCGCGAGAGACCGGCAGTGGTTATGCCCACAACCTTTCCGCCTGCGTGTACTGCCGCTTTTGCCACATCTCCCATCAAGCCCATATCGTAGCCTCCGAAAACAAGCGTATGGCCGCGCTCGGCCAGCCCCTTGCCAAGTGCTTGCGCTGCCCGCACATAGCACTCATCAAGGTCGCTGGAGGAAGAGCAGAAAACGCAGATGTTCATTTAGAATCCTTTCGACTTCTGGATTGTAACGTCTGTAAACTGCCGCGGCCGGTTAATTGACCGTAAGATTTTCCTCTTGCAAAAGTCCGACTTCGTACTTATAGTAGAGTCCGAAATCATACTATTGGAGGTGAGCTGAGTGTCGAGCGAAGACAAAACCGAAGAAGAGATTGAATGTCTTTACCAGGATTTCAATCGCGTCTGCTGCGAATTCGACCTGCTGTACCGCACAATCGCCATGAAGATGGGAATGTCGGACAGCGCCTTCCAGATCCTCATAGCCATATACGACTTGGGGGAGGGCTGCACCCAATCGCAGGTTTGCGCGTATTCTTGCCTGGGAAAGCAAACCATAAGCAGTTCCGTTCGCAAGTTGCAGAACAACGGCCTAATATCCCTCGAACGAGTAAACGGTGTTCGAGGCCTGGGCTTATTCCTTACTGCGAAAGGGCGTAAAGTGGTGCAAGAGCGCGTTGTGCCAGTGGTTAAAGCCGATATCGATGCGCTGTCTGCGGTAGGCTTGGAAGATGGCCGCCGGCTGGTGCGCATCAGCCAAGAATACCTACGGGGCTTTGAGCAGAACCTTTCAAGGGTGAGCGCCCCCGAAAATCATTTCTCAAAGGACGTTGAATAATGAAAATCAAGATCTCAGATCACTTCACCTACGCAAAGCTTATTCGCTATACCGCGCCTACCGCCATGATGACGGTGTTCACCTCGATCTATGGCGTTGTCGACGGCCTGTTCGTTTCGAACTTCGTGGGTAAAGAAGAATTCGCTGCGCTTAACCTGATCTATCCGCTCATCCTGCTGATGGGTGCGCTAGGGTTCATGTTCGGCACCGGCGGCACTGCCCTTGTTGCCAAAACGATGGGCGAGGGTAACCAAAAGCGTGCAAACGGGCTGTTCTCGATGCTGGTTTGCGTCACATTTGCCGTTGGCTTGGTTTGCTGTGCCGTTGTGCTGTTGGGCGTTCGTCCGGTTGGATCCTTCATGGGCGCCACTGACTCGCTTTTGGATTCGGCCGTGCTGTACGGCAGCATCTGCGCGCTTTCCCTGCCTTTCTATATGCTGCAGGAATCGTTCCAAAGCTACCTTGCCGCAGCTGGCAAGCCTAAAGTTGGCTTGGCGGTAATCGTCATTGCCGGCGTTACCAATATCGTTCTTGATGCGGTATTTATTTTGGTGTTCGGCTGGGGCCTTGCGGGCGCGGCAATCGCTACGGCGGCGAGCGAGGTTGTTGGCGGCCTGACGCCGGTTATCTTCTTCGTAGGCAAACGCGCTGACACCATTCGCCTCTGTAAGCCGATCTTCGATCTGCGCGCCTTGGGCAAGGCCTGCGCCAATGGCTCTTCCGAGCTGGTTGCCAATATCTCCATGTCTCTGGTCTCGATGCTGTACAACATCCAGCTCATGAGCTATCTGGGGGCCGATGGCGTTGCAGCCTATGGCGTTATCCAGTACCTGATGTGGATCTTCGCTTCGCTCTTCATGGGCTTCGGCATTGGCAGTGCGCCCCTGATCAGCTACCAGTTCGGCGCCGAGAATACCGAAGAGCTCAGCAACCTCTTCAAGAAGTGCTTCAGCATCATTGCCGTGTTGGGTGTGGTGCTTACGGTGCTGGCCTTCCTGATCGCGCGGCCTATCGCCATGCTGTTCGTTGGATACGACGAAGGAGTCACCGAGCTCACCACCCATGCGCTGAGCATATATTCCTGGGTGTTCTTGCTTTGCGGGTTCAGCCTTTTCGGTTCGGCGTTCTTCACCGCGCTTAACAACGGCGTGGTATCCGCGGTGATTTCCTTCCTGCGCACGCTGGTGTTCGAGGTTGGCGCCATCCTCATATTGCCGACGTTCTTCGGGGAAATGGGTATTTGGTCGGCCATCTTGGTTGCCGAGGTCATGTCGTTAATCATCACCGCATCATTCGTGATAGGATTGCGGAAAACCTACGGTTACGCCAAGTAAGCTCTGTTGCGTTTTTGCCTTGCGGCCTGCCCGGCGGGTAATGGGCAGGTCGATTAACAACTGTTGTGGGGAGGTGCCTTACGTTGGAAGAACACGCCGAAGGCGCTCCCCATACCGATGCCATCCTAAGCTTGGCGCCTGAATACGAAGAAGCGAAGGACCGGCTTTCGCAAGGGGCTCTTTCCCTTCGGCTGGGCGCCGGCTTCTACTTGCAGGCTCTATCCAGCCATTCAACGACCGGCTTCGAAAATGCCCGTATCTGCTACGAGCAAAGCCTTTTCTTCGGGAACGACCAGGCGGCCGTGAACCTGGGGTATGTGTACAGCTACGGAAGGCTCGGCGCCATCGACCAACAGAAAGCGGCCGATTACTTTTATCAGGGCATGAAGATGGGCAACCCCGAGGGTGCCATGAAATACGGCGATTTCCTGGGAAGCGGTGCGGTTGTTCCGAAACAAGACGAGCTGGCATTCAAGCTGTACGACATGGGCTACGATTTGGCTCAGTCGGTAGACGAAAACGATTGGATCGCAGGCCTGGCGCTTCGCCTGGCCACTGGCTACGAGCAGGGAAGGGGAACCTCCATCAGGCGCGAGGCGGCCCTTGCCTTCTACCTGCAGAGCGCCCAGCGCTACCAACTCTGCATCGAGGAAGGCAGCGGCCACTATTCCGGTCGATTGAGAGAAGCGAATGAGAGCATCGAACGTCTGCAGGCTGATGGCGTTCGGGTGGTTGAGCTACCGCTTCCCGCGGGCGCTTCCTTCAATTGGGATGGCGACCTGCTCGATTCGTTCGGATCTCCGCTTGCAGCGGGCTTTTACCGAGATTCATCTGGCTCGATCTTCATCGCCCGCAGTAAGTTTGCCCGCGAGCGCGCCCGGGTAGCGTTCAGGCGCAAAGTTGCCGCTTCGCCGCGTTCGCTCTATGCATCGCTTTCCGGCGGTGTTGAAAGCGATGGCTCACGGGATTTCATCATCGACTTCCAGCATTCTGCGCCAGAATCGGGGTCTGTTATCGAGGGCGCCGAGATCCGTTCGTGGCTCCATGTCGATGGTGAAGATGGCTCGGCGAGCTGCATGTTGGGTCAAGCGGAAGCTCGTTTGCTTTGGAGCAAGATATGTGAGCTGGGAATCGTTTTCTGGAACGATGAGTATTTTTCTTTCAAGCCTGCGGAAGCCTCGTTCGAATGGCGTGTTTGCGTTAACGGCGAATGCGGAAGCTTCGAATCTGCGGGGACTTCGGTTGGCCCCGATAACCTGGAAAGCCTTATTTCGCTGCTGGATGACAGCTTGAAGGTGCAGTAATGCTTCGTAATGGTGTGCCCTTTTGTATATATACGAACATATGTTTGTAAACAGTGGTAGAATCAAGCCTGGCGTTATGAAAGGGGATAGTCGTGGCAGATGCAAAGGAGTTGATAGGCAGCATCCTTTCAAGCCCGCGCCTTGCGAACAGCCACGCTTTCTCCGATCAGGTATATGAAGACGAACCCATCTTGTTCACCGGCTCCCAGATGCGCAATTTCCTGCCCAGCAAGTACCGGCAAATGAAGGCGTTGGCCAAGCCGGAACTCCAGAATGGGGAGTACCGGCGCCCTAGTGGCACGCGGGTTTTCTTGAAGCAGGCTCGCTTCATGGAGAATTGGGAAGACGATTTCCCTTTCAAGGGAACCTTCAAGCGGTATTTCCCCACCTATGCCATGATGAACGACCAGCAGCTTCGTGGCTATTTCACCTGGCGCACAAAGGTTCGAAATGGGTTAATTGAGCCAGCTTCGCTTTCGTTCGCCTATGTGTATATCTATGAATTGCTGAACGGGATCGGCGCTAGCAGCCCCCAAGAATCGTTCGATAAGCTGTACTCCTTCTGGCAACAGTCCCGCCATGAATTCATCGGGCTTGATACGTATGTGCCTACTTGGCTTCGTGACCTGGCAATTTACCATGCGTTGCCCTCATCGCTGTTCGAAAAGCTGGTAGACCTTTCGTTTGAGCAGTCATTGATTGCCCTCCAGGATTTCGAGCGAGCGGCGACCCGGCGCAGAGGCAGCCAGCCAGCACGCAGCTCGGATAAGACCCTCTGGGAAGCCGTCTCCGTTTTGAGTGCCTACGACTTGGGCCAATCCTCTTTCTTGACGCAAAACAAAAGCAAAGCAATGCAGGTTGTCTCGCAGGTGCTTCTGCGGCTTACCCAACATTATGCGAAGAACAGGAAGAAGGGGCTGATCGAGTCCTGGTTCGGCTCGCCCCAAGTCTCGGAACATTTCATGTTCCCATCTGCCGTGTTCTTGGACGATCCAAAGCATCCCGATTGCCGTTACGACGTGAACGCGGTTCACTCCTATACCTGTAAAGGGGGAAGATGGTACGCACTTCGCAGATACAAGAAGGCCATTCCCAATGAAGACCTGGGAGCTCTACTGAAAGCGGTTGAATTGGCGATGCGCGCGGAAGATCCCGCTAATGCTGATCTGTCGGCTGCCGGCGTACCGAAATACCAGGCCTCCATGATCTGCGATGCTGTCAGGGCCGTGTCGGCTACTGAAGCGGAAAAGGAGCGTAGGCAGGTTAAGATAAACCGCTCTTCTCTGGCCGGGATCCGCCTCCGTGCCGCAGGTACTCGCGAGCAGCTTCTTACTGAAGAGGAGAGGATGGAAAACCCTGTTCTGTCGGATTCTGCTGTCGGCGGCGATGTTGCTTCCGCGCCAGCAGAAAAGGCCGCCCCGGGGGAAAGCGTCAGCGCACCTGAAGCCGATCAGGGCGCGGCTCGCCACGAGGGCGCTGCGCAGAGTGCGCACTCGATCGCAGCATCGAACCAGGATTCCCCCGAACAGCTTCCCTATGCCCTAACGGAAGGTGAGCTTTCCTTCCTTGAGGCAATAATCGAAGGCAATAGATCGCCCGGTATCGATGAGGACTTGCTGGCAGATGCCATCAACGAGAAGCTGTTCGACCTGGTTGGCGATACTGTATTGGAATTCGGGGCAGACGGCTTAACTCTGGTGGAAGACTATCGTGAAGAAGTGGAAGGAGCGGTACTCGCATGCAAGAAGAGGTAAAGGTCCCTCGCCGCATCGCGGCCGTAATAATCAACTCCCTCAAAGGCGGCGTGGTCCCGCGAATCGGATTGCCCTACATTACCGTTGGGCGCGAAACCGAGATTCAAGCCCTTCTTCACGATTTGGCCCTTATCGCCGATGGCGGCGCCTCGTTTCGTTTCCTGGTTGGTAGGTACGGTGCGGGAAAGAGCTTCCTGATCCAGACCATCCGAACCCATGCCATGGGGGAGAATTTCGTGGTGGCCGATGCCGACCTTTCGCCGGAGCGACGCCTTCAGGGTGGCCAAGGGCAGGGGCTGGCCACTTATCGCGAGCTTATCCGCAACCTTTCCACCAAAACCCGCCCAGAAGGCGGGGCATTGTCGTTGATCTTGGAACGCTGGGTTCGTAACTTGCAACAGCGGTGCGCTTCCCGAAACACCTCGCTCGATCCTGCCGATGCTCTGATTTCTGAATCTCGCGCATTCCTTGCGCCGATGAAGGAACTGGTTCATGGCTTCGATTTTGCGCAGGTTTTGGAGCGCTATGTGCAGGCAACCATCGAAGAAGACGACGAGCTGAAGTCCTATGTTGCCAAATGGCTCCGCGGGGAGTACCGCACCAAGACTGAATCGCGCAACGAGCTGGGCGTGAACTCCTGTATCACCGACGATTCCTGGTACGACTATCTCAAACTGTTGGCGGAATTCCTTACCGGCGCCGGCTACAAGGGCCTTCTTGTGATGATCGACGAGCTGGTTAACCTGTACAAGATCCCGAACTCCATAACGCGCCAGAACAATTACGAGAAGATCCTTACCATGTACAACGATACCCTGCAGGGCAAGGCCCATCATCTGGGCATCATCATGGGTGGCACGCCGCAATCAATCGAAGATCGGCGCCGCGGGGTGTTCAGCTACGAGGCACTGCGCAGCAGGCTTGCGCAAGGGCGTTTCGCCCAAGAAGGGCTTACCGACATGCTTGCCCCTGTTATCCACCTCAACCCGCTCACCCATGAAGAGCTTTTGGTTCTTATAGAGAAGCTTGGTGCCATACATGCTGGCTATTTTGAGTACAAGCAAACGCTTACCGAAGACGACCTGGTAAAGTTCCTGCAGATAGAATTCGGTAGGGTAGGCGCCGATTCCCACCTTACCCCGCGAGAGGTTATCCGCGATTTCATCGAGCTGTTGGACATCGTTTGCCAGAACCCCCATGTCGATATCGCCCAACTGCTTGAATCGGACAGCTTTTCCTATGCGCAGCCGTCCGGCCAGGAAGAGGTCTCTGCGCAATTTGCCGAGTTTCAGATTTAGGATCTGAAATGAGCGCATTCGACCGTTTCGCCCCCTTCATTCAGGATTTTATCTTCAGCCACGAATGGGATAACCTTCGTGGTATCCAGGTTGCCGCCGCCGAGGCAATCTTCGACACTGACGATAACGTTCTGCTTACCGCATCTACTGCATCGGGGAAAACCGAAGCGGCGTTTTTCCCTATCCTTACCGAGTTCTGGCAAAACCCGCCCTCATCGGTGGGAGCTCTCTACATTGCCCCGTTGAAGGCCCTTATCAACGATCAGTTTCTTCGGCTCACCGATTTATGCGAAGAAGCCGATATTCCCGTGTGGCGATGGCACGGCGATGTTTCGGCCTCTCAGAAAAATCGCCTCATGAAACAGCCTTCGGGCATCTTGCAGATAACGCCGGAATCCCTCGAGAGCCTTCTTATGCACAAGCATATGGCCATCGGCAAGCTGTTCGGCGACTTGCGTTATATCGTCATCGACGAGGTTCATTCGCTGTTGCGGGCAGACCGCGGCGGTCAAACCATGTGCCTTATCGAACGATTAGGTAGGCAGGCGGGCGTTCGCCCTCGACGTATCGGCCTTTCAGCCACCGTCGGCAAGCCCGAGCTCGTTGGAGCATTGCTTTCTGCCGGAACGGGAAGGAAAACGCTTATTCCTCGTTTTCGGGAGCCTAAGCACCCTTGGCGCATCTCGATGGAGCATTTCTACGCGTCCGGCCCTCAGGCGCCCGAACGTGATTTCCAGAGCTCCCATTCCGATGATGTCGAGATCCTTGGTGTCGAAGATCTTTCCGCACCTTCGCTTCCTGAACATGCGCAGGCAGCCGAAATTGTAACCTGGGCCAATGCCGATGGTTCACAATGCCGCTCTAATGCGGCTGCTTCCTCAAAAGACAATCGGGCTGAATTGGCATCCATAGAAGACGCAGCCAGTGCTCATGCCCCCGATTACGCCACGGACATCGCCCCCAAATTCGCTGACCCAGGATATGGATACCTGTTCGAGCATACGCGCGGAAGGAAGTGCCTGATATTCTCGAACAGCCGCGAAGAGGCTGAGGCAATTACCACCACGCTGCGCTCATACTGCGAGGCCCGCCACGAGTCCGATCGTTTCCTGATCCACCACGGTAACCTCTCTTCTACCTATCGGGAAACCGCCGAAGACCTGATGAAGGATGATTCGGTGGACCTTACCACTGTCACTACAGCCACCCTGGAGCTGGGCATCGACATCGGCAAGTTGGAGCGGGCATTCCAGGTAGATGCACCGTTCACGGTTTCCTCGTTCCTGCAGCGTATGGGCAGAACGGGAAGAAGGGACCTTCCGCCCGAGATGTGGTTCGTCATACGGGAAGATGAGCCGGAACCGCGCACGCTTATGCCCGACACCATTCCTTGGAAGCTCTTGCAGGGGATCGCCCTTGTTCAGCTGTATCTGGAAGAGCGTTGGGTTGAACCGCCCCGGTTGGGTAGGATGCCCTTCAGTCTTCTGTACCATCAAACCATGGCAACATTGGCAAGTTGTGGCGAACTCACGCCGCCCCAGCTTGCCGAGCGTGTGCTTACCTTGCCCTATTTCCATCGCATAAGCCTGGATGACTATCGCGCGCTGCTGCGCCACCTGCTTGAAAACGATCAAATCCAAACCACTGAACAGGGCGGTCTTATCGTGGGCCTAGCTGGCGAACGCATCACCAACTCCTTCAAGTTCTATGCCGTTTTCCAAGATGACGAGGAATTTTCCGTTCGCTGCGATTCGCAGGAATTGGGCACCGTTGTGCTGCCCCCGCCCGTGGGCGAGAGGTTGGCTATTGCCGGGCACGTATGGCTTGTTGAGGAAATAGACCGAAAGCGCCACCTTGTGTATGTCACCAAGATCAAGGGCAAGGTGCCAGCGTATTTCGGCGAGTGCCCCGGCGACATAAACACGAGAATCCTCGAGCGTATGCGCTTGGCCTTGCAGGAGCAACAGACGTACCCCTACTTGATGAAAAACGCCCGCGCGCGACTTTCCTTGGCTCGCCGCGTCGCCAAGAATGCAGGTGTAGCGGATTCGCCCCTGATCAACCTTGGCGGCGATAGTTGGGCCTTGTTCCCCTGGTTGGGAACCTATGCCTTCATGGCATTGGAGCGCTTTCTGAAGGTTCGCTGCGCAGAAACCCTTAACCTTCGGGGACTCGATTCCTATCGTCCGTATTACCTGCAGTTCCGTATGGATGCAGATCCAGAAGAGTTCTTCGAAACCCTGGGCAAAGAGGCCTCAATAGCCATAGATCCTATGGAGCTGGTATACCCAGGCGAAGTGCCGTACTTCGAGAAATACGACCTGCTGTTGCCGAAAGAGCTGGTGCGAAAAGGGTTTGCTTTCGGCGTGCTGGATATTCAGGGTATGCTCGAACGCGTTGAGGACTGGACTGGGGTAGAAGCCGCTATTCCGCATCAGGCCAACGGGTTGCCCTGATGCGCGCTGGGCAGGTGGGCCCATACAAGAAGACCTCCTAGCAAGGAGGTCTTCTTTCGTCTATTCGGTTGAAAAGATTGCTACAGGTGCGCCTGAACAAGCTTGGGCCTGAAGCCGTTCTGCTCCAGGGCATCGACGATCTTGTGCTTGTGCTCGGTGCCGAATGCCTCGATGGTGACGCGAAGCTCCACGGCCGCATTGCGGTTCGCGCTGACGAACTGGTTGTGCTCAAGGCGCACAACGTTGCCATTGGCATCGGCGATGGTCTGGGCCACGCGTACCAGCTCGCCGGGGCGGTCGGGCAGCAGAACAGAAACCGTGAAGATGCGGTCGCGCTGGATAAGGCCATGCTGCACCACGGTAGACATGGTGATCACATCCATGTTGCCGCCAGAAAGGATAGAGACGATCTTCTGGTCCTTCACGTCAAGGTGCTTCAAAGCCGCAATGGTAAGAAGGCCGGAGTTCTCCACGATCATCTTGTGGCTTTCGACCATGTCAAGGAAGGCAACGATGAGCTCGTCGTCTTCCACGGTGATGATGTCGTCGATATTCTCCTGGATGTAAGGGAAGATGTTGTCACCAGGCTCCTGCACCGCGGTGCCATCGGCAATGGTGTTGACCTTGGGGAGCTTTACCACATGGCCGGCCTCGAGGCTCGCCTTCATACAAGCGGCACCTGCAGGCTCAACGCCGATGACCTTGATGCGCGGGTTCAGCATCTTCGCCAAGGTGGAAACGCCCGTGGCAAGCCCGCCGCCGCCGATGGGAACCAGGATGTAGTCGACCAAAGGAAGCTCCTGCACGATTTCCATCGCGATGGATCCTTGGCCTGCGGCAACAATGGGGTCGTTGAAGGGGTGGATGAAGGTGAGGCCGCGCTCTTCGGCTACCTTCAGCGCGTGCTCATACGATTCGTCGTACACATCTCCGGCAAGAATCACCTCGGCACCCTGTTCCTTGGTGCGCTCCACCTTGATAAGCGGGGTAGTGGTGGGCATGACGATGGTAGCGGGCACGCCGTACTTGCGTGCCGCATAGGCAACGCCCTGCGCGTGGTTGCCGGCAGAAGCGGTGATCAGGCCGCGCTCGCGCTCTTCATCGGTGAGCGTGCTGATCTTGTAATAGGCGCCGCGAACCTTGTATGCGCCGGTGCGCTGCATGTTCTCGGGCTTCAGGTACACCTCGTTGCCGGTTTCTTTGCTGAAGTGATGGCTGTAGATCAGCTTCGTCTCCTGCGTGACTTCCTTGACCTTTTTGGCTGCTTCTTCGAATGTGTTGAGCGTCAGCATGGGTGTCCTTTGTCTTTTTCGGTTTTGGGGCTGTTGGATGAGCCGTGGTCTTGGCGAAAGAGTACTATGGATGCAAATACCCCATCGCGTGACGTTAATTATGCGCCACCTTTCCCAAGGAGGAAACCATGCATTCCATCAGCACCGAAAAAGCACCTGCGGCAATCGGCCCTTATTCCCAGGGAGTTGTGGTTAACGGACTGCTGTTTGCCTCTGGCCAGATTGCGCTTAGCCCCGAAACCGGCGAGCTGGTTGGCTCTACCATTGAAGAACAAGCCGCCCAGGTCATGAAGAACGTGTCCGCGCTCCTTGCGGCTGCGGGCACTGATTTCGACCACGTTGTTAAGACCACCTGCTTTTTGGAGGACATCTCCGATTTCGCCAAGTTCAACGCGGTATACGCCGAGTCGTTCGGCCAGAAGCTTCCCGCTCGCAGCGCGGTCGGCATCGACAAGCTGCCCAAGGGCGCCCTGGTCGAGGTCGAAGTCATCGCTTCCGTCGAAGAGCAGTAAATAACCTTGCCCGCGGGAAAGCTGATAATCATCCCAACCCCCCTTGGCAACCTGGGTGATGTAACGCATCGCACGCTCGAGGCTTTTCGTGCGTGCGATGTTCTGTGTTGCGAAGACACCCGGGTAACCGGCAAGCTCCTTGCCGCATTGGGCATCTCGAAGAGGCTCGAACGGCTGGACGAGGCCGCCGTTTCGAAGCGTGCCGACGTCATCGTGCAACGTATTCTGGACGGCGAGGTTATCGGCTTCGCCTCCGATGCGGGCATGCCTGGCGTATCCGATCCGGGCCAGCGCTTGGTTGATGCTGCGCGCAACGCCGGTGCCGCCGTGGAGGTTCTCCCCGGGGGTACCGCCGTTGCCACTGCGTATGTGGCCAGCGGATTCCCCACGCAATCCTTCTATTTCGGGGCATTCTTTCCCCGGAAAAGCGGGGATCGCAAGCGCATCCTTGAAAGCCTAAGTTCCCTGGATGCCGCCCTCATCTTCTACGAAAGCCCGCAACGTCTGGTTTCGGCTTTGGCGTCCATTGCAGAAGAGCTGCCCTTGCGCCGCATTGCCGTCTGCCGAGAGCTCACGAAGATGTATGAAGAGGTTTATCGCGGCACAGCCCCGCAGGTGCATGCCGAATTTGCCTCCCGTGCTGCCACTGCTCCTATAAAAGGGGAGATCGTTATCGTGATCGACGCCCCGTCGAGCGAGGAATCCCAGGCTGCGCAAACCTTGAACCATGACGACGCCGAAAAATGTGCGGCAGAGCTGGTTGCAAAGGGGACCCTTACGAACAAAGAGATCTCGAAGCAGCTGCGTGCAGACTTCGGGCTTTCCCGAAACGAAGCCTACGAGCTGGTTCTCTCGCTCTCGAAAACCAAGTGTTAGCCAAATTTTGCCTAACAAGTTTAACAGTGCAGTAAATATGTAACGCGGCGTTGCTTATTTTCCTTAGAGTTTCTGTGTGTTAACGTTCCGCATTATTCAACGACAGGAAAAGGCGGTGCTTTCGGGCCATGCTCAATGCTAAGTACGAATCCTTGCAGCAGATTCTTCGGTCGTACGGCTCTGTCGCGGTGGCGTTTTCCGGCGGCGTAGACTCAAGTTTGCTGGCTTACGTTGCCCATCAGGTTTTAGGGAGCCGAGCTGTTGCCATAACCGCCCGTGCCGCCGTTGTGCCTGCCAGAGAGCTTAAAGATGCAACGGCATTCTGCATTACCCACGGCATCAGGCACGTTTTCTGCGAACCGAACCCCTTTTCAGAGCAGGAGGTTCGGTTCAACGCCCCCAACAGGTGCTACGTTTGCAAGAAAGTCATCTTCGGGGAATTGATGAGCACTGCTGCTCAACTGGGAATTGAAACCATTACGGATGGCTCGAATCTCGATGATCTGGGGGATTACCGCCCTGGCCTGAAAGCATTAGAGGAGCTACAGGTGAAAAGCCCCCTTCGGGAAGCGGGCTTCACCAAAGCGGATATCCGCGAGCTTTCGCATGAGCTTGGCCTGACTGCCTGGAACAAGCAATCGAATGCGTGCCTTGCCACACGTTTCCCCTATGGCGAAGAGCTAAGCCTTGCACGGTTAGCCCAGGTAGACCAGGCAGAGCAATCCTTGGCTGGCCTTGGATTCTCCCAGCTTCGCGTTAGGGTTCATGGGGAAGTTGCGCGCATCGAGGTACCGCTCGACCAGGTTCAGAGACTCGTGGACGAGCCCACGCGTACTGAAATAGTGGATAAATTGAAACGACTCGGCTTTGCCTATGTAACGCTCGATCTTTCTGGGTATCGTACAGGAAGCATGAACGAGCAGATAGGAAGGTAGCCGTGCCCGCTAACGCCGAACCGAAGGGTAAAGTACTTTGCGCCATGAGCGGCGGGGTGGACAGCTCCGTTGCCGCGAAGCTTTTGGTGGACGCCCGCTACGATGTTATGGGCGTGACCATGAAGCTGTTCGACAACGATGGCGTTATCCCCGAGGAAGGCTCACGTACCTGCTGCTCACTTGAAGACGTCGAGGATGCTCGCAGCGTAGCGTTCAGGCTGGGCATTCCCTACCACGTGTTCAACTACACCGAGAGCTTCGGTACGCACGTGGTGGACAAATTCTGCGATAGCTACCTTCAAGGCCGCACGCCCAATCCCTGCATCGATTGCAACCGCTACCTCAAGTTCGGCGCGCTTCAGCAGCGCCGCATAGAGCTGGGGTACGACTACGTGGCTACCGGGCATTATGCTCGCAGGGAATTCGACGCTTCTTCCAGGCGCTACCTACTGAAACGCGGTTTGGACCCGAAGAAAGATCAGAGCTATGTGCTCTACCATCTAACCCAAAGCCAACTGGCGCACATGCTGTTTCCCGTGGGCGAGCTGAGCAAGCCGCAGGTGCGCGAAGTGGCCCACGAAGCCGGGCTCGTGAACGCCGACAAGCTGGAGAGCCAGGATATCTGCTTCGTTCCCGATGGGGATTACGCCTCCTTTATCCAGGAGCATACGGGGAAGCTCTTCGAGCCAGGGCCCATCGTCGATGAGACGGGCAAGGCCCTTGGCACGCATTCCGGGCTGCCTTGTTACACCATCGGTCAGCGTAAAGGGCTGGGCGTTGCGGTGGGAGAGCCGCTTTTCGTTCTTTCAAAGGACGCAGAAACGAACACCATCACTGTTGGCAGGGCCACATCGGCCGGCTTTACCCGCGTGTTTGCCGAAGACATCAACCTCATATCAGTCGAAACGATCGAAGGGCAAATGCCCGTTCAGGCCAAGGTGAACTACCGCGCAACTCCCAAGAACGCCACTGCATACCTGCAGGGAAGCACGCTCGTGGTAGAGTTCGACGAGCCTATTCGTGCTGTTGCACCAGGTCAGGCAATTGTTCTTTACCAAGACGACGTTGTTGTGGGCGGCGGCACCATCGAGCGTGCGGAATAGCGAGAGCGCCATGATCTACTTGGACAATGCGGCCACCACACCAGTGGCTCCTTCTGCATTCAAGGCGATGGAGCCTTTCTTGTCTGCCGAATTCTTCAACCCTTCCGCCCAATACGCGCCGGCGCTGAATGAAAAGCGGGTCCTCGAAGAAGCGCGCAGCTTTATCGCCCGCACCATTAACGCCCAGCCGCGAGAGGTGTACTTCACTTCCGGGGGAACCGAATCGGACAACTGGGCATTGAAGGGAATAGCGCTTGCCAATGAGGGGAAAGGCAAGCACGTAATCATTTCCGAGGTAGAGCACCATGCGGTGCTGGATTCCGCATATTGGCTCGAACGTCGTGGCTTCGAAGTGAGTTATGCGCCCGTAGACGATACGGGGATGGTTGATAGGGATGCCTTCGCCCGTCTGCTGCGTCCCGATACCGTGCTCTGCTCTGTGATGCTTGCCAACAACGAGGTGGGCACAGTTCAGCCCGTTAGAGAATTGGCGGCGATAGCCCACGAAGCAGGGGCCTTGTTCCATGCCGATGCGGTCCAGGCATATGCGCATGCCAACCTAGATGTGGCCGAGCTCGGCGTAGATGCGCTTTCCGTTTCCGCCCACAAGTTCAATGGCCCGAAAGGCGTAGGCTTCCTGTACTGCCGCAAGGGTGTTCCGTTTGAGGCCTATATGAGCGGAGGCGCGCAAGAGCGCGGGTACCGCGCCGGAACCGAAAACCTTGCAGGTATCGTCGGCATGGCCGAAGCTGCCCGCTTGGCGTATGGAGCGGATGCCACCGGCACAGCCTGTGCCAGCGCAGCAACTCATTGCGAAGAGCTTCGCCGCCGCATGGTCGAATCCCTGGCTTCCCGCATCCCCGATATACGAGTGAATGGGCACGCCGATCTGCGCCTGCCTCATATTTTGAGCGTTTCCTTCAAGGACGTTTCTGCCGAAACGCTTCTGCTGCTGCTCGATCAGCAGGGCATCTGCGCCTCAGCAGGCTCGGCTTGCGCTTCGGGCTCGCTCGAACCAAGCCACGTGCTAAAGGCGATGGGCGTTCCTGCCGAATGGGCGAATGGAACGATACGGTTCTCGTTTTCCTGCCAAACCACATCCGAGGAAATAGACTCCTGCTGCAGCGTTCTAGCCGATGCCGTGGCGCGTTTAAGGGGGATGGGGCAGCCATGCTAGGGCAATCGTCTAACGATGCCTCTTCAACGCGTGACGAAATCAAGCAGTCACACAAAGAAGGTTGCTCGCTGCAGGGTGCGGCGAACCTTGTAAATCGCCGCCCCATAACGGCAGCGATACTTGTTTAATGCTTGGCCAAGTCGGCCAGCGTTACGCCGTCTACATAATCTTCGATCACACGATCGAGCCCCGCCCAAAAACGTACCGCGTTGCACTCGTTGCCGCGTTCGCACCCCGTTTCAAGCGCGGAGCAGGCAACTGGTATGGTGGTGCCCTCTACCGCCCGCAGCACATCGCCGGCTTTTATCTGCTCCATCGGCTTTGCCAGGCTGTAGCCGCCGTTCTTGCCACGCATTCCTTTGATGAGTCCAGCTTGAGTTAGCGGTCGAACCAACTGCTCTAAGTACTTTTGGGAAATCCCCTCGAACTCGGCGACTTCGCGCAGGGAAACCTTGTCGTTTTCGTCCCTCTGGGCAAGATCGATCATCAAGCGCATGGCGTAGCGGCCTTTGGTTGATATGAGCATAGGGTTCCTTTCCCAAGCGTATCGAGGGTCTTCGCCGTGCCCCCGTTTGCGTTTATGCAAATAGGCGTGCGCACCTTGACATTGCCCCCAGAGAGTTTATCTTAATCCTAGCAAACTAGTATGATTAACGAAAGGCAAGCATGATGTCAGGCGCTGATTCACTTCTTTCCGTACAGGGGATAAACGTCTCGGTGGACGAAAAGCCCATCCTTCGCGGCATCGACCTGAACGTTGGTGCTGGCGAGACCCACGTTGTTATGGGTCCCAATGGAGCCGGCAAGTCTACCCTCGGACGCGTTGTCATGGGCGACCCGGAGTACACCCTGGATTCCGGCACCATCATGTTCGATGGGCAGGACATCACCGACCTTTCTCCCGACAAGCGCTCCCGCGCCGGGCTGTTCCTCAGCTTCCAGGCTCCTACCGAGATCCCCGGAGTTCCCGTATCCAGCTTCCTGCGCGCCATGGTGGCCGACCGTGAAGGCTTCGATATGAAGGGCAAGCAGTTCCGCAAACACGTTCGTGCGCTGGCAAGCGAGCTCAGCTTCGATTCCTCGTACCTCGACCGAGAGCTGGGCGTCGGTTTTTCCGGCGGCGAGAAGAAGAAGCTCGAGATGCTGCAGCTGCTTCTTCTGGCACCTAAGCTGGCATTCCTCGATGAAACCGATTCAGGTCTCGATGTGGACGCCCTTGGCGTTGTTTCCCGCGGCATCGATACTTATAAGCGCAACACCGGCGGTGCGCTCGTTATCATCACGCATAACACGCGCATCCTCGAGCACCTCAGCGTCGACCGCGTGCATGTAGTGGTGAAGGGCCGCATCGTGGCAGAAGGCGATGCCTCGCTTATCGCCGAGATCGACGAGAAGGGCTTCGATCGCTTCGAGCGAGAAGCCGCCGCTGCAGAGTAGGGGGCTGCCGTGTCGAAGAATCGCACTCAGGTCGACGACGTCGATCGCAGCTTGTACGACTTCCGCTACGCGGACGCCGTCGCAGGCAAGCTCGCTGCCGGCCTGACTCCTGAAATCGTTCAGGAGATATCCCAGAAAAAGGAAGAACCGGCTTGGATGCTGGACTTCCGTCTCAAGTCGCTTGAAACCTACCATTCCATGGGCAAGCCCGATTGGGGCCCTTCCATCGACGGCTTGGACATGGACAACATCGTCACGTACGTCAAGCCTGCTACCGATCAGAAAAGCGATTGGGACAGCCTGCCCGACGATGTGAAGAACACCTTCGACAAGCTGGGGATCCCGGAAGCCGAGCGTTCCTACCTTGCCGGCGTGGGCGCCCAGTACGACTCGGAGCTCGTGTATCACAACATGCAGGACACCGCTTCGAAGATGGGTATCGTGTATTCCGGTATCGAAGAAGCCCTGAAGGAGCCGAAGTGGGAAGAGCTCATCCACGAGAAGTTCATGACGCTCATCCCCCCGACCGACCACAAGTTCGCCGCACTTCATGGCGCGGTTTGGTCGGGCGGTAGCTTCGTATACGTCCCGAAGGGCACCAAGCTCGATTTCCCGCTGCAAAGCTACTTCCGCCTGAATGCCAAGGGCGCCGGGCAGTTCGAACACACGCTCATCATCGTTGAAGACGACGCTGACCTGCACTTCATCGAGGGATGCAGCGCCCCCAAGTACAACGTGGCCAACCTCCATGCCGGTGCGGTCGAGCTCTTTGTGGGCAAGCGCGCAAAGCTGCGCTACTCGACCATCGAGAACTGGTCGAAGAACATGTACAACCTGAACACCAAGCGCGCCATCGTAGACGAAGGCGGTGCTATCGAGTGGGTAAGCGGCTCGTTCGGCAGCCATGTCGGGTACCTGTACCCCATGAGCATCCTGAATGGCCGCAAGAGCACCTGTACCTTCACGGGCATCACCTTCGCCGGCGCGGGGCAGAACCTCGATACCGGCTGCAAGGTTGTCCTTAACGCAAAGGACACCTCTGCCGCCATCGAGACCAAATCCATTTCCAAGGGCGGCGGCATCTCCACCTTCCGCAGCTCTGTGGTCGCAACCGAGAAGGCAAGCGGCTCGGCCGCATCGGTTTCCTGCCAGTCTCTCATGCTGGACGACCAAAGCCGCTCGGACACCATTCCGGCCATGGGCATTCGCTGCAAGAACGTCGATATCGGGCACGAGGCCACCATCGGCCGCATCGGCGACGACAAGGTTTTCTATCTTATGAGCCGCGGCATTTCCGAGGAAGAGGCGCGGGGGATGATCGTCAACGGCTTCGCCGATCCCGTTTCCAAAGAGCTGCCGCTTGAGTACGCGGTGGAAATGAACAACCTCATCAAGCTAGAGATGGAAGGAGCGATTGGCTAATGGCGCACACCACCGAATATACCGAGGCCCCAGCTTCGGCGAACGCCATGCCTGCACCTACCTGGCACAGGCTGAAGGTAAGCGATGCCGAAGTGATGCTTCCCGCCGATCGGCCCATCGAGTCATGCGTCAGTTTCGAGCTTGACGGGGTTAGGCTCGTAGATTGCGAAAACGAAGACTTCACTCCCTTCGATGCAGCTCTTTCGGCGTTCCAGGAAGAGATCGACGCCCAGGCCGGCAGCCAAGCTCCCCGGGCTGTAGAGACTGCCGCCCAGCAGGTCGAGGAAACCGGCAATTTGGATTTGCCCGCGCTTTCGCTGCATCAGCGCGAAGCGGTTCTTCAGGAGATTTGCGGCAGCGTTGCCGATGCGTTCTGCACAGGCATGGGCGATGAGCCCTACTCGTTCTTGCGCGAGGTTGCCGGTGGCCGCAGCGTGCTTGTGGCCCCTGCGGAAAACGATTGCTCGGCCACAATCCGTATCGCTGCGGTCGAGGGCGCATCTTCTGCCGCATGCGTTGATGTTGTTGCGGAAGCCGGGTCTACGCTTAAGCTGCTTATCTCGTATGAAGGTGAAATCCATCAGGGCTTCGTCGGCAGCGCCCTTCGCGTATTTGCCGCAAAAGGCTCCAAGGTAGAGGTCCATTCCATCCAATCGCTTACGGGCGACGTCACGGTATTCGACGACTCCGGCTATGTGTTGGAGCCTGCGGCGCATGTAGTCGTTGGCCATCGCGTGCTTGGCGCCGCAAAGGCATTTACCGGCCTGGCGGCAGATCTGAGGGGCGAAGCCTCGCGCATCGATGTTGCCACTCGCTACATTGGCGCATCCCAGCAACAGCGCGACTTCAACTACTCCGTTAAGCAGAGGGGCAAATGCACCGAAAGCTCCATGGACGCGAACGGGGTGCTCTCCGGTTCCTCAAAGAAGACGCTGCGCGGCACCATCGATTTCGTGCATGGGTGCAAGGGGTCTCTCGGCAATGAACGCGAAACCGTTCTTCTGGCCGATGACGAAGTCGAGAACAAAACCGTTCCGGTGATCCTGTGCGACGAAGACGACGTTATGGGCAACCATGGCGCAACCATCGGCCACGTTCGCCCGGAGCAACGTTTCTACCTCAACTGCAGGGGTCTCTCCGACGCGGCCATCGAATCGCTGTTCTCCGCTGCCGCCATCGAAGAAGCATACCTGGAGTTCGACGACCAGAAGGTCCGTCATCAGATCGAGCTCCTTGCCGCCGAGCTCGGGGTCGATATGTCGGCTCTCTCCGATTGCCAAGAACAGGAGGCGTAGTCGATGGAAGCAGAGCAGCTCGCCACCATACAGGCCAATCCCTACAAAGCCGATTTCCCGTTGCTGAAGGCAAACCCGGAGCTTTCCTTCTTGGACAGCGCCGCCACCGCCCAGCGCCCAGCGTGTGTTCTTGACGCACAGCGCTCCTTCTACGAAACGATGAATGCGAATGCCCTGCGCGGCCTTTACCAGCTATCTGTGCAGGCCACCGAGGCTATCAACGAATCCCGACAGAATTGCGGGTATTTCATCGGTGCCAGCGATGCTCGCGAGGTCGTGTTTTGCCGAAACACCAGTGAAGCACTTAATCTCGTTGCCAAAACCTACGGCATGGCGAACCTCAAGGAAGGCGACGAGGTTTGCATCACCATCATGGAGCATCATTCCAACCTTATCCCCTGGCAGCAGGCCTGCCGCGCCACCGGTGCCAAGCTCATCTACCTCTACCCAGACGAAAACGGCGTCATCACGCCCCAGGAAATGGATGCCAAGATAGGGGAGCGCACCAAGATCGTCTCCGCTACGCAGGTATCTAACGTTCTAGGAATAGAAAACCCCATTGCCGAAATGGCCAAAAGGGTGCATGCCCATGGCGGCATAATGGTGGTCGATGGCGCGCAGTCCGTTCCCCATAAGCAGGTGTCCGTTGAAGAGCTCGGCGCCGATTTCTTCGCCTTCTCCGGGCACAAGGTTTTCGGGCCGTTCGGCATCGGCGTGCTGTGGGGCAAGCTTGAATTGCTCGAGTCCATGCCCGCCTTCCTCACTGGCGGTGAGATGATAGACAGCGTTACGCAAACCGATGCGGTATGGGCTCCCGTCCCCGAGAAGTTCGAGGCCGGAACGCAGGATGCCGCTGGCATCTACGCCACCTCCTGCGCGCTTGATTATGTGAATGAAAAGGGGTTTGCGGCCCTTGAGGAGCGCGAAGGATTGCTGATGCGCTATCTGATGGAGCGTATGCAGCAACTGCCCTATGTAAGCATCATCGGATCGCCGGACCCCGCCCTGCACTATGGTGCGCTGAGTTTTAATGTTTCCGACATCCACCCTCACGACGTTTCAAGTATCCTCGATGGATGCAACGTGGCCATAAGAGCCGGGCATCATTGCGCGCAGCCACTCTTGGCATGGTTGGGCGTAGAGTCCTGCTGTCGAGCCTCCGTCGCGTTCTACAACGACAAATCCGATGTCGATGCCCTGATCCAGGGCCTGGAAACAGTTTGGAGCATGTTCCATGGCTAATGCGCCAGTTGGCAATATCTACACTGCAGCACTGATGCAGCACAACTCCCACCCGGACTACAAGTACCAAATGGAAGGGTGCACGTGCTCGCATGAGGGCGTGAACCCCAGCTGCGGCGACGAGCTCACCCTTCAGCTGCGCATCGAAAACGACGTTATCGAGGAGGCCTCGTTCGTTGGAAGCGGGTGCGCGGTTTCCCAGGCTTCGGCCGATATGATGGCAGACCTGATCACCGGGGAAACCGTTTCGGAGGCCAAGCGCCTTGTGGGGCTTTTCCTTGGGATGATCCGCGGCGAAGAGCTTAGCGAGGAAGACCGGGAAGACCTCGACGAGGCCGCGGAGCTTGAAGGCATCTCCCGCATGCCCGCGCGCGTAAAGTGCGCCGAGTTGGCATGGCGAACGCTCGAGAAACTGCTGTCGGACAAATAGCCGACACCCGTTCACCGAGCAGAGAGACTACAAGGCGAAGCTTAATGCTTCGCCTTGCTTGTTCAGATTAGAGTAGGGAATGCGACGTCCGTCGCTTTTTGTTTATAGGATCCCGGAAGAGGGGCATGCCAATGGAAATGATAGGGTTCCTTATCCTGTTCCCCCTTGTGATTGCAGGGCTCATCGTGGTCATCCGCGCCACCAAGCCACGCAACATCATTGTGTGCGTAGGTTCCGCGGCAATAGCCGTAGCCTCGGTGGCGTTCGTGGTCATGAACCTGGGCACAACAGGAACGTATTTCAGCTTCCAATCGAGCATCGTGGACTATGCCTGCCTGGCCATCAGCGTGATCATAGGCATCACCATCGTCTGCTTCGGCGTGAAGTACAGAAACGTTGCCGCAATCATCTTGGCCATCGTCCAGCTTGCGGGTTCCTTGGTGTTCGAGTTCGTTTTCGCGCACGACCTTAGCTGCACTAAAGCGCTCTATTTCGATTCGCTCTCGCTGATCATGGCGCTCATCATCGGCGTTATCGGAACGGGCATCTGCGTTTACTCTATCGGCTACATGCACGACTTCTACTTCGGCATCCATCACCCCGATACCGAAATGCCCGATCGTCGTCCTACGTTTTTCGCCCTGATGTTCGTGTTCCTGTCGGCCATGTACGGCATCATCTTCTTCAACAACCTCATTTGGCTCTTCACGGCCTGGGAGGTTACCACCGTTTGCTCGTTCCTCCTTATTGGCTTCACCAAAACAGACGAGGCCATCAGGAACTCGTTCAGGCAGATCATCATGAACCTCGTGGGCGGCCTTGCTTTCCTAGGCGCCCTGTACTATCTGGCCATCAACTTCAGCTGCATCGACTTCACCGACTTCATTGTTTTGGGCACCCTGGCGCCTACCATGGTGGTCTTGCCGCTCACGTGCCTGAGCCTTGCTGGAATCACCAAGGCGGCTCAGATGCCGTTCCACACCTGGCTGCTGGGGGCAATGGTTGCGCCTACGCCCACTTCCGCCTTGCTGCATTCCTCCACCATGGTTAAGGCCGGCGTATTCATGCTCATCAAGTGCGCACCTATATATGCTGTTTCGTTCGCACCGTCGCTGCTGGTCATCCTCGTTGGCGGGCTTACGTTCATGCTCTGCTCGTTCATGGCCATATCGCAGCACAACGGAAAGCGCGTGCTGGCTTATTCCACCATCGCGAACCTGGGTCTTATCACCGCATGCGCCGGCGTGGGAACCGCCGAAGCCATCTGGGCGGCAATCTTCCTGGTTATCTTCCATGCAATCGCGAAGAGCCTGCTGTTCCTTTGCGTCGGCACTGCCGAGCATCACATCGGCTCGCGCGATATCGAGGACATGGACCTGCTGTTCGAGCGCATGCCGCGCCTTTCGCGCATGATGATCGTCGGCATTATGATCATGTTCCTTGCGCCGTTCGGCATGCTCGTTGCGAAATGGGCAACGCTCGTATCCTTCGTGGACACGCGCCAGTTCGCCCTTCTGCTTATGCTTGCGTTCGGATCCGCGGCAACCTTCATGTTCTGGGCTAAATGGCTGGGCAAGCTGGCCGGCATCACTGGCACGCCCGAAAGCATCGAGCAAACCGTGCATTGGAGCGAATGGATAGCCACGATGACGTTCACCGTTATGGCTTTGGCTAGCTGCGCTTGCATTCCGCTTATCTCCGACTACCTGGTAGAACCCTATGTCGGCTCCGTGCTGGGAATCGCCATCCAGCCCATTCTGTCGGACGATCTGTACACCTGCGGCGTCATCGTGGTTGTGCTGGCTATCGTTCTACTGGGCGGAATGCGCAAGTTCAGGAAATCGATGCGCAAAACCGATGTGTACCTTTCCGGCGTCTCCGCAGATAACGCGAATCGCACGTTCATCAATTCGCTTTCGGTTCCTCAGGAGGCAACTGCTAGAAACTGGTACCTGGAATCGGTGTTCGGCGAAAGCAAGATACGCCCCATCGGCAACATATGCTGTTACCTGCTGCTGGTTGCAGCCTTCGGGTGGGCAGCGTATTGCTCGGTAGTAACCTTGGGCATCCTGTAAGGAAGAGGGGAGTACAAGAATGGAAACAGCTATAACCATCCTCATCACCCTTCTGGGTTCGGCGGCCTTTGCGGTTGTCGCCACGATTGCCGGTTGCCTGCTTTCCGGTATCGACCGCAAGGTTACGGCGCGAATGCAGGGAAGGGTAGGGCCGTCTATCCTGCAGCCGTACTATGACGTGCGAAAGCTGCTGATGAAGGAAAACGCAGGTGCAAACTCGGCCATCGGCACGTATGTCTTCTGGGCGCTTATCTTTACCTTCGTGGCCGGCGGCATATTCTTCACCGGCGGGAACATCTTGCTGTGCGTATTCGTTATCACGCTGGCAGAGATGCTGTTCATCATGGCGGCTTATGCGTCGCGCTCGCCCTTTTCCGAGGTCGGCGCCCATCGCGAAACGCTTCAGGTTATGGCCTATGAGCCTATGGTCTTGCTGCTGGCTGTTGCGTTCTATCTTTCGGTGGGAAGCTTCGACGTCAGCGCGATACTGCATGTGCCTAGCCCCATCATCGGGTCGTGCATCGGCGTGTTCATCGCCATGCTCTTCATCCTTACCATCAAATTGCGCAAGTCGCCCTTCGATCTTTCCTATTCGCATCACGCCCATCAAGACCTGGTGAAAGGCGTCACCACGGAAATGTCCGGCAAGGTTCTTGCCCAGGTAGAGATTATGCATTGGTGCGAGAACGTTCTGTTCTTGGCATGGATCGCACTGTTCTTCATCTGGAACAACCCGGTTTGCATTGCCGCGGTGGTGGTTACCCTTGTGCTGGTCTATTTCCTTGAGATCTGGATCGACAACAACTTTGCGCGCGTTAAGTGGCAGTTGCTTTTGAAGTCGGCCTGGGTCGTCACGCTCGTTTTTGCCGGCATCAACATCGCCCTGCTCGTTTACCTGTAAGGAGAACCAATGTCGTATTTAACTAAATCTCCTTGGATCATCCATTACGATGCCTCGAGCTGCAACGGGTGCGATATCGAGGTCCTTGCGGCGCTAACCCCGCTCTTCGACGCGGAACGATTCGGTGTGGTGAACACCGGCAACCCCAAGCATGCCGATATCTTCCTGGTTACCGGCGGCGTTAACGAGCGGAACATCGAAGTCGTCAAAGAGATATACGACCAGATGCTTGAGCCCAAAGTCGTTGTGGCCTGCGGCATCTGCGCCTGCTCTGGCGGCATCTTCCGCGATTGCTACAACGTTATCGGCGGTGTGGATCAGGCTATTCCCGTCGACGTGTACGCTCCCGGATGCGCCGTCAGGCCCGAGGCGATAATCGATGCAGTCGTCGAAGGGGTTGCGATCCTCGAGGAAAAGGCAAAGCAGATGAAGAATCAGGAAAGGGGTGCGTAAGGAATGGCAATCCAGCAGGTTTTCCGCTCTATCGATCTAGCGCAGCTTATCGATACCAGCAAGCAATTCAAAGATGACGGCTATCGCTTGGCCCAGCTTCACCCCGTGCTTGAGCGAGATGACTCCATTACGCTTTTCTACACCTTTGTCAAAGACGCAGAGGTCGTGAACATCAAGGTACCGAACATCAAGAAGGGGGTAACTGAAGTTCCCTCGGTTACGGAGCTGTTCCTTACCGCCTTTGTGTTCGAGAACGAGGCGCATGATCTATTCGGCGTTAACGTCGTAGGAAACGTGCTCGATTTCAAGGGCAAGTTCTACGCTTTCGCGGAAGGCGTGGAAGCTCCGATGACCATCATCAGCCAAGAACAGCTTGCTGCACGCGAAAAGGCTGCGAAGGTTGCCGCCGCTAAGGCAGCCCGCGCAGCGAAGGCCTCAAACGCGCAAGGCAGCCAGGCCGAAGACGACATCGAGAAGAAACTCGCGGGGATGGACCCAGAGAAAGCCGCCAAAGTGCGCGCTGCCATGGAGGCCAAAGCAAAGAAGGCCGTTGAAGCGGAAAAGGCCAAGGCATCGGAAGACTTGGAAGCGAAGCTGGCGGCCATGGATCCTGAAAAGGCAGCCAAGGTCCGTGCCGCCATGGAGGCGAAGGCAAAGAAGGCCGCTTCGGCTTCCGCCGAGTCTAAGAAGGAAGGCGAGTAGTTATGGGCAAAGCTCAAGTGATTCCCTTCGGCCCGCAGCACCCCGTACTGCCCGAGCCGCTGCATCTCGACTTGGTTGTTCAAGACGAAACGGTTGTGGACGTCCTGCCGCAGATCGGCTTTGTGCATCGTGGGCTGGAAAAGCTCGTTGAGACCCGCGACATCCATCAATACATCTATGTTGCAGAGCGTATTTGCGGCATCTGCGCCTTTGGCCATAGTTACGGCTACGCTCAGACGATAGAGCAGCTGATGGGAGCCGAGGTTCCCATGCGCGCCGAATACCTTCGCACCATCATGCACGAGCTCTCGCGTATCCATTCGCATCTTCTTTGGATGGGCCTTGCCGCCGATGCCTTCGGATACGAGAGCCTTTTCATGCATTGCTGGCGCCTACGTGAGCGCATACTCGACATCTTCGAGAACGTTGCCGGCGGACGCGTTATCCTTTCGTACACGCTGCTCGGTGGCGTTGCGCGCGACATCGAAGCGCCCACGCTTGCTGGAATCAAAGACACCCTCAATTCCCTTAAGGGCGAGTACTCCGAGATCTGCAACGCTTTCCTGAAGGATTCTTCGGTAATGAACCGCACCGTTGGCGTTGGCCTTATCGACGAAGAGCACGCCCGAGAATACGGCATGGTCGGTCCATTTGCTCGAGCTAGCAATGTGAACAACGATGTTCGGTGCTTGGGGATCGGCGGATACGGCGAGCTCTCTTCCTTTGAGCCGATTCTGGACACCCAGGGTGACTGCTATGCGCGAATCAAGGTTCGCGCGCTTGAGGTTCTTCAGTCCATCGACATCGTTTGCGAGCTGATCGACAAGATCCCCGATGGCTCGATCTTGAACCCGGTTAAGGGCGCGCCCGCCGATGGGTCTGAGGCTTGCAGCATCCTGGAGCAACCCAGAGGCGAGGTATACTACTATGCTTCCGGCAACGGAACCAAGTACTTGGAGCGTATGCGTATTCGCACGCCCACCTCAACAAACATCGCAGGCATGACCATGGCTCTGAAGGGATGCGATCTAACCGACGTGAACATGATCGTCCTCACCATCGATCCCTGCATCAGCTGCACAGAAAGGTAGACCAATGGGTGGTTTCAAACTTGGCAAAATGACCCTTCGGTCACTGTTCGGCAAGCCGGAGACGGTCCGTTATCCCTTCGAAGAGCCGGAGCATCCTGAAGCTTTGCGCGGGTGCGTGCGCTTCGATGACGCCGATTGCATTTACTGCGGCATTTGCGAAAAGCGTTGTCCCACCAACGCCATATCGGTGCAGAAGAAGGAAAGCACCTGGGCTATCAACCACTTCGCGTGCATCCAGTGCGAATCGTGCGTTCGGGAGTGCCCCAAGGGGTGCTTGAAGATGGATCCGGTTATCGTGCATCCGTCTAAAGAAAAGGTTGTGGAGACCTTCCGTAAGCCTGAGCCCAGTGAAGAGGAAAAGGCCGAGCAAGCACGAAAAGAAGCCGAGAAAGCTGCTAGAATCAATGCAGCAAAGGAAGCCAAGGCAGCCAAGATGCAATCCGAGGCCGGCCAAACCCAGTAGGCATCCTTTGTAGGGAGAATCGGTGTTTCGAACCGGGTCCAAGTGGCCCGGTTCTTTTATGGAGGGCTCGATGGGTCAGGTCAATCAAGCTGAATGCGAAGTTAGCAGCAAGATCGTCACCATACCCAATATCCTTTCCTTCATTCGCCTCTGCATGATCCCGGTGTTCCTTGTTCTCCTGTTCAACGACATGAACCTGGCCGCCACCTTGGTTTTCGCCATTGCAGCTTCCACCGACTGGGTTGATGGACAGGTAGCTCGTCGCACGAACTCGGTTTCCAAGCTCGGTCAGCTTCTTGATCCCTTTGTGGATCGGCTGCTTATGATTTCCGGCGTAATCGGCTTGCTCGTCATTGGGCGCTTGCCTATATGGATCGTCTTGGTGGTGGTTCTTCGTGATCTTCTTATGCTTTGCGGGGGAAGCTATCTTCTGTCTCGCTGGAAGGTGCGCGTGCCGGTAATCTACCTGGGCAAAGTTGCTACAACGTTCCTCTATATCGGCTTTGCCGGCATCTTGCTCAATGCGCCGCTTCTTCAGGGGCTTGGGCTTGTTCCTTGGGGATGGCTGCCAGGATTTTCAAGCGATGCTTACTCCTGGGGCTTCTGGTTCGCCTATATCGGGCTGATCCTGTGCGTAGCCACCACCGCATACTATGTCGTTGCCGGCGTCAAAGGCATGAATGCCGCTCGGAAAGCCGAGCTCAGCGCTGCTGGCGGGAATGCTGGGGAATAGCATGCGCCAGCCTCGGAACAATCCAGCTGCACAGAGCCCTTCTTCTGTATCTTCTGAAAACAGTGAAGCTTACGGTCGCACGCCTCACAGGCCCGCTACGGCTGGCTCTCGCCCTGCTATCTCGGCCGATCGCCCGAGCGCAGCAGGCAATAGGGATGGCCAAACAGCCGGACCCGTACGCGGACTGCGTTCATCCGAGCAGATCGATCGAATCAGGAGCAGGGCTGCCCAAGAACGGGAAGCCGCTTCCGATAAGGCTCACGCTCAGGGATCAGCGTTGCCACACGGCTACGAGACAGCACCCCGCGGCCGAGACGCACGAGGTTATACCGTCAACCGTCGCCCTAACGAAGGACCCCGGAAACCCCAGGAGGCTTCCGGTTATTCCAATTCCGGCAAAGCCGCGCAAAGCACCCGAACCCGTTCTCCGCGCAATCAGCAGCAACTGAATTCTCCGAGGCGTCGCACGAACGCCAATCCTCGCGTGCAGAACAGGAATCGCCAAAACACTCGCTCGAGCCAATACGTCCGCAGCTCCGGTTATGGAAACGGCGGCGGCAGAGTAATCAATGCGAATTCTCTTTACGGCGCCAACGAGAACCGAAGGGGCCCTCGAGGCAGATCATTCAAGTTGAAGGTCGTTGCTGCGGTAGTGGTGCTGGTTCTTGTTGCAACGGGTATAGATTCGCTGATCAATGGCGATCGAATTTATTCCGGAGTCCGCATTGGGGATGTGTCCGTTGCCGGCATGACGAAGGAAGAAGCATCCTCTGCCGTTTCAGCACAGTACGCCGAGCGCGTCACCACCAACGTGGACACGTTCTTTGCGTCTGAATACGATCTTGAAAATCCCAAGGAAACGGATACCGATTCAAATATCGAACAGCAGATCTCTTACGAGCAATCCCTTGCTGAGCGCACGCAATGGACAGTTACCGGCAGCGAGGTTGATGCCGAGCTCAACATTGTGCCGTTGGTAGACGAGGCTTTCGAGGTGGGCCGCTCTAACTGGGGGCCTATCGGCCGTGCGCTTTCGGCGGCGTTCGGCTACTCGATTCAGCCGGAATGCAGCTTCAATGACTCGCTTCTTTCCGGGCTGTGCGATCAGATGACTGCGGCCGTCGGAACCAAACGAGTCAATTTCGATATCAAGGTCGAAGACGGTGTTGCCTCGGTTACCAACGGCAATGAGGGCGACGAGGTTACCAAGGAATGGCTTGTCAGCCATTTGAACGAAGCCCTGCTTAGTTCCGAGCAATACAGCAAAGACGTACTTGCCACAGAGCATCAGTCGCTTCAAGTCCGAGAAGCTGACGCCCGTAAAGTCGCCGACACCGTGAACAACTCGATTGCATCGGGCGCGGTCTTCAATTACGAAGACCAATCATGGAGCGCCTCGCGATCGGAATTAGGCGAATGGATCGTTACGTCTGTTGAGCAAGACGGCAGCGGCTGGAAGCTGCGGCCTAGCTTCAACGCCGATTCCGCCAAGCACCAGATCCTCAACTCGCTTCATTCCAATCTTGAACAGGACGACCTGACGGTGTCGTTCGACAAAGGCGACGATGGCGCCATTTCGGTTACCACCAACGCCCAAGGAAGCGTGCCTCTGGCTTCTGAGACCATCAGCCAGATGAACGATACGTTCTTTACCTCCCAGGAAAGAACCAGCGCTCCCTCCATAAATGTTCAGTCGGCAAGCATCCCTTCCTCTTTGTCGTTGGAGGATGCGTATGCGTTCGGCCTGATAGGCGAGATCTCATCGTTCACCACGCAATACAGCTCCGGCGCTGAAGCCCGCGTGAACAATATCCATACGGCAGCCAACCTGCTGAACAACTCCATCTGCAAAGCAGGGGAGAAGTGGTCGTTCAACAACATTGCCGGAGAGGCAACGGAAGATAAGGGCTATCAGAATGCCCATGCTATCGTTAGCGGGTCTTATTCCGATGCTATCGGCGGTGGCATATGCCAGGTTGCAACCACGGTTTTCAACTCGGTGTATCTTGCGGGATATCCGGTGCCAAGGCGCTACAACCACACACTGTACATTGAAAGCTACCCAAAGGGCAGAGATGCAGCCATCGCTTATCCCGATATGGATCTAGTTTGGCAGAATGACACCTCTTCAGATGTATTGCTCGTGATGTCATACACGTCCACTTCGGTTACCTGTACACTGGTTGGCGTCAGCCCGCAATACCAGGTTTCAACCGAATACGGCGAGTGGCAGGCTGGCAAAGCTTACTCGACAGTCTACAAAACCGATGACACCTTGGCTTCAGGCAAGGAATATGTTGAGAGCACTGGGGTTGACGGCAGCAGCATCACTATCGTTCGAACCGTAAAGGACCGTTCTGGCAACCTTCTGCATACCGACGAATTCACGTCCAACTATTCGCCAAAAGATAAAGTCATCGTAAAGGGTACGGCTTAAACCGTGAAAGGAGACGTTTTGCCTCATCTGCAAGCACCGGCTGCTTTGGTTGAAAGCCCCCATTTCTTATTTGACGAGATTCGGCAAAGGTTATCGGCCTGCACAAAGCCGGCTTTATGGTTCGCTCTTTCGGCTGTCCTGCTTTTTGCGTTTCCGGCGTTTGCCCACGCAGACGTGCGGAATTCGGATGTGATAGCTGGACTTACCGTGCAGCAACGGGGGCTGGCAGCGGCTTCTTGCCCCAACATCGTTGCCAATCATGTGATAGTCGTATCTGACGACGGCACAGTTTACTTCGAAAGAGATGCCGATGCCCAGGTGCAGATCGCATCTGTCACCAAAACCATGAGCGCTATAGTTGCGTTGGAAAACGGCGATCTCAAGAACACCCAAATCACCGTAAGCAAGAATGCTGCCTCTATCGGTGAGTCATCCGCGATGCTGCAAGCCGGCGATACCATGGATTTAGAGTCTGCGCTTAAGGCAATGATGATCTGCTCCGGAAACGATGCAGCCACCGCCATTGCCGAGAGCATGGGAGCTCAGGTCAAGCAGAACCTCAACGAAGCAGGGGACCCTAATGTTCCCGACGACCCGTATGAAGCATTCGTTTACGCCATGAACAAAAAAGCCAAGAACCTTGGCATGTCCGATTCGCTTTTCGCTAACCCGCACGGCCTTGACTTCGATTCCTATAGCGCAGATATGCATTGCTCAGCCCGAGATGTCAGCATCATGGCCGCAGAGGCAATGAAGAACGAAACGTTCCGCAGCATCGTTTCCACCGACAAGACAACGATCCAAGTTCAGCGGAACGGTGCAACGGCCGATGTCGCCTTGGAATCGACGGACGTTCTTCTGGGCCAGTATGAAGGGGCATGCGGCATCAAGACCGGTTACACCGAGAAAGCGGGCGAGTGCTTTGCGGGTGCGGTTGAGCGCGACGGAAAAACGCTTTATGCCATCGTGCTTGATTCATCGAGCGAATCTCAGCGATTCGTAGACGCGAAAACGCTCGACGAATGGGTTTACAGCAACACCATCGACTATCCGTTGGTGCACAGCTCGGAAACATCTAGCTACAAAGACAGCAAAGGCAACACGGTTACGGTCCCCGTAGTAGCCAACGTTAGCCACACAGGATGGTTGGACAAGACCTTCAAGGCAACCTTGAAAGACCCCGATGCATCGGTAAACGTATTTGCGCTCGACGGCAATGTAAGCCAGGAAGTAACCTACGATTCGGTTTCTGGCGATGTATCGCCTGGTCAAAAGGTTGGTACGGTAACCTTCTACCAGCACAATGAAGTTATTGCCCAGCAGGATCTGGTTGCGGCTGAAAGCTGCTCTGCCCCTAACCTTATTGAGGGAGTTGGCATTTGGTGGGAACGCCTTCTTAGAGGGTTCTCTGGTGGGCAAACCCAAGCCGAAAGCAACCTTGTTAGCACCACTCCTCTGATCTATGGCGCAAACGCTACCGAAACGAGCAATTAGGAGACTCCCATGTCTGTTTGTCCTGTCTGCAATACTCCACTAGCTGAAGGCTCTGAGAACTGCGTTGCCTGCGGCTACCATCTTCAGGGCTCGACCGAGGCCTTCAAGGCCGTATCCCTTAACCCAGAAGAGCCCGAAGTGAAGGAGGCTCCCTCTTCGGTCCCCACGATCACCGTATTGACGGGACGCCAGAAGGGGATAGCGTATTCGCTGGAAGGGGAGAAAGCCGTTATCGGCCGCTCTCCGCGTTGCGAGATATTCCTCAACGATATGACGGTTTCTCGCAAGCATGCCCTGCTTGAGCGAGTGCAGGACGGCTGGTCTATCCAAGACACCGGATCTTTCAATGGTGTATGGGTCAACAATGTCAACATCGACCATGCCATGCTTGCAGACAAAGACGTAATCCAAATCGGTACTTTTTTGCTGCGCTATGGGGAATAAGCTTGTTGGCAGATTTGCTCCAACCCCATCTGGAGGCTTGCATCTAGGCAACCTGTTTTCGTTTTTGATAGCTTTCCTTCTCGCTAAGAAAAGCGAGGGAGAGATTCTTTTGAGGATAGAGGACCTGGATCCTGCGCGCACCAAATCGGAATACGCCGATGCCATTATGCGTGATCTGGAGGCATTCGGCTTTTCTTGGGACAAGCCCCCCGTATTCCAAAGGAACCGTACCGAAGCTTATTTGGACGCTTTGGCCAAGCTTCAAGCCAAAGGCCTAACCTATCCCTGTTTCTGCAGCAGGGCCGACCTGCATGCTGCGAATGCTCCTCATTTCGGAGAGGAATATGTTTACGCTGGTAGCTGTAGAAATTTAACCGAGGAAGAGATTGAACTAAAGCGTGCCGTTCGGCACCCCGCAACTCGCGTTATGGTTGATGGCGCATCATGCTCTTTCAACGATATCTTTCAGGGCTCAAAAACCTACCGTCTAGAAGAATGCTCGGGGGACTTCATTATCCGCAGAAGCGATGGGGTATTCGCCTATCAGCTTGCTGTTGTAGTGGACGATGCCGAAATGGGTGTTTCCTCCGTTGTGCGCGGCTTGGACCTGCTTACATCTACACCGCGCCAGATGTATCTTCAAGATGTGCTCGGATTCGGCCATCCGTCCTATGCCCATGTTCCGCTATTGCTTGATTGCTTAGGAAGGCGCTTGTCCAAACGTGACGGAGATACCGATGTGCACAGGCTGTTGAATGAACGAAAAGCTCCTGCTGAAAAAGTCCTCGGGAGCTTGGCCTTCGCGGCGGGCATAATCGAAGAAGACGCGCCTTGCACCCTGGAAGAGCTTGTACGCGAAGCCGACCTGACGAAACTAGCTGGCAAACAGTCGATAACGGCCCCCGAATTCAGCTAGATTTCTACCGTCAAGAATCTTGGTACCGTCAAGAATCTTTCGCAAATATGAACTGGCCGCTATGCATCCATTGGCGTGTCTTCAGAGCGCCGTCGGCTTGGCGTCAGCTTCCCGAAGGCACACATCCAGTTAGCATCTCTTGCCTAGACCCAATCGATAAGCACCGTAGAGGCAATCTCCAGGCAGTAGAAGACACCCATGATAACGTTCAACATCACGATCTGAGACATTGCGCCTGTGCGAGATTGCTGGTTTAGAGGGTTGTTCATCAAGGCTCTAAGAACAGGGAATTCGGCAAGCACCATAATCATTGTTATCGGCGTACCGGCCGGATAAAGAATGCCTACGATAAGAACCACCACGATTATCCAGAGCAATATGCATGCTTTGTAAGCCCGAGGCGCACGCCTTCTTCCTAAAAGCACAGAGAGCGTTTTTCTTTTTGCTAGAATGTCCTTTTCGATGTCGCATGTGTTGTTGGTGAACAAGATCATCGCTATGCCGATCATCGTTGGGAGTGACACCAAAAGCACAAAAGGATCAAAGACACCCGAAAGTGCATAGCAGCAGGCCAGAGGGATAATTCCACCCATCACAAAGCCGCTGACGAATTCACCGATAGGCAGATAAGAGATCGGCGTTTTCCCACCAGAGTACAGAACAACAATCAGGGCGCCAACAAGCCCTAGGGCTAAAAGAACCCAACTCGTAAGGAACACAAGGTAGAACCCGAGCACCCCAGCCAAAGCCAGTAAAGCAATTCCCAACACGCAGACCGATTTGGGATTCAGATTGTTGTAAACAAGAACCGCGTCAAAGGCATCCTCCGAAGAATTCTCGCTTGTGTCAGTACCTTTTTTGAAATCGAAATAATCATTGAAGATATTGACGGCAGATTGCATCAGGATGCAAATCGCCAATAAGATCAGGGCAAAAAGGATGCTGAGCTTCGATGAATAGGTTACAGCGCAATACACATATGAAAGCAGAACCGGCATGATCGCCGCTGCCCAAGTATGGGGAGCGGCAAGCTGAAACGCCAGGGCAGGGGACAGGGGAGAGAACCCTTCGCTGCCCTTGCTGGAATTATGTTTAGCGGGCCTGCTGCTGTTTGTTGCCAATGTTGCATTCCTTTATTCAAATCTTCATTCAGCTAAGAGCTGATTGCTCTCTGGTCATTATAATGTGCAGCAATGGAACACCTATGGCAGAAGAGGATTGGCAAACCTATGGAATCCTTGACCGAAATCGAAGTGCGATACGCAGAGACAGACTGCATGGGAGTGGTGTACCACGCAAACTACCTGATATATCTAGAGGTTGCACGGACCGAATTCCTAAGAAAGCTCGGATTTCCGTATGACGAAATCGAAAATGCAGGTTACATGTCTCCCGTTCTGCATGTTGATCTAACATACGGCGCACCATTCAAGTACGGAGACACTATAGTGGTAAGAACCCGCGTAACCAAAGCAACTCCCGTTAAAACGGAATACACGTGCGAGATGTTCTTGAAAGACGAAGATCTCTCAAGGGCAAAACCGCATTTCAGAGCCGTAACTCACCACTGTTTGGTGGAACGGGAGAGCTTCAAGGTTGTAAGCCAAAAGAAGGTATTCCCAGGGCTTTATACTGCGTACTGCAATGCCATAGACCCTTCATAAACAAGTGCCCTTCTCGAATACAATCGAGAAGGGCACTCTAACGAAGCTCGGAAAGCAGCTGCTTATTTGCTGTGATGGGATTTTCGATACCCAGTTACATGCATAAGAGCAAGCAGCTTATCGTCCTGGTCGGTAATCTTAATCTCGTAACGCTGGATCTTCTTAGAGGAACCAGGAGCCTGAACACAGTTTGCGGTTACCGTATCGCCAAGCTTTGCGGAAGCGATGAAGTCGATCTGGGAGTTTAGGGTAACCATCTCATTTGCAATGTAGTGGCTAGCAGCTCCAAACGAAAGATCGCCAAGCGTAAAGTAAGCGCCACCCATGGGGATGCCGATTCCATTCAGGAAGCTCTCATCGATTACCATTTGAGCAACGGAGTAGTTTTCACCAACCTCAGTTACCACAATTCCATTCTTGGCAGCAAACCTATCGGTCTTGCAAAACGGGTCGGTCTCGACAGTTTCAACCATGCGAATCTCCTAAACCAAATGGCACTTAAATAAATCCCTTGCACCTCGCTGGAAGCGCTTTGGGTCCAAAAGGAATACTAGCACTGGATCCTATAACCACCGTAAAGACTGATTCCAGAATAGGGAATCGACAAACGAAATCGCGAGTCAGCCAAAATCCGAATTTAACTAGTAGGTTTACATAAGATATATTATCACCGATTCTGGGGTATGCTGGTTCCGCTCTAAGGTACGACGCAGCTACTCGTCCAGGAGCATGAGCTGAGGTTGTTTGAGTATCACCTATTTGTAGAGGTAATCCCACTAGAGCCGAAGCCGCCCTCACCTCGGCTGGTAGAGCTGAGTTCGTCTACAACTTCGAAGTGAACGTTTTCGAACTTCATGATAACCAGCTGGGCAATTCGATCACCGACGTGGATTTCAATAGGGTTCTTCGGATCGAGATTTATCGCAATTGCCTGAATCTCACCGCGGTAGTTGCTGTCTATCAAGCCAGGAGCGTTTACCAGCGATAAGCCTGTTTTGATAGCCATGCCGCTCCTTGGCAAAACAAAGCCTGCATAACCATCGGGAATCTGGAGCGCCAGACCCGTTGGGATCAACGTTCTTTCAAACGGCTCTAAAACCAAATCGACGGTTGAGCAAAGATCGTAGCCTGCATCACCCTTATAGGCATTACCAGGAACATGGGCGATGTCGGATAACGGCTTAATTGGAAGATTGAGTTCAGTCATATTAAAGCCCTTTCAATGCATCACGGAATTCATCGATGTTTTTGAAGTCCTTATACACGCTGGCAAAACGTATGTAAGCAACCTCATCGATATCGGCGAGCCGTCTTAGAGCCATGTCTCCAAGCTCTTTAGAAGAGGTTTCCTTCTGGGGTGAATTCCTTAGCTCGAATTCGATGCTGTCTATGATTTGCGAAAGCTTTTCGGACGAAACAGGCCTCTTGGCGCATGCAATCAAAAGCCCACGGAAAAGCTTATCGCGATTGTATGCCTCGGATGAGCCATCTGACTTAGTGATGATAATGGGGTTTTCACTGGAGCGTTCGTAGGTAGTAAATCTTGCCCCGCAGCTTAGGCACTCTCTTCTTCTACGGATTGAGGCCCCCTCGTCCGCAGGACGCGAATCGACAACTTTTGATTCCATATATCCACATGAAGGACAACGCATAACATCTCCTTTACTGATTAAGCGAAATTAGTATACAAGATGTTGTGCTGGTTTAGCAGAATAATGGAAACAGCTCTATCTTTAGTGGTTTAACACAGGGACGCCGCCTTATGCGCTGATAAGAATAACAAGCAGGGCTAATATCGTGATAGCGCCGATGGCAATTGCAACTTCAGCGGGATTTGCCAACGCGGCCCTTCCAGGACGCACGAATGCGGACTTCAAAGAATCGAGAAAGCTTTCTTCGGTCGCAAAACCAGAAGACCAATATTGATTCCGGGGCTCGCTTTGCATTGAAGGCCAATCTGCTGCTGCCTGAGAGCGAACAGCGTCGAAATCGATAATTGAGGCAGAGGCATTCTTCTCTTCGATGTGCTCCGGCTTAAGAGCTGCTGAACCCGAAACCCGATATGCGATATTGCCGTTGCTCATGTAAGACCTCCTTGCATAGAACCTTTGTTCGTGTATACTGTAAATCGAACATACGTTCCTGTCAACAGAAATACAAACATCTGTTCGCATTAATTAAAAGGTGGTCGCAATGTCCAAGCCCCTGACAGCCCGACAGCAAAGCGTTTACGACTTCATCGAGTCATACATCGATCAAAAAGGCTTTGGCCCAACCGTGCGCGAAATCGCCGAAGCCGTCCAGCTTTCTTCGCCATCTACCGTGCACGTGCACTTGAAAACCCTCGAAGAAAAGGGCTACATCGAACGCGATCAGAGAAAATCCCGTTCGATCTCCTTGGCCTCTAAAAAGCAACACCTTGAAACGTTTGGCTCTCAGGGGTCTGCAAGTAATCTTGAGCTGCCCCTTGTCGGCAATGTTGCTGCCGGTGAGCCAATTCTTGCGGAGCAGAACATAGAATCGTCCATGTCTCTGCCTACGGAATTAGTAGGAGATTCAGCATCGTTCATACTTTCGGTGCATGGCGACTCCATGATAGAGGCTGGCATCAACGACGGCGATTACGTCGTGGTGAAACAGCAGCAAGTAGCCCGCAATGGCGAAATCGTGGTGGCTCTCGTTGAAGACGGTGCTACGGTAAAGCGCTTTTACAAAGAAAGCGATCACATTCGGTTGCAGCCAGAGAACTCAACAATGGAACCGATCATAGTTAGAGAATGCGCAATAGCAGGAAAAGTAGTAGCCGTCCTAAGAAAAGTTATTTAGAGGCAACCGAATATGGCTTGAGCAAAGCGGCAGCCTGATGGCCGGCACGGACCACAAGATGAGTCCCAGATTCGTTGTAGTTTTCGTTCAGGATAGTGCAGCGCTGATGAGCCAACGACACCAGGTCTCCCCTATTGAAAGGAATCAGCACTTCCAATAGCTCATCCTGCGCGGATGCCACAACGCCAATTCTTCTAATGAGCTCTTCAAGGCCTTCTTTGTTCAGCGTAGAAGTGAATACCGCATGAGGATATCGGGTGCAAAGGGATTGAAGCTGTTCAACAGATAGCAGATCCTTTTTGTTGAATACCTCGATTCGCCCAATCTCCTGAGCACCTATCTGCTCAAGCACCATATTCACGGTATCTATCTGCTTTGCGGCATTAGGGTCGGAAGAATCTACCACATGAAGAATCAAATCGGCACCGTTTATCTCGTCAAGCGTAGACTTGAATGCCTCAACCAAAGTTGTGGGAAGCTTCTGGATGAAGCCGACGGTATCGGTCAGGGTCACTTCCCTACCCTCAGGCAAAACCAGTTGGCGCGTTGTCGAGTCAAGCGTGGCGAACAGCTTGTCGTAGCTTAATACTTCAGAACCGGTTATCGCGTTTAGTAGACTGGACTTTCCCGCGTTGGTATAACCGGCTAGCGCTACCTTGAAAACGCCGGACTCGTTTCGCTGCTTGCGCTGTAAATCCCTTTTCTTGGAAAGTTGGGCAAGATCCCGGCGGATAGAAGTGATGCGGTTTCGAACGAGGCGCCTGTCTACCTCGAGCTGGCTTTCACCTTCGCCAAAACGACTGCCTACTCCGCCGCCCATACGATTCGAAGCCAAATGGGCCCACATGCCCCTGAGCCTTGGATACAGATATTGGTTCTGAGCAAGGCGGACTTGCAACCGGCCTTCCTTGCTGGTTGCGTGCAGGGCAAAGATATCAAGGATCAATGCCGTGCGATCGATTACCTTTACATCCTTCCCAACGATGGATTCCAAGTTCGATTGCTGGGAAGGAGTAAGCTCGTCATCGAAGATAACAGCATCGGCAGCATACGACCTGGCCAAGGAAGCAATTTCCTCGGCCTTGCCGCTGCCCACAAAAGTTCGGGGGTTAGGCGAATCAAGACGCTGGGAGGTCTTTGCAACCATATCCGCGCCAGCGGTCCAAGCCAACCTCTCAAGCTCAGCCAACGAGGAATCGAGCGTCCATTCTTGATCAGGACGCTCCACGCCAACAAGAACGGCTCGCTCCCGAGGCTTCTCGATAACGGTCTTCGGGCCGTGTTGTTTTACTTCGTCGAAAACAATCATCAGAAATTTACAGCTGAACAGATCCAACAAACGACTGCGTGGCGGGGCCGGTCATCACAACGTGATTATCTTCCTTCCAAACAATGTCAAGGGTGCCGCCCCTTAGGTGAACCTTGTTGGATCGAGCGCTTCTTCCGGTCAGGGCTGCTGCAACCAGCGAGGCACAAGCCCCTGTGCCGCATGCCAAGGTCTCGCCGCAGCCACGCTCGAAAACACGCATGTGAAGGCCATCGTTTGCAGGAACGATAAACTCCACATTGGTTTTCGCCGGGAATACTGAGGCCTTTTCGAAGAAAGCCCCGATGCGGTTAAGATCGAACGAATCTAGGCTTTTGCTATCCTCGAGGAACCAGTCGCTAGGCAACGAGTCGATGTCGTCGAAGAAGCAGACAGCATGGGGGTTGCCCATCGAAATGCACGTAAAAGCGAAACTGCCCCAAGGAGACTCGACCTCCGCCTCTTTAACAAAGGGAATCCCCTGCTCCGATTCAGCGCTTGCCGCTAAAGTAGTAGGAACCGAGGCGGGCTCCAGGATCGGTTCGTCCATATCAACCGAAGCAACACTCATCTTCCCGTTAGTATCAAGTTCAAAGGAAATAGGAAGCGGGCCACGTTTCGTATCGGCAACATAGGAGCCGCAATTAGGATCGACATAGCCGTTGTCGACAAGGAATTTTGTGAAACAGCGAACGCCATTGCCGCACATTTCAGCAAGCGTGCCATCGGAATTGATGTAATGCATATAAGCAGCACATTCCGGACGAGAAGAGGGTCGCACAAGCACAACACCATCTCCGCCAATGCCAAAGTGCCGGTCGCAGAGGAAAGCGACTTGCTCAGCGGTCAGGTCGATGGTTTGATCCATATCGTCAATGAAGACAAAATCATTGCCCAGGCCATTGAGTTTAACGAAGTCGAGTTTCATAGAGGATCTCCTTATACGGATGCATTCGCATTTGTCATTTTACGGCAGTTCGTTGCCTATACGTTTCAACGATCGTTTTGACTAACGAGTCTTTGTCTGCGCTATCGGCATCAAGGGGTATCAACCGGCTATCTCGACGAAGCCAGGTTCGCTGACGCTTGGCATAACGACGGGTAGAAGTTTTGATGAGGTCAACCGCCTCACTCATTTCGATTTCACCATCAAGCGCAGCTACAATTTCCTTGTAACCAATCGCCTGAGGGGCCGTGAGAGCATTACGGAAACCGCCCTGCAGAAGACGTTCCACCTCGGCTACCAAACCTCGCTCGAACATAAGATCTACCCTGCGCTCGATCCGCTTCGCGAGCAGCTTCGGATCCCTTACCAATCCAAAACGGATGGAAGGAACCACTTCCGGGAGGCACTTCATGCCATCAACCTGCGAGGCATAGGATATGCCCTGCTCATGCATCTCGAGCGCCCGTATGGTCCTACGCACATTGTTCGGGTGGATCAGTGCGGCCGATTGCGAATCGATATCGTGCAAGATATCCCATACGTATTGGGATCCATGTTCCTTCGCGAGCAACTCGTATTTCAAGCGAACAGGGTTCTCCGTCTGGTTGCCCTTGGGGAAGCACATATCCTCCAATGCCGATTGAACGTAAAGGCCGGTTCCCCCGCAAAGAACGGGAACCTTGCCACGGCTGGATATATCCTCAAAGCAAGAGCGGGACAACTGCTGGAAAAGCTGCGCAGAAAATGGCCGTCCAGGTTCTAAGATGTCGATAAGGTGATGGGGAACAAGAAGCTCATCGGGCCGAATCTTGGCAGTGCCGATATCCATCCCTTTGTAAACCTGCATCGAGTCGGCAGATACCACTTCCCCACCAAGCTCCAAGGCAACAAGCTGAGCCAGATCCGACTTCCCTGATGCGGTCGGACCCAAAATTGCGACGACGCATTGCGTCACGAGAGCACATCGCCTTTCAAGTACCAGGCACGCGCCTGCGTGATGCGGACATCAACGATGGAGCCCTCTAGATCCTCGATACGAGCCCCCTGCGGAATAGGCGCATGGACGGTTTGATTCTTGGGGCTACGGCCGGCAAGAACATTCGGATCCCGCTTCGAAACACCCTCGACCAGCACCTTGACGGTTGTGTCCAGTTCGGGCTGGTTCACCGCCAGCGCGTTTTCCTGAACAAGATCAACTAAACGCTCAAAACGCTCTTGTATAACCTCGCGCGGGGTGTCATCAACCATGCGTGCAGCGGGCGTTCCCTCGCGCTTGGAGTAAATGAACGTGAAAACCTGGTGATATCCCACTTCCTTGATAAGGTCGTAGGTCTGCCGGAAATCTTCCTCGGTTTCACCCGGGAAGCCCACGATGATGTCAGTGGAAAGGGCGATATCGGGACGAACGGCACGAAGCTTCTGGATGGTTTCCAAGTAGTGCTCGCGGGTGTAGCGACGGTTCATCGCCCTCAAAATAGCATTCGACCCAGACTGAACCGGGAGATGCAAAGCAGGCATCAGGTTGTCCAACTCGCCGAAAGCCTTGATAACGTCATCGTTGAGGTCTTTCGGATGCGAGGTAGCGAACCTGATTCGCTCGATGCCGGTAGCCGACACCTCTCTAAGAAGATCGGCGAAACGAGGCTCCTTGTACAGATCGCGTCCATAGGAGTTCACGTTCTGGCCTAGAAGCGTGATCTCCTTCACACCATCTTGCTTTAAGCGCCGGGCATCGGAAACGATATCCTCGATCGATCGCGACTTTTCCCTTCCGCGCACGTACGGAACGATGCAGTACGTACAGAAATTATTGCATCCAATGGAAATGGGAAGCCAAGCCGACCACTTAGACTCGCGCTCGCTGGGAAGATCGGTTGGAAAGTCCTTAGCCTCGGAAAGCACCTCAACGGCATGGCTGCCGGACTGCAGGCTCTCCTCGATAAGCCGAGGAAGACTTGCGAGGTTGAACGTGCCGAAAACGACATCGACATGGGGAAGCTTCTCTACGAGCTCCTGACCATCACGTTGCCCGATGCAACCACCGATTACCACAACCCTCTTCGATACCGGGCTGTCCTTCCTTAGGGGAACGTTCTTCAATGAGGCAACTTGCCCCATAAGCCGCACATCTGCCGCTTCCCTAACGCAGCAGGTCACATAGATGATTATGTCGGACTCCTCGATGCCGTTGACCTCTTTGGCGCCCAGTGCGGTAAGCATGCCAACGATGCGCTCCGAGTCGTGCTTGTTCATTTGGCAGCCGAAGGTAACGACCGAAAACGTTTTCCCCTGGATAAGCCCACCCGAAAAATCGCTCCAATCAGGAACTTCGGTGAGGGGCGATTGCTCTGATTTCTTGATATTCAATGCTTGGCTTTCGTCTATCTGGACAGATTAGATTTATGGTGAATCGTTACTGCATTGCAGCTGTGTCGGCATGCGGAGCACGCGGCTCTACAGAAAAGCGAATGGCCGTACGGTACTCTCCGTCAATAACTATGTCGGCAAACGAGGGAACGCACACGATCTCGATACCAATAGGCGAAAGAAAGCCGCGTGAAATGGCAATGGCCTTTACCGCTTGATTGACAGCGCCGGCGCCAACAGACTGTATCTCGACCTGAACCCCGTCTTTCATCATGCCGGCAATAGCGCCTGCCACCGATGCAGGAGAAGATTTTGAAGACACTTTTAGGCAGCCGCTCTTTACCTGAGAAGAGTTGATTGGTGCGTCGGTCATGGTGCGTTTCTTTCGGATTTAATGCGTTTATACTCTTGGTTTTGACTATGAACAGCTCATCATAGGCGAGCTGATATTTTACTCATAATCATAAGGCGAATCAATTGAGCCAGGGTGCTGTACGGCTGGCGAGCTGCCGAACGGAAGCGAGACAATGCCTATTAGTGGGCAGCGAATAGATGCTACATGCGTTCCAAGGGAATACGAACAATCAGATTAGGTCCCTTGACGGAAACATCGATATCGGGATTCGCATCAAGGTAATACGATTCGGCGATTGCCGCAAACGAACCTGCAACAGATTGCTTTAAGGGTTCTAGATCCTCTGCGGCAATGCGGACGGATGCGCGCTTTGCCGCAGGCTTCTTGCCGTTTTGCTGCTGGCGGTTGCCCGGCGCAGCGCCTAGCACCGATTCAAGGACAGTCTCTACCGGCTTTACCTGATTTGCCATGATTCGATATGCAGTGCGCGTTGACAACGGAAGCCCAAGGCTCTGGGACAGGGCCGCTAGTTCGGCTGCGTCAGCGCACCTGGCAAAGCGATGAACGTACGGCTCGCCTTCTTCGGTGGCAGAATTACCTTCGAGCTTGCTGAGGGCGCCCTTCCCCATCCAATACAGCGTTGAGACGATTTCCGCAGCACTGCCGTAGAAAACAACAACAGATTCCCGCTCGTCGATTGCAAACTCCAAGGCTGTTCGAACGATGTTGTGCGGGCCTCGCAACAGGGTCTTTCCCTCTTCGTTCAAAGTTATGGATGGCAAGGTAGATTGATCGCGCTTCTCGGGCAATTCAGAGGAATCGTTGATTACCGAAAAAACCGAGCCCAAACCTGGTTCTGAAGCCAGAACCTTAACCTGTTCGACGTTTTGCCGAATGGAATAAAGCGCCATACCCCTACCATGAACGCCCCATCTGTCGGAGCGAAACGAATCCAGCTTGGAGGTAACGAAGGGCTCGAAAACGGTTTCGTGCATTGATTCGGGAATGCCGTCCCCATCATCGAGCATGGTTAAGAAACGTCGGCTTCCTTCGGTCCAGCTAGCCAGGAAAATCATATGGGCATGCGCATCACGTGAGTTGCGCAGCATTTCGATGACTACGTTCTCGAAGCAGCGGATGTCCTGCTTGGCCTGCCTGCGCTGCGCCTCTGCAGCCCTTAAGCGGACATAGCCGAATCCCAAATCGTCCTGAACGCGCAGGAACTCGGTTCCCGAAACTTCTTCGACGAATTTTTCAAGTGATGAATCGCTCATGGCAGAAAAAAGCGCGGTCTTTACGACCGCGCTCCTAGGAACCTATTTGGCAAAATCCACTGCGCGAGTTTCGCGTATTACGACGACCTTAACCTGTCCAGGGTACTTGGTCTCCGTTTGGATCTGATGAGCGATATCGTGTGCCAAAACGGCAGAATGCGCTTCATCAACCTTTTCGGGGGAAACGATGACGCGAACCTCTCGACCGGCTTGGATAGCATGGGTACGCTCAACGCCCGGATACGAGTTGGCAATCTCTTCGAGCTTTTCAAGACGCTTGATGTAGGACTCGATGTTTTCCTTGCGTGCGCCAGGACGTGCAGCTGAAACAGCATCGGCGGCCTGAACAAGAACATCGATAACGCTGTTGGGCTCCACATCGTTGTGGTGAGCCTCGATTGCATGGACGATAAGCGGGTCCTCGCCATAGCGTCGAGCGAGATCGGCGCCGATAACCGCATGAGAGCCTTCCACCTCGTGGTCGACAGCCTTGCCGATGTCATGCAGCAAACCTGCGCGCTTTGCGGGAACGGGATCGAGCCCAAGCTCGGATGCCATCATGCCGGAGATATAGGCAACCTCCAAAGAATGGTTAAGGACGTTTTGGCCATACGAGGTGCGGTAACGAAGCCTGCCCAAGATCTTTTCCAGGTCAGGATGAAGATCATGGATGCCAGTGTCGAAGGTAGCCTGAGCGGCGGCTTCTTTGATCTGCTGGTTAACGTATTTCTCGGCCTTGTGATACATCTCTTCGATGCGGGCAGGATGGATTCGCCCATCGCTGATGAGGTTCTGCATCGTAACCGCGGCAATTTCCCTGCGAACGGGATCATGGGTTGTTACCGTAACCGTTTCAGGAGTGTCATCGATGATGAGGCTGGTTCCGGTGATCTGCTCGAAGGAACGGATATTGCGTCCTTCGCGGCCGATGATACGGCCCTTCAAATCGTCGGAAGGGATATGGATAGTGGAAACCGTGATTTGGGAAGTATGATCTGCTGCCAAACGCTGAATAGCAACACTGAGGATCTCACGAGCCTTTTTGTCTGCCTCGGCCTTAGTGCGCGCCTCCGAGTCGCGGATGATAGCGGCTTGCTCGTGTACGCATTCTTCTTTCAGGCCGTCAAGCAGCTCGGTTTTTGCCTCTTCAGCCGAAAGGCCTGCAACCTGTTCGAGGCGCGCATTGACTTCCGCTTCAGCTCGCTCGACATCCTTTGCACGACGGTCTACCTGACCCTGCAGGGAAGAGATCTGGTGCTCGCGATGATCGAGTGCTTCCACTCGTTTGTCGAGGCTTTGCTCGCGTTGATTCAGGTGGTTTTCGGAAGAGCGAACCTCGCGCATGCGCTCCTTGCTTTCGCGCTCGGCATCCTGCTTCATTTTCAAAGCTTCATCTTTAGCTTCAAGAAGCGCCTCGTGCTTAAGGCGTTCAGCTTCTTGCTTGGCATTAGACAGAGTGGTTTCGGCTTCGCGCGTGGTTGCATCGTTTCGATCTTTCAGCACCTTCTGCATAAGGAAGTAACCGATAGCAAAACCGATGATAATCGCCACGATCGCAGCAATTACGACTTCGATCATCTGTATCCCTTTCGTGTGAGCAACGTATAGTGAAAAGGCAAAAAGGGCAGAAAAAATGCCCTGGTATACCGGGGCAAGAGCACACGCTGGCATGAAGCAACACTATTTAGTTATCTATATATAAAAGCACCGATTCAGGTGCGTAAGCTCTAGCTAAATAATAATAGCCTAAAACCAGCGCGTTTGACTAGCAGCGAGCCGCTGCCGAAATAATCGCGTTACCGAAACACCGCCAGCGCGCTCAGTGGCGCCCAGCGCTACTCCTTAGACTCTATAGTTCGAAACCATCTGTTGGCAACTTCCGCAGAGAGCGCCATAGGGTATCCGGCGCGAACCAACTTGGCATAAGCTGCCTGACGGGCGTTTTTTGCGCGAGGGGGCTTTTTGCACAACAACGCAAAGGCGCTATCCTGCTGACTGGGCCTATCGGCCAAATACTCTTCAGGAAAGCCCGGCAAGAGCGTATCGGCTGAAATCGCATGCCGTTGAAGCTCGCGCACAGCTCCGTCCAAACCCTTTCCTTGGTTCAAACGAGATCGAATGAGGGTATCGGCAAATCGTGCATCATCGAGAAAGCGATAATCGACTGCCTTCTCGATAGCGGCATCTACGGCAGCGTTTCTGAATCCATCCCGGAGAAGACGGGTTCTTGTTTCTTTTACCGATCGATCCCTGACCTTCACCCATTGAAGGATCTTCTTGAAGGCAAGGCCTTGGTCGTTTGCCGGATCCTGATCTGAACAGAGCGAAACATCAGCCTGACTTGATTCAGCTTCAGGATCCGACGGAACATTTAAAACCATGGAAAGCGTTATTCCTGCGGTTGTTCGGCGTCGGCCTGGACGGGCTCGCCTTCGAGAGGCGAAAGACCGTACTCAACGCGAATCTTGCTCTCGATTTCGTTTCGGATATCGGGATGCTCCTGCAAGGTTCGCTTCGCAGCTTCCCTGCCCTGGCCCAGGCGCTCTTCGCCATAGTTGAACCAAGACCCGCTTTTCTTTACAAGGCCTGCCTCTACGCCCATGTCCAGTACGCAGCCTTCTTTGGAAATGCCCTCACCGTACATGATGTCGAATTCAGCCTGACGGAAAGGAGGAGCAACCTTGTTCTTGACCACTTTCACGCGAACGCGGTTTCCGATAAAGTCGCCGTCTTTCTTTACCGAGTCGAAACGGCGAACATCGAGGCGAACGCTGGAATAGAACTTGAGAGCACGGCCGCCGGTAGTGGTTTCGGGGTTGCCAAACATCACACCGATCTTCTCACGGAGCTGATTGATGAAGACGCAGGTGGTATTGGAACGGGAAAGCGATCCCGCCAACTTTCGCAGCGCTTGGCTCATCAGGCGGGCCTGGAGACCAACCGTGGTGTCGCCGATTTCTCCCTCGATTTCGGCGCGAGGAACAAGAGCAGCAACGGAGTCTACCACTACGCAATCGATAGCAGCGCTTCGAACAAGCATGTCGCAGATCTCCAGCGCCTGTTCACCGGTATCTGGCTGGGAGATGAGCATCTCATCGACATCAACGCCGAGTTTTGCCGCATAGACAGGGTCGAGAGCGTGCTCAGCGTCGATGAAGGCAACTACGCCGCCTGCTGCCTGCGCTTCCGCAATGATATGCAATGCAAGGGTGGTTTTGCCGCTGGCCTCAGGCCCGTAGATCTCTATAATTCGACCGCGCGGTACGCCGCCGATGCCCAGGGCGATATCGAGGGGCAAGGCGCCTGTGGGGATTACGCCAACCTGCATGTTGGTGTTTTCGCCCAGCCTCATAATGGAGCCCTTGCCGAACTTCTGCTCGATCTGGTCGGTAGTGATCTTAAGTGCTTTTGCCTTGTCCTGGCTCATTTCTTCTCCTAAATGAAGGTACTGCGTTTGGACAGCATTTAGATTACACGAACACCTGTTCGATGGCAACCCCCGTTGCTGCTATCGCCCATAGTAGAAGCAGAATCTTAAACAGTTGCGAGGGAGATGCGAAAATGAGTGGAAACCGATGCGAAATCAGTCGGAAACCGGCTCGCTCCTAGAGGGGTCGAGGGAATACGAGATAAGCTCAAGGGCGAAGAGCACCGTTTGGGCCCTGACCTGATCCCTGCTTCCAGCAAAATGACGTATATAGGTGCGCACACCTGCGGCATCGGCCAGGCCGAACCAAACCGTGCCAACGGGCTTTCCGGGCACAGCGCCGCCCGGACCGGCAATGCCGGTAACAGAAACGGCAATGTCGGAGTTGGCAACCCTGCGCGAGCCCAAGGCCATAGCAGAGGCTACTTCAGCGCTGACAGCTCCGAATTTTCGGAGGTCGTCAGCAGAAACCCCGAGCACATTCATCTTGACCTCGTTGGAGTAGCTGATTATGCCGCCCTCAACCACGCTTGAGCTGCCGGGGACAGACGTAAGAGCGCCACCGATCAGGCCACCTGTGCAGCTTTCAGCGGTGGAAAGCTTAAGCCCCCTATCTTTGGCCTCAGCAACGACCGCCTGAGCGGCATCGGTGATTTCAGATTCGGTTGGAAACGAAGGCTGGCTCTTGCCGGGGACGTCTACCCCGCCTTCAGCCGAAGCGCCGATGGAGCCGAACCCAAGAATAGGTGCGCTCTTGACAAAATAATCGATCATGGAAACTACGGTGAGCACCAGCGCAATGGCCATGAAGAACCATGAGATCGCATAGAGGGCAATTTCCATATCGGGGTGCAGGGAAAGAAGCAGGTCAGAGCCCTTCACGATAAACAGCAGGATGGCAATGATCTGAAATACGGTTTTGGCTTTGCCGTACCAACTGGCCGCCACAACGATGCCATGGGTGGCAACGAGCATGCGCAAGCCAGAGACGATGAACTCGCGCGCGATAATAAGCAGAGCCACCCACGAAGGAAGAAGCTGAAGCTCAACCAAGGCCAGCAAGGCAGCGGCAACAAGGATCTTGTCTGCCAGCGGATCTATGAACTTGCCGAAATTGGTGACCTCTCCCCTGCTGCGGGCTAGGTAGCCATCAAGGGCATCAGTGCAGGAAAGAACAGCAAATATAACCGCAGCAACCCACGGCTTCCAGGCCTCGGCATCCGGCCATTGCGGCAGGTAATCGGGCCAAGGGCTGATTATGGCGACAACGAAAACGGGAACAAGGAGGATACGGACAAGCGTTACCACATTCGCTGGGGTCCATAGCGTGGTTTCGTCGAATTCCTGGCTACTCACCAAGAGCCTCCATCTCGTACATCAGGGTATCGCCAATGGTAACGTTCTGGAACTGACCAACTTCACCGCGGGTCAGATACGTTACGCCATCGACATCGGGCGCCTGGCACTGCGCCCTGCCGTAGAGCTGTCCATCTTCCTCTTCGCCAAGAACCAGGATATCCATCGCCGTTCCGGTTCTCTGGGCGATCAGATGGGCTGATACCGAATCGGCGATATCGCGCAACTGCCTAACGCGATCTTGCTTGGTGTCTTCGTCGATCTGGTTCGGCATCGTTGCTGCGGGCGTGCCATCTTCAGGCGAGTACGCGAAGATGCCCACGTAGTCGAATTCAGCTTCCTCAACGAAGTCGCACAGCTCATCGAATTGCTCTTCCGTTTCGCCGGGATACCCGGCAATCAGCGTGGTGCGGATCGCAACAGAGGGCACACGGCGGCGAATGCGCTTCACCATATCCTCGTATTCTTCCCGTGAACCCTGACGGTTCATGGATGCGAGGATATCTGGGTTGCAATGCTGCAGAGGGATATCGAAGTACTTGCAGATGTTGTCGTGCGAGGCAACCACATCGAGCAGCTCGTCGGTCAAACCCGCCGGCTGCAGATACATAACCCTGAACCAAGTTGAGGGGAACGACCCCGCCAGCTGATCTAGCAACCAAGCCAAAGTGCGTCGGGGCTTCAGGTCGAGGCCCCATATGCCAGAGTCTTGCGCAATAAGAACGATTTCCTTGGTACCGGATTCAACCATGGCCTTCACCTCAGCAAAGACCTGGTCGTATTCGAAGCTGTGGTAGCGGCCACGGATATAGGGGATGGTGCAGAACGAACAGAAGCGGTTGCACCCGTCCGAGATCTTCACGTATTCGCTCGGCGCATAATCGAACGCGACCTCATAGCGATCCTTCTGGCTAGATTCCCCGAACAGCCCGTCCATGATCTGGACGATGTCGTCTTCCTTCGCGCAGGGGACGATGCGGTCTGCTTCCGAGAGCTCTGTGCCCAAGTCTTCACCGTAGCGGGATGGAAGGCACCCGCACACCACCAGCTTGGTGTCGCCCGCTTTCACCCTATCGTAGCCGGCAACCTCGAAGATGGCATCCAAGCTTTCCTCTGTTGCCGATTGGATGAACGAGCACGTGTTCACAACAATGCAATCGCTCGGCTCTTCCAAGGCAACGATGTTGTATCCAGCGCGAATGAGATCTTGCTGCATATGGGCCGAGTCTGCCTCGTTCTTGGCACAGCCCATAGTGAGGAAGGCGATGTTCTTAGTCATGGTAGAGCAATGATCCTAGCGATAATTGGTGAATTGCAGAGGCTGGCCGTAGTCTTGGCCCTTCAGGAAGGCGATAACCTCCTGCAAAGTGTCGAGCTTTGGGCCGGAAACGCGAAGCTTGTCGCCCTCGATGGTGACCTTCACCTTAAGCTTGGTGCCCTTGATGTCTTTGTTGATCTTGCCGGCGGTTTCGCGATCGATTCCTTCGACGATCTTGGCGGTTTGACGGACGCTGCCACCCGTTGCGGACTCGAGCTTTCCCCAGTCGAGCGAATTGAGCTCTACACCGCGCTTGATGAGCTTTGAGGTGAGCACATCCTTCACCTGGGTGCACACGAAATCGCTGGGGGCCGAAACCGTAAGCGTTTTGGCGTTTTTGTCGAAGGATACCTCCGCTCCGGAGCCCTTCAGGTCGTACCTCTGGGCGATCTCTTTCTTTGCCTGACCGTAGGCATTGTCAACTTCCTGCAAGTCGACCTGAGACACAACATCGAAGCTTGATTCTTTGGCCATGGAAATCCTTTCGGCGAGATGGGCGCAACGGCATGGTAAGGCCGCTGCGCGGGATGGAGTCGGGAGCAAACGCAAGGTTCGCTTGCGTTTGCGGTTATCACTGAGAGCTGGAAGACTTGCTGCTCGATGAGCTGGTCGAAGAGCTGCTTGTGGAAGCGGATGATGAAGAGCTCGAGTCGCGCTTGGCGTTAGGGTGATTCGTATACCATTGCTCAAGTATGTCGGCGAAATTATACGTGGTGTTCACGATGCCAGAGCTGTTGGTTTCAAGTTGCTGCGCCTCGTCGTTGATGTAGACGCTAACGCCCTTGGTCTCGGTAGCCACGAAACGGATCTTCGATGAGCTGGTGTACGATTTTTCAGCCGCACCGGTTACCGTCGAGGATTCCTGAACAACATCGTCGACATAAACCTCTATATAAGACTGACTGCCCTTATCTACGGTGTATTTAAGGGTGAATTCAGTAGGAGCGGTTTCCACGGTAGTCGTTTGCTGTTGCGTGGATTCCTGCTGCTTGCTGGCAGCCTCTTCAGAGGTGGTGCCGACGCTTTGTGCTCCCGTTACCGGGATATTGGCCTGCGTCTGCGTTTTGTGAGACATGGTGAGGGCAACTACCAAGGCAACAACCACCACTACGACTGCAACCGCAACAATAGCGATGTTCCTGTTTCGGTGCGGGTTGGGGATGTTGCGCGGCGCAGAGTACATGTTGCCGTACTTGCCCTCGCCCATGGCAGACCTGCGAGCCTTGTGCGTGACGGGCTGCCCGCCCTGAAGCGTTGGATACACATCGGGGTTCTGCGAGTAAACCGCACGACCAAACCCATTGCTGCTGCCGTCGTATTGATTGCGATCTTCGACCGAACGGCTTGAACGGGAACGAGACCCCGAGGCCCCAACGCGCCTGAACGATGAAGTGGAGGAAGATCGGCCAGATTGGGACTCCCCGCCCGTATCGTGCATTCGGATGGCTTCGCTGACGTTTTGATGCGCCTGCTCAACCTGGTAGGCATATTCCTGATCCAAGTACATGCGGCTTACGTCCTGAGCGTTAAGCCCCAGAAGGCGGGAATAGGCGATGATCATATTCCGAGCATAACCACGTGAGGGCATGCGGCGGAAGTCGCTGTTCTCGATGGCGACAATTATGTCCTGCCGGATTCGCAGCTCCCGGGAAACAGAAGCCAAATCCCAGCCTTTTGAAAGGCGCGCCTCTTTCAAGACATTGCCGAAGCTGATCTGATGCATTCGTCCCCCTCTCCCATACGTTGCCGCTACTCGTCGTTCTGCTCGAAAGCCTTGATGGTTTCAAGCTCCATTGGATCAACCAGAACCTCTCGGGGCTTCGACCCATTAGGCGGCCCCACGATTCCCTTCTCTTCCAGAAGATCCATGATCCTGCCGGCACGCGAATACCCCACGCTTAAACGCCGTTGAAGGTTCGAGGTAGAGCCCATGCCGGAAGAGCACACGATTTCGGCGGCTTCCCACACCAGCGGGTCATCCGACCCCGATGCGGTTCCGCCAGAGCCATCGGGCATGGAATCACCGAGTGTTATCAGGTTGGTTTTCAGAATATCATTGTGGTACTCGGGCTCACCTTGGGTCTTCAATTTCTCCACGACAGCGGAGATCTCGTCCTCGGAGACGAAGCAGCCCTGGATACGCTGGGGTTTCGCGAGTTCCGGCTTAGACAGAAGAAGGTCGCCCAAGCCGATAAGGTTCTCTGCGCCAGGGGTGTCCAAGATAACGCGCGAGTCGATGCCGGAAGCAACATTGAACGCGATTCGGTTCGTGATGTTCGCCTTGATAAGACCTGTAACCACATTGGTGGAAGGGCGCTGCGTGGCAACGATTAGGTGTATGCCGGCAGCGCGGGCCAGCTGGGCCAAGCGCGAAATGGAAAACTCCACTTCCTTGCCGACGTTCATCATAAGGTCCGCCAGCTCGTCGATGATGATAACGATATAGGGCATCTCGGACGCCGGGGCGTCGTTGATCTCCAGCCCCTTCTGCACCTTGGCGTTGTATTGGCCGATGTTTCGGGCTCCGATGCCGCTGAACACCTTGAGCCTTCGCTCCATTTCAGCGACAGCCCATGAAAGCGCACTGGCCGCTTCCCTAGCCTCGGTTACCACGGGAACGTAAAGATGGGGTATGCCGTTGTACGGGGTGAACTCGACTCGTTTTGGGTCGATCATGATCATGCGCACTTCCGAAGGGGTTGCGCGCATGAGGATGGACATGATGAAGCCGTTGATGGCAACCGACTTGCCCGAACCAGTAGTACCGCCGATAAGAAGATGCGGCATGGTGGCCAGGTCGCTGACGATGCTCTGCCCCTCGACATCTTTGCCGATGGCTATCTGCAAGGGACCGGGCTTGGCATCCTTGATCACATCGCCCAGGAATACCGTTTCGCGCTGCTTGTTCGGCACTTCTATGCCCACGTAGTTGGTGCCCGGGATAGGCGCGAAGATGCGAACGCCGGGCGCAGCAAGTGCCAGGGCGATGTCGTCGGTAAGGTTGGAAACGCGGTTAACGCGAACACCCGAAGGCAGATCCACTTTGAACAGGGTGACGGTAGGCCCGTGAACCCAGCCCACCACATCGGCGCCTACGCCGAAATCCGCCAGGGTTTCCTGCAGCAACATGCCGGTAGCACGCAGGGAGGCCTCGCTTTCCTTGGTGACCGGCGTCTTTTCCGCGGTATTCAGAAGGCTCATATCCGGAAGCTCGAAACCCTCAAGCGGCTCGGGGGTTGCCACGTCGGAGGCCTTTTTACGCGCAGGTGCAGAAGCTTGCTCTTTCTTCGGGGCGGCTTCCGGCTTGGGTTCGGGGCGCGAACCAAGCTTTCGCGTCATCTGCCTGGGCTCGGCCTCCTTATCCTGCCCCTCGAATACAAGGGTTTTGTCGGCAGCCCGGCTTGCACGTTTCGCGCTGGCCTTTCGAGGACGCGGTTCGTTATTGGTTGCAGCAAGCACTTGGGTCTCGCGCTCGGAAGCATTTGCGGCAGAATCGATAGCCTGAGTCGGCAGCTGCGAGACCTCCGCCTGATGCGGGCGAGCATTTCCCTGCTGTTTTTTTGGGGCAAGCTTGATCCTGGCGATAGAGAAGCGCGGCATACTGGAAAAGCCATCGTCTTCCCGACCGTCAAAGGAGGAATCCTCGTCGGAGCGATACCCGCGCACCTTCTCAATAACGGAGGAAATAGAGAAACCGATGATGATGAGCGCGATAACGATCAAGCCCACCATCAGGATCATCGTTACCTCGAAGCCAAGCAGCTCGAGCCCCGCCCAAGCAATGCCTGCGCCCAAGTACCCGCCCTGCTTAACCAGAAGCACCTGGATAAACAGGTTGTTCGGATTATCTTGGGCAGAAGGCGTGAACAGGGCCATGATCACCAGGAACGCCACGAACAGCAAGGCGAAGCCAATGGCCACGCGAGCCGGAACCATCTGCCTTTCAAATCGGATAAGCAGCGTTATGGCAAGCCCAACCAGAAGAAAAGGCAGCACGTAGGCGCCTATCCCTAGGCAAAGCTTGAGGCCAAGAGAAAGCGCACCGGTAAGCACTCCTTCAGGACTGAGGAAGGAGGTGGCGAACAGGGCAATGGCAAGAACGATGAGCGAAACCGCCGCAATATCCCGACGAGAACGGTCGTCCAGAATACGGCCGGTTGCGGGCTGTTGGGCAACCCGTCCAGAATCAGGCCTGCCACCGCCACCCGAAAGGGGCCTGCGCCCCCCGGGTTGCGATGCGGCAATCTCTGCTGCTTTCTTGCCTCGGTTTGTCCTATTTGCTGCCATCTTGTTCCTTATAGCGTGTTTAAGTGGTTCGTTTAGGATCGGTGATTGCGCGAGGCTTTATACCTCAAGGATGTTCATAACCACAAGCGGGCGCTGATTGGTGCGCTCCCACAGGATGGAAAGGAGCGCGCTGCGAGCCGCCCTTTTCACCGCACGGGTATCCTCGCCCTTGGAAAGCGAGCGCTTCAACGCGGAGGAAACGGCATTGCGAACCGCATCGACGAACTGCGGCTCGTCCCCGCCAGGGATGCCGTGCATCTCTACTTGAACGGCCCCTTGCAGGTCGTGGGAGCCCTTCTTCACGGCACAAGCGATTACCGCAACGCCCTGCGAGCCCAGGTTGGTGCGCTCGTTCAGAACGAATTCGGAGGTATCGCCGACGCTGAGCCCATCGACCAGGATGATGCCGCTCTGCACGGGCTTGCCGCGCTTTACTCCCCTAGCCGTAAGCTCAAGCGTTTCGCCATTCTCGCAGATGAAGATATTCTTCTTGGCAACACCCGTGACCTGCGCAAGCTCTGCGTGTGCACGAAGATGCGTAGCTTCGCCGTGCACGGGCATGAAGTACTTCGGCTGCACGATGGAAAGGACGAGCTTCAGCTCCTCCGCGGAAGCATGGCCCGATACATGCACGCGTGCACGCGACTTGTCATAGACGTCTGCGCCGATCTTGGCCAAGTCGTTGGTGACCTTCGTAACGGCCTTTTCGTTGCCGGGAACCGGCGTAGCCGAGATGATGACGGTATCGCCCTCTTCGACGGTGATGGTTTTATGGTTGTCGCTCGCGATACGAGCCAATGCGGAAAGCGGTTCGCCCTGCGAACCGGTGCACATCACAACATAGGAATCGGAAGGCATGCCCTTCAAGTCGTACGCGTCGATGATGTCCTTGTCGGCGATCTTCAAGTAGCCAAGGCGACGTGCGATATCGGTATTCTGCACCATCGACCTGCCCGTAACGGCAACCTTGCGGCCATTGCGGATAGCGGCATCGCAGATCTGTTGCATTCGATGGATATGGGACGCGAAGGAGGCAACGATAACGCGGCCCTTCGCGTTGGAGATGATGCTGTTCAGGGCCTTGCCCACTTCACGCTCGGAGGGGGTGAAGTTCGGGTTGGTGGCATTGGTGGAATCGGACATCATAAGGTCGACACCTTCCTCGCTGAAGCGAGAAAGCGCAGCGAAGTCGGTGCGGACGCCATCGATGGGGCTCTGGTCGAGCTTGAAGTCTCCGGTATGGAGCACGTTGCCCGCAGGAGAGCGGAAGAACGCGCCAACCGCACCGGGGATGGAGTGGTTTACGGCGAAGAACTCTACCGTCATGCAACCGAGCTTGAGGGTCTGCCCTGCCTTGATCTCGCACAGCTTGGCGTTCTTGATCTTGTGCTCTTTGAGCTTGCCCTCGATCAGGCCAAGGGTGAGCTTCGTGGCATAGATGGGCACCTTGCGGTCAAGGTCTTTCAGCAGGTACGGCAACGTGCCGGTATGGTCTTCGTGGCCATGGGTGATCACGATGCCGCGAAGCTTTTCAGCGTTTTCCAACACGTAAGAGTAATCGGGCAGGATCAGGTCGACGCCCGGATGGTTGTCATCGGGGAACATCAGACCGGCATCGTCGAGCACCATATCGTTGCCGCACTCGAAAGCGGTCATGTTCTTGCCGATAGCATCAAGGCCGCCAAGCGGAATGATGCGAAGCTTCGCCTTCGGGTCGCGCGGCTTGGAGCCGTTGCCGGAACGGCCAGAGGACTTGTTAGAACCGCCACGACGCTTCTTTGCGGAAGCCTTCGAGCCTGCTTGGGCATCATCGAACTTGGAGAGCTTGGGGCGCTCCCTATCAAGGTGAACGTGCTTCACCGATTCAGATGGGCGATTTGCCCGAGTATCTTTAGGCTTATTCGTTTCGTCAGTCATGTACTTCCTTAGCTTAGTCCATTAATACGTCAAATACCCTACGCACTCGAAAACGAGTACGTAGGGTGTAGTTCCAGGTGCGCCTGCGCAGATAAAAGCGCAGGCTATTCGGTTGATGCCATAGCCACCCGAAAGGGCTAGGCAAGCACGCCCACCTCGCGCATAACCTGCGCAAGATGAGCAGACTGCTCGGGCGTGGCATCGACAAGGGGAAGACGCACGCCGCCGACATGGAAGCCAGCGAGATTGAGCGCTTCCTTGACCATGATGGGGTTCGCGGTAACGAACAGCTCGTCCATCAAAGGCAAAAGCTTTTCGTTGGCAACGGCAGCCTCGTCGAACTTGCCTTCGGCGCAGAGGGTGGTGATCTCCTTCATGCGGCCGGGGGCAACGTTGCCGGTGGTGGAGATAACGCCAGCAGCGCCGATCTTCATCATATCGAAGGTGAGGGAGTCGTCGCCGGAGTACACATCGAAGTTCGCAGGGGCGTTGTCGATGATCTGCTTTACCTGATCGAGGTTACCAGAGGCCTCCTTGATGGCAAGGATGTTCTGCACATCGTTGGCCAGACGCAACGTGGTTTCGGGCAGCATGTTGATGCCGGTACGACCAGGGATGTTGTAAAGGATGATAGGCAGATCTACCGCATTGGCGATGGTCTTGAAATGCTGGTACAGGCCTTCTTGGGGAGGCTTGTTGTAATAAGGAACCACCAGCATGAAGCCGTCAACGCCAAGCTTCTGAACGTCCTTTGCGAAATCGACCGTATCGGCAGTGCAGTTGTCGCCGACGTTTGCGATGATGGGAACCTCGCCGCCGACCTCGGACACAACTGCCTCGAAAAGCTTCATCTTCTGGGGATAGAACACCGTGGGGCTTTCACCGGTTGTGCCGTTGATGATAAGCGCATCGCTGCCGCCATCGACCAAGCGACGGGCCAGCGCACCTGCCTGCTTAAGATCGAGCTCTAGGTTCTCATCGAATGGGGTGACCATTGCGGGAATCATGCGGCCGAAGCGGGGCTCGTTAGCAGTCATGTTCTATCTCCTTCAATTGCGGAATTACGTGGCTCATTATTGCATGATGCAGGCTAGCGCGCCATGAAGTTCTCCAAACCAACAACCAAGCCGTCGCATTTGCCCACTGAACGGATTCCAAGCAGCACACCGGGCATGTACGAAGTGCGATCCCAGGAGTCGTGGCGGATGGTAAGGGTCTGCCCCATCGATCCGAACACCACTTCCTGGCTGGCAACGTAACCCATGGAGCGAACGGAATGCACGGGCACGCCTTCCACCAACGCCCCACGGGCACCTTGGCAGCCAACGATTTCGGTCTCGCTGCCCGGAGCCTGGGTTTCGAAGCCGCGGGAGCGGGCTATGCTCTGCGCGGTTCGTACCGCGGTTCCGCTTGGTGCATCCTTCTTATTGCAGTGATGGAATTCCAGCACTTCTGCTTCCGGGAAATAAGGGGCGGCGGCCTTGGCGAACTCCATCATGAGCACAGCACCGGTAGTGAAATTCGGCGCATAGAACAAACAAGTTCCCGGCTTGGCGGAAGCCGAAAGCTCGTTCAAGGTTTCATCGCTCATGCCGGTGGTGCCCACAACGCAATCAACTCCAGCGGGCAGCGCAACAGCTAGGGTCTTCGCCACAACAGCTGGCTGGGTGAAATCGACCAGAACGTCGAATTCGCAGGCAGCCAAGGCCTGGTCGATAGCCTGGAAGGTGGCAAAAGGGGCTTCCTTCTGGAAGGGGTCTATACCGCAGGCAACCTCCATATCGGGGGCAGCGGTAACGGCGTCTACAACAGCGGAGCCCATTCGGCCCGCGTAACCTGCAACGGCAACGGAAATCATGCTATCTCTCCTTATCTAGGCGCCCCTAGGGGCGAAACTGATCAGCTTATATTCAGTAGATCACATTCCAACCAAGGGCAAAAGCTCTCTTTGGTCAAAAGGCGATACCACCGCGATGCAGGGATCGGCCGCAAACATCTTCTGAGCCAGCTGCAGCACCTCTTCTGACGTAACCGAGCGGTACCCTTCCGTTTGCTCTTCGGGGCTTGTCTGCGAAAGGCCAAGGGTTTCCCTCTTCCCCATGCGCACCATATGGGAATTGGTGGACTCAAGGCCCAGAAGAAGCTGCCCGCACATAAGCTCGACATTGCGGTTCAGCTCGTCGGCCGGCACCGGGTCGTTGGCTATGCGTTCCAGCTCTTCCCTGATAAGGCCAACCACATCTTCCACGTTGTCGGGACGAGTGCCTGCATAGACGCACCACTGGCCAAGGCCAAGATGGCCACCCTGAGACGCAAAGATGGAATACGCAAGGCCTCGCTTCTCGCGAACCTCCTGGAAGAGCCTGGAAGACATGGAGCCGCCCAAGATGGTGGTAAGCACGCTTGCGGTATAGCGGTCTTCGTGGCCAAGCGGAAGCCAGGGGATGCCATAGACGATATGCGCCTGCTCGATGTCGCGCTTCTGGCAGAACAGCCCATCGTTGAACACCGGTGGCTGAAGCATGCGCTGGGACTTGGTACCTGGCCTTATGCCAGCGAACAGGCGCTCGCACAGGGCGACCAGCGCCTCATGGTCGAAGTTGCCGGCGGCGGAAACCGTAAGGTTGCCGGCATGGTAATGCTCGCTGTGGAATGCGGCGCAATCGGCGTGCTCATAGCTGCCAACGCGCTCTCGGGTGCCCAAAACGGGAAGCGCGAGGGCGTGGCCTTTCAGGCTGTTCTGGGTGAACAGCTCGAAAACGTAATCGTCGGGCGCGTCTTCGGAGCGCGCGATCTCCTCGATGACCACTTCCCTTTCAGTGTCGATGGCTTCTTGGGAAAAGACGCTCTCGGTTACCATTTCGGCGAGCACGGAAAGCGCCTGCTCCATCTTGTCGTCGACGAACCGCGAATAATAGCAGGTGTACTCCTTGGAGGTGAACGCGTTGAGCTCGGCACCCAGGCGATCGAAGTGCATGGAGATATCCAACGGCCCCTTCGTGGGCGTTCCCTTGAACATCATATGCTCCATGAAATGAGTAAGCCCTGCCTGATCTGCCCGTTCATCCCTTGATCCAACATTGAACCATAGCCCCAGGGAAACAGAGCGAACCCCAGACATCGGGTAGGTTATTACGGTCATGCCATTGGCAAGCTCGGACTTGCGGTACAACACCCTTCACGCCTTCCTGAGACTCAAGCTACTGCTGCAGCGATTGCTTCAGCGCCTTTGCAAGCTGGTCGGGACAGCTTGTGGGGCGCGGGCCGCATTTTATGCCCTCAAGGCGCTCTATCACGTCTTCGACGGGCATGCCCTCCACCAAAGCGGAAACGCCTTGGGTGTTGCCGTTGCATCCACCCTGAAATGCAACGTTGCGAACGACGCCGTCTTCAACCTCGAAGTTGATCGCCTTAGAGCAGGTGCCCTTAGTGATGAACGTGGACATTTTCACACCTCTTCCTTCAAAGAAAGCCTCCCGTCGATGACGGGAGGCTTTGCAGTTGACGTTGCGCTTGCTCGGGCCAACAGGCTCTACCGCCCGAGCGCAGGATAGCTATCCCGCAAAGCGAAACAGATTATAGCCTAGTGCTCGGCTCGATCGCCGTTGTTGCCGTGACGGCGACGGGGCTTTCGGCCACCGTTGCCGCGGGAGCCCTTGCGGTCGTCGTCATGATGACGAGCGGGGCGCTCGGCGCTTACCACGTCGGGCTTGTCAACGCGGTCGAGGCTGATCTTGCCGTTGTCGGAAACCTCGATAACCTCAACCTTGACGATGTCGCCGATGCTCAGCACGTCTTCCACCTTGCCTACGCGGCCATTGGCCATGCGGGAGATGTGAAGAAGGCCGTCTTTGCCGGGTGTCAGGCGAATGAAGGCGCCGAAGTCCTTGATGCCGACGACCTCGCCGTCGTACACCTCGCCCACTTCGGGAACCTTGACGATGCCCAGGATGGCAGCCTTCGCAGCGGTGCCGCCCTCTTCATCGACAGAGGCGATGCGAACCGTGCCGTCTTCCTCGATCTCGATGGTGGTGTTCGTTTCCTCCTGCAGGCCACGGATCACCTTGCCACCGGAGCCGATGACGTCGCGGATCTTATCGGAGGGGATATGGATGGTCTCGATATGGGGAGCATAGGGAGAGATCTCGCTGCGCGGGGCATCGATGGCCTGCAGCATGTTCTCCATGATGAAGGCGCGGCCTTCCTTGGCCTGCTTCAGCGCACGGGCAAGGATATCGACGGAAAGGCCCTTTGCCTTGTTGTCCATCTGCAGAGCGGTGATGCCGTTGGCGGTGCCGCAAACCTTGAAGTCCATATCGCCCAGGAAGTCTTCCAGGCCCTGGATGTCGGAGAGGATGACGATGTCGTCGCCTTCCTTGATAAGGCCCATGGCGATGCCGGCAACCGGTGCCTTGATCGGAACGCCGGCGTCCATCAGGGCAAGGGTGGAGCCGCAGGTGGAAGCCATGGAAGAAGAACCATTGGATTCCAGGATCTCGGAAACCACGCGGATTGCGTAGGGGAATTCCTCTTCATCGGGCAGCACGGGGATAAGGGCGCGCTCGGCAAGGGCGCCATGGCCAACCTCGCGGCGCTTCGGTGCGCCCATGCGGCCTACCTCGCCGGTGCAGTACGGCGGGAAGTTGTACTGATGCATATAGCGCTTGCCCTCGCACGGATCGATGGTGTCGAGGCGCTGCCATTCGTTGAGCATGCCCAAGGTGGCAACGGAAAGGGCCTGGGTCTGGCCGCGCTGGAACAGGCCGGAGCCGTGGACGCGGGGCAGATAGCCGGCCTTGATGTAGAGCGGGCGGATCTCGTCGCTTCGGCGGCCGTCGGCGCGCTCGCCGGTCTCGATGACCATGGCGCGCATGGCGTGCTTTTCGAGCGACTTGAGGGCTGCGGCGATGTCGCTGCCCCATGCAGATCGCTCTTCCTCGGTGAAGTCGTTTTCCTTCACGGATGCCTTCAGGGCCTCTACCTTGCCCATGCGGGAGAGCTTGTCGGCGTCCTTGAGGGCTGCGGACATCTCGTCGAAGTGGGCGTCAACACGCTCGGCGATAGAAGGATCGGCAACATGAACAGGCCATTCCTTGGGCTGAGGGTTAACCTTGGCCAAGAACTCGGACTGCTTGGCACAGAATGCGGCGATGGCTTCCTGGCCGAAGGTCATGGCGGCGAGCATGTCGTCTTCGCTGATCTCCTGCGCACCGGCCTCTACCATGGAGATGTAGTCGGCGGTACCGGCGATGGTAAGCTCCAGGTCGGAGTTCTCTTCCTCTTCATAGGTGGGGTTCACGATGAACTCGCCGGTGTCGATGTCGCGGCCGATGCGCACGCATGCGGCGGGACCGTCGAACGGGGCGCTAGCCACCATAAGGGCAGCAGAAGCGCCGGCAACCGAGATGGTGTCGGGAGGATTCTCGCCGTCGACCACGAACGTGGTGGCAACGATATGGACCTCCTGCTTGAAGCCATCGACGAAGCCGGGGCGGATGGGGCGGTCGATCATACGGGCAGTAAGGATGCCCTTGTCGGATGCCTTGCCCTCACGCTTCAGGTAGCCGCCGGGGATGCGGCCAACGGCGTACATCTTCTCCATGAAGTCGACCGTAAGCGGGAAGAAGTCGTAGTCCTTCTCCTGCTCGGAGATGACGGCGGTAACCAGGACGGTGGTGTCGCCGCAGGTAACCTTAACCGCGCCGGAAGCCTGCTTGGCAAGCTCGCCGGTGGAAAGCGTGTAATGCTTTCCGTAGAGGTCGAACGATTCGGTGATTTGTTCCATTCTTTCTTTCACTTCCCTTGCGCCCTATTGCGCAAAGCCTCTTTGCGCCCACTTTTCAGGCGCGCGAGCAGCAATGGCCTCCATTGCCGACCGCCGTATATACAAAAAGCCCGCTGATGCGGGCTGATTGCTTAGATGTTGTCGCGAATGCCGAGCTTCTTGATAAGTTCGCGGTACTCAACAACGTCGCGGTTCTTGATGTACACGAGCAGGCGACGGCGCTTACCTACGAGCATGAGCAGGCCACGACGGGTGTGGTGATCCTTGGGGTGCTCCTTCAGGTGCTCGGTGAGGTTGCGGATACGCTCGGAGAGGATTGCAACCTGAACCTCTGCGCTGCCGGAATCCTGAGCGTTCTTGCCGTACTCGGCCATGAGCTCTGCGGTGCGTTCTTTGGAGATGCTGAGCTTGCTGGGCATCTTTCCACCTTTCTACTTCTGATTTCCTTCAGACCGAGCGAACAAGCTGGTGGAGCATGGAAGCTAGGACTGAAGCCTTTCGTTGCTTTTTGCAACCCGAACAGTATACGTGAGGAACCTGGCTGTCGCAGCGAGAATCTACGATGTGTGGGAACCGTGAAGATGCGGGTCGACCTTGGCGGCATTTTCGGCCGCATGAGTGCGGTACCACTCCCCCAAAGCCTCGCCGGGCATGGGCTTGGCCAGGTAGAATCCTTGGATCCTATCTGCCCCGAAAGTGGCTACCATCTGCGCCTGCTCGGCGGTCTCGATGCCCTCTGCAAGGATGTCTTGGCCAAGCTCATGGAAGAACGGCGAGAGCGTTTGGACCATGATCTTGCTCTTCGGATCGTCGGGCAAGCCGCGAACCAGGCTGCGATCGAGCTTCACCGCTTCGAAGGGCATGTTGATCACCATCGAGAAATTCGAGTACCCCGTGCCGAAGTCGTCAAGCAGGAACGAGAATCCATGCCTGCGCATTTCCTCCATGGCAACGCAAGCGGCGGTTTCGCTTTCAGCCACCATGCGTTCGGTGATCTCGAACTTCAAGGCCGTTGGGCTCACCCCATAGCGGTCGAGCACTTTCAAAATGCGGGGAATAAGATTTTCCTGCAGCAGTTGCCTCATGGTCAGGTTCACCGACACCGACTTCAGTCCCGGCACTTCACCGCTGCCCAGAACGCGGCAAGCGTCCTCGAGAACATTCCAGGTAAGCGAGTCTATGAAGCCGTTGCGCTCGGCCACGGGGATGAACTCGTCGGGAGATATGCGCTTGCCCTCGAAATCCGTCATGCGCAGAAGGGCTTCGCATGAGTCGAACCCGCCGGTATTGCGATAGAACACGGGCTGATACCACACCTCGATGCGGTTGTTATGCAACCCGTATTTGATGGCATGCGACAGCTCTTCTTCCCGCTCGTAGCGCCGGACGGTGGCCGCATCGAAGCGAACCAGGCTGCGATGTTCGTCCTTCGCCAGCTGCACCGTGTAGTCCAGGTGCTCTACCACTTCCTCGGTGGTCCACTGCTCGCCCTCGTTGCAAACCTCGGCAATGCAGTATTGGAGGCGAACAGCCCCCTCGTTCAGATGCCACTTCTTGTCCATGCAGGCCTGCACCTGCTCAATGCGCTGCTCTTGGACTTCCTTTCGTGCAGCAGGCATAAGCAGAAGGAACTCCACGCTGTTGTAGCGGAACACACGCGAGCGGGGAATAAGCTCGCGAAGGCGGTTGGCAACGTTGAACAGCATGGCATCGCCGCCATCGTGCCCGTAGATATGGTTGATCTGGGCGAAATGGCGAAGGGCAACCACTATTATCTGGAAGTTCTCTTTCCGGGAAGTGCGGTGATCCATCTCGTTGACGAAGCTGCGCCGATTCGAGACGCCCGTAAGGGGCTCGATTTCCACACGTATGCTCTGGAAGTTGATGAAGCACACCAGGTTCACAACGGTAGCGATGGTGCCATTCATGAGCTGATCTTTGAAGGTGACCTGGAAAAAGACCAGAAGCAGCACCAACGCAGGTGCGCTAAGGGCGATACGGGTTACCGCCGTGCCGACACTCTTCCGGTTCGCGATATAGGATGAGCACACCAAGAAAGCCCCGAACAGAGGAACAAGGTACACCATACCGTTCAAGGGGCCGCGCGAATAGCAGCCGTGTACGTCGATACTGAAGAAAAAGCCCCCGAACAGGTTCAGCACAAGCAGAACCGCGAACAATACCAAAATAGCGGTGAGCAGGATCCGGCATCCCTTAAGGATGCGCTCGTTGCTTGAGAACTCGAACACCCGGCACACAAGGAAATAGGTGATCGCCAAAGACATAGCGATGGTCACCAGGAAGTACGCCGTATTAACCGCATAGTTGAGAGCAATCGGGCATTCCGGTCCCGCATTTATGGCAAATACAGTGCCGATATCAAGAAGGATGGAAACGGCCGTAAGCCCGAGGCAAGACCAGAACAGGTTGCGTCGTTTCGAGCGCGGCTGCTGAGGATCGAAGAAGAAGAGCGCAATAACGGCCGTGATCAGCAGAGCCAGAAACTCTGAAACCAATGACCACTCATTCATCTGCAACCCCTCCAATCTTTATCTCAATGGTGAAGAATTATACGGGCTTCAACTGAAATTTGAAGCAACTTCTAAGAGCAAATTCCGCAGAAGCGGATCCGACGGCGGTAACCGCGCATCACAAGGGGTTGGAGACAAGGAAATCCAACGATTTCAGCCGCAAACCCAAATGCTGACGAATCCAGATCTGTAAGAAACGCAGCAACTCCAGGCACGTGCGCGGATCTGCGTCGAATTGCCCAATCTGAGCAAAAGTAGCGAACAGGAGCGAATGAAGCCAGGCAAGAAGGCTGCCCTCAACGCGCATGGTCTCGAAAGAGGGCGCGCACGCCGAGCACAGAACGCCGCCTTCCATAACAGAGAACGGCACCGCCACCGATCCGCCGGGAAGCCGAACCGCCTTCCCGCAGGAAACGCAGGCATCCAACCGAGGGCGGAACCCCAGAACAGCAAGCGACTTGAGCAATTGGGCCGAAGTTATCAGGGGGCCAGGACAAGCTTGTTCCCCAAGGGCAGAAAGCGCTGCGCACGACATGGGAAACAGCCGTTCATCCTGCAGCCCTGCCTGGGTTGCACGATCGAGCAGCTCCACAATCGGTGCAGCCGCCTGCATAAGCGAGATATCGTTGCGCAGATGGGCGTTTCCCTGAACAAGCCGCGCCTCTTTCACTATGTCGAGCGAACGGCCCTCGGACAATAGAAGATCGCAGACCGAATACACCTCCAAGCGCGATGAAAAGGGAGAGCTGGGCTTTCGGGCTCCCTTGGCAATCGCGCGGACCTGGGAACCGTTTTCAGCAAGCAGCGTGCAGATAACGTCGCTTTCCCCCAATTTAGTGCGGCGCAGCACCAAGGCACGAAGGCTGTAGGTCTTAGAGGCCACGGGGCTTATGCGCCCTCGCCGTAACCGAAGCGGCGGATCTGGTTAAGGTCGCGGCGCCAGTTCTTACGCACCTTCACCCGTAAGTCCAAGAACACCTTCTGGCCAAGCAGCGTCTCAAGATCTTCGCGGGCCTGGGTTCCCACGCTCTTGATGGCGCTGCCGTTCTTGCCGATGATGATGCCCTTCTGGCTTTCGCGTTCCACGTAGACCGAGGCGTAGATTCGCTGCAGGTTCTTCCTGCGGTTGTAATCCATGGAATCCACCACCACGCCGACGGCATGGGGTACCTCGTCATGGGCCGTAAGAAGGATCTTCTCACGGATGAACTCGGCGATGATCACCTCGAGCGGCTGGTCGGTTTCCATGTCGGCCGGGAACCACAAGGGGCCCTCGGGCAAACGGGAAACAACGGCCTCGATGAAATCGCTCAAACCCTCACCGGTTACCGAGGAAAGCTCAACAACCTGGTCCCATTCTCCCAGATCTTCAGCAAGCTTGCGTTGAGCTTGACGCGTCTCATCGTCTACGAGATCGACCTTGGAAAGCACCAGGATCTTCGGGCACTTTTCCTTGGAGAGCTCGGCGATAACCCATTCGTCGCCGCGACCGAAGGGAGCGGAGGCATCGAGCAGGAAAGCGGCGACATCTATGCCGTCGAGCGATTTCAGCGCCGTGGTGTTCAGCTCTTCGCCAAGCGCGTCATGCGGCTTGTGCACGCCGGGGGTGTCGACGATAACCATCTGATGGGTATCCGTGGTATGCACCGCACGGAAGCGATGGCGTGTGGTTTGGGCCGTCGGCGATGCGATGGCCAGCTTCTTGCCCATAAGGGCATTGAGCAAGGTGGATTTTCCGGAGCTGGGCCTGCCGATCAGGGTAACGAAACCCGACCTGAAAGCCGGTTCGAGCTCTGCATCAGTTGTGGTGTTCATAGGATCCTAACTAGGAAAAGGGTTACATAAGGTTGAGCATCCCCACGATGCGGGGAACGAAGATGACAACGCCGATCACGAACGAGGCCATGCTGAACAGCAGCACCCCACCTGCGGCGGCATCCTTGGCCTTGCGGGCCAGCTCGTGGAATTCGGGGCTTGCGAGGTCGACCACCGCTTCGATGGAGGAATTGATGCACTCGCCGCCGAGAACCATCCCGAAGCACACAACGACAACCAGCCACTCGGTGATGCTTATGCCGAATGCGAAGCCCAATATGATGCAGAGCACCATAAAGCAAAGCTCGATATGGAAATTGCGCTCGTGCGAGGTATCCAGGATGCCCTGAAACGCGCAACGGAAGGCCGAAGCCAACGAGAATCCCTTGCGTGTCATGAGCGCATCTGCTCCCACTGGGAAATCAGCTTCTCTTCCAAGGCGTGCATTACCTCGTAGTCTTCGTCTTCGATATGGTCGTAGCCGCACAGGTGAAGCAGGCTGTGCACCACCAGAAGGGTTACCTCTTCTTCGAACGTGGTGCCGTACTCTTCGGTCTGGCTCAGGGCAACATCGGTGGCGATGATGGTGTCGCCCAGCTCGAACTCCTCGACGCTCTCAAGCTCCTCATCTTCAAAGGGGATGTTGTCGCATTCGAAGGAAAGCACGTCGGTAGGCCGGTCGATGCCCCGGTAATCCCGGTTCAGTTCGTGAATACGCTCATTGGTTACGAAGCTGATGGTGACGTCGGTGCACTCGGGAAGCCCCATCTCCCCCATCACGAACTTCGCAAGGCCATCGAGGTCGATGCCTTTGACGTATTCTTCCCCATGCTCTACCAGCACGTTTACTTCCATGTTCGGACCCTCCTTGTAAGGCTACAGGCGCAGGTTCATTTCCTCGGCGCGGGCATAAGCAGCCACGATCTTGGCAACCAGGGAATGACGAACCACGTCGGTGTTCTTGAATTCGCAGAACTCGATATCCTCCAAGCCGTCAAGCACCTGGCGGACGGTTTTCAGACCGGAAATGCCTTTGGGCAGGTCGGCCTGGGTGATGTCTCCGGTAACCACCATCTTGGAGCCCATTCCCAAACGGGTAAGGAACATCTTCATCTGCTGGGGCGTAGTGTTCTGCGCCTCGTCCAGAACAACGAATGCATCGTTTAGGGTTCGGCCGCGCATGAAGGCCAAGGGCGCGATCTCGATGGTTCCATCTTGAAGGAACTTGCTGGCCCTGGCTCCGTCCATCAGCTCGAAAAGCGCATCGTAGAGCGGGCGGATGTAGGGGTCGATCTTCTCGGTAAGCGAACCGGGAAGGAAGCCCAGGTTCTCGCCCGCTTCCACTACCGGGCGCGTGAGGACGATACGGCTAACCTGCTTGTTCTCGAGCGCCTTCACCGCCATAGCCATGGCAAGATACGTTTTGCCGGTGCCGGCAGGACCGATGCCGAAGGTTATGGTATTGCGACGGATAGCGTCCACATAGCGCTTCTGCGTGGGCGTTTTCGGCCGAACGGCCCTGCCGCGATGCGTCACGATAACGTCGTTCTTCATGGCATCAGGCGCCAATTCACCGGTTTTAGCCAAGCTGATCGAGCGCTTCACATCGTCTCGGGAAAGCTCATCGCCTGCCTCCAGCGCCTTGATAAGCCCAAGGAACAAGGTGGTAAGCGATTGAACGGTGAGGCTATCGCCCTGCAGCGAAAGCGAATTGCCGCGAAGCGTGATAGTGGCGTCGAAAGATTCCGAGATCAGTCGGAGGAACTCGTCCTGCGGGCCCAGCAGCGAAGCAGGCTCCACCGCATCAGGGATGGCGAGTGTGGTGTTCTGCGTATCATTCATAGCTGAATGATACCGCGAATCCCCCACCTGTCAGGAAAAGAAGCTGAGGTCGGATTCATCCAGCCCGACGAGCTTCCGTTCGACAAGAGCACCAGAGGCAACGCCAACGGGCACCCGCACGCGGAAATACGATTCCGACATGCCCAGACCGTCTTGCTCTACGGCTATCCGCTCAATGCGGCCAAGCTGGCTTCGGGCGTACGCAAGGCGCAGTTCGTGGCCCAAAGCGCTGAGCTGACGGGAGCGCTCTTCCTTCACCTGGGCATCAACCTGGTCGCTGCGCTCGGCAGCCGGAGTGCCCTTCCTGCGAGAATAGCGGAATACGTGGATCTTGGAGAAGCCGACTTCCTTGGCCACCTGGCAGGTTTGCTCGAAATCCAAATCGGTTTCCCCGGGGAAGCCGACAATGATATCGGTGGTAAGCGATATCCCCGGAACCTGGCGCTTGAGGTTGGCGGCTATATCCAGGAAACGATCGGCGGAATAGGGGCGGTTCATCTCCTGCAGCACCTTGGTCGAGCCGGACTGCAAGGGAAGATGAAGGTGGCGGCAAACGCGACCATCCGAACGCGCCATAACCTCGATGAACGAGGAATCCAGCGAGCAGGGCTCCACCGACCCGATACGTAAACGCACATCCGGGTGGCCCGACTCGTCGAGCGCAGCAAGCATGCGCTGGACCAATTCACCTAAGCGCACGCGCGAAGCACCCGTGCCGTAGCAGTATGACCCCAGATCAATGCCGGTAAGAACCAGCTCTTTCGCCCCGGCATCTGCCAGCGAAACAGCCTCTTGCAAGACAGCATCAGCGGGCTTCGACCAAGCCCTCCCCCTGGCAACATGCACGATGCAGTAGGTGCACGAATGATTGCAGCCGTCTTGCACCTTCAGCGACACGCGCGAGGGGAAGTAGTCGCCAACGCGCACCAGGGTATCGGCCTTTGCCGCAAGGGCAGATTCCCCTTCATCCAGAAGATCGATCTTGTCTACCACGCAGATACGCTCGTCGAGCTGCTCGAAGAAGCCAGGATCAATCGACGCCGCACATCCGGTTACCAGGACCTTGGCCGCTGGGTTCGCTCGAAGAACCCTGCGTATGGTCTTGCGGGTTTTCTTGTCGGCCTCTTCGGTAACGGTGCAGGTGTTCACCACTACCACATCCGCATCCGCAACCGAGGTCAGGCAGTCGCCTTTGCCCTGATACGAAAGTGCGATGGTATCCGATTCCACCCGGTTAACCTTGCATCCAAGGTTGACAACGCTCACGTTCACAGACGCGCCTCCAGCTCGTAGATAACAAGAGCAGGTGCAACGATGCCGGCGGTTTCGGTTCGCAGGATCGAAGAGCCCAGGCTTACCGCGCTTGCGTTGGGGCAGGCCGAAAGGAACGCTTGAACCTCTGTTTCAGCCAAGCCGCCCTCGGGCCCGATGACGATTGCCACATGGGCATCGGCCGGGTTTTCGCCGCTCGCAGCCAAGAATCGGTCGAGGGCAATGCGGATAGTCGAAGCAAGCGGCGCCTCTTCCCAGCAGACCAGCACCGCCGAAGAGCCAGCCAAGGCCTGCGCCGCCTCGGCAACGCGCATAGGCAGGGATACTTCAGGAATATCAGCCCTGCCGCTTTGCATGGAAGCGCTTTTTGCTATGGCCTTCCAGCGAGCCTGGCGGGCTGCGGCCTTCTTCGCGTCGAGCTTCACCACGCTGCGTTCGCAGACAAGCGGAACGAAGGCGCAGATGCCCACCTCGGTGGCGTGCCGAACGATGGAATCCATCTTATCGCCCTTGGCCAGGCCCTGAACCAAGGTAACGCGAGGCCTTTTCAGCGCATCCAGACGGTGGGCGATGGATACCCTGAGCACCCCAGATTCGAAAGATGCAACCTCGCACTCGAAGTAATCGGACGAGGCATCGACGACAGCTATATGCTCACCTGGCTGAAGGCGAAGCACTTTGGCGTGCTTGGCATCGTCTGCAGACACCTGCAGATCGAATTCCTGTTCCGCTTCAAGACAGAGCACCTGGTTTTCCAGGAAGAAATGGGGCAACGACATATCGTAGGCACCGTATGCTAGTTATTGAAGGCGTCGCGAAGCTTCTGCAGGGGGCTGCGCTGCTCCGTGACGTTTTCGCCCATCTCGTCGGCCAAGCGCTCGAGGATCGCACGCTCCCCCTTCGAGATGCGCGTAGGGATCTTCACCTCTACATGCACGAACAAGTCGCCGCGCGAATCGCTGCGGAAACGCGGCATGCCGAAGCCCTTGACACGCACCACCTGGCCGTATTGGCAGCCCTCGGGAATGCTGACCTTGACCTTCTCGTCTTCGAAGATGCCGTCGAGCTCGATAACCGAGCCAAGCGCGGCCTGCACCATGCCGATGGCGGCCGAGCAATGAAGGTCGTCCCCGTCGCGCTCGAAGAACTCGTGCTCTTCCACGCGGATGGTGACGGTAAGGTTGCCCGGCTTGGCGCCGCGAACGCCGGCTTCGCCGTAGCCGGTAAGGCGAAGCTGCTGGCCATCGCGGATGCCAATCGGGATATCAACGGAAACCCGCTGACGATCGGGCACCCTGCCCTGACCATCGCACTCTGAGCAGGGGTTTTCTATGATCTTGCCCGATCCGGAGCAATGCGGGCAGGTAGAAGCGGACTGCATAGCGCCCAAGAACGTCTGTTGAACGGTTACCACGCGTCCCTGGCCGTTGCAGTCGGGGCAGGTTACCTCTTTGCCGTCTTCGCCAAGGCCCGTTCCCTCGCAATCAGGGCAAGGAGCCAGACGGTCGTAGACGATTTCCTTCTTCAAGCCCGTGGCTGCCTCTTCGAGCGTGATGCGCACTCCGACGCCCATATCGCGGCCTTCCTTGCGTACGTTCGAGCCGCCGCCGTTTCCGCCGAAGAACGAGCTGAAGATATCGCCCATGCCGCCAAAGCCGCCCAGGATGTCTTCAAGGTCAACGTACTGAGGGCCGCCGGAAGCTCCTGCGGCTCCGGGAATGGTGCCGAACCTGTCGTACTGCGCGCGCTTGCTCGGGTCGCTCAGCACGTCATAGGCCTCATTGAGCTCTTTGAAGCGATCCTCCGCATCGGGATCCTTGTTCACATCGGGATGAAGCTTTCGCGCCTTCTTGCGAAACGCCTTCTTGATCTCGTCATCGCTCGCGCTCTTGTCTACACCGAGTACCTCATACAAATCGTTTGCCATAGAAGTAACAATCTCGCTTTCGGGAACTTATCTGTCTTTCAGGATGCTCCGAGCGGCGCGAACCGCTTTGAGCACCTGCGAATAATCCATACGCGTGGGCCCCACGATAAGGATGAGCCCGCTGTGCTCCTTTTCGCCGAAGCGGTTGGCGATAAGGGACACGCTGCTCAAGGCCTCCGAATCGTTCTCGTGGCCGATGCGCACCACGGGGGAATCTTGCCCCATCGCCTCTTCGAACACGCGAAGAAGCATGGTATCACCTTCAAGCTCTTCGAGCACCGGCATCAAGCACGACGAGTCGCTGAACTCGGGCTTCCCCAGCAAGTGGGACATGCCCAACGGATGGCCCTTAACAGCGCCCTGGTCTTTCAGGCACGAGAAGATCTCTGCGATAACCAGGCGGAACAAGTCATCATGCACATCGTCGATGTCGAATGGCAGGCTCTCGGTAACCGCCGATATGCAGCGCCCGGACAAAAACCGATTCAGCAGCTCTTGCGTGCGCATAACCTCTTCCTGGGAGCATTCATGCGGAAGGTCGATCTGCCGGTTCAGAACCTGGCCATCTTCGGTAACCACCACCGCTACCAGGTGCTGCGGAGACAGAAGAACAAGGTTCACCAGATGGATGTCGACCGAAAGGAAGCGGGGCGGAACCATCAGGGTCATGCAATCGGTGAAGCGGGAAAGCGCAGCAGAGGTCCTATCAAGCAAGTCGTCAAGATCGCTTGCGGAACAACGCAGCTCATCGAGCAGTGCATCGTCTGCGACAAGATCTTCCCTAGATAAAAGGTCGTCGACAAACGCACGGTAGCCGTAATCGGTAGGGATACGGCCGGCGGAAGTGTGGGGCTGGGCCAGGTAGCCCATTTCCTCCAAGAACGACAGCTCGTTGCGAACCGTAGCCGAGCTGACCCCCAGGTTGTAGCGTTCCACCAAGGCCCGCGAGCCAACCGGCATAGCGCATGCGATGTACTCCTCGATCAGGGCCCGTAAAATCAATTGGCGCCGATCGGACAGCATCGCATTCCTCCTTCAACATCTAAACTATCGCTCATGGATTGCACAGGGGTCATTTTAGCAGCGAGCCATGAAGAGTGCTAATCCGTTACGCGCTAGATACCTTACCGCTCGTTTGCAGCTGCGGCTAAGGAGCCAAGGCGTACAGCTCGCCGAAAAGATGGTTGCCGAAAAGCCAGCCTTTCTGGGTGGGAACCCAGGCATCCGCACGTTTTTCGACATACCCATCGGCGCACAAGGCTTCGAACACTGAAGGAGCCTCGGGCAGCAGGATGGCACAGGTGTCCAGCAGGTCGAAGGGAACCCCATCGCTCATGCGCATGCGCAGCATAAGGTCCTCGGCGGCCATTTGGAACGGGTCAAGCGATTCGACGGTGCGGCCGTCCTCTATGCGTTGGCGCTCCAGGTCGCTCTGACGCATGGAAACGGCCCCATCGCCAATGCCGAGATAGGGCTTGGCCGTCCAGTATGCAGTGTTGTGACGCGACTCGAAACCCGGATACGCATAGCTGGCAACCTCGTAGCGGCGCATTCCAGCATCTTGCAGAACCTCGGCAGCCACCAGCATCATGTCGGCGCCGGCGTCTTCGTCCACGGAAACGCTGCCGGAACCCACCAACTTCTGAAGCGGCGTGCCCTCTTCCACCATAAGCGGATACACGCTGATGTGCTTAACGCCCAAGCGCAGGGCCTGCTCCAAATCGTTGCGGAACAGCTCTTCGGTTTGCCCAGGCAAACCGCACATCAAGTCGATGCTGACGTTTTCGAATCGAACCTGCGCGGCAGCTATTGCGCGCTTGGCCTGGTCGGAATCGTGGACCCGCCCAAGGAAACGCAGCAATTCGTCGCTGAAACTCTGCACGCCCAGGGAAAGCCGCGTTGCCCCAAGGGCATAGATATCTTTCACCATGCGCTCGTCCAAGCTATCGGGGTTGGCCTCGACGGTGCACTCGACCTCGGGGGTAAGGTGCATGGAAACAGAGAGCGCGTATAGGACCGATGAAAGCCGGGAATTGCCAAGGTAAGTGGGGGTGCCGCCCCCGATATACACCGTCTCGATAGCGCCAAGTTCTTCGTTTCGGGAGGCGCGACGGATATCGGCAACCAACCGCTGCGTGTACTCGTCCAACAACGAGCTGTTAGCGCCGATTGCTCGGGTCTTGAAATCGCAATACAGGCAACGTTGCCTGCAGAACGGGACATGCAGGTACAGCGCGCGATAAGGCTCCCAATCCATGGCGGCTACTCTACCTGCAGGCTATGACGGCAGGCATCTTCGAAGATCTCCTCGAAGTCCTCGAACGTGACGGCATCGTTCACCCGACGTCGGAAAACAGCAGCGTCCCTCATGCCCGCCAAGTACCACATAGCATGCTTTCGCATACGCACGATGTTCGTTCCGGATACCTGGGAAAGCAGCTTGGCATGCCTGGTTGCCAAGGCCATCTTCTGGCTGGCGGAAGGCCCTTCGAAGCCGGGATTCCCCGCTATGCGCTGCTCGATATCCTGGAACACCCAGGGGTTGCCCTGGGCAGCGCGACCAACCATCACCGCATCGCAGCCCGTCTGCTCGAACATCGCCAAGGCGCTTTCGCCGTCAACTACATCGCCGTTGCCCACAACGGGAATGGAAAGCGCCTGCTTGATTCGAGCGATGATGCCCCAGTCTGCTTCCCCACGGTAGAACTGCTGGGCATAGCGGCCGTGAACCGCAACGGCAGAAGCGCCCGAATCCTCGGCCATAAGGGCAAATTCCAATGCGGTCTCGTTGCCCACGTCGTACCCGCGACGGAACTTAACCGTAACGGGCACTTCCACCGCCCGAGAAACGGACTCGATGATCTTGGAGGCAAGGGCGGGGTCTTTCATCAGCGCAGAGCCATCACCCTTGCCGGCGATCTTGCGAGCAGGGCAGCCCATGTTGATATCGATGGAGAAAAGCTTGCCGCCGATGGAGTCTACGACCCATTTGGCCTGTTCGGCCATAGTATCCGGCTCATGGCCGAACAGCTGCACCGAAACCTTTTCCTCATTGGGGGCCAAATCGAGCAAATGGGTGGTTTTCTCATTGGCGTAACTCAGCGCCTTCGCAGAAACCATTTCGGTGTAGGTAAGCTGAGCGCCGAGTTCCAGGCAGATCTGGCGGAATACCACATCCCCAACGCCGGCCATTGGGGCAAGGATGATGCGTCGGTTATCGTAGAGCACCGAAGAGCACCAACTTAAGCCGTGATGGCGATGAACTGGACAGCGGCAACAACGAGCAGCGCCGCTACGGCAACGACGATTGCAATGCAACCGCAGCCAAGCGCGGCCTTAGACCCGGTGGACATCCGGGCCTGCTGGGCTTCCTGTGCAGCCTTCTTCTCGTCGAAGGGATCGTTGAGCCAATCATATTCTTCGCGCTTCTTCGCCAACGGAATCGCCCCCTACTCGTCAACCTTGAGGATGGCCATGAACGCTTCCTGGGGAACCTCGACATTGCCGATGTTCTTCATACGCTTCTTGCCCCTCTTCTGCTTTTCCAGAAGCTTGCGCTTGCGCGAGATATCGCCGCCATAGCACTTGGCAAGCACGTCCTTGCGCACCGCGCGAACGGTTTGACGCGAAAGGACGCGAGCGCCCACAGCGGCCTGGATAGGCACCTCGAACTGCTGACGAGGGATGATCTCCTTCAGCTTTTCGGTGAGCACGCGGCCACGATCGTAGGCCTTGTCGGAATGCACGATGAACGAAAGCGCGTCGATGGGCTTGCCGGAAAGCAGGATGTCCAGTTTCACCAGCTTGGAGGGCTTGTATTCATCGAAGTCGTAATCGAGCGAAGCGTAGCCTTTGGTCCTGCTTTTCAGCTGGTCGAAGTAGTCCATGATCAGCTCGGACAAGGGCATCTCCCACAGCATCTCAACTGTGTTGGTATTCAGGTAGTTCATGGTCTTGAACTCGCCACGGCGTGCGACGGTAAGCTCCATCACCGCACCCACGTAATCGGGCGGGATAAGGATCTTGGCCTTCAGGTAGGGCTCTTCGATGTGGTCGATCTCGCTATTGTCGGGCATGTCCTGCGGCGAATGGAGCGAGATCATCTCGCCATCGGTTTTGTACACGTGATATTCAACCGAGGGGGCGGTGGCCAGAAGGTCCAAGCCGAACTCGCGCTCTAGGCGCTCCTTCACCACTTCCATATGGAGCAGCCCCAAGAACCCGACGCGGAAACCGAAGCCAAGGGCATGGCTGTTCTCTGCCTCGTAAACAAGGGCCGGGTCGTTCAGCGTGAGCTTGGCAAGGGCATCTTTCAGCTCTTCGTATTGGTCCGCCTCGATAGGGAAAAGGCCGGTATAGACCATGGGCTTCACATCGCGATAGCCGGGAAGGGGCTCGGCGCAACCGCCCGTCTCGAGCGTCACGGTGTCGCCCACCTTCACCTTGGAAGGGTCTTTCAGGCCGGTAACCAGGTAACCAACCTCACCTACACCGAGCTCATCGCAGGGAACCTCGGTGGGGCGGCGCACGCCTACCTCTTCCACCAGCGCGTGCGTGTCGGTGGCCATCATGCGGATAGCCTGGCCCTTGCGCATGGAGCCATTAACGATACGTACCAAGGCGACCACGCCACGATAGGCATCGAAATACGAATCGAAGATCAGCGCGGAAAGGGGCGCATCCGCATCCCCTTCCGGGTGAGGGATGTTGTACACGATGGCCTCAAGCAGGTCGTGAACGCCCTCGCCGGTTTTGCCGCTGGCTAGAACCGCATCGTCGGCAGGGATGGCCAGGCCATCTTCGATCTCGCCGCGAACACGCTCGGGCTCGGCGGCAGGAAGGTCGATCTTGTTGATAAGGGGAACGATTTCCAAGTTGGCGTTCATGGCCATCATGGCATTGGCAACGGTTTGCGCCTCGATGCCCTGCGTGGCGTCCACTACCAGAACCGCCCCTTCGCAGGCGGCAAGGGAACGGGACACCTCGTAGGTGAAGTCGACGTGGCCCGGCGTGTCGATAAGGTTGAAATGGTACAGCTGCCCATCATCGGCGGTGTAATCGACGCGTACGGCCTGGCTTTTGATGGTGATACCGCGCTCGCGCTCGATGTCCATGGAATCAAGCAGCTGCTCCTGCATATCGCGTTTTGAAACGGTATCGGTCAGCTCAAGGATGCGGTCCGAGAGCGTGGATTTGCCGTGATCGATATGGGCGATGATGCTGAAGTTCCTTATATAAGTTGGATTGAGTGCCATGGTTTCCTATCACCGTGAACGCAGTTCGCATTTCTTCGATATGCCGTCAAAGGCAACATTACTGGATTCTACCCCACCAGTTGCATTGAGCGATTGACTTCGCAATAATAGAGCAACTGTTATCTGGGCATGACCGATTTCTTGTGGTAAGATCCTAGAGTTTTCGTCTACAGAAAAATAAATAATACGGAGGATAAAACGTGGCGAACATTAAAAGTCAGAAGAAGCGAATCATCACCAACGAAAAGGCACGTATGCGTAATCGTGCAGTTCGTTCTGAGCTTAAGACCGCCATCCGCGTTGTCCGTGAGGCCGTAGAGGCCAAGGACGGTGCAAAGGCTTATGCGGCAGCTCTCAATGCATGCCGTCTGCTCGATAAGGCTGTAACCAAGGGCGTTATCCACAAGCGTCAGGCAGCCAACCGCAAGAGCGGCGTCATGAAGCTCGCCAACACCGTTGTAACCGCTGAAGACATCGCTGCTTACAAGCCGGCCGAAAAGAAGGCCGCTGCCGCAACCGGCAACAAGAAGGCCGCTGCTAAGGCTGCCCGCAAGGAAGCCATGGCTGCCGCAGAGGCCGAAAAGGCCAAGCGCCGCGAAGCAACCCAGAAGGCACAGAAGGCTGCTGCAGAGAAGAAGGCCGCCGAAGAGGCTGCTGCCGCTGCAGAGGAAGCATCTGAAGAAGAGGCTGCTGAGTAAATCGGTATCTGAATCCTTTCGGATCCATCCGCATATCAACAAGAAAGGGGCTCATAATGGGCCCCTTTCTTGTTGCCCAAACTAGCTTGGAGTCATCGCAGCGCCGCGAAAAGCAGAGCAGCGATACGGCGCAAGAAGACGCAGAGGATTGCAGGTTCGTAAACGTTGAGAGCGAGGGCGCTCAGCACATACCGAGCCCTAAGGCTCAAAGCTTAGCTTTTCTTGCAAACCCCAAGCATCCAGGAAACGAATTCCTGGGATTGATCCGCCCCGCTTTTCATTGCCTGCTCCGCGTCACGGGCAGAACGAAGAGCTGCCACCAGCTCATCCATAGAGAACATCTGGGCAAAGGCGCGATGGTTCTTCAGTCGCCAATCGGGCATCTTCAAAACCGAGGCAAGGCGCCCTTGCTCACCGCGGCGGATAAGGGCCTTAACGGTTATGAGTTCGCGAATGCGCGTTACGCACATCGAGAGCAAAGCAAAGGGCGAGGTGTTTCCCAACCTGTTCATAAGGTAGATGCAGCGCTCGGCATTCCTGCGGGAAAAGGCATCAACGAAATCCCAAGGCTTGACCTCGGCAGTGCGAGCCACCAAGGCAAGCACCTCGTTTTCGTTGACCGGGTCGGTACCCCTATGTGATAGAGCAAGCTTCTTCAGCTCGCCATCAAGCGCTACCGTATTAGAGCCAACTAGGTCGATAAGGGCCACTGCGGCCCCTTGGGTGATGGCAATGCCATGCCCAACAGCCATGGATCGCACGGCGCCCGCAAGATCTTTCCGAGCAAAAGGAGCGCAATCGATAACCGCCGACTTCCCAACGGCCGCAACCGCCTTGTAGAGTCGGGTGTTCTTGGCCAACTTCGTGCCCAACAGAGCCAACACCGTGGTTTGACAGGGAGCCTGCAGGTAGGAAACGAGAAGCTCGGTATCGGCCTTCTTCATCTTGTCCACGTCGTGAACTTCAACCAGCCTGACTTCGCTTGCGAAAGGCAAGGTGTTCGCAGCGGCTACAACCTGTTCCCCTGTGCAGGTAGCACCGGAAAACGATTCGGAATTGAAGGACAGATCGCCCATTTTAGCCAAGCGCTCACGAAGGCGCTTGATAACCGTTTCGCGTTTCAGCTCGTCTTCGCCGACAATAAGGTAGCAAGGCAAGAGCGCAGGTTGTTTCTTAGATGTAGCCATGGCAAGGATTCTATCGCAAGCAGTAAACCTTCACATCGCTCGGCTCCAAACTACACACCACCGTGCCTTGGTCATCCGTCCTAAGCACCTGCGAGCCCTGTCGCTGCAAATATTCAAGCGTAGTCTGGGCCGGATGCCCATACCTGTTGCCTTTGCCCACGCTTATCAGCGCCAATTGCGGACTCAGCTCTTCTGCAAGCTTTTCAGTCATCCCGGCCTTTGCTCCATGATGGCTAACTTTAAAGATATCCACTTCGCCTATTGCCCCTGAATCCTCTAGGCTCTGCAAGATCTCGTTCTCGGCATCTCCCCCGAACAAACCGCTCCACTCAGGTATGCCGTCTGCATCAAGGTCGCTACGCATAGACAGAACAACGCTGTCTTGATTCCCGCCTTCTTCCTTAAGCGCCGCAGGGGAAATGCATTTCAAGGAAAGGGCGCCCACTTGTAGCGAATCGCCAACGGATAGCTCGCTCACATTCTGCTCCCCCACCAAACTTGCCGCTTCGTCGATTACCGAAACCACCTTATCGGTCGAAAGCGACTTGATGCCTTTGGCGAAAAACACCCTATCGCAGGAAACAACGCCCCTCATTGCCGGCAAGCTTCCGCAATGATCGTCGTCAGGATGGGTTATGACTATCGCATCCAGATGGTGCACCCCTTGCCCGGAAAGGGCAGATAATAGCTTTGTGGTCTGATTCCCGGTATCTACCAGCAAGGTTGCCCCTTTGCTTTTGAACAGGATCGCATCGCCCTGCCCCACATCCAGCATACTCACCGAAGTGCCGACGGCGTTTCGGGCCGCCCCTACCGCTAAACAAAGCAGAAGAGCCAAGCACGTTATCCCTAGACAGCGAATTGGAGCTTTCGCGGGCCATACGCACCAGAGCAATACAGCCGACAGCAAGCTAACCCCAACGAGAAGCCAGAAGGGCAGCGAAACCGGTACCGAGGCAAAGGGAACCGAGGCAAGCCCCGCAGCCGCCTGTGCGAATGCAAAACAGAATGCATACGAGCCAAGCGAGAACAGCACCCCGAGCAAGGGAACGCTCATTGCCGCGAACGCAAGCACACCTAAAACACAGGAGGCACTTACCAATGGCACAACAACGATGTTGGCGAGTGGGGCGACCAGAGAAAACTGAGAAAAGGCGCCGATGCTCAAAGGGAACGTGAAAAGCAGAGCAGCCAAAGTCATCGCGAACGGCTCAACAACAAACCCTCTAAGTCTGTCTCCCACCGGCGGCAACCACACCATCAGCAAAGGCGTAAACAACACGATACCCAACGTCGAGAACGCCGAAAGCGCAAAGGAAAGCGAGCAGGCAGAGGAAGGATCCACGGCGATCAGCGCCACTATGGCCACACCCAAGGAAGACAAGGCGTACGAGCGCCTATGCGCAGTAAACGAGATCAAGCCAACGGCGGCCATCACGCTTGCCCGAATGCACGATACGGGAAATCCGACCATTATCAGGTAAACACCAAGAAACAGAAGCTGCACCGCAATCCCAACCGCTCGGGGCAGCTTAAGCGCATTCAGCACGGAATGAACCAGCCCAAGAACGATCACCAAATGCGCACCGGACACCGCAACCATATGAGCCAAGCCGCAGGTCTTTACATCCTGATACACATCTTGCTGAAACAGCTGTTGTCTTTCGCCGATCACCAGGGCTTTCAGGAGCGCTGTTGCAGAAGATTCAAGATGGAGATCCTGCGCCAAAGCATCAATGGACGCAGCGAAAGAAGCCCTGAACTTGGCCAGCTCTCCTAGGTTCGAGGAGTCCAATTGCTCTGGGTTTTCCAGCTTGCATCCAAGGGCAACCTGCTTTTTGTCGTAAGAGGAAACCGCGGATTCGCGTGGCAAAGAGAACGCAGCATTGCCAACCAGCTCTTCCCCATAGCCAACCGACTCATCATTCAGGAACAGCTTCACCTTGATGCTATGGCCCGGCAGCCAATGCCATTGGTCACCCATCAACCACGCCTCTGCATAGGTTGAATACCCGAAGTCCGTCTCACTCACATCTTCGGTGATGCGAATTACGGCCTGCGATCCGGAAAGCTCTTGCCACGAATCCCGCGATTCATGAAGACCCGTAAGCGCAACCGAAGAAGAGAGGCAACCAAGGCAAAACCCAACGCAGAGCACCAGTCCCAGCACTTTGCCGGATTGCCCCAGACGCAGGGCAATCACCGCAAGACACAAGGCCATCAGCGATAAAGAGATAGCAGGAATCCAACCGTTCCATTCGTACGGCAGCTGATAAGCGATATACGATCCAAGCCAAAACAAGCAGCCGAACAACAGTAAGGGCGGAATGGAAGGTCGCTCAGCTGCGCGCTCAGCGTCTACGCTCGAATCAGACCGTGATGCTGTCTTTGAGTGCCGCATATCGCTTGTCACCAATACCGGAGACGTTCTTCAGGTCCTCGATTTTCTTGAACGAGCCGTTTTGCTGCCGGTAATCGATGATCTTCTGGGCTGTGGCTTCCCCAACCCCTTTAAGCGTTGTGAGCTGTTCGACGGTCGCGGTATTGATGTTCACTTTGCCCGAAGCGGCTGAAGTGCCGGTTTCGCTACTTTGCTCGGATGATGAGGAGGAGGAGGACTGCGCCGAGCTTGAGTTGGCCGTGCTTTCTTGCACGCTGCCGACAACTATTTGCTCTCCATCTTCAACCTGCCTGGCAAGATTGACCGAAAGCTGATCCGCTTCTGGGGTGAACCCGCCAGCAGCCTGAACAGCATCTGAAACACGTTGCCCGGCTTCCAGTTCAACCATGCCCGGAGCTTGAACCGAGCCAACAACATGAACGAATATACGCTTAACCGCAGGTTCCTCGGTGCCCGACTCAGCCTCGGTCGAAGCAGAAGAGTCGTCAGTCCGCTGAACCACCACGCCCGGACTTGCGAAGAACCCCCAGGCAGACAAGCAGATCAGAACAATAACGGCAATCGAGACAAAGGCGATCCCAACAAGAGCAACGGGGTTGACGCGCGAAATTCCAAGCTTCGACCGAAGCGAATCAACCTCATCCAAAAAAGACATCCCTATCCCCTCCCATCAAGGGAGAGGATAGGGATGAAACCTTAAAGAATTGCGAAGGGTATGCGAAAGCCAAGCGAAAAAAGCTCTAAACGCTGTCTACTTTCGCTCAGGTACCTCAGCCTTCCTGGGCTTGGGTGCCCGATAGGATGGGCAGCGATAGTCCTTGATCTCTACCGACTCCACAGCTTCAGCAATCCACTGCGCGAAGGGAAGCTCTGCTTCCACTTCTTCCACCCTTGCAAGCTTCGCGTGGGTCTCAGGATTCCTTGGCATGAATAGCGTGCAACAATCCGGAGCGTCCTGCGATGAGATCTCGAACGTGCCGAGCTTCTGGGCCTCGCCGATAATCTCCAGCTTGTCAAAACCGATCAATGGACGATAAACCGGCAGCTCAACAGCTGCATTCGTGCAAAGCATGTTATCCATGGTCTGCGAAGCAACCTGCCCCAAGCTCTCGCCGGTAACTAGGCCCTTGGCACCTTCCTTGCGGGCTATGGCCTCTGCCACCTTGAACATGAGCCTGCGGTACATTATCACGCGAAGCTCAGGCGGAACCTGAGCGGCAATTTCCCTTTGGTAGGTGCCAATAGGAACAACATAGAGCCGTGCAAAGCAACCGGTTCTCTCCAATACCTGAGCGATGTCCTCCAAAAGGTACTCACTGGTAGCAGAAGTTTCCGGGCGGCCAGAAAAATGCACACCTATGCAGGTAGCACCGCGACGTGCCATGCGCCAAGTAGCCACTGGCGAATCGATTCCAGCCGAAAGCAAGCAAACCGCCTTGCCGGCGCTGCCAACGGGCAAACCTCCGATTCCGGGAATGGACCTACCGTAGATATATGTCCAGCCTTGGATCACCTCAACGCGTACTTCGACATCAGGGTTCTTCATCTGAACCTTCTTGTCGGGGAACGCTTTGCACAGCGCTGCTCCCACAAGCTTGTTCATCTGCATGGAGTCCGTGGCGAAATCGGTATGGTTACGGCGGGCTGAAACCTTGAACGTTTCGAAACTGCCGGCATCGGAAAGCGCCTTTACCGCAGTCTCGTACATAACCTCGAGGTTCTGCTCGCATCTATATCCGCTGGATACACGGGCAATACCGGGCACGCCCGCAATCTGGTCTGCAACACTGCAAGCGTCCTCGAACGACGAGTCGGCCGGAAGGAAGATGCAAATCCTGCCGGAGATGCGCTTGATCTTAACCCCATCGCGCAAAAGCGCCTTGATATTAGAAACAAGGCGCTTTTCGAATTGGGCTCGATTGTGACCTTTCAGGCCTATCTCGTGATAGTGAACCAAGCAAACGCGACGGAGCGCCTGCTCTGCTTCGAGCTCTTTATTTTCCATAGTGATTAATGGTTGTGGATATCGATGGTATCCGGCGCATAGGAAACATCGCCCTTTGCAATCTCATCAAAGGCGATGGAAAGAGGGCGACGATTGGTTGCGCGGGCGATATCCACGGCAGTCTGAAGCTGGATTGCGCGATTGCGCTGGCCACGCATCATCTCGTTGATATCGTGCGCACGCTTAGAGGCCAATGCGCACAGCAGGAATCGGTCGTTGTCGGTTTCGTCAAGCAAAACATCGATCTTGGGGTCGATAAGACTCATTATTCGTTGGTTCCTCTCGTATCATCTGCAAACGAGGCAATGTAAGCTACCAGCTCATCAGTTGCTCGGTCTAGGTCGTCGTTGACAACCTGAACATCATACTCCATTTTGCGGGCAAGCTCTACCTTTGCGGTTTCCATGCGCCTGCAGACAACCTCTTCCGTTTCCGTGCCACGGCCGCGCAAACGGCGCTCAAGCTCTTCAAGGGATGGTGGCTCGATGAAGATCAGATGCGCTTGAGGCATGGCCTTGCGAACTTGGAAGGCACCTTGCACATCGATTTCAAGCACCACCTGGTAACCCGCATCGATATGCTCCAGCACGCTCGATTTCAGAGTGCCATACGAGTTTCCATGGACGGTTGCCCATTCAAGGAAACCGTCCTGGGCAACAAGATCATCGAAACGATGTTGATCCATGAAGTAGTAGCTGATGCCATCGACCTCGCCGGCGCGCGGCGCGCGGGTTGTGGCCGAAACGGAAACCCAAGCGTCGGGAACGACCTTTAGAAGCCTAGAAACCAAAGTGCCCTTCCCGGCCCCGGAAGGGCCGGAAAGGACAAACAGGTTTCCTTTGCGCGTACTAGCCAAGACGCTCAAGAAGCGCGGCGCGCTGGCGCTCGCCCAAACCCTTGAGGCGACGGGACTCGGCGATACCGATCTCTGCCATGATCTTGCTTGCCTTGGCCTCGCCGTAGCCCGGAAGGGTTTCAATGAGGGTAAAGGCCTTCATGCGACCGATAACCGGATCATCCTTCATGTCGAGGACATCTTTGAGCGAAATTGCGCCGCTCTTCAGGTCCTCGCGAACCTTTGCCCTCTTAGTGCGCGCAGCCTTAGCCTTCTCCAATGCCTGCTGGCGCTCTTCGGGCGTCAACTCTGGTACTGCCATTTTCGCTCCCTTTCTACACGCTGGTTTCGACTTGAAAATCAGTTGAAAACCAGCATTCCGGCAGAATGCAAATTACACACTTCTGCAATTTTGTCCTGTTCAGGTTTAAATTATCTACGTCCCCCTGAACTGCCCTAATAGTAATAAAATTCAACCGGAATAGGCAAAATATTTCTCAATTCATCCAAATTTTCAAAGACCCTTTGAAAATTTGAGATATCTCCCATCATTTACCGGAATATGTTGAATAGATTTGCAGATTATGCGAACAGCAACAACTATATCTTCAAGCGGAACCTGCATTACCCGCGCGATGGATCAAGCAGCAGTTCGAACAGGCCAACCACTTCCTCATGCGATGCATCTCGCGGATTTCCCGGGAAGCAGGCGTCGTTCATGGCATCGGTGGCAAGCTGATCCAGGTCTTCGGGCTTCAAGCTCTCGCAGTAAGCGGGGATCCCCACATCCTTGGCAAGCTTTCGCACCTCTTCAATAGCAGCACTGGCAGCAGCAGGCATGTCCATCCCCGACGTATCCACTCCCATCGCCTTGGCCACTTCAGCCAAACGCTTTTCCGCAACCAGCTTGTTGAACTCCATGGCAATGGGCAGCAACATGGCACAGGCAACCCCATGGGGAGTGTCATAGTGCGCCGAAAGGGTGTGGGCCATCGCATGATCGATGCCCAAGCCGACATTGGAAAAGCCCATACCGGCGATATATTGGCCAAGCGCCATCTTCTCGCGGCCGATTCCGGGCTTCCCGCTTTTCGCTTCCGCAACGGATTCGCGCAAATGAGCAGAGATGACCTCTATTGCCTTCAGATGGAACATGTCGGAAAGCTCCCACGCCGCCTTGGTGGTGTAGCCCTCGATTGCGTGGGTAAGCGCATCCATGCCGGTAGCTGCGGTAAGCCCAGCCGGCATGGATGCCATCATATCCGGGTCGACCACGGCAACATCGGGGATATCGTTGACATCCACGCACACGAATTTACGAACCGCATCGGGGTCGGTTATCACGTAGTTGATGGTTACCTCTGCGGCCGTGCCCGCTGTAGTGGGGACCGCAATGGTAAAGGTTGCGTGATTCTTGGTATTCGCCACGCCCTCCAAAGATACCACGTCCGAGAACTCAGGGTTTTCGGCGATGATGCCAATGCCCTTGGCGGTATCCATAGAAGAACCACCGCCAATCGCGATGATCGCATCAGCGCCTGATTCCTTAAAAGCGGCCACGCCGTCTTTAACATTCTGGATAGTCGGGTTGGGCTTGATCTTGTCGAACAGAACCCAAGGAATGCCGGCAGCATCCAACTCATCGGTAACCTTGGCAACAACGCCGAACCCAACCAGGTCGGGATCCGAGCAGACGAAAACCTTCTTCAGCCCCCTACGCTGAACTTCGCCCGGGATCTCCTTGATGGCTCCTGAACCGTGGTAAGAAACGTTGTTCAGGACAAATCGATTAGCACACATGGCCAACCCCTCCTTATGTCTACGATCCGCACCTAAGCGGAACCCCCATACCACCAGTGTAACCCCAAAAAGATTCAGTTAGAACACGTTCATTTCAGACTGGGCATTCATTGCGGCAAATCGAATGCAATTAACGGTAACAGCTATCAATAAAATGTTGACCGAAATGGGGTTATCCGTTTAATCTGTTAAGCAGCATGCAAGCTTACGTAATGGCACATCAGAAGGGCTCGATAACAGCTGCTTAGCTCGTTATCCCGCCAAAAAGGTTGGAAAAATGAATATCAATCAACTTAAGTACTTCGTCTCGGTGTACGAAAGCCACAGCTTTTCTAAAGCTGCCCAAAAACGAGACGTCACTGTCCAAGCAGTGTCCAAGTCCATTAGCGACTTGGAACAAGAGTTCCCGGATTCGCTCTTCGTGCGAACCAATCAGGGAACCGTACCGACATCCCTTGGAAAAGAATTCTATCGCCGGGCAATTCCGGTGCTCAAAGCCTTTGGCCAGCTTGAGGCGTTCGCCCATGGCAACGAGGAGCTTGGCAACATCGTTTTGCCAATAGCCCTGCCCCATGCGCACCGAAACACCGCAGCTGCCAATAGCGCAGTTAGGCTGTCGTTTCCGGCATAAAGAGCATGGGGTGCCTTTGGGTGCTCACGGCTAGCTCGCCAACAAACATAAGGGCTTTCCCTCATCATAACCCCGTTGCGAATCTGCTTATGCGATAGGGCATCGGTTGCTTGCGGTGCGATCCGGCACTTCGTGTCAAACGCAAGCCGCATCATCCAAGCAATGGCCTAACAGAGCTTTAGGAACAGCCTTGCTAGGTCAGGATACGCTTGCGTCGTGTTACTCCTGCCAGCCTCGTGGATACACCATTCACCTGGCGATACGAGAGACGGAGCAAAGGATCAAGCGCTCATCCCCGTATCTCAGTCGTGGCCTAACTGAGACTTTGCATTAAGCAGGGTCCTACCGGTCAATTGCAACTGAAACCGCCAGCTCCAGTACAGGCGTGCTTAAGTGCGCCATAAGACAGCTTCGCAATCGGGCTATCCGCTAGAATAAGCGCAATACCTCGCCTACAGCCAGGAGGATAGACCATGCCCGATACCTGCACCAAACTCGATCCCAATGAGCAAAACCGCCTATCAAAAGAAGAGGCGGTTGCCAAAATCGCACTAGATAAGGCAAAGCTTGGCCTTCCGAGGCCACGCGAGATCTACCTTTCGGATGTCCACGGCGAATTTGAGACGTTCAATCATTTAGTTCGAAGCGCCTGCGGTTCCATCCAACCATTGATGCATAAGGCTTTGCAGGGCAATTCTTGCGCCATCCCAGAGGAAGAGCTGCTTGGGGTTATCTACTACCCGGAGGAAAAGCTTCCCTTGCTAGCGGGAAAATCGGCCGACAGAGCCGGCTTTTACCAAGCGCTGCTCACCTGCCTTGTAGCGGTGCTCGAGGAAGCGGGGAAAGGTTCCTCGCACGTCGACATGCTGGAAGCCATGCCCCTACCCTATCGCGCGGTCGCTACCGAACTCTTGGGATTAAGCGCCAAGCATCGTAACGTCGCAGCCTCCAAGATTGCCTCTTCCCCTAGCGCAGAATCGGTAATTGTCGCTCTTTGCGCTGCAATAAGAGCCGTTTGCGCTGGGCAGATCCACCTGGTCGGTGATGTTTACGACAGAGGCCCGCATCCCGATTTGGTAATGGAAGAGGTTTCTTCGAACCTCGCAATTGACATCCAGTGGGGCAACCACGACGTGGTATGGATGGGCGCAGCCCTAGGGCAACGCGGCTGTATCGCCCACGTTGTTCGCAACTGCGCCCGTTACGGCAACCTCTCCATCCTTGCCGACGCATACGGCATCGACCTTCGCCCTCTGGCAAGCTTTGCTCTGAGCGCATACAAAGAAGACCCCTGCGTTGCCTTCGGGCTGAAGGGCAACCCCGATTTGCCAGCGGAAGAGCTTGAGCTGAATATCAAGATCCAAAAGGCAATGGCAATCCTTCAGTTCAAGGTGGAAGCGAAGCTCATCGACGAGAACCCCTCCTTTGGCCTGGAAAACCGGAAGCTCCTGCACCGCATCGATTGGCAGGCAAACACGATTGAGGTTGATGGAATCGAATACGCCCTTACCGATACCGTGTTCCCCACCGTTGACCCGAACGACCCTTACACACTTACGCCCGAAGAAGAGAGCGCAATGGCAAGCCTGGAGCGCTCGTTTATAAACAGCAAGAAGCTTCAGCGCCACATGAAGCTGTTCCTTCAGAAGGGAAGCCTTTACAAGATCCAGAACAATGCCCTGATGTTCCATGCGTGCGTTCCGCTGAACGAAGACGGATCGCTGAAGGAAGCCAACCTGTACGGAAACAAGCTGAAGGGCAAAGCGCTGTTCGATGCAGTTGATGCCTACGTTCGCGACGCATTCAGCGCCACCGACCCCGAGAAAAAGAAAAAGGGTTGCGACCTGCTTTGGTACCTTTGGCTCGGCGACGCATCGCCCCTGTTCGCAAAGAGCAAGATGGCCACTTTCGAGCTGTACCTGATCGCCGAAAAAGAAGCGCGTAAAGAGGTGAAAAACCCCTTCTACACGCTGTATGAAGACGAAGAGACGGTAAACGCCATCTTCGAGGATTTCGGGATGGACCCGCAGCATGCCTATATAGTTTGTGGGCATGTTCCTGTGAAGGTGAAAGACGGCGAAAACCCCATTAAGTGCAACGGAAAAGTGATCGTTGTCGATGGCGGGATGTCTTCCGCCTACCGCAAAACCACGGGAATAGGCGGGCTGGCTCTGGTATCCGACCTGGATGGCATGCGGTTGGAAACACTCGAGCCCTTTGCCGGCAAAGAAGCCGTTTTGAAGGAAAACGCTGAGTTGAAGGCGGCCATCACCGCAATACGCGAACAGGCGTCGATGCCTACCATCGAAGACACCGATGAAGGCGCCGCCATCCGCCAGCGCATAACCGAACTCGAAGCAGCCCTTACTGAATAAGCAGCTGCCAAAAGGCGCTCAAAGCAGCCAAGACGGCAACACCGCTCGGAACCCACCCGAAACCTGCTACGGCGGGCTTCGGGTGGGTTCCGTGTTTCAATCTGCTGAAATCGAAGCCCTTAGACGGCCAACTTTTACCCAAGGGTTGTCATTTCGTTTAGAATTCACGTTTGGCTGCTAACGGAATAATCTGCACTGCAGCCATTCACTACACCCATCGAATGGAGCATCCATGTCCCAATTGTCTGAACTTGGAAAAGAAGCCAAGGATGATCTGGAGCAAGCTGCCGCAGAGATCAACGAGAACAATGCGCGGCTTCCCTGGTACAAAAAGCTCTCGCTTACCACTTGGATCATGATCGCCTTGGTGTTGGGCATACTTGCCGGCCTTGCCCTTCAGGCGAACCCCGACATTGCCACAACCTACATCAAGCCCTTTGGCACCATCTTCCTTAACCTTATCAAGATGATCGTGGTACCCCTGGTCATCTTCACCATGGTAGCTGGCGTGATCTCGCTCTCCGACATCAAGAAGGTTGGCTCCATCGGGGGCAAAACCATCGTCTACTACCTGATCACCACCGCTTGCGCGATTACCATCGGGTTGGCAGTTGCGAACGTATTCAATGTTGGCTCGGCGGCAAACTTGAGCACTGAGGGCCTGACCTACGAAGCGAAAGAGCAGCCCTCCTTCATCGACACGCTGGTGAACATCTTCCCCTCCAACTTCATCCAGCCCATGTCGGAAGCCAACATGCTGCAGGTTATCGTGATCGCGCTGTTCTTCGGCTTCGGCATCTTGGCTGCCGGCAAGAAGGCAAAGCCTGTGGCCGACTTCGTTAACGGCATGAGCGAGGTCTGCATCAAGATCATGCAGTTCATCATCAGCCTTGCGCCAATCGGCGTGTTCGGCCTTATCACGCCCGTGGTTGCGTCTAACGGCCCCGATGTGCTGCTTCCCCTGTTGCAGCTTATCGTTGTTGCCTACCTGGCAATGATTTTGCATATGGTGCTGGTGTATTCGGGCTTGGTGAAGCTGCTTGCGAAGATGAGCCCTATCACGTTCTTCAAGAAGCAGATGCCCGCTATGGCCTTCGCCTTCGCATCCGCCTCTTCGGTAGGAACCCTGCCGGTGAACATGGAATGCTCGAAGAAGCTTGGGGTATCCAACGAGGTTTCTAGCTTCGTGCTGCCGCTCGGCGCCACCATCAATATGGACGGTACGGCAATCTACCAGGGCGTTTGTGCTGTTTTCATTGCCCAGGTATTCGGTATCGACCTCACCATCGGCCAACAGGTTACCATCATCCTTACCGCAGTGCTTGCCTCCATCGGCACCGCTGGCGTGCCGAGCTCCGGCATGATCATGCTGGCGATGGTGCTGCAATCGGTCGGTTTGCCGGTAGAGGGAATCGCCCTTGTGGCCGGCGTCGATCGCATCCTGGACATGATGCGCACCACCGTGAACATCACCGGCGATCAGTCTGCTGCTGTGATAGTGAACCACCTGGAAAACCTGAAGACCAAGCGGGCGATGAAGAAGGCCGCTGCATAGCCCTCGCACCTTCCGCGGCTCAGAAGGATCCTGCGAAGTGATTCGCGCACAAAGAGCTCGCATAAGTTAATGGAGCACCAGGGTCACGCACCCCCCCCCTGCATATGCAATCTCCCGCAGATGAACACTATGGCCCCACGCACAGCGCGTGGGGCCATTTCATTGCCGTAGAATATGACTCTGTTAGACCAAGATTGACATACAGGGATGAGCCTTGAATCCATAGCGGGTTCTACCTTTTGCATTGCTAGCTGAATTGGGTGTCCGTAAGGTTTGCCAGAGAGACTTCATACATGTCAATTCTGGTCTAACAGAGCCTAGATTATCGATATCCAACGGATAGGAGACCCATGGAACGCATTGCAAGCTTTTCGGTAGACCACAACGCACTTGAGCCCGGCATCTACACTTCTCGCCGCGACGAAGACGCGGCTTCGGGATGCGTAACCACCACCTTCGACCTTCGCATGACGGCACCGAACCGCGAACCGGTAATGGATACAGCTGCTGTCCACGCCCTTGAGCACCTTGGGGCAACCTTCCTACGAAACGATAAGGAATGGAAAGATCGGGTTATCTACTTCGGTCCCATGGGATGCAGAACCGGATTCTACCTGGTGGTATTCGGCGAGTACGAGCCTGAAGATGTGGCCCCTCTGGCAAGCCGTCTGTTTGAGTTCTGCGCAGATTTCGAGGGAGAGATCCCCGGCGCCAAGCCCGAGGAATGCGGCAACTACCACGATTCCGACCTGATGCAAGCAAAATGGTGGGCGAAGCGCTACCTGGAAAACACCCTTCAGAAGCTTGACCACGAGCACACCCACTATCCAGCGCTACTTAAATAAAGTGTGGCACGCGGCCTCGCAAGGCACGCCGAGCACTAACTGAGATACGCATCGGCAACTCACTGCTTGGCCCACAAAGCAAAGCATCGCAAACGCGCCCGACATCGATTGCACCAGCGGCTCCGATGCATACGAAAATTCGACCCGAAAGGAATCGACAATGACCAACCCCAGCAATCGCCCGATTGGAATCATCGGCGCAATGGACGTTGAGATAGAACTGCTTTTGAAGAGCATGGGCGCAAGCGGCGCCGTTCAGCAAGCAGAGTATGCTGGCATGACATTCAATGCCGGCACGTTGGAAGGGCGCGATTGCGTGGTGGTCCGTTGCGGCATCGGCATGGTGAACGCCGCCATCTGCGCCCAACTGCTTGTAGACAAGTTCGATGTATCGCAAATCGTGAACACCGGCATTGCGGGATCGCTCGATGCCAGCATTGACATCGGCGACATCGTGATAGCAACCGATTCCGTGAACCACATCATGGATGTGCAGAACCTCGGCTATGCCGCAGGGCAAACGCCCGGCTTCGAGTCGGCGGTGTTCCCGGCAACCAGCAGCCTAAGCAATGCAGCTGAAGCCGCTGCGGCGGAACTCGGCGTACACGCCCACCATGGACGTGTAGCCTCGGGCGACCGCTTTGTTCGCAGCGATGAGGACAAGCAGCGGATAACTACCCTATTCGAGGCAAGCTGCTGCGAGATGGAAGGGGCGGCAATCGCCCAGACCTGCTTCTTGAACAAGGTGCCCTACCTCATTATCCGCGCAATCTCCGACAAGGCAGACGGGTCCGCCGAAGTGGATTACCCGACGTTCGAAAAGAAGGCGGCCGAAGACTGTGCAAACCTGACTTTGAGGATGCTAGCGAACGCTCATAATTAGCCTAAATTGGCGATGCATACTGGCTTGTACCAGTCAACCCCCAGATTCAGTGCAACACGTTCATTTGCAGAATGAATAGTTCTATAACGTATTCTAGTGTTCAATGAATAAGTTTAATTTTTTCGAACGCACTGGCCGAACCTGTTCATTCTTTCGAATCTCTTCGCAGGACATACATAATTCGAATGATAAATAGGGTAAATAAGCCGCTGCGAAAACAATAACGAGTTCAGGGTTGATTGGAACAAGTTATTGTGCGTTGAATGGTTCCATAGCGTGAACCTATTATTTCATTCGGGAATCTCGATAGTTTCGCCCACACTTGTGGTTTAAATTCATTGACTTCGATTCGCGTGAATCAAATAATAGCTATTGGTCATTTTGTGCGAGCCCATGTTCCCCAACATCAAACAGGGCCGGCGCGAATTGTCCGTTCGGTAGCTCCCCGCTCCGAAACGCACTCACCCCGAGTGCAAAGGCCTCCCCAAGCCAAATCACCGGTTATCCGGTAACCCCTGTTTTGACTTTCGAGGCGCATTATCCCCCAGGGCGAAAGCCCTCGATGCGAAAGGAAGGTTTCAATGGCTTCTGATGCTTTGAACTCTTCTTACCATGGCATCGCAGCTCGTTTGGACCGCCTGCCGATCTCTGGCTTCCACAAGAAGATCTTGTGGCTGCTCGCCGGCATCACGTTCTGCGACTCCGTTGACATGGCTGTTGGTGGCCCGATCGGCAACATCCTGCAGAACACTTACGACGCAGCTGGCAACCAGTGGATGACGCTGGAGCAGTTCGCCATCTTCAACTCCATCACCATGGTGGGCTACCTCATCGGCGGTCTTATGTCCGGTGCGATTTCCGACGGCATCGGCCGCAAGAAGGCAGTCCTCATCTGCGGTTCTATCTTCACCGCATTCTGCTTCGTGGCAGCCGGCTCCCCCGATGCCACGTTCCTGACTGGTTGCCGCTTCTTCATGGGCCTTGGCCTGGGCGCTGCATTCCCAGCAGGTTACTCTGCCCTTACCGAGTTCACGCCTCCGACGAAGCGAGGCAAGTATCAGTCCTACGTTGGCCTGATCGCCAACTGCGGTACGCTGGTTGCTTCCGCCATGAACATGGTCGTCCTGCCCCTGCTGGGTTGGCGTCCCGTGTTCATCATCTGCGGCGCCATCGGTGCCCTGGTGGTTGTTCTCTGCCTCTTCTTCCTCGACGAGTCTCCTCGTTGGCTGGCCATGAAGGGCCACAATGCCGAGGCAGATGCCATCGTGAACAAGTACGAGTCCATCGCCTCTTCCAAGCATGGCACTCTGGCTGAGGTTTCCGATGACGAGATCAATGCTCGTGCTTCCGAGGAAAAGGTAGAGGATCTGCCTTGGAGCTTCCTGTTCAAGAAGAAGATGATCTTCCGTACGCTTACCGCTATGTTCATCTGCTTCGCTATGAACGTATTCGTCTACACCGTCATCACCTGGACCCCCACCATCCTTACCAAGAATGGTTTCGACCCGCACATGTCCACCACCCTTACCGTGGTCATGCAGCTGGGCATCCCGGTTGGCGTTGGCGCCCTGACGTTCTACGTTGAGAAGGTTGGCCGTAAGACCATTCTTATCGTCACCTACCTGCTCATCGCGATCATCGGTCCTATCTGGGCATCCCTGCCTACCGAGAACACCGCGCTGATCATGTTCATCGGCTTCCTGCTCTGCGTGTGCACGTTCACCAACTCCGTTACCACCGCAGCCATCTACCTGTCCGAGCCCTTCCCCACCGCTTGCCGCATCCGTGGCGCCGGTGTTGCGAACGCCTTCGGTCGCCTGGCAGGCATCCTGAGCCCGATGTGGATCTCCTTCCTGATCACCACCTCCCTCGGCACCATGGGTGTATTCCTGATCAACGCCATCCTGGCAATCTTCATGGCTGTATGGCTGGGCATCTTCGGTGTTGAGACTCGCGGCCGCACGCTCGAGGACATCACCAAGGGTCTGCTCGACTAATCGACCAGACGCATACACCTGATTCATCTGAATCAAACTTAAAGAGGAGCTCTAGGGGGAGCTCCTCTTTCTATGCCCAGAGAAAATCGCTTGCAAGCATTTTGGTTCTGTTAGACCAAGATTAGCGCACGGGGGTTGGGTCCTTGGATCCTTATCGACGCGCGCCTCTTATCACTAGCTGAAAGGGTATACCCATGAGTTTGTAGAGGCGGCTTGACACTGCCGATTCTAAGCAAACAGAGAGATATATACCTCAGTAGAAGGCAATGAACAAACGAAGCCTCGGGGCTCTGGCGAATCAACCGAGGCATGCCCAATCGATAGGCTGGCTTCCCTGCCGCTTAAGAAATTCGTTAGCTTCAGAAAATGGGCGGGAACCGATAAAGGCCCGAAGCTGTCCGCTACTGCGGTTCGCCGACAACGGCGACGGATGGGTGGACTTCAGCACAAGCTTATTTTCCAACGCAGCCTTGCCCGCATCGCGCTGGGCGGCCTCGATGACCTGGATGGCATTCTTGCCCCACCCCATGAACACGACGGGGCAATCTAGCTCGAAACAGCGCCTTACCAGATAGTTGGTAAGCAGCTGCCAACCGAGCTTGCTATGCGAATTCGCAGCGTGTTCCTGAACGGTGAGGGTGGTATTAAGCAGCAATACCCCTTGCTTTGCCCAGGGCGTGAGGTCCCCACTTTCGGGAACGGCGCAACCGATATCAGCAGCCAGCTCCTTGTATATATTGCGAAGACTGGGCGGAAGCTTCTGCCCAGCAGGCACTGAAAACGAAAGGCCCATTGCCTGATTCGGCCCATGGTAGGGATCCTGACCCAGGATAACCACCTTGACGTCATGCGGATGAACAAGCTTCAAGGCATTGAGGATAAGGCCCTGCGGAGGGTATATAACCTGCGCTTCTCGCAGTTCGCTAACATGCTTCAAGAGAGAGCCAGTCGCATCCCGAACCTCTTCAGGGGCATCGCCTACCCACGCGCGGATATTCGCCTCATCGCACATCGGACGACCTAATCCACTTGCACAAGCGAGAATACTTCAGCATCGGTTGCCTGAGCGATGGCCTTGCGAGGATCGAGGAACGCAAGCTCCAGAATGAAGCCGAAGCCTTCAACCTTTGCTCCGGCTTGCTCGATGAGCTCAACCTGCGCAACAGCAGTGCCGCCGGTGGCAACCAGATCGTCCACAAGCAGCACAACATCGTTCTTGTCTATGGCATCAAGGTGGATCTGCAGCTCATCGGTGCCGTATTCCAGCTCGTACGTAGCCGAGCGAACCTCACGCGGAAGCTTGCCGGGCTTTCGCGCAGGCACAAAGCCAGCGCCCAGTCGATACGCAACCGGAGCACCGACGATAAAGCCGCGAGCTTCAGCGCCAACGACCTTGGTGATGCCCCTTCCGGCAAAATGGTCAACCAACGAATCGACAGTCCGAGCCAGGCCCTGAGGATCTTTCAGCAAGGTGGTTATGTCCTTGAACACAACGCCGGGCTGCGGGTAATCAGGGATATCCGTGATAAGACTGGCTAGGCTAACATCCGACATGGCAGACCTCTCTCATAGATTGCGCAACGCTCGTTATTGTAGCGCCGCAATGGCGCAAATTAGATGGTAATCCGCCAATAGAAAGCCCCATTCGCAACGCTCAACGCAGCGGAACAAGAGGGTATGAGTTCGAAAGCTCGCCTTTGCTAACCAGGTACTTCAGATACGCCATGGTTTGCGTTACCAGCGAACGCCTGCCGAATATCGGCCGGTCTTCCCATGGCGTACGGCGATCAGCCTTTGTGGAAAGGTAGGCCAATTCCCCCGGGTCGGTGCAGCCCGATTCGCAGACGGATCTAAACGACTTCACCTGGCGATGATAATGGTCGGAGATCTTCGCACAGCGGGCCGAAAGCGACTGCCCCTCTTCGCCGTGGCCGGTAAGGATCAACGATGCGGAAAGCTTGCCCAAGCGGTTGTTCGTGCCAAGCAGGATTGCCAGCTGATCGTCATCGCCTTCCACCATCACAGGCGGATACCCGTTGAACAGCACTTGATCCCCACCCACGAAAAGGCCGGCATCCTTATCGAACAGGCAGAGATGATGCATGTCGTGGCCAGGGGTTTCCAACGTACAAAGGGAATATCCTCCAACCTCAAGCACATCCCCTTCACGAAGATGGGTAAGCTGGCCGGCAAAGGATCCCGTACGCGTCATAGGCTCCCAGTATGCTGGGTCGTAAACGTCATCGAGCCCGTGAGCCGCGCTTACCCTGCGTTCGATAGAGCCTATCTCGGAGGCGGCCATAACCGGCGTGCCGCGATCGGCGAACCTGGCGAGCCCACCGAACACCCGCATCCCCGGGCGCCAAATACGTGAAAGGCCGGCACAGTGATCCCAATGGAAGTGCGTGATGAACACATCTACCGTATCCCAGGGAATGCCCAGCTTCCGCAACGCCGAATCGAACACAGAAAACGTTTCAGATTCATCGCATCCACAATCGACGATAAGGGAGCGGCCGCTATCGCTTACGCCATCAGCCTTGAACACATACGAGTTGGTTGGGCCTATGGCTTGGGGCATGGGCAGATCAAGCCGGTACAAGCCGCGCGACAACTCCTCGATGCGCGGCCTTTCCGAATATTCGATAGGCATACGAGCCATAGAGCACCCTCCCCTGCAGATTTTCAACCGGCTGACACCAGTACGGGCATCGCCAAGCAACGCCGAAGCGCAGCTCGCATCAAAATAGCGAGCACTCTGTCGCACCGCCCCGATACGCCCAAAGGCAGCCGCAAGCAACCATTCAGCTAAGCGGTTTTCCTTAAGAATACGCTCTTCTCTTCAAGGGTGGGTATCTCGTCACAGCATTCCTCTTCGATGTTGCCGTCGTAGACGTAATGCTGCGTTTCCTTGGCAACCATCCCCGTCATAACCAACACCATGATGATGTTGGGGATAGACATAAGGGCGTTTGCGATGTCGGTAGCCGTCCAGGCGATATCGCCCACGCCGATGCCGCCCAAGAAGCCCATGCAGATGTACAGGCCTAGGTACAGCGGTACCCAACGGCGGCCGAACAGGTACAGCGTCACGCGCTCGCCGTAGTAGCTCCAACCCAAGATGGTGGAGTAAGCGAAGCATATGATACCCAGCATAAGAACCGGCGTACCGATATGCGGAATGGTGGCGAACACCGCATTGGTAAGGGTAGCGCCGTCGGTGACCCCCGTATCGGCGATAAGCGTAGGATGAGCGCACAGAGTGCTTACGATTACCAGGCCGCTGACCAGGCAGATAACCACTGTGCACCAGAACGGACCGGTCATGGCAACCAAGGCCTGGCGAGCCGGGTTCTTCGATGCCGCAGCGGAGGAAACCAAGGGGGCAGTACCCAAGCCGGCCTCATTGGAGAACAGGCCTCGAGCGCAGCCGAACTGCAGCGCCACCATGATGCCGGAGCCAACCGCCCCGCCGAAGGCAGCGCGAGGGGTGAACGCGCATTCGAAGATAAGCTGCAGCGCTTCAATAAGGTAGCCCGAATTGCATATCAAAATATAGAGGCACCCCAGGATATAGGCGCCGCCCATGAAAGGCACCAGCTTCTCGCAGATGCTGGAAACCTTCTGAAGGCCGCCTACGATGATAAGCAAGGCCGTGCCGCACACGAAAGCGGCAACGATCCACGGCTCGATGCCGAAATTCGCCTGGACAACGCTGGTGATAGCGCTGGTCTGAACAGCGCAACCGATACCGAAGATGGTGAAGCACGCCATAACCGAAAACCATATGGCCGCCAGCTTTGCCCACCAGGGCACCGTGCCGTCTTCCCGCTTGAAGCGCTGCTCCCAAACGTGCATGGCGCCACCCATCATCTGACCGCGCCAATCCTTTACGCGGAACTTCATTGCCGCGAACACTTCCGTGTACTTCGTTGCCATGCCCAGGATGCCGGTAAGCCACATCCACAGCACGGCACCGGGACCGCCGGAAAGCACCGCGGTGGCCACGCCGACGATAGAGCCGGTGCCAAGCGTCGAGGCAAGCGAGGTTGCCATAGCTCCGAAGTTGCTGATATCGCCTTCTGCGCCATCGTCTTTGGTCACTGAAAGCTTAAGCGCCAAGGGGAGTTTCCGCTGGATACCCTTGGTGCGGATGGTGGTGTAGATATGGCATCCCAGAAGAAGGATGATCATCGGCGGGCCCCATACAGCGGCGTCCACGGTATTCAATAGTTCCGTCAAATCCATTACGTACCTGTTTCGTATAGAGGGAAAGAGCTAACTGGCTATTTTAGTCGTACTTAATGCATTTTTAAGGAATGATTCATAAATGCGCATCATTCAGCCACCAAGCGGCGAATAACCAACCATCTAAGCAATGGGAACGCGGGGCGAATTCGACAATCCTAGTCAATTTGCTGTGAAAACGAGGGGATTCCGGTCAACCGCAATTACGGAAGTGCTATCCCAAATAGAGTTCAAGCGAAAGCAACCAGAGGAGCAACCACCATGATGATCGCGCAAGTACTCGAAGCGGCAATGCTTATCTGCTTCGGTTTGTCTTGGCCTATCAACGCGTACAAGAACTACAAGGCGGGAACCGCGGCAGGAACCAGCTGGCAGTTCATATTGCTGATCACCGCAGGCTACATCGCCGGCATCGTAGCCAAGTTCGCGGGCGATGCAATCAACTGGGTACTGGTGGTATACTTCCTGAACCTCTTCTGCCTAGCCATCAACTGGGGCGTTTACTTCCGCAACCGCAAGCTCGACAAAGCCCGCCTTGCGGCAGAAAGCGCAAAGAAGGAACTAGGGTCTTCCGTGGGCAGCCTGCTTATAGCAACCGACGGCTCCAAAGCTTCGCTCAACGCCATCAGCTTTGCCGCCCACGCAATCGATTTGCAGAAGGCTCATTCAATCGAAGTGCTTTCAGTGGCTGAAACCGCAGCGGACACCAGCATCGCAAAAGCAAAGCAAGCCAACGAGCATGCCGCCGAACTGCTTTCGGAAATGGGAGCGGAATGCAAGCAAACGGTACGCACGGGCGAAGCGGCTGCGGCAATTGTGGGCGAGGCAAACGAACAGGGCGCCAACTTGGTGGTTATGGGTTCCAGGGGCCTGAGCGGCATTCGAGAGCTTCTGCTTGGCAGCGTAAGCAAAGCAGTTACCGAAAACGTGTCTTGCCCGGTTCTGGTGGTTAAATAAGCGAACAGCCATAGAACAGCGGATTCTTCAAGGGCGCCGGCACAAAGCACGGTGCCCTTCGCGTATTTATTGCATTTCGTGCAACATTTTCACTACAACGCCCGCCAAGCATCGGCAATCGGGCTACCCTTTTCATTCCAGAAAGGCGGTAGGATGCACCACAAAAACGAAACAACGATAGCCATTCCTGCTAAGGGAGCGGTAATGCCACAAAAGGTTAACTATCTCGCAGAAGGATACGAGAAGAAACCCACCTCCTGGCGCGTTCGCGTTGGCTGGCTCGCCATCCTATTGCTCATAGGATTAGGCGTTGCGCTGTTTCGCTCGGGATTCCTTGCCGCCGGCATCGCCGTAGTCGCAACCATCCTTGCAGCGGTGCTGATCGCCTTCATTGCGGGGCATTTAAAAACAGTGAGCGCATTGGGGCGCAAAGACCACGACCTGCTTGAAAACGGCCCGGGCGATTGGCTTTCGTCAAACGGGCTGATGGAATCCATGGCGCCAAACCTTAACACCGACGAGATAGCGAATATCAACCTCAACCGCCAGAAAGAAGCGGATGCAGTTGCCGCCTGGCTGGAATCGTATACGGTTGCGCGTCGCATCCAGGTTAGGTCCGACGACGACACCCTGCTATCGGGCAGGATGTTTCCCGCCAGCCGACGTCAACGCCCTTGGGTGGTGTTCTTCCATGGGTTCGGCGGCAGCTGGCGCGACAACCTGGGACACGCCCGTGCCTATGCCGAGCTCGACTTCAACATCATGCTGGTAGATATGAGGGCCCACAACGAAAGTGAAGGCAACTGGTCGGGCCTCGGCTGGCAGGAAAGGCGCGATGTGGTTGCCTGGTGCAGCTGGATTGTCGCACGAACCGGACAGAACACCCAGATAGTGCTTCATGGCCAAAGCCTTGGAGCTGCTTCCGTTCTTATGGCCACGAACGAACCAGACTTTCCCCTCCAAGTTCGCGCCTGCATCTGCGACAGCAGTTTCACCGACGCCTGGAACGAGTCCCTGCCCCTACTAGGCGAAGGATTCGGCAGACCGCATCCGGCTCTCGACCTGATGCGCTATGTTTTGCGCAAGGAACCAGGCGGATACGACCTGGCCGAGTCGAAGCCCCTTTCGGCAGTGCTGGGCACAAACCTCCCGCTGCTTATTATCCACGGAGAAGAAGACACCCTGACCGCGCCCTACATGGGAGCATTCTTAGGCATGGCAGCGGGTTGCGAACGCGAGCCTATTATCAGCCGCTATTCAGGCAGGGCATGCGGGGAAAACTATGACGAGCCTCTTGTTAGCAAGAGCATGGCAGGAAGCGAGTTACTGCTTGTTCCCCATGCGGGGCATTGCCAATCATGCTTCACGGATCCAGCAACGTATTACCGCGAGGTTTTCGGCTTTGTAGCGCAACACATAGACCTGACGATCAACGACGAAGATGAGTAGAAGCGCCGTTTCAAGACGGCAGAAGGCTTATCGAGCTAAGTTCTTGAAGAACTGCCAGCCCAATCAGCGGCGCTTACTGGAAGAGCTATCGTCGTCGGAATACGACAAATCGTTAACGCTTGAAACAGCGGCGGCGGAAGAAGAGCTCGAAGGGCTTTCGTTGCCAGCGTTCACCAACGAAACGAACGAAAGCACGGAAATGAGCACCGCTACAAGCAGTAGAATCGCTGAAATGATGAGGAATCTGAAATTAGCGCGCTCTTCTCGCATCGGGACGTCTTTCTTTGTGGGTTTTAGCTTCGTTTTGACGTACTTACACTTTAGCAGAACACGCAAATGGTCGCGTTACATATAAGCGCCCAGAACGCGCAGGGAACGCGGCGTCTACCCCAAAAGCGGGAATATGCCAACAAGGTTACATGGATCCCAGGCAAATGAAAGTTTCACTAAAATATAAGGGTATTCCTTGTATAGAAACGAGTTCGCCATGCCTATGTCCAGAGAAGAACGCAAATCAGAAGCCGCAAAGCACCTCTCCTTCGCAAGGGGGCTCTTCCCCACCGAAACCGAAGCCTCGATCGCTTCGGTAAAGATCTACGAAGACGGCGAAGGCCGCGAGCTTACGCTGCCGGAGCCTTCCGCCGAAAAGACAACCACCTCCGTCACCACGGCGTTTTCTGTATCGGCCCTATACCGAACCCACGGCAAAACGCTGCTGGTAGACCCTGCTTCCTTCACCCGCCCCGGCGGAAACTACGAAGAAGGCGGCTTCGGGCCCGAGCAGATCATCTGCGCAGAAAGCAACCTGTACCCCATCTTGGAGGGCATAGCCGATGAGTACCACCGCAAGAACCGCGGCTTCGCTCGAGGCCAGCTGTTCACCGACCGCTCCGCTTACCTTGCAGATGTCGTTTTCAGCCGTGAGGGGCAGATCCGAAACGCAGATGTGCTGGTGATTCCCGAGCCCAACCGCCAGCATGCCCTGGAAAACCATCGCTCAGAGCGCGAATGCGATACCTGCCTGGCAGCTCGAGTGGAAACCTTGCTGCGAATCGCAGCCTCAAACAGCGTTGACAACCTGGTGGTGGGCGCTTTTGGGTGCGGGCGCCAGGGATTCCCCGCTTCCCAGGTTATCGAGCTGTTCCAGAATTGGATCGAAGCGAATCCGGGCGCTATACCCAACATCGTCTTCGCGGTGCCGCGCTTCCAGTTCGAGGAATTCAACCAAGCCTTCGGGGCGCCTGAGCCTCCCGCGGAAACCAGCCCGGTAGAAACAGAAGAGCCGGAAGAGGAGAACGCCTTCGACCCCAACGATCTGCCTGAAGGGGTAACGCTTCGCTAACCGTCTAAAACGCCTGTAGAGAGCCAAGCTTTCTACAGGCGTTTTACTATGCAGAGCAAGCCCTTATTCGTGGCTTGTGAGTGCGACTCGAGCTGCTTCCCCTTAAACATCGAAAAGTGCAAGCCAGGGCTATGCTGTGATATCGGCGACGGCCACGGGAACGGCGGCCTGAAGCGCCGCCAAGCTGGTCTCTATCTGGCAGCCTATGCGCCCACCGGAAAAGATGATCTGATCGTAGAGCACGGCAGACTCATCGATCGTGGTGGTGAACAGCTTCTTCATCCCCAACGGGGAACACCCACCGTGAACATAGCCAGTAAGCCCCAGAAGCTCTTTGGACTTGATCATATGGATCGACTTCTCGCCAACGGAATTCGCGGCTTTCTTCAAGTCGAGCTCCAAGGCAACGGGCACCATGAACACGTAATGATTCCCGCTTTTGCCTACGGTTACCAACGTCTTGAAAACACGGTCGGGATCCTGCCCCAGAATACGGGCCACCTCTACGCCCGAAACCGCCTGCGGACATTCGAACCAGTGGGATTCGTAGGGTTGCTTGGCGCGGTCGAGCTCGCGCATGGCATTGGTTTTCTTATCAGCCTGTTTGGACACAACCGCTCCTTAGCTATCCCTGGGAAGCGGCGGCACCCACGTTGCCGGCCAACGATTCAGCCGCTTGCCCTAGATTGCCCATTGGGTCTACAGCAGAAGGCTCTGCCTTGCCATCCTGGTTTTGGCTAGCGCCAACATCGGCCGAAACGGTCATGTTATGGAGCCGCTGCTGCAGCCATTCGTCAGGGAAGGCCTGGTCAAGGAAAACGTCGATCTGCGTTCGCGGCGGAATGCCCTGGGTGCGCTCCCCTTCTCGGTGAAGAGCCAGCACCGTTACCACCGAGTTCACAACCATAAACGCAGCAAGCACCAGGCTCAAAACCCTGAAATAGCCGCCTTGGAACCTAAGCGAGAACTTACGCTGAACAGCCTTGATTACCGGCAGCACCATACGAACCCAGAACAGGCCCAGTGTGCCCCACATAACCCCGAAGAAGAAATTGGTTCGCCCGTTGATGGAACCGAACGTGCCGGTGTAGTCCCAGGCAATAGCATGCCAGAAGGTTTCCATCATCCAACTTGCGCCGTACTCAAGGGCAGCGCCAACTACCATGGCAATAAGGAAGATTACCAGGTCGTGCGTGTAGTAAAACCGGTTCAAGAACAAGGTGAGCGCAACCGCGCCAACTCCGTAGATAGGGCTGAACGGGCCCCAAACCAACCCCGCACGGCTCTCGTAGCCGCCGTACACCACCACATGGAAAATGTCTTCCAGGGCCAGGCCCAAAACAGAGGCCACCATGAAGATCCAGAACAAGAGCGCCAAGCTCAGGTTCAAATAAGCAGGCGCCATCTGGGCGCGAAACGAGCTTATGAGGTTCGAATTAACAATGCGCTCAGCCAAGCCACGAGCCCCAGGCACCCGCATCAGAGCCTCGGCTTGCGTGGGTGCTTGCTCCAGGTTTTGGATATCTTCGGCTTTGCGATTACTCATAGCAAGGACTATACAAGGTGAACACGCTCACGTCACACGCCGATTGCACCCTGCCAACCGAAGACAACAAAAGCCCATGTGCAAGCCCACGGCCGACTGCTCTTGCGATAACATAACCACAACTGTATATGCGCCGATGCAAGTCGGCTTGACGAAAGGATAGCGCCCATGCGTCTGCTCGAAGAGCGAATCCAAAAGGATGGCGTGGTAAAAAGCGCCGATGTGCTGAAAGTAGACTCTTTCCTGAACCACCAGATGGATATCTCCCTTTTCGAGAAGATGGCCGAAGAATGGAAGCGCTGCTTCGAGGGCAAACCCATCAACAAGATCCTCACCATCGAAGCATCCGGCATCGGCATTGCGGCCATCGTGGCGCGCGTGTTCGATGTGCCCGTAGTTTTCGCGAAGAAGGCCCAGAGCATCAATCTGGACGGAACGGTATACGCCACCCGCGTGCAATCGTTCACTCATGGCAAGGTGTTCGACGTCATCGTATCGAAGAAGTTCGTCGGGCCCGAAGACCACCTGCTGCTTATCGATGACTTCATGGCAAACGGCTGCGCGATGAACGGCCTGATCGAGGTTTGCGAAGATGCCGGCGCCACCATCGAGGGAATCGGCATTGCCGTTGAAAAGGGCTTCCAAGAAGGTGGCGCGAAGCTTCGCAAGCGCGGCTACCAACTGGAATCGCTGGCAATAGTCGATGCCATGGACCCTGAAACGGGAGAGATCACGTTCCGATGAAGAAGCATTCAACGGCCGAAGACGCCGAGGTACAGAAAAACCTCCAGGAATTCGATGGCAAGATATCCATTGCCCGTGCCCTGCCCTACGGCATACAGCACGTGCTGGCGATGTTCGTTGCCAACCTTGCCCCTATCGCAATCATTGCGGCCGCTGCGGGCTTCGATGCCACAACCACGTCGATGCTGATACAGAACGCCATGCTCGTTGCGGGCATCGGCACGTTCGTTCAGCTGTTCGCCGTTTGGCGAGTTGGCGCGAAGATGCCCATCGTTATGGGCGTGAGCTTCACCTTCGTCACCGTGCTGTGCGGCATTGCCGCAGCATACGGCTACAATGCCGCCATCGGCGCGGTAATCGTCGGCGGCTTGATGGAAGGCGTGCTGGGCCTGTTCGCCAAATACTGGCGCAGGTTCATCACCCCTATCGTGTCGGCGGTAGTGGTTACCTCCATCGGCTTTTCCCTGCTCTCGGTTGGAGCGGAAAGCTTCGGCGGCGGATCGGGTGCCACCGACTTCGGCAGCCCCGAGAATCTTATCCTTGGCTTCGTATCGTTGATTGCCTGCCTCGTTTTCCAAGGGCTGGCAAAGGGCAGCAAGAAGCAGCTCTCCGTTTTGTTCGGGCTCGGCGTTGGCTATGCGCTTGCGCTTCTGATGGGCAAAGTTGATTTCTCGGTGTTCCAGGGAATCGCCCCGGTTTCACTCCCCCAGTTCATGCCCTTCGCCCCTGAATTCCAGCCGGGCGCCATTATCGCAGTAGCCCTTCTGTACCTGGTGAGCGCCGCAGAAACCCTGGGAGACACAGCCGCATTGGCGGCAATCGGCTTTCGCCGTGTTCCCACCGAACGCGAGTTCAGCGGCGCCGTTTCCGCCGATGGCCTAACCAGCTCCATTGCCGGTTGCTTCGGCTGCAGCCCGCTGACCACCTTCGCCCAGAACATCGGCCTTATCGCCATGACCAAGGTGGTCAATCGAAACGCCCTTGCCTGCGGTGCCGCCATCTTGGTGATCGCCGCCTTCGTGCCCGCCATCAGCGCCGTGTTCAGCTCGCTTCCCAATGCAGTTCTGGGCGGATGCACCATCATGATGTTCGGCAACATCGTGCTTTCTGGCTTCCAGATGATTGCCAGCGCCGGATTCAGCCAACGCAATATCACCATTGCCGCCATATCTTTGGCACTGGGCATCGGCTTCACCCAAGTAAGCGATATATTCGTTGCCTTCCCCGAGCTGATCCAGAACATCTTCGTCGGCAACAGCGTGGCCCTGACCTTCCTTTCTGCCGTGATCCTTTCCTTCGCACTGCCGAAAGACACGACGGTGAACGGCCCCTTGGTTGTTTCCAGCACCACCATCGAAGGAGACAAGAAGCAAGATGGGCAATCAAGCCCATCAGACGAACCATCGACCCAAGGAGAAAAGACCAATGGGTAGCGAAACGCAGAAGACCGTCGTAATCGGCGTAAGCGGCTGCATTGCCGCCTATAAAACCTGCGAGATTGTGCGCGGACTGCAGAAGGCGGGGGTTCGCGCAAAGGTCGTGATGACCGAGCATGCCACCCATTTCGTTGATCCACTCACCTTCCGCTCGCTTACGCATGAGCCAGTAGCGGTTGGCCTGTTCGATGACCCGTCAGACCCCATCCACCACATCTCGCTTGCGCAAGAGGCCGACTTGCTCTTGCTGGCGCCTTGCACCGCCAACGTGATGGCGAAAGCGGCTCACGGCATAGCCGATGACCTTCTTACCACCACGGTGCTGGCCACCACGGCGCCGGTGCTTGTTGCCCCCGCGATGAACGTCCATATGTACGAAAACGCTGCCACCCAGGCGAACATGGAAACGCTAAAGGGTCGCGGCTTCCATTTCGTTGAAGCAGATTCCGGATACTTGGCCTGCGGCGATGTAGGCAAGGGCCGACTGGCCGAACCGGCAAGGATCGTGGAAGCCTGCCTGAGTTTACTGAAAACCGCCGAATGCGTTCCTGCCCAAGACTACGCAGGCAAGCGTGTGATGGTTACCGCAGGGCCCACCGTAGAGCCCATCGACCCGGTGCGCTACCTCACCAATCGCTCTTCCGGCAAATTCGGCTACGCATTGGCGACAGCCGCAGCACAGCGCGGAGCGCAGGTAACCCTCATCTCCGGCCCGGTGGCCCTACCCGCTCCCGCCGGCGTGCAGATGGAATACGTTGAATCCGCCCAGGACATGTTAGAAGCGGCCTCGGAAGCGTTCAAGGATGCAGACATAGCCCTATTCGCGGCAGCGGTAGCCGACGTGCGACCAGCCTCCCCTGCCGGAAAGAAACTGAAGAAGGGCATCAACGACGAAGAACTCAGCGCAATACAGCTGGTAGAGAACCCCGACATCTTGAAAACGCTTGGCCAGCAGAAAAGCACTCAAACCGTTATCGGCTTTGCCGCAGAGACGAACGATGTTATCGACAACGCCAAGAAGAAGCTCGCTAAGAAGAACGCCGACATGATCGTGGCCAACGAAGTAGGCGCAAATAAGACCTTCGGCAAGGATGATGACGAGATCTGGCTGGTAACCGGCAGTGGTGTTGACCATATCGAGCCCGCCCCCAAAACCCAGCTGGCCCACACTATCCTAACGAAAGCGCTGACGCTCTAAAGCGGTAGGGGCGGTTCTCGGTTTTGCTTGAACCAACGGGTTACCCTTATTCTCGGTTCTGCCGCCGCTAGCGCTTATCGACCTGTCCGCGCCGGACGGGGCCCACGCAGCTCGTCGCCACCTTCGCTCTCTTCGGCTTCCGAGCAAGCGCGAAGGGGCGGCGCAGAGAACGGCTTGACGCATGGTTCGCCTCATCCCGGAATCCACGATCAAGTACCATGGGCGCCGCCTTGAAGGCGCTTGCTCGGAAGCCGCGCTACGGAAAGGCTCCTCGCCGCGCAGCCCCCGCCCGGCGCTACGGCAATGGAAACGCAGCACCGCGGACAGATTCTGTAGTCAAATGCGAAAAGAAGCTTTTCTATCTGAAATTTTTGCACGTTTACGCACTTTTATCAGATAGAAAATCCAAGCCAACCAAAAGGCCGTATAATCTAACTGATAAATGTGTGCTGTAGCGCAATAATTTCAGATAGGATTCCCTATGCTCATCGACCGCCCCACCTATATGAAGCAGCTCATTCGCGAGATGGGCACCAACCAGGTAAAAATCATCACTGGCATCAGAAGGTGCGGCAAGTCGTTCCTGCTGTTCAACCTCTTCAAATCGCACTTGCTTTCAACCGGAGTACCCGAGGGAAACATCTTCGAGATGGCTTTCGACCGCTACGGCAACAAGAAGTTCCGCGACCCCGAGGTGTTCTTCCCCTACATCACCGAAGCGCTCGGGAAAACAAGCGGCACTCGCTACATCCTGCTAGACGAGGTTCAGCTGCTGGGAGACTTTGCCGAGATACTTATCGATCTGATTGCCCGCGACGGTGTGGACGTATACGTTACCGGCAGCAATGCGAAGCTGCTTTCGAAGGATGTCATAACCGAGTTCCGCGGGCGCGGGACGGAAATTGCGGTTTCCCCGCTTTCGTTCTCGGAGTTCATGGGCGCCTACGACGGCGACAAGCGGGACGCCTACGAGGAGTACTCCGTATACGGCGGCATGCCCGGAACCCTCGGCATGGCCGAGCCCGACCAGAAAGAGGCTTACCTGAAATCGCTGTATAGCGAGCTGTATCTTAGCGACATCGTCGAGCGGGGCGGCGTGCGCGATGCCGGCACCCTTGAAGCCCTTATCGACGTGTTATCTTCCGCAATAGGCTCGCTCACCAACGCAAACAAGCTTTCGGCAACGTTCAAGGGCGAAAAGAAGACCAACGTCGCGACCGAAACGCTTGAGCGCTACATCGGCCTACTTGAAGACGCGTTCCTGATACGACGCGCAAAGCGCTACGACGTGAAAGGGCGGCGCTATATTGGAACGCCGTTCAAGTTCTACTTCACCGACCTGGGGCTTCGCAACGCCAGGATGAACTTCAGGCAGGTCGAGCCGACCCACATCATGGAAAACGTCATCTTCAACGAATTGATCTGCCGGGGGTTCAGCGTCGACGTCGGTGTCGTGCCAACGAACACACGCAAGAACGGCTCCAGCCGGCACACGCAGTTGGAAATAGACTTCATTTGCAACAAGGGGAGCAAGCGTTACTACATCCAGTCGGCCTATGCCCTGCCGTCGGAGGAAAAGCGCGAACAGGAATGCCGGCCGCTTACCAAGGTGGACGATTCGTTCAAGAAGATCGTCATCACCAAAGAGGGGGCACCCCCGCGCTACGACGAAAAAGGGATACTCACGATGAACGTCTACGACTTCCTGCTAAACAGGGACAGCCTGTTGCTCTAGATCGAGGAGCGGCGGGCTTGCCCAAGTGAGCAGCGCAGGCCCCGCCTGGCGCTGCTGGACCGCGGCCGGATTGGCCCCTCGGTTTCCGTCGAAGCGCGAGGCGGACAACCCTTGGCAAGATTCGCCCACAATGTACGCTTGCGCGGGGAATGGGCGGTCATCTGGCGAAAAATTCCCGGAATGCGCGCTGCGACACGCGAATCTGGCGAGATTTCACCGCAATGCGCGCAAATGGCGAAAAATCACTGTCGTGGCGCGCATTTCCGTGGTTTTTCGCCACTCAAAGGGCCGTTTCCCACGCAAACGCGCATTCCGGGAATTTTTCGCCAGGCAGCACCCGCTCGCAGCCGGCTCTAGACCCGCCCGGCGCTACCGGGTCCCGGCAGGAAGGCGATCCATCCGACCTCGGTTGGGCAGCGACGTGGGTTGGGGCATCGCCCTGAGGGGTTCTCTGAA